>NZ_LT906470.1:697500-1297500 GCF_900187285.1 Veillonella rodentium | reverse complement strand
GGACCGTGTACAAGGGGCCTTGCTTTGGATGGTAGGGGGGTTATCGGCTCGCAGCTGGCCTCAGGTAGAGGTGTTATTTCCGTATGCTATGGTAGGCCTTATCTTGGCCTGCTTAGGTGCAAAGCGCCTCACCATATTGAGCTTAGGGGATGAAACGGCGAAGGGGCTGGGTCTTAAGGTTGAGCAAACACGGTTTATGATGACCGCCGTGGCCGCTCTTTTAGCTGCCGGCGCGGTGAGTATTGCGGGGCTTATCGGTTTTGTCGGCCTCGTGGTACCTCACATGTTGCGCCTGATTATCGGCAATGATTACGCATACTTGTTACCGGGTTCTGCTTTGCTTGGGGCTCTTGTGTTAGTCGTGAGCGACACAGTGGGGCGCGTTATCGCCAGTCCTATTGAAATTCCCGTAGGCATCATCATGGCCTTTTTCGGGGCACCGTTCTTCTTGTATTTGTTGAGGAGGGATAGGTAATGAATCATAACGGTGCTGCGATCAGTGTGGACCGATTGAATATTATTCTGGGCGGCCGTCATATATTACATGATATTTCTTTCACTATTCCGAATCATGAGATTACAGCCCTCATAGGGCCTAACGGTTGTGGTAAAAGCACGCTTTTACGGTCTATTATCGGTCATGTGAAAGCCGATTCCGGCAATGTATCGATTAATGGGAAAGCGCTCGGAGACTATTCACAGAAGGAATTATCCACGTATATGGCATTTTTACCGCAGGTACCTGATATGCCGCGCGATATGACCGTTGAAGAGCTCGTCTACTGCGGTCGCTATCCTCATCAGTCTTGGTGGAAAAATACGGCGAAGGAGGATCGCCTTGCTGTGGATCGGGCACTGGAAATTACGAAGACATCCCGTTTGAGACATCAGATGATGCCGTCCTTGTCGGGCGGGGAGCGGCAACGCGTGTGGATTGCGATGGCCCTTGCACAGGAACCGCAGTTGCTCGTCCTGGATGAACCGACGACCTATTTGGATATCAATCATCAACTGGAAATCATGGAATTGTTGAAACGGCTCAACCGTGAACAGAATATGACGGTCCTTATGGTTCTGCATGATTTGACGCAAGCTGCACAGTACGCCGATTATATGGCGGTCATCAAGGAAGGGCATCTCGTAGTCGATGGAGCGCCTCAGGATATCATGACGGAACAGTTGCTGTTAGACGTCTTTAAGGTACGTGCTGTCATTGAAGATAGAACGGATAAGCCTTATGTAAAAATCCAGGGATTGGCATAAGTATATAAGGTTTATAGGACAGAACGTGTTGTTTTAATGCCGATGCAGTTAGTAAATAACTATGTGCATCGGCATTTTATCTTTTAAGTTAATTGTAAAAATCAGATTGGATATATTGTAAAAAAGGTGATAGTGAAATACGTATTTCACTACCACCTTTTTATTTATTGTCAGAGTGTATAGAATTGATTTGCTCTAAAATGTTACGTCTATTCCGTAGGCTTCTTTTACAAGCTTAGCCATTGCTTCCGGTGTATTGAGTCCCGGATTTAACAGGAATAGTTTAGACGGTAAGTATACAACGTGATTGTTTTGTACCGCTTTCAGATTATTCCATGCAGGGTTGCCTGTCATGGCCTGTTGCATCGCTTTTGTAATTTCTTCTTCCTTGCCCATGGTTACGACAAAGATAATGTCCGGATCATCTTCCGCCAATGTTTCCAACGAGTAAGGCACGGTTTTATCAGTGGTAGCCTTATCGAGATGAGCGGAAACGACGTTTGTCATGCCTAAATCCTTGACCATAGATGCGGTAATGGCTGCATCTGTTTCTGCCGTAACACCCTTACCGGTGGCGCGTAATACGGCCACGCGTGCAGGTGTCCGATCTTTGACGGCATCCTTAACGCGTTGAATGTTACTTTCATAAGTCGCAACTAATGTATCGGCCTTATCCTGGTGATTGGTGAGGTTACCAAGGAATTTGATAAGAGGTACATTGTCCTTGATACCTTCGTAATTAACGAGTACCGTCGGAATATGATTGCTGTTTAAGACGGATTCGTATTTTTTATGCTGTGATTCGAGGCCTAAAACAAAATCAGGGTGCAGGCTGAGCAGTTGCTCTATATTAATATTGGCCGTCTGACCTAATACGGGCAATGCTTCTAATTCCGGAGGCAATGGATCCGTTGTGCTGACACGACTGATGGCTTTACCGTCTACCGCATATAGCATTGAAAGCAAAGAGTTCGATAGAACCGCAATTTTTTCCGGATGTGCCGGTACGGTATAGGTTGTGCTGTCTAAAGTAATATCACGTGTATCTGCGGATGGTGCCGTAGATGTCTTTGTACATCCGCCCAGTACCATGAGTAAACTTAATAATACTGTAGCGGCAATCCAAATGCGTTTCATAATAACTCCTTATCAATTATTTTTGTAATGCATCCCAAGCTTCGTTAGCGCGTTCTACGAAAATTTTACGGATATTTTGGTTTTCCCCAAGACCGTGAAGGTATGTATCAACCTTGAAGCCTTCTTTTGTAAGGATAGATTTGTGAGAATCAGGTTCATCACCGGCCATATCATTATTAGCATGGTCGCCGGCTACCATCATGAACGGCATCAATGTAACATGTTTAATGCCTTTAGCTTTTAATTGAGGGATTATCTGTTCAAGATTTGGAGTACCTTCAACCGTGTAGATAAATGTATTTTTAAGACCTAGGGAATCGATGCGATCCTGGATAACTGCATAGTATGCGTTGGATGGATCCGGAGTACCGTGAGCCATGATAAGCACTGCATCTTCTTTACCCAATTTAGGAAATTGAGATGTTACGGCCTTCAATGTTTCTACTACTTCGTCGGTTTGATTTTCCTGGCCCATCCAGTACATGAGTGGAGTACCAAGAGTCATTTTTTTGAAGTTGTTTTTATATAAGTTAAATACAGCTACGTCATAATTGTATTCCATACCGGGGATAACATCTAATGTTGTAAGTGCAACGCGTGTATAACCGGCTGCTTTCAACTGATCCAATGCTTCTTCAGGTGTTGGGTAGGTAATGCCTTCTTTCGCTTGGATACGGTCACGAATGATATGGCTTGTGAAAGCTGTTACTACTTTTGTATTAGGATGTGCTGCTTGAATAGCGGCTACAGTAGCGTCGATAGTTTTAGTGCGTGTTTCTTTGTAAGTAGTACCGAAACTCATAACAACGATAGCATCTTTGTTTTCTTGGTTTTGAAGCTCTTTAGTTTCATGAGTGCGAACACCGATAGAAGATGCTTCCAATAATGCAGGTGTAGGATTTTTAACCTCTTCATTTAGTTGATATGCTGCGTCAGATACAACCGGTGCACCGAAAGATACGGCAAGACCTAATAGAGCGGATGCTAATGTTAATTCTTTTTTCATTTTAAAACTCCTATCTATAACTACAACTACACATATATACAGTTGCCGTAGTAGACGTATATTGAGAACTATAGATTTACTGTATATATATAACCTTAATGTCATCGTAGCAAAGGCGTATGGGAGTGTCAATAAACCCTATACCTGTAGCAGTATGAAGAAACAGACATTTGTTGCATAAAAATTAATGATAAATATAGGTCAAAGCCTAAGAACTGCTGGAGTATTCTCATTGGTTATAGGGGTATGAATATGGATGTATATATATTTATTTTTGGAAGAAGTGTTTTCTTGAATTGGCTTTAATAGGAAATTTATATTCTATTGCTTAAAAAAATTAATGTTATTATGACGTTATTTTTTGTAAACCTTATGTATAGATATTTTTTTATGATAACTTCATGTATATCTCATTTGATTTCATGAATTAATCACCATATAATAAGTACAGAATGTGTATACAGTAGTTATAGAAAGAGAGTGTTTATGAAATATAGACAACTATTGATGGGAATTACAGCAGTAATGAGTCTTCCATTATCCATACAAGCACAAACTATGGACCAAGTGGAACCGTTGGAACGGGCAAAAGAAGAACAGATAGCGAGAGAGGCGCGGCTAGGAGAGGAACGTATACAGTTACAAGAGGATGCTATAGCATCGTCAAGTACATCATCAGATGGTCATACTATACCGGCAGAGCAGCCAGTACAGGAAGGACCATCTTTTTTTGTGTCTCATATTCGCATTGTGGAGGAGCCGATACATGAGGAAACCGTTATATCCCGTGATTCTATTACGTCCTCCACAATGGAGACCACCACTTTCCTGGATAACAGTGTGCCGGCGAGTACGCGTCTGATAAAAGGCCCTTTATTTTATGACGCGCAGCGTACATCGTTAGTCCTGGATGCACCTAAGGAGTTTTCATTTTTAAGTAAAACGGCACATCCATTTGTCAATCGGAAAATGACTGTTGAGGATATTAATACATTAGCAGAACGGTTAAATATGGCGTTAGTTTCTCATGGGTATATCACGTCACGAATTGGCATTCCTGCACAGTCGTTAGCATCAGGGCAGTTACAGTTTAATTTGCAGGTAGGTCGTATTGAATCTGTCGTATATAAAGAAAAGAGTCCCCATTTACCATGGGAAAATGCGTTTCCATTACGTCCAGGAGATATATTGAATATTCGGGATATTGAACAAGGGCTGGAACAGATGAAACGAATCGGCTCTCAAGCTGTGACGATTGAGCTGGAGCCGGGAACCAGACCATTATCTTCCCGTATTGTTTTACAAACAACAAAACGCCCACCGATTCATGGTGTTATTTCTGTGGATGACTCGGGAATGAAGGATACAGGTAAACTGCAATGGAATGCGTCTATTGGTATTGATCGTCTTTTCAATGCGAACGATGTATTGCGTATCAGTGCTAATCATGATGGTGCCAATGAGGGGTATGTAAAGGGAACTAAAAACCATAGTATTAGTTATTCTATTCCGCGAGGTAAGGATACCTTTAGCATTGGATATAGTCATTTATCGTATCATCAATCAATTCAGTCTATAGTGGGACCTGTGATCAGTTCCAGTCGAGTGAAATCCGTTAGAGGCACGTGGCAGCATGTGTTCCATCGTGATCGAACTACTAAACGCAGTTGGGATGTGAGTATCAGCAAACGTAACTCACATAATTATATTAATGATGTGGATATTGCTGTACAACGGGCTGATACGGCCGCTTTGGAAGTGGGGGTGTCGGAACGGCGCTATATAAAGCAAAATACATTATACTCTCGTGTAGGCGTAAAGCAGGGGGTAGGCTGGTTCGGTTCCCAGCCAGATTTTGGCGGCGATGCACCTAGCACTCGATTTACCCAACTTCTTGCCGATGTAGATTATCAAATACCACGTCGGTGGGGACATCGTCCGGCCAGCATCACTACATCATTTCACGGTCAATGGACCTTAGGCGGTAAGCGGTTATTTTCTCGAGATATGATGAGTATCGGGAATCGCTATACGGTACAAGGTTTTGATGGGGAACGGACGCTTTTAGGTGAAAGCGGTTGGTATGTACGGAATGAAGTGGCCAGCTATATTCCTCGTCTTCATTCCAGTGTATATGTTAATGTAGATGTTGGTGCAGTATATGGACCTAGTACGGATATATTAACAGGACGAATTATAGCCGGTACGGCATTAGGTATACGCGGTCAATTTAAGTCCGGTTTGTTTTATGATGCTTTTGTCGGTGTTCCTTTATATAAACCGAACGGATATGTAACTGATCATGTAACGACCGGGTTCCAAGCCGGTATTCGATTCTAAGCATTGACAATACAGTTGTATATGCGTGAATGCAAGCATGATGCAGTTGTACTGTTCAGTAGTCGTTATGTGTATTGAACTGGCGGTATGCTATAGTGTATGCCGCCTGCTATATACAATGTATAGTGTATTATTATGTGTGGAGAAGAGAGCTGTATGAAACAGAAATCATTACAATATAAAATTGCTATATGGCTCACGATGGGATTATTAGTTGTGGATCCTGTTGTGATGCCTTTTTCGTATGCGGAACATCCGATTGAAGTGGATCGCCAGGCCCCTCAAGATCGTCAGGCTCAAGTCACTCAGGCCGGTAATGGTGTGACGTTAGTTAATGTAACAGGTCCTACGGCCGGTGGTGTATCTCGCAACGATTATACGAAGTTTAATGTGCCTGAGTCCGGGACTATTTTAAATAATTCATATGGTATGTCCAATACTACGCTCGCCGGTTATATACCGGGGAATGCTAATATGGCTCGTGGTGCGGCACGTGTGATTCTTAATGAGGTAACCTCTACGAATCCAACTGCTATGAAAGGTTTTATCGAGGTGGCAGGACAAAAGGCCTCGGTAGTGGTGGCTAATCCGAATGGTATCAGTATTGATGGCGGCGGGTTTATTAATACAGACCGTGCTGTATTGACGACAGGGAAACCGGAGTTCAATGGGGACGGTAATATTCAAACTTATCGTGTAGAACAAGGTGCGGTATCGGTTAATGGAAAAGGGTTAAACGCCAAAGGGGCTAATGCATTACAGATTTTAACGGAAACGGCCCACATTAATGCCGGAGTATGGGCCAATGAGGCGGATGTCCGTACCGGTAAGAATGTTGTGGATGCGAATACGTTAGATACACAGCGCATAGGCACGTCCAATCAAGTTGGCTTGGATGTAGCGGCTATCGGTGGCATGTATGCCAATGCCATTACCATGAAGGGTAGTAATACCGGACTGGGTGTGAATGTGAAAGGTGTCGTCAGTGCTGCAAAAGCTACGAATATTACCAGTGATGGTCGTATTGTTGTTAGTGGTGGCGTGACGAGTAACGGTAATACGGCTATATCAGGACAAGCTGTTACAGTAGGGGCATCCGGAATTGTACAAGGTGATGCAAGCGCTACCGTAGAGAGTCAAACGACGGTAGATAATGCAGGTCTTATTAACTCCGGAGATACTACACATGTGGAAGCGGGCACTGTAGACAACCATGATGGTGGACGTGTGTATGGGGATGTTGTATCTATTAAAGCTAATCACGTTAATAACCATACAAATCGCGAATTAGAAGAACGATATCATAAAGCCGGGGACGCATTAAAAGCGGCAAAGAAAGCACTCGATGATGAATGGAATGCGGACGTAACTGCGTACAAAACTCAAGAAGAGTTAGCTGCTCACAAACAACGTATCCAACACCTTACAAAAGCATATGATGAGGCACAAACACAGTTGACTGCTATCGAAACAGAGTTTGCTGGTCATACATCAGGTACCATAGCAGGTCGCAAAGAGGTGGATGTTGACGCGAAGCATATAAAAAATGAAGGCAGAGGGCTTATATATAGTAGCGGGTCTATGCGTGTGACAGCTAAAGAGGACCTGACGAATACCGGTGCTACGATTAAATCCGCAGGGGCTATGACGATTGATACGCCTGTGGTAAAAAATGAGAATGCGGCATTTGGAGCTAAGCGTGTTTCTGACGGTGTGACTAACAATCCTGATAAGCTTAAAGTGAATGATCCGAATCATAAGCTGGAAGGGCAAGTGTTTGATAAATCAGAGTTCCCGTATGCTGATAATAATGGTGGCTATGGTACACCTCGTGTTATACCGGTACATAGTGCAGAAGATGAAGCGTATAACAAAGAAATGGATAAGGATGAAAATCGTGTTCATAAGTTTACTATTATTCGTAGTCAAACTGAACATACCCATACTGACATTACCCATGATGATCCGGGAATCATCAGCAGCGGTGGGGATATGACTGTATCCGGTGCTATCCATAATACGAATAGCCGTATCGTAGCGGGTGGAACTGTACGTACTTATGGTGCGATAGATAATCAATCTGATGAAGTCAGTGAGAAAACGATTGCGACAGGTACAACGCAGGAAAGTTATACTAAACGGGTTAGAAAGTCCAGTGGTATAGGTCATAAACGTCGTCGGTACTGGAAGGATGAAGTGTTTATGACACCGTCTGTTACCGAACAGAATGTTAAACCTGTGGGTGTCGTAAAAGATCATGCAGAGGATGTGCTGTCGGCTTCAACAATGGCTAAGGTAAGTGAGAGTTTAGATCCATATGGTCTGGGTAAAGGAAACGGTAAGCGTAGCGGCACGATTGATGGGTTATCATTACCTACGGAATCACTCTACAGAATTCATCCGGAGATTACCGCCAATGCCCTGGTGGAGACAGATCCGGCTTTCACGGACCGCAAACAATTTTTATCCTCTCAATATATGATCGATGCCCTTAATCAGGACCCTGACCGTCGTCTTAAGCGTTTAGGTGACGGTTTCTATGAACAACAATTGGTGAATCAGCAGATTCTCGCTGCTACCGGTCGCCAATATTTGACCGGTTATACAGATAATGAGATGGAGTATAAAGCGCTTCTTGAGGCGGGCATTGCCTATGGCAAACAGTTTAATTTAACGCCGGGGATTACCTTGTCTGATGCACAAATGCAGGCGATTACAACGGACATGGTATGGCTCGAAACGAAAACGATGGTTGTCAATGGTAAAGAACAGCAAGTTCTCTATCCAAAAGTATACTTAGCGAAACAATCTGCAAAGAGTCTGAATGCTATGGGCGGTCTCATCAGTGGTCGCACGATTGTAAGCGAGACCGATGTTGATATACAAAACCAAGGTGTGATGACTGCCGATACCATTGTATTGAATGGACAGAATATCCATAATACCGGTACGATTGACGGACGTACTGTGGCGGTTGCAGCGAAGCAGGATGTGAATACTACGGGGGCTATTCATGGCGATACACACGTTGTGGTGAGTGCAGGTCGGGATGTGAATGTGGGCGCTCGTGTTAAGGCTTTGTCGAATCAGGATGTAGTTCGTCGTCAAGGTACAGTAGGTGTATCTGAACCGGGCGGACAATTATCTATTGCCGCCAATCGTGATATACATCTCAAAGGGGCCTTGGTTCATGGCGGTGCTAATACAACGATGGACATCACGGCCGGCCATGATGTGAATCTCGGTACGGAACAGCTGGCTGCGAAAAAAGATATGACCGTCAACAGCGATAATTATAACCGTACGGAACGTCGTACTGAATTAGGTACGACCGTTCTAGGTGATGGTGATGTGGCTATTCGTGCCGGTCATGATGTATCTGTTCGCAACGGTGTCGTAAATAGTGAGCAGGGTACAACGACGATGGCAGCCGGACATGATGTGAATGTGACACCCGGTGAAAGCTATAGCCGTGATGAATATGGTATTAAGTATAAGGAAAAGAGCTTATTATCTAAAACAGTGCGTACGCTACGTACTGATCATGAACATACGGGTGTTTTATCTTCAACCATCGGTGGCAATGCTATTGATATGAAAGCCAACCATGATGTGTCCTTAACGGGGGCTAATGTATTGGGTACGAAGGATGTAAACATTACTGCGGGACATGATGTGCGTACAGATTCCGGTGAAGAAAGACAGCGCGATGATATCTATGAACACAGCAAGAAAACAGGTTTGATGAGTGCCGGTATAGGCTTTACTATAGGCAGTAAAAAAGTAACGGATACACTGGATGGAAAGTATACGAATCAGGTAGAAACATTAATTGGGGCAGCTAAAGGAAAAGTTGCCATTCATGCGAATGAGGCCGCTCATTTGACAAGC
Organism: Veillonella rodentium; assembly: GCF_900187285.1. Classification (NCBI taxonomy): domain Bacteria; kingdom Bacillati; phylum Bacillota; class Negativicutes; order Veillonellales; family Veillonellaceae; genus Veillonella; species Veillonella rodentium. The sequence goes on along the minus strand of NZ_LT906470.1, from coordinate 1,287,863 downwards.
GCTTCTATATTAGCAGGTACAAATGCAACGGTACAGGCGCCGGATATGGTCCTTGACGGCAAACATAATACGGCTGATATAAAGCAGACACATGAAGTTAAAACTTCCGGTTTAACTGTAAGTTTAGGAGGCTCTATTGCATCAGCTCTTAATGGTGCCTATGCGTTGCAACAAAAAGGAAAAGATCGACATGATAAACGATTGGCAGCGCTTGAATATGTAGAGGCTGGTAAAGAATTACGTAAAGGACTTACTAATATTAACGAATATAGGGCATATACGCCGGCTAATGTTGTTAATCATGCAGATAGTTTAATGGATTCCGGACTGCAAAAAATGGATTTTAGTGCGAGACTCGATCGGTTGGCATCATCCGGACAGTTAACTGAAAAACAACTGAAGACCGTAACAGGAATGCGTGACCGGTTCGCTGTAGAAGGTGCCCAGGAGTATCAGACAGGTTTTAATGAAATGGCTGATATACAGGGGGATCAGTCTCAATATAAAGCACAAAAGCGTGCTAAGAAGGATGGGTTAGCTAATATTCATGTCGGCATTGGATCCAGTTACAGCAAGAGCGTTACTGAATTACATGATCGCGACTATGCAGGTGGTAAGATTATATCCAATAATACTACTTCCTTATTAGCGAAATCTAATGCACTGAATACAGGAACGATCACGGCTATAGGTGAAACGATACAAGGTAAAACGGTTGATGTAGTAGCTGATAATACGATTAATTTGCAAGCCGCAACTAATACAAGTCGTAAAACAGAAAATAATGATACGAAAAGCTGGTCCGTAGGGGCTAATATAAGTGTGAATGGTGGAGGTATGTTAGGCTTTGATGCTAATTATAATAAAGGTATGCAACGAGAAAATACCGAGAAAGTATCATACGCACCTTCTCGAATAACAGCTAATACGGTCAATATGATTTCCGGTAAAGATACGAATGTAATAGGCTCTACAGTCAAAGGTGATAGAGTTGTTGCCAACGTAGGTGGTAATTTATATATTCAAAGTTTACAGGATAAAGAGACCTATGTGGGGAAACAGAAAAATACAGGATTTAGTGTTTCTACAAATGGAACTCAATTAGGTAATATTTTCGGTGAGCATTCTAAAGGAGATATGCGTAGCAACTATGCCGGTGTAACGGAGCAAGCCGGTATCTTTGCCGGTAAGGATGGTTATACAATTACTACAAAAGGTACTACCACATTAGAAGGGGCTGTTATAGATAGTAAAGCTGCTACAGAAAAGAATGTAGTATCTACCGGTCGCTTAGCGATGAAAGATATTGAAAATACGGCTGAGTACTCTTCGAAGAATACAGGTGTGAGTTATAACCATATAGGAAACTTTAAGTCGCTAAGTCAAGCGGGACAAGATGCGGTATATAATTCGTTAGGACTTTTACCGAAATTATTACCTGAATCGAAGGATTCCGCACATAGCACTACCAAATCTGCTATTGCTGATGGTACAATAACTGTACATGATGAATCTGTAGATATACGTTCGATTTCTAGAGATACCGCTAATAGTCTTAATAAACTGGATACGATCTTTGATAAAAAGAAAGTAGAGGAACGACAGGAATTAGCTCGGCTCTTTGCTAAAGATGCATTTGAACAATTGCATTATTGGGAACCGAAAACTAAAGAAGAGAAAGTGGCTAAAGCGATTGCTCATGGTGTAGTGGCGGAAGTATCCGCTCGAGTTGCCGGTAATAAGCCGGGCAGCGGTTTCTATGCCGGAGTTACCAATGAGGCGTTAATTGGTGACATTCAAAAGGTTGCCAAGACAAATCCTGCTGTGGCGCAATGGCTCAGTGCCGGCGTAGGGGCAGTAGTAAATGCGGGATTAGGAAAACCTGTTATTACCGGGGCGGCTGAAGCGCAGTATGGGACTCGAGATAATGCATATGGTAGGATGAAACAGTCTGATGAGTTATCTGAGTTTGAATCATATTATATTATTGCTTTAGATGGTGGCGTGTATAAGAGAAGTAGAGCTGGCGATGAACTGGTCGATCCATCGGTATTAAGTACTGATTTTATTTCTGGCGTTGTTGTACAAAATCCTGAAAAAGGACATCAATTAGAAGGACAGGAAGTCTTAATTAATTCGGATCTGAGTTGGACTAATATTGATGAACCTATGGGAAAGGTACATCCTTGGAATGAATGGACGTATAAATCAAAAGGGCATATTGAGTCTCAAGGTGAATATAGTGAAGCATTTTCACGTGCAGTTTCTGAAGATATGAAACGAAGAGAGAGTGAACCCTATGTGAGGGATACTTGGTATGATAAAGATACTTTAATGGCTTATAATGAATATAGTGATGGATCTACTGTTTCATTAGGAATGACTTGGGGGCAGTTATTAGAGACACAAGGCTATCCCACTAAACTAGGGGCTGATGGTGCATTTTATACGGGGAGCAGTACTACTGGGTGGCATTATAATCCGAAACCATCGTTAGAAGCAGCAAGACATGCAGAAACGGAATATTTTAAAAATAACAAAAATAAGGATCTTATAAATGCAATGTTTAAACATTCTACTGATGATGTAAATATAGAATTATCAAGAGTAGAAAAAGGCAAGGAACATTCTATGAATTTATTTGGAGTTGTTTATAAAGTTAGGGCAGGGGATAAGCCTAATACCGTGTATAGAACTATTGGAGCTAATCCTAGTTTAAATTTGACTAAGTTGTTAAAAGTTTCAGGTGTAATAAAAGATTCTATTCCAGATACATATATAGTGGACAATAGTGAAAATAGTGGGATTGCTTTTTTGGGAATGGGATTTGATAAAACAACGGTTCCATTTGATAATAGAGATATTGATACAAATAATTCACGATTTAAGGTTTTACATACAACTTTAGACTTCAATGATCCTAACTCTATCGTTACTCTAAAAAAAGTGGAGGACTCAAATTATAATATATATGGACCGGATCAAATCCGTAATCATACTGTATATGATATATCTAATTATATGAATGGAGTTCCAATAGGCATTGAAGCGGAATATACTAATACTTATGAGGTTAAATCTGATGTATCAGAAGAAGATGAGGCATTGGTTAGTAAATCACTTCCTAATATGGACATTGATAATATGAGGGCTGAGGCAGCTGCAGAAATATATCGAGGTCAAGGGAAAAAATATATTAATCGAAGTGATGGTAAAAAATATTTTGTTAAAGAGGGAAAATATGGGCAAAAAGAAGTATTTACTAATAGTGGAACCTTTGTTGCTATAAAAAAATCTATATTTGACGAAGATTTTTATGAGGAAGAAACAGATGATAGATAGAGAGACAGCCCTATTAAAACAAAATATATATGATTTATTGCATAATACAAGAATCCGTAGAAATGATTTTTTATTTATTTTAATAGGCTGTTTTTTTACCTATTTTATCGGGAATGGAGTTATTAATAATTTATCCCTAGATTGTGAGTTAATGTATTATGTAAGATACATTTATAAGTTATTGGGGGTGGGAGTAGTATTAGAATTAAGTAGGCGTAGACTGCATGATTTTGGATGCTCAGGAAAATGGTTATGTATATGGAGTTTAATAGGCGGCGTCGTATATGCTCGATATTATTATGAGTTATATTCTGTTGAAGGGTTATATGTGTCCTTTTTTGAACAAATCTTCCTTGTTGAATTAGCCATTATTTTCATTCCTCTAGTATTGCTGTATTTTTTACCTAGTAATCAATTTCACAATAAATATGGAGATAGTCGTGTTCAGATGGTTTCTTCAGAATGCTCTATTGGATATTTAAGTTCTAAGATAGCATTAGCTAATGAAAAGGGAATTCTAGAATATTTAATGGATATCTATATTTATCAATTATTTTGTTTCAATGGTAGAGCTAAACGTGTAGAAGCAATTATAGGCGTCGCTTCATTAAGTACAATTATGACTTTAAATGTAAATATATTATCAATTCTTCTTACGTTTAAAAATGCAATTGGAGTAGCCTGGCTTACACCTATATCTTTGGGGATATTTTTCTTACTATATTTTTATACTATTTTCTCGATTTTGATGTTATTTGCTCGTCGATTACATGATAGTTTATATAGTACCTTTTGGTTGATATTATTACCGATTCCATTTTTAAATATCTTTATAATCTATAGATTATTTGTAAAAGGCAGTTGGGATATAAGAAGCAGCATAAAAGAAAGTAGTTAATTATCCTGTAAATTATAAATAGCGATAATAAATTTGGCTCAGAGTAAAGATAAACTGTAGAGATTGATGGATAATTGATAAATTTTCTCATTGACTTCCGTGCACTAATCATGTAGTATTATTACATAGTAGTTGATAACAATTTTCATTTATGAACATTGTTTCATGTATGAGCAATATGGAGGTCACATATGAAAGGTATCATTATTGCATCCTTTGGATCAATTTATCAAGATGCGGTGGAAAAATCCATTGGCAGTATAGAACAAAAAGTGCGCACCATGTATGCTGATATGGAGGTACGTCGCGTATTCTTATCCGATGCACTGGTTGAAAAGTGGAATGAGAAATATGATGATAAAATTTCTTCTTTCACAGATATCATGCAGGACTTTGCACGTATCGGAGTGGATGAGGTGTACATTCAACCTGTTACATTGGTATCGGATCAATGTTATCAGTTGATGCGTAAACAGGCTCTAAAATTTTTACACAGTAACGATTACGGATTTTCGCAGGTGAATATCGGAAAACCGCTTCTTACATCGTTAGGTGTAAAAAATTATGCGGATGACTATGAAGCTACGTTAGAAGGTATTATTCGTCACGTGAATACAAAAGCGTTGAATAAATCTGTTGTATTGATGGCGAACGGCCAGAATCAGTTGGAGTTCAGTACGTTGCAGCTGAAAGCGATGTATGGTGCGGCCCCTAATATTGCGGTGTTTACGACGAACGGATTCCCTACATTTAAGCAGGCTCTTACATTGCTTGACCGCATGGGTCACAAAGACGTTCTTGTGGTACCGTTGGCGCTCATCGGCTCTACGCATCTTATGGATTATCTTGGCGGTGAACGTTCCGATTCGATTTATGCGTTGCTTGCGGAAGAAGGCTATAATGTATCTATCTGGAATGAAGGTCTTGGGGAAAATCCATATGTTCAGGATTTATTCCTGAAGCATTTGGGCCAGGCCATTCGCATGTCTGACCGTAGACGTAGTACGCCCAGAGAATCCGTGAAACCGGTTATGACATCCTCTTCTCGCGTTGAAGTACAAGGCTTGATTTCCTAGGGGCGTTACATTATTTTGAACTTAAAAATCCTCTCTATTAGATAACTAGTAGAGGGGATTTTTATATGAGGAGTATGATTTTTTAAATAGGATGTGTGCATATTTTACCGGGATTATCGTGACGTATCAGTGATACTTTCACTATGAAAAATACTTATAATCGCTATTTTATACGTACTATGGTATGACGTCTGTGAAATCTCTATGGTATGATTAACATATAATGATGATTAGATAAGGAGATTTTCATGAAACAAGCGATTTTAGTGGTAGCTTTCGGCTCCACGGTTGACAGTGCTCGTGAACAGAATATTGATTCCGTTGTGAAGTATATTAGTAAATCCTTTCCCGATTATACGGTAAAGCTTGCCTTTTCATCTCGTATTATCGTGAAGCGATTGCGCGAGCGGGGGATTACCATTCCTACTGAGCAGGGAGCGCTGGAACAGCTCATTCAGGACGGGTATACTCATGTGTATGTACAGCCGTTACATTTTACGGGCGGTGAAGAGTTTGATAAGCTGAAACATAACATTCTGGCTCATGAAGGGGAAGGTCGGCTTGAAGTGTTGCGTGTTGGTAGACCTCTCGTGTACTACATGGCACAGGAGGAGCATCCGGATGACTATCAGATTTTAATCGATCGTTTTATCAAGTCTTTGAATATTTCCGGTGAGGACGGTCTACTGCTGGTCGGTCATGGCGGTCTCGGTTCGGGGAATTCTTCGTATGGTAATTTACAATTTAAATTGATTCGTGCGGGTTTCACTAATGTCCGCGTGGCTGTTCTTGAAAATGCGCCATACATTACGGATGTGGCTTTGCCTTGGGACTGGCTGGATGGGAAGCGGCCGAACCGAATTTATGTACATCCTTTATTGCTCGTATTAGGTGATCATGCACAAAATGATCTCTTCGGTGATGCAGATGACAGTGTAATCAACGAAATTGCTGCGGCCGGTTATGAGGTTGAACCGATTAATAGCGCCCTTGGCGAATATGATGTGATCCACGATATTTTCCGTCAACATGTGCAGGATTGCATCGACGATATATATGGTAAGCGCAGTGCCCATCGGCCTGCTATTCCGAATATCAAATAGATTTTTGTATATGTTGCATAAATTGGTTATAATAGAAGTCAGATTGTAAAAATATAAATTTATATTAAAAACTGTTGAAATAGGAGATATACCATGAAAGGTAAGTTATATGGCATTGGCGTAGGCCCTGGTGATTCTGAATTGATGACTGTGAAAGCTGCGCGTATTGTAGGTGAAGCGGATATTATTATTACACCGAAAACGGAAAAGAAAGACGGCTCTGTAGCACTGAATATTGCACAGCCGTACATTCAGGAGCATACGGAAATCGTTCCCGTTGTATTCCCGATGGTCTTGGATGATGCGACTCAACAGGAAGGCTGGGAAGAGGCGAAACGCATTATTCTGTCCTATTTGGATCAAGGTAAGAGCGTCGTATTCTTAACCCTTGGTGACCCTATGTTCTACAGTACATATATGTATGTATATCGCTTGATTGAAAATACGGGTCATGAAATCGAAACGATTCCCGGCATTACGGCCTTTTGTGCTATCGGTTCGCACTTGGGATATCCTATCGTAGAGAAGGAAGAGGTTCTCGCTATTGTTCCTGCTACCGCGCCGAAGGAAAAAATCGATGCTGTACTGGCCGTTGCGGATGATGTGGTTATTATGAAAGTTTATAAGAACTTTGATGAAGTGCAAGAGGTGCTGTTAAAGCATAATATGGCGGATGATGCGGTGATGATCAGTCGCGTGGGTTTGCCTGATGAACAGGTTTTTGTAGGTCTTGATAATATGCCTAAAGATTCAAAACTTAACTATTTATCTACGATTCTTGCAAAGCGCAAGGACCGTTAACAAACACGTCGTAACTACGAGGTAATATCTATGAACACAGTACAGATTCCACGCGTTGTTATTGCCGGCACTAATTCAGGTGTAGGTAAGACGACTATTGTAGCAGGTTTATTAGCGGCTTATGCAGGGGAAGGACGTACGGTGCAATCTTTTAAAGTGGGCCCGGATTATATTGATCCGGGCTTTCATAAAATTGCATCCGGTCGAGATAGTTATAATTTAGATACGTGGCTGGTACCGTCTCACAAGTTGAATCCCTTTTTTGCATCGATGGCGAACGGTGTAGACCTCGCTATTATCGAAGGAGTGATGGGGCTTTACGATGGTGGACGAGAGGGCGTGAGCAGTACGGCTCAAATCGCCAAACAATTACAGGCGCCGGTGGTGCTCGTTATCGACTGCAAGGCTATGGGTGAAAGCGGCGCCGCTATCGCCAAAGGGTTTCGAGATTATGATCCGGAGGTTAATTTCGGAGGTGTTATATTAAACCGTTTGGGATCGGTTAACCATGAGCGCATGATTCGTGAAGGCATGGATAAAATAGGTGTTTCCGTAATCGGAGCTATTTATCGTGATGACCGTATGCATTCACCGGAACGTCATCTCGGGTTGACTCCGGTAACAGAGTCGGATCCGACGGAAGCTATTGCAACGATCCGCAGCGCTGTGGAAAAGATGGTGGACTTAGAGCGGTTGTTTTCTATTGCATCGAGTGCGCCGGCAATTGAATTGCCGGAAGCGACCGATACAACGCATATGCAGAAAAAAGCTAAAATAGGCGTTGCCTATGATGAAGCTTTTTCTTTTTATTATCCTGCCAGCCTTGCGGCATTAGAGAAAAAGGGGGCTGAGCTTGTATATTTCAGTCCTCTCAATGATGTTGAGATTCCTTCTGTTGACGGGCTCATTTTTGGCGGAGGATTTCCGGAGATGTTTTTACATCAGTTATCCGCCAATGAAGCTATGAAGTCATCGATTCGTGAAGCCAGCGAACAGGGAATGCCAATTTATGCGGAATGTGGCGGCCTCATGTATTTATGTGAAACGATTCATGATTTTGAAGGTTCTGTATATGATACAGTTGGTATCGTGCCCGCTAATTGCAAGATGCAGCAAAATCTGCAAAAGGTAGGGTATGTGACGGCTACGGCTAAACGAGATACCTTGTTGGGCGATACAGGGGCGAGCTTACGCGGTCATGAATTCCATTTTTCCACGATGGAGCCTACCATTGAAGATTTCCCGTGGGCTTTTCACCTGGAGGGCGGGCGTAAACCTCAATCCTATGATGGAGGTTATGCATCGAATAATGTGTTGGCATCGTATCTGCATTTGAATTTTGCCGGCACCGATGAAGGGGCTCAGCATTTCGTAAATCGATGTGAGGCATTTAAAAATAACCGATAATAAGGAGTTGCTTATGAGTGATCGTGGTTTGATTTTGGTCAATACCGGCAACGGTAAAGGGAAAACGACAGCTGCTTTGGGTGTAGCGTTACGTGCTGTAGGGCAAGGCTTTAAGGTCTTGATTTTACAGTTTATAAAAAGCGGTAACGGCTATGGAGAATTGGCAGGCCTCGCGAAGTTGGGGGATAATATAGAGATCCGTTCCATGGGGAAGGGCTTTATCTATTATAAGAGAGATGAAATATCTCCGGCGGAATTGGATCGACACAAGAAGGCCGCTCAGGAGGCCTGGCGTACTTTGGTTGATGAGGTTAACTCAGATAAATGGGATCTCATTATCATGGATGAAATTAATAATGCTATTAACTATGAGCTCATCGATGTGCAATCTGTAGTAGATATGCTACAACATAAGCCGGAACGCCTCCATGTCATTTTGACGGGCCGTTATGCAAAGCCTGAGATTATCGAGTTGGCGGATACGGTAACGGAAATGAAGGTTGTCAAGCACGCTTATGAAAAGGGAATCAAGGCTGCCAAGGGCATAGAATTTTAGGCGTTTCCTAGAGTAAAATTACCAAGTATTCTCAGCTGAAAAATAAATCTAAATTTTTCGAAAAAGTTCTTGCGTAAACTATATCGAAAATGTATAATATAGACATAAGCACAGCGTGTGCATGAGATTTATAAACATTAAGTATGTATATAAGAATTAACCAGGAGGTTATTATGGCTGTTCATGACTACATTAAATCCGGCGATTTCGCAACTGAAAAACACGTTCCTGTAATTGAAACTGTGGATACTGTAAAAGCAGGTGAAACTTTCCATGTAACATTGTCCGTAGGTAAGGACATTGCACATCCAAATACGGTAGAACATCATATCGATTGGATTAAATTGTACTTCGTAGCGGAAGGCACTCAATTACCTTACGAAATCGGTGCTATCGATTTCAACGTGCATGGTGACGGTGCAACTGCTAATGAAGGCCCTGTAGTGGCTGTTTCTGAAGGTACTCTTGCAGTAGCGTTGAAGAAATCCGGCAAATTGATTGCTGTTTCTTACTGCAACATCCACGGTTTGTGGGAATCTGAAAAAGATATCGTTGTTGCTTAATTGCAACTTTAATACCAGCTTTCGGGCTGGTATTTTTTTGCATATTTTTGTCCTCGTGAAAAAGATTAAAGTTTATTACTGGTGGAAAATGTGCTGTCAGAACCTTTACAGTGCGGTTCATTTTGTGGTAAAGTAAATGCATATTCATTTTTAGTAAGTTACGTTAAATGAGGGATTATTGTGGCCTTAATCGTTAAAAAATTCGGTGGCAGTTCTGTAGCAACACCGGAAAAAATATTCAATATCGTCGATCGCGTTATTAGAGAGAAGCAATCTGACGATCAGATTGTTGTCGTTGTTTCCGCGATGGGGGACACTACTGATGATTTGGTAGCCCTAGCAAAGCAAGTGACATCGAAACCATATGGTCGTGAAATGGACCGGTTATTATGTACCGGGGAACAGGTTACAATCGCGTTGATGGCTATGGCTTTCATTGAGCGTGGACAAAAGGCCATTTCCATGACAGGGGCTCAAGCGGGTATTACAAGTTCTGACAATTTTAATAAAGGTCGTATTCTTGAGATTGACCCGAACCGTGTGTTTACAGCCCTTAACGAAGGTAATATCGTTGTCGTTGCGGGATTTCAGGGGATTACCGATATTGGCGATATGGTTACCCTCGGGCGCGGAGGTTCCGATACGACTGCGGTAGCTCTGGCAGGTGCGATGGAAGCGGATGTATGTGAGATATTTACTGATGTTGACGGCGTGTATTCGACGGATCCTCGCGTGGCGAAGGAAGCTTTTAAATTGGAAGAGGTCACGTACGGTGAAATGCTTGAAATGGCCCGCCTCGGTGCAGGGGTAATGCAACCTCGCGCCGTAGAAATGGGTTTTCGATATGGCGTACCTATTCATGTGCGTTCTACATTCAGTGATACAACAGGTACAATTATTCGGGAGGATTATACAGTGGAAGCAAATAAACACGTTATTACCGGCGTTGCAGATGATACAAATACAGCAAAAGTGGCTCTCGTAGGCGTTGAGAATAAGCCGGGCATCGCGGCAACCGTATTTAAAGCGTTGGCAGAGAAAAATGTGGATGTGGATATGATTGTTCAATCTATCCGTTCTAAAAATGAGCCTAAGACGGATCTTATTTTTACAATTGCTTTGGATGATGTCGTATTGGCGCGTGAAGTATTGGCGCAACTGCAACAGTCCATCGACATTGAAGCTGTCAATATCGATGAAAAAATGGCGAAAGTATCCATCATCGGTGCCGGCATGTTAGGTCAACCGGGCGTTGCGGCTCAAATGTTCGATATCCTCAGTAAAGAGGGAATCAATATTGAAATCATTTCGACTTCTGAAATCAGTATCTCCTGCCTCGTTGCGGAAGATCGTGTGAAAGATGCGGTACGCGTAATCCATAATGGTTTGATATTAGACAAACGAGGTTAATTCCATATGGATAGTCTCGGTAGTTTTATGGATGAAATGCTCAATGATCAAGGTCGGAAGGAAGGCTTTATCAGCGATTTGCTCGGTAACTTGAAAAATCAGCCGATTCCCACCTTGGAGCAGGCTCAGACGGGATATACGACGATGAGCAATCTGCATGGTATATTCTACGATTATGATAAATCGGAAGTGACCATAACTTATAAGGTTGTTCCGGATATGTATGCGCCGTATACATTGAGTTTCGTACAATTTGAAGCTGTCTTGGAAGGTCTGTTAACCTTGCGTCGCAATAATAAGTGGCAGATGCAACATAATAAATAAGTTTACACCCTATGGTGCCTCGTCTAAGACGATGTATCCGTAGGGTGTTTTATATACAGCATATATTTGATAGTGATTCTTGTCCTGTATATTTAGATGTCGTGTCGTGATATAATAATATATTGAGATAATTAATTATATGTATATAGAAAGAAGGGATGGCATGGAGGTAAATAAAGTTTATTCTGGCTTTCGCCTTAATCGTATTGAGCGTATCGAGGAGATTAACGGTACCGCTTATGAAATGAAACATGAAAAATCAGGGGCTCGTTTGATTTATATCGATTCTCCAGATTCAAATAAAGTATTTAATATTGCATTCAGAACTACACCGCACAACAGTACGGGCGTAGCTCATATCATGGAACACTCCGTACTTTGCGGATCCCGTAAGTTCCCGTTAAAAGAGCCTTTTGTAGAACTTGTGAAAGGGTCTTTAAATACGTTTCTGAATGCTATGACCTATCCGGATAAGACCATGTATCCTGTGGCGAGCAAGAACGATAAGGATTTTCGGAATTTGATGGACGTGTACCTGGATGCGGTATTTTATCCCCGCGTTCGTGAAGATGCGGAAATCGTCATGCAGGAAGGCTGGCATTATGAGCTTGATCATGCGGATGATGAGCTGACGTATAAAGGGGTCGTGTTCAATGAAATGAAAGGTGTTTATTCATCTCCTGATTCCGTTCTTGAACGGCAGATGATGCGTGAACTCTTCCCTGATACGACATATGGGGTGGACTCCGGCGGAGATCCTGATCATATTACGGATTTGACGTATGAAGAATTCCAGGATTTTTACAATGTTCATTATCATCCGTCAAACAGTTATATCTTCCTGTACGGTGAAATGAACATTGAGGAACAGTTACGGTTTTTGAATGATGAATACTTGAGTCATTTCGATGCTATCGATATCCATACTGAGGTTACTCTGCAAACTCCGTTCAAGGAGGGAAAGGTTGTCAGTTATCCGTACAGTGTAGGTTCCGATGAATCTACGGATAACCGCACATTGCATTCTTATGCGTATGTATTGCCGTCCGTAACCCCTGAGCAGAGCCTCGCCTTTGAAATCTTGACGCATGCTCTATTGACATCTCCTGCGGCTCCGTTGAAACAGGCTTTGGTGAAAGCCGGTATCGGATCTGACGTGAGCGGTTATTACTTGGACAGTATTCGTCAGCCCATCTGGACAATTCAGGCATCGGGTTCCGATATGAGTAAGCAGGCTGAATTGCAACGTATTGTGGAGTCCACACTACAGGAATTGTGCGATAAAGGAATCGATAAGGAATTGTTGGAAGCTTCTCTTAACAGCATTGAGTTTGCCCTTCGTGAAGGCGACTTCGGCGGACGTCCAATCGGTCTGGCCTATATCATTCGCATGATGGATAACTGGCTTTATGACCAGGATCCGATTGAATTGCTGCACTATGAAGAGGCGTTAGCTAATATTCGTCACGGTTTACGGGGCTCATATTTTGAGGACTTGATCCGTCGCTCCATTCTGGATAATCAGCATAAAGCATTGGTATCCATCTATCCGGAACGAGGCTTACAGGAACGAAAGGACGCCGAAGTTAAGGAATATTTGGCTAATGTGAAAGCTAATATGGGTAAGGCCGAAATTGAAGGTATCGTTGAACAGACGAAACGCCTAAAAATACGTCAGGAAACTTCGGATAGTGATGAAGCGCTAGCTTCTATTCCTCTCCTTGAATTATCTGACTTAACACCTGAAATGGAAGCTGTTGAACGTTATGAAAGTAAAATCGGGTCCACTACGGTTCATTTTGTGCCTACTTTCACAAAGGGAATCAATTATGTGGCGTTCTATTTCAACTTGAGCTGCCTCACTGAGGAAGAGCTGTTCTATGCAGATATTTTGAGTGACATTATCGGTCGCATAGATACGAAATATCGTTCCTATAAAGAATTGGCAAATGACATCAATTTGAACCTTGGCGGCTTGAGTTCCGATATCACGGCCATAAGCAAGGATGGTAAACGCGATGAATTTGTACCGCTCATGATTGTTCGTAGTAAAGCATTGAATTCCAAATTATTGGATTTATGTCGTCTCATCAATGAAGTCGTGCAATACGCGGATTACAGTAATGAAGGTCGATTGACGGAACTCGTTCAGGAAAGTAAATCTATTTGGGATAATGAAGCATTCCGCAGAGGTAATTCGATTGTGAGTCAACGCGTTATGGCTCAGGTGTCTGCGGTCGGTAAATTCCGTGATGACGGAAATCTCGGATATTATCAAAAGATTAGTGAGCTTGCATCAAATCCTGCTGCACTACCGTTATTGCCTGAAAAATTGGCTGATGTTGCCAGAAAAATCTTCCGTGCAAATAATGTGGATATCATGTTTGTCGGTAAAGACGGTGAATTGGATAACTTTAAAAACCTTATGGAGCCGTTGTTAATGACGTGGAGTACGGAAGCGTTGCCTAATAATACATTGCAAATCAAGCGTGCTGAAGGCAATGAAGGGATCGTCACGGCCGGGAAGGTTCAATACGTGGCTCAGGGCGGTAACTTTATCGATCATGGTTTCAATCATATCGGGCCTATGAGTGTGTTGGAGACCATTTTGCGCTATGAATACCTTTGGATCCGCATTCGCGTACAAGGTGGCGCATATGGTGCATTCGCCAATTTTTACGATGATGGCAATATGATTTTCTGCAGTTATCGTGATCCTAATTTGGTGGAAACATTGAATGTATATAAGGAATTGCCGGATTATCTTCGCAATTTCACATTGACGGATCGAGAAATGCGTAAATATATTATCGGTACTATGAGCGCCTTGGATTTGCCGATGACACCGGCATTGCGCGGTCCTCGCGCAATGGGTATGTACTTTAGCGGCGCAAAACTCGAGGATAAAGTGGAATTCCGCAAACAAGTTATCGCATGTCAACCGGAGGATATTGTAGCTTTGGCCGATGTGGTAGAACCTGTATTAAAGGATAACCATATTTGTACCATGGGTAACGAGCAAAAGATAAAGGATGCAGGGGCTATTTTTGACCATATTATATCATTAGGATAAAAAGACTTATTAAATGTATTAAACAGATATAGGAGTTTAACATGAAGGGACGATTTGCACCGAGCCCAACAGGGTATATCCACCTGGGTAACGTGTGGATCGCCCTTTTGTCGTATATATCGACGAGACAGCAACAGGGGACATATGTGGTGCGCATGGAGGATATCGATCTACAGCGGTCGAAGCGTGAATTGGGTGAGGCTCTTCTCGATGATTTGGAATGGCTCGGGTTTGATTGGGATGAAGGTCCCCGTGCAGGCGGTCCCTTATCATCCTACTGGCAGAGCGAACGTCAAGGGTATTACGCTGTCGTTTTAGACCGGTTAGCCTTGGACCGGCGTGTCTATCCGTGTTTTTGTAATCGTACACGATTACAATCTATCGCTTCGGCACCTCATTCAGATGAAGCAGTTCACCGTTATGATGGACATTGTCGTCATCTTAGCTCTGAGAAAATAGATTTATTGCGATCCGAAAAGGAACCGTCTTTACGGCTTGCCGTGGATAACTGTGAAATGCATTTTATGGATCGTTGGCAAGGATCTCAAAACATCCGTTTAGTTGGTGGACTTGATGATTATGTGTTGCGTCGTGGCGATGGTATGTATGCGTACAATTTGGCCGTTGTTCTCGATGATATTGCCATGGGAATAACAGAAGTTATTCGCGGTGATGATTTGTTGGATACAACGGGGCAGCAATTATATTTATATAAGACATTGAAAGAGTCCTATCAATTTGATTTTAAAGAATTAATACAACACTTTGGTATGCGGTCGGATAATCTTAAGACTTATGATATAGCGTGTGATACATCCCCTATCGTGATTCCTTCTTATGGACATGCTCCTTTATTAATTGACAAGGATAAGTGTCGTTTATCTAAGCGACAGAAAAGTATTACCGTTCGCGAATTGCGCCAGCAGGAATGGGATCCTGAACGCATACTGGGAGAGCTTGTTGTGCAATGTGGACTTTTGTCAGAGACATCGTTGCCATCCCGTAAAATATCGTTAAAGCAGCTGCTCAGTATTGACTTAGATATATCTGCATTATGCAGGAAGTCGATTGTCGTAGATTGTATTGGCTGAGAGTGTATGGTGAAGGATTATACGAATATAAAACTTATATTATAAAATTCGATATAATATATTGACAATGTTCGATATTCTATTATAATGTTATATAAGAGGTGATCAAATGACAATTGAAACAGCTTTAGAGCAAAAGGTGTGGGCCGTTATCGGAGCCACTCATAAGACCGATAAGTTCGGATATAAAATCTACAAATGTCTTAAAGATCACGGATATGAAGTATATCCAGTTAATCCCAATATTACCGAAATCGATGGAGATACATGTTATCAAAATCTTTCTGCATTACCGGTTGTGCCGGCTGTAGTGGATTTTGTAGTTCCTGAGGCTGTAGGCCTGGCTGCATTAGATGAGTGTCATCGATTGGGAATCTTTACCGTATGGTTGCAACCGGGTGCAGATAAACCGTCTGTTGTTGAAAAGGCGAAGGCATTGGGATTGCATGTTATTCAGGATTGCGTATTAGTTCAATTACCGTAGGAGGGTACAATGAGCGAATTAAAAGAATTAAAAACTGCTGAGTATCAAGATTTAGTAAACCAAGGCGGTGTGACCGTTATTGATTTTTGGGCTCCATGGTGCGGATATTGCATACGTATGATGCCGATTATTGAAGAAATCGCCGGTGAATTAGAAGGTAAAGCAAATTTTGTAAAGGTTAATGCCGATGAAGAACCTGAATTGGCACGTTCCTTGCAAGTTGAAGTGTTGCCTACATTTGTAATTTTGAAAGATGGCGAAGTGGTGGACCGTAAAATCGGATTCTTGCCAAAAGGCGATCTTCAAGGTGCAATCGAATCTAAATTCTAATATAGTATTAAATAGAATATAAGCATAATAGAATGTTAGAGGTTAAGCCTCCATTGATGTATTGATTACATTGATGGAGGTTTCTTTTTTTTTCTATTAAAATCGAACATATGTATTTAAGAAAAATGGAGATAAATGGAGTTTAAAGTAGAAAAATCAAAAAAAGTGGTAAAAAAACAGATTTTTTGTTGTGGAAGGTGGGGAATTGTGGTAGAATTTACCATATAGTGGTGGGTAAGGAAGTGTTAGGCGGTGATAAGTATGTTCATAGGCGAATATAATCACACCATTGATACAAAAGGGCGGATGATTATACCTGCTAAAATACGTGAACAATTAGGGGAACTTTGTATTGTTACAAAGGGCCTTGATAACTGCTTAGCTATTTATACACAAGAAGCATGGGACAAGATTTCCATGGCACTACAATCACAATCCTCCACTAAAGCCAGCGTACGTGCTTTAAAACGATTTGTTTTTGGCAGTGCGGCGGAGCTTGAATATGATAAGCAAGGTCGTGTTCTTATTCCCGTACCGTTACGAGAGTATGCGAGTTTAGATAAACAAGCCGTTATTGTCGGAGCCGGGGATCACGTCGAAATCTGGAGTCGCGAAAAATACGATTATTATGATGAACAAGTGGCTGAAAGCATGGAAGAGTTAGCGGAAGGTCTTGAAGGGATCATGTTATAGGAGGCTGTTATGGAATTTAATCATACCAGCGTATTATTACGTGAAACCGTTGATGCCGTCGTAACTAATCCTACAGGTATCTATGTGGACTGCACACTGGGTGGCGCAGGCCATGCCCATGCAGTGGGCGAGATGTTGGCGCCGGAAGGAATGATTATCGGACTGGATCAGGACGAGGATGCTTTAAAGGTTGCTAGAGAACGCTTGTCGGATCTCACATGTCGAGTTTTGACGATTCCTACTAATTTTTCAAATTTAAAAAATGCCCTACAGGAACAGGGCATTTACGAAGTAGATGGTTTTATTTTTGATCTTGGCGTATCCAGTTATCAGTTGGATACACCTGAACGGGGCTTTTCGTATATGAATGATGGGCCTTTAGATATGCGTATGGATAAGACTTCACCGTTGACGGCGGAGGATATTGTTAACGATTATGATGCATCGGAATTATTGCGAATCATACGCGATTATGGTGAAGAACGCTGGGCGAAGCGCATTGTTGAATTTATCGTTGCGGCTCGCCAGGGAAAACGCATTACCACTACAGGTGAATTAGTAAAGATTATTAAACAGGCTATTCCGGCGAAGGCGCGCCAAGACGGACCACATCCGGCGAAGCGCACATTTCAAGCCATTCGTATTGAAGTGAATAGAGAATTAGCCATCTTACATGATAGTTTTGTAGATGCTGTGAGCATGTTAAAACCGCAAGGGAAAATTGGGGTTATTACATTTCACTCTTTAGAAGACCGTATTACAAAACAAACTTTCAGAGAATTGAGTACGGCTTGCATATGTCCTCCGGAATTACCGGTGTGCACATGCAATCACAAGGCTGTTGTAAAAGCAAAAAATAAGGCTATAGAGCCTAGTATAGGGGAGATTGAGTTAAATCCGAGAGCGAGAAGCGCAAAATTGCGCATCGCTGTCAAGTTGTAGTATTGGAAGGGGTTAGAGTATTTATGTTAGCGAGAAAGGCCGTTGCAGGACAAATTAAAAGTGATGTGTTGGTTGTTGCACAAGGGGGAAAACGCACCACCAGTGTGGCTCTTGATTTAAGTCCTATGATGAAACAAGTTGTACGAGCTGTTGCTGTGTTGGTAGGTTTCTTATTGATCATTATGGTTATGAATGCTTACAGCACAAAATTGGGCTATGAAGTGGTTAAAACACAACAGGCTGTAGTACAATTGACAAAAGACAATGATACACTAGATGTAGAGGTAGCTTCCTTAAAATCTCCTGTTCGTATCCAACAAATTGCGGAGGAAGAACTCGGGATGGTTTTGCCTGACTCTTTTGTTTACAGCACAAAAAGCACTGTTACCGAACGTAATGTGCAAGAGAAACAGCAAATTATAGACTAGCAGGCAAAGCAGCTCATACGGGCTGCTTTCCTTTGCGTGTAAAGGAGAGTATAAATGAAACGATTACAAGATATATTAACGACATTACCGACGGCTCATGTAGCGGGTAACACATCTGTAACTATCAATGATATTACGGCTGATTCTCGTGCCGTAAAAGAAGGCAGTCTGTTTATCGCTCTTGATGGGGC
The DNA here is from genome assembly GCF_900187285.1 of Veillonella rodentium. NCBI lineage: Bacteria > Bacillati > Bacillota > Negativicutes > Veillonellales > Veillonellaceae > Veillonella > Veillonella rodentium. The sequence goes on along the minus strand of NZ_LT906470.1, from coordinate 1,269,151 downwards.
CACTGTTGATGGACATAACTATATAGATAAAGCCGTTGCAGCGGGTGCGGTAGCCGTTCTTGTATCAAAATCCGTTTCGGTGAGTGATGATATATGTGTTATTACCGTTGATGATACGCGACAGGCAATGATGGCTTGTGTACCGTATTTTTTTGATTATCCTGCTGATTCGATGCGTATGATCGGCGTTACCGGTACCAACGGTAAAACAACGACGACGCATATGATTCGTCATATTTTGAAAACTCAAGGCTACAAGGTTGGTGTTATCGGTACCGTACATATCATGATTGGTGACACATCGTATCCGATTCATAATACGACACCTGATGTGGTTGATTTACAGCATATTTTACATCAAATGGTCACGGAAGGGGTTACGCATTGTGTGATGGAGGTTTCCTCGCACGCATTGGCTCTCGGACGTGTAGCCGGCGTTGAATTTGATACAGCGATATTTACTAATTTAACGCAGGATCATTTGGACTTTCACAAAACATTTGAAAATTATCTGGCAGCAAAATGCAAATTGTTTGAGCAGGTTAGTGAAAGTAATCAGAAGAAATGCGGTAAAGGTGCCGTTATCAATATCGACGACACATACGGTCATCGCGTAATAGAAAAAACCAAGGCTCCCACAATTACCTATAGTATTGACGGGAAAGGCACATTAAATGCTCATGATGTGGAAATGACACCGAAATCGAGTCGCTATAAGGTGTCTTATGATGGATGTGAATTTACGGTGGCTATGAATACGACCGGTTTATTTAATGTATATAATACATTGGCGGCTATGGGTGCATGTGTATTGGAAGGTATTTCCATGGATGACATTGATAAGGCCCTTAAAACATTCAGCGCCGTTCCTGGGCGCTTTGAACTCATCGAGGAAGGACAACCGTTTGCGGTTGTGGTGGATTATGCACATACACCGGATGGTTTAGAAAACATCTTGCAAACCGCAAAGGCGATTCAGGAGAATCGCATCATCGTCGTATTTGGTTGCGGTGGTGACCGGGATGCTACAAAGCGTCCTATTATGGGTCGTATTGCAGCACAATACGGTGATGTAGTATATGTGACATCCGATAATCCGCGCACCGAAGATCCTGTACAGATTGTGAAGGATGTGGAGGTAGGCGTTAAAGAAGGCCTTCATGAAGGTGCTCATTATGAAGTCATCGTTGATCGTAGAGAGGCGATTCAGCATGCTATTCGCAGTGCAAAACCGGGTGATATTGTATTAATCGCTGGTAAAGGTCATGAAGATTATCAAATTCTAAAGAATAAGACGATTCATTTTGATGATCGTGAAGAAGCGCGAGCCGCTCTTAAGGAGATCTAATATGGCAAAGTTTACATTGTCTCAAGTTCTGGAAGCAACAGGCGGGACGAGTACACATACAAAAACGATTACATTTTCAGATGTATCTACGGATACGCGTACCATTGAAGCGGGCTTTTTATTTGTCGCTTTGAAGGGCGATACTTTTGACGGCCATGATTTTATCGGTACCGCTATTGAAAAGGGCGCTACCGGTGCTGTTGTGGAAAAAGGCCGTACTGTTGACGGTATCATCTGTATTGAAGTGGATAATACATTGACTGCATATCAACAGTTAGCTCGATATCATCGTCGCCGATTCGATATCCCTGTCGTGGCGATTACGGGATCCTCCGGTAAGACCACGACAAAGGAAATGGTGGCTGCTGTTTTAGGTACGGAATTTAATGTATTGAAAACAGAAAAAAACTTTAACAATGAAATCGGTTTGCCTAAAACATTGTTGCGTTTGACCGCGGAACATGAAACCTGTGTCGTTGAAATGGGTATGCGCGGACTCGGTCAGATTGAAGAGCTGGCACTCATTGCGGAGCCTACCATGGGGATTATTACCAATGTCGGTACGAGTCACATTGAACTGTTAGGTTCTCGCGAGGCCATCGCCGAAGCCAAGAGTGAATTAATTCGCTGTCTGCCTGAAGACAGCATAGCCGTTCTCAATGAAGATGACCCGTATGTAAAAGCGATGGATTCATTGGCTAAGGGGAAGACGATTACCTACGGTATTGAAAGCAATGCTACCTGCATCGGCAGTCATCTGCAATATAAAAAGGATGGCATCAAGTTCACCTGCAAGTGTTATGATGAAGTGTTCGATATTTTCCTTCCTATGATTGGTGTACATAATGTTTATGATGCATTGGCGGCTATTGTGGCCGGTCGCGCATTGGGGATTAAATCCAGTACGATTCGTAAAGGATTAGGCGAATTTCCGGGCACACCGATGCGTCAGGAAATCGTATCGTTTCCGGATATTGTCATCTTGAATGATGCGTATAATGCAAACCCTTCATCTATGACTGAAGCTATTAAGGCTTTGGGACAGTTGGAAGGTAAGCGCAAGGTTGCCATGCTCGGTGATATGTTGGAATTGGGTGATTTCACGGAGGAAGAACATCGCAATATCGGAAAACTGCTAGCTGAAGAGGGCTACAGCGTTGTATTTACCTTTGGTGACGCAGCGGCTTTTATTGCGAAAGAGGCGAAAAAAGAGGGATTGATTACCTATCGTTGCAAGAGCCATTTAGAAATGGCCAATTTATATGAAGATATTCGAGAAAAAGGGGATGTGATCCTCGTAAAGGGCTCTCGCGGACTTCGCATGGAACGTGTTGTTGAGGAATTAAAAGAACGGAAATAATAAATAACGGCTAGCCGAGTCTAGCCGTATTATCCTTTTATTAATAAGTAGGGGATGTATATGATTTACGATATTTTACTGGCATTTATAATAACCTTTGTAATTACCGTTATACTCGGTAAAATTGCTATTCCTATGCTGCGTTCGTTACATGCGCAGCAAAGTATCCGTGAAGAAGGTCCGGAAAGTCATCAGGCAAAGGCCGGTACTCCTACGATGGGCGGTGCCTTCATGATGGTCTCTCTCGTTATCGGTGTGGCTATTTTTGCGCCGTGGAACGTGGGAACAGGAATGCTCTTGTTTTTAACGTTGGGACATGCTTTGCTCGGCTTCTTTGATGATTTTGTGAAAGCTGTAAAAAAACGTAATCTCGGTTTGACGGCTAAACAAAAACTATTGGGTCAATTCGTATTAGCAGCCGTATTCTGCTATTGCATTACGGAGATTATGGTAGTGCCCACTACCTTGTGGATTCCTGTGGCTGACCTTCACATCCAAATGGATTGGGCTTATTATGTATTGGCGTTCATCATTATTATCGGAGCTACCAATGCGGTAAATTTGACGGATGGTCTTGACGGTTTGGCCAGCGGGACTTCCGCGGTTGCGGCGATTGCATTTTCTGTTATCGGTCTTATCGTGACGTCTACGACTAACTCTATGGCTGCTGAAAGTGTGGCTTATTTTGGTGCCATAGTAGCTGCCGTTTGCCTTGGCTTTCTCGTATATAATGTGAATCCTGCCAAGGTATTTATGGGGGATACCGGTTCTTTAGCTCTAGGTGGAGCATTTGCGGCTATGGCGATTTTAACTAAAACAGAATTGCTGCTTATTATTATCGGCGGTATTTTTGTAATGGAAGCGTTATCCGTTATTATTCAGGTTATTTCTTTCAAAACACGCGGTGTGCGAGTGTTCAAGATGAGTCCTATACATCATCATTTTGAATTATCTGGCTGGCCTGAACAAACCGTGGTAAACAGATTCTGGTTCGGAGGGGCACTCCTTGCGGTTATCGGTGTAGCATTGGCGACTGTTACATTATAATCATTGTTATATGTGTTTAGGTTAGCTTTCAGAATGTGCGGACGGATCTATAATATTCATGATAAATTTATAGCTATTTATAAGGGAAATACTTAACGGAAGCGATAAATAATGGTATGCTTATAAGATAAGAGTATTATATTTGTTATTAATTTGGGTGATATAGATGGAATATGGAGATAAACAGATACTTGTGCTCGGTGCCGGCGCCAGCGGTATAGGCGCTTCCTGGGTACTGGCTCGGCTAGGTGCTCATGTGGTATTGAATGATTATAAGCCGGTTGCACTGCCGCGACATGATGAAGAGCGTTTGGTTGCTGCCGGTGTCATTATTATTACGGGGCATCAAGATGAATCTCTCCTCGACGGAGTGGATGTTATCGTTATATCTCCGGGAATTTCCTTGGACATTCCCATTGTGAAAGCGGCGAAAAAGCGTCACATCGATGTGGTAAGCGAGGTTGAAGTCGCTTATGAAGTTTCCAAATCACCTATTGTAGCTGTAACAGGTACGAACGGTAAGACGACGACCACTACATTATTGACGAAGGTGCTTGAGAAAACGGGGCAACCCGTAAAGGTGGGCGGAAATATCGGTGACTCTCTCAGTGAAGTGGCCTACTCTATGCCGGCTGGCGGTTATTTGGTGGCGGAATTATCCAGTTATCAATTGGAAACAGTTAAGCACTTCAGACCGTTAGGAGCTATTGTGCTCAACATTACACCGGATCATTTGGCTCGTCATAAGACGATGGAAAAATACATCGCCGCAAAGGAGCGCATTTTTGAAAATCAAATCAGTTCCGATTTTCTCGTGCTGAATGTAGATGATCCCGTTGTAGCTGATATGGCTGAACGAGCATCGAGTCATATTCTTGAAATCAGCCAACAAAAGCCTGTTAGAAATGGCGCGTATTACGCTGATGGCCGTTGTTACGTTGTATCGGATGGTACCCCGGTGGCGGTAATAGGTACAGAGGATATCCATATTCCCGGGAGCCATAATATTGAAAACATTTTGGCCGTTATCGCTTTAACATATGCGTTGGGTATGTCTGCAGATAGTATTTGTGGTGTTGTCAGCAATTTTCATGGCGTGGAGCATCGCCTGGAACGCGTGAAAACCATTTCCGGCGTGACTTTTTATAATGACTCAAAAGCGACCAATGTAGATTCTGTTGTGAAGGCGTTAGAATCTTTTGATCAACCTGTGATCTTACTGGCCGGTGGTCATGATAAAATGACACCGTTAGAGGATTTTATGGAGCTCGTTAAGAAGCGGACAAAGTCCGTTATTTTCATGGGGGCAGCGGCGGAACGTTTTGAAGCGGCCGCTAAAGATGCCGGTGTGGAGCATATTTATCGTGCAGATTCCATGAAAGATGCGGTACGTCAGGCCTATGGATTGGCGGGTGACGGCGATATCGTGTTACTATCACCGGCGTGTGCCAGTTTTGATTGGTATAGCTGTTTTGAAGAGCGTGGAGACGATTTTAAAAGGTGTGTTCAGATGTTGGAAGAGGGAGGACACCATTAATGAAACGCATCATTATTTCAGGTGGTGGAACCGGCGGACATATATATCCGGCGATTACTATATATAAGGAGATTATGAAACAATGTCCTGATGCACAGGTTTTATACGTGGGGACTGAAAAAGGTTTGGAAGCGACGTTGGTACCTAAAGAAGGTATTGAGTTCACCACGTTGCCGGTGCAGGGCTTGCAGAGACGTTTATCCTTAGGTACGCTTGTGACCTTGGGAAAAACCGTATTATCTCTGGTGAGGGCACATTGTATTATTTCCAGATTTAAACCGGATGTGGTGATCGGTACCGGCGGTTATGTATGCGGTCCTATTTTGATGGCCGCAGCATTGCGTAAGATTCCTACTCTTATTCAGGAACAGAATGTCATTGCAGGGATTACCAATAAAATATTAAGTCGTTTTGTGGATGTCGTAGCGATGGGATATAAAGATGCGGGGCTATCATTTGCACAAGCTAAACGCATCGTCTATACGGGAAATCCCGTGAGACCGGATGTATTGGTGGATACCAGAGAAGACGGACGAAAGCATTTTGGTTTAGATGATGATACGTTTACCGTTCTTATCGCCGGCGGTTCCCGTGGTGCTCGTACCATTAATAATGCCATGATAGATGTGCATAAACATTTTAGCGGGCAAGAAGGTATCAAGCTGATTCATATTACGGGTGATGGTGAGTATCAATCCGTTTTATCTCAACTGGGGATTACGGACGGAAACGGTTTGGGTGAATCTTCACTGATTTTGCCGTATTTACATGATATGCCGAAGGCATTGGCCGCTGCTGATCTAGCGGTATTTCGGGCCGGTGCTATCGGATTGGCGGAACTCGCCGTACGAGGGATTCCTTCCGTACTAGTGCCGTATCCGTATGCGGCGGAAGATCATCAGACATATAATGCGCGCATTTTTGTCCAAGAAGGGGCTGCTCATATGATCGTGGATAAAATGTTGCGTTCTCATGATTTGATTGGGGAAATTGAAATGTTTATGGCCAATCGAGATTTGTTGGTACAAATGGGGAAACGAGCTTTGCAGTTGGGAAAACCGAATGCAGCTCATGATATTGCGAAGTTGGCATTGTCGATTGCTAAGTGATAAGGAGAGGTTTTATGTTAGACGGTATTCACAAGATTCACCTCATCGGTATCGGTGGATCTGGTATGCGTGCTATAGCGAATATTTTGATTCAAAAGGGCTTTGACGTATCCGGTTCGGATGTGGCGGAGTCCGCAGTTATTACAAAGTTTAGAAATATGGGTGCTACCGTTCATATCGGTCATGATAAATCATATGTTAACGGTGCGGATGCGGTGGTTCGCTCTACTGCTATTCGTGAGGATAACCCGGAAATCGTGGCGGCCAAGGAACAGGACATTCCTGTTTTGCATCGTTCCGATATTGTAAAAGCCGTACTGGATGTTACCGACGGTATTGCTGTGGCCGGTGCTCACGGCAAAACATCGACTACGTCCATGATCGGTCAAGTCCTGGTAGAGTCTGGTGCTGATCCTACGGTTATTATCGGCGGTGAGGTAGATTACCTTAAAGGCAGCAGTTGTTTAGGTAAAGGGCGTTTTTCCGTCGTTGAGGCGGATGAAAGCGACGGTTCATTCCTGAAATTGCGCCCTCATACCGTTGTGATTACCAATATTGAGGATGATCACATGGATCATTACAAGACAATGGATAATCTGCTTAAAGCATTTTGTGAATTTGTAGAAACGTTACCTACTGACGGCACAGCTGTCGTGTGTGGGGATAATGAAAATATTCGCTATGTCATGATTCAGGTGAAACGCAATTTTATCACTTACGGTTTTGATGAATCCAACGATTATGTGGCTAAGAATATCCATTATGTAGATTCCTCCTTGGTGTACGATGTATATCATAAGGGTATTAATATCAGTCGTATCAGCTTGCGCGTGCCGGGAGAACATAATGTATTGAATTCATTGGCGGCCTTTATTGTAGCCCATGAATGTTGCGGGGTAGAGAATCGATTTATTACAAAAGGTCTGGCAAAATTTATCGGTGCAAAACGACGTTTTGAAACGAAAGGTCATGTTGCCGGCGTATGGGTTGTCGATGATTATGCTCATCATCCGACAGAAATTAAAGCGACCTTAAAAGCGGCAAAGGAGCTTGAAAAACATCGTGTTATCTGTGTGTTTCAACCTCATCGATATTCTCGTACAAGCTTGTTGAAAGATGAATTTGCCACAGCTTTTACAAGTGCTGATGAAATCTATATGACAGATATTTACAGCTCCGGTGAAGACCCGATTGATGGCATCGACGGACGCACCATTCCTGATGCCGTTGAGACTGCTACGCATAAGGTTGTACATTATGTACCGTCCGTTGACGATATGCCGGCCGTGTTGGCGAAGATTGTACGACCTAATGATTTGGTCATCACCATGGGTGCCGGCTCCATTAACCAATATGGACCGAAGTTATTAGCGCTATTGGAAGAAGGTTTATGATGAAAGATAAACAAATAATCGTATTGATGGGCGGACCTTCAAAGGAAGCGGATGTGTCCAGACGTACAGGTGCCGCTATTGCAGAGGCTCTTGTTAGTAAAGGATATAAAGCTAAAACATTGGAATTGAACCCGCGTACATTGTTACAAGACATTGAGTCATTAGGCGGTGAAATCGTATTTAATGCGATTCATGGTCGTTACGGTGAGGATGGAGCTTTACAGGGGTTATTGGAAATGGCTGAAATCCCGTATACCGGATCCGGCATTATGGCTCATGCGGTGGGGATGAATAAAAAAGTCAGCAAGGATGTATTTAAAGGGGCCGGTATTCCGACCGCGGCTTTCGAATCGTATAATGGTAATATTGAGTCAGATAAAGCCATTATTCAACATATTCGTGAGACTTTCACCATCCCCGTAGTAGTAAAATCTGCAACGCAAGGTTCAAGTATCGGTGTTACCATTGTTCGTGATGAAACTCAGTTGGCGGATGCCGTAACGGAAGCCCTTAAGTATGACCCAATTCTCGTGGTAGAACAGTTCCTGGACGGACGTGAATTTACCGTTTCCATCCTGGATGGTCAAGCTTTACCGGTCATTGAAATTCGTCCGCATTCCGGTGAATATGATTATGAAAGTAAGTATACGGCCGGCGCTACAGATTATCTCGTACCTGCACCGATCAGCGATGATATGACGGCTGCGATGCAGAGTATTGGGGAACGAGTATATCGGGAAGTACAAGGAAGCGGTGCCATCCGTGTTGATATCATGACGGATCATGATGATAATTTGTATGTTTTGGAATACAATACGATACCGGGAATGACGGCGACATCCCTGGTACCAAAAGCGGCTAAAGAAATGGGAATGGATTTTCCCACATTATGTGAAAAGATTCTGCTAACGGCCGGTTTGGGGAAATTTTAAGAGTTGAATAGAATGTAAGGAGTTTTTTATGGATGATAATCATAAACATCCATCCAACTCTGGGGAGATGTATTCTGCTGCACCCGCTCGTGATGAACGGGCTGTATTTAGAAAACGAGTGTTAAAAATCGGTGGTGTACTTATTCTCGTGTTGGTGGCACTGTTTACGCTACCTATTCCTTTCGGATCATTAAAAATTATCGGATCCGATAAGGTGACCGTACAAGATGTGATGGTGGCCGGGGATATTCGTGAACCCGTCAATATTTTACAGATCAGTACGGAAAAATTGAAATCCCGTTTATCTAAGGACCTCCGTGTCGAGGAGGCACAAGTGAGTTACGAGTTGCCTTTAACCATGGTTGTTCGCATTGTAGAACGGAAGGCTGTGGCCGTCATACCGGCTCAGTTTGGATACTTGACATTAGATGCGAAGGGGCAGGTCATCGCTTCGGAAAGTGCTATCGAAGATACATCGGTACCTATGATTTCCGGTGTGAAGGCGGGAAATATATTACTCGGTGATACCGTGGTGGATCAACCGATTTTATCGGCTATAGAATATCTTAATGCGCTTGATGAAAGCACATTTAAAAATATTGCGGAAATTAATATCGGTGACCCTGAATCCATCATGGCCTATACGGTATCCGGTATACAGATTCGCATAGGTGATGGCAAGGATTTGGCGAAAAAAGCGGAACTTACACAGTCGATGCTACAGGACATTAAAAAGACGAACGGTAATGTTCAATACATTGATGTAAATATTTCGTCGCCGTATATCAAAACCGATGTTATGCCTGAGGGAAAATCATATCATAACGGGGCAACTACCAAGGATGCTTTATCTACTAAGAAAGATGATATAAAGAAAGACGATACAAAAACAGACGATGCAAAGAAAGATAATCAAGGTCATGTTGAAGATAAAAGGTAGATGATTTCCGTGAGACACGAACGTTGGGCAATTGCCATAGTCAGTTTTATACTGGGCTTTATGGTGGTGAGCCAATATAAAATGACTCAAGATAATATTGAAGAAAATATTCGATTGCAACGTGCCGGTGATTTGGCGGTACAGTTGAAAGAAGCACAACAAGAGCGGGACGCCCTGTTAAAACACATTGAAACTTTAAAGAAATCCGGTGTCGGCGGTGATGCTAAAGCGGATGAACAGCTGATGATGAAAGCGGCGTTGACGAATGTGAAGGGTCCCGGAGTGAGCGTGTTGATCGAGGATAGTTCAAAGCCTATTCAAGGTGGCGAAAATCCAAATCTGTACGTTATTCATGATGAAGATATTTTGCGTATCGTCAATGAGTTGCGTGCGGGTGGAGCGGAAGCCATCGCCATTAATGATCAACGACTCATCGGGACCTCTGAAATTCGCTGCTCCGGACCTACTATTACCGTAAACGGCAAAGTATTCGGTGCCCCTTTTGTGGTTAAGGCCATCGGAGATCCTAAAACATTAAATTCCGCATTGACTATGCGCGGAGGCGTGGTGGACTCTTTGAAACATTGGGGGATTAAGGTCACCATTAAACAAGAGGATTCTGTGGCTGTACCTGCTTTTACAGGTACATTTAGGGAAGAACATATGACGCCCAATGAGTTAGGAGGTAAAGAATGAATATTTACATCTTTGCCATTCTCGGCTTATTATTAGGTTCGCTTTTGGGATGGATAGCACCGTTACACATTCCGTCGAGCTATGCGAACTATACATCGGTAGCGGTTCTTGCGGCGCTCGATGCCGTATTTGGAGGCAGTCGTGCCGCATTAGAAAGAACATTTGATTTGAGAAATTTTATATCGGGGTTCTTTTCCAATGTAGTCATAGCCGTTATCTTGGTGTATATCGGCGATCTCATAGGAATCAATCTGTACTATGTGGCGCTCATCGGATTTGGGCTGCGCGTTTTCATTAATATTGGCGCTATTCGTAAGAATATAATGACAAAACGTTTTTAACTTAATCCATCTCTATGTAGTAGTGGAAAGTTTTTAAATTATAGTGTAAAATAAATGTAATTGTTATAATTTAATCAGTATATTCATCAATAAACTTGGAATTTATATTGATACAATAAATAACGATAAGAGGAGGAAGTTCAATGTCTGATTTTGCAAATATTAAAGTTATCGGTGTAGGTGGCGGCGGTAATAATGCTGTTAATCGCATGGTAGATAGCGATCTTAAAGGTGTACAGTTCTTGTCCGCTAACACAGAAAGCCAGGTGCTTGAATTATCTAAAGCGGATGTGACAATTCAAATTGGTGAAAAAGTAACTAAAGGTCTAGGTGCCGGTGCAAATCCTCAAATTGGTGAGGAAGCTGCACAGGAAAGCCGTGAAGATATCATTAAAGCGCTTGAAGGTGCCGATATGGTATTCGTAACTGCCGGCATGGGCGGTGGTACAGGGACCGGTGCTGCACCGATCGTTGCTGAATGTGCTAAAGAAATCGGTGCATTGACAGTAGGCGTCGTTACTAAGCCGTTCGCTTTTGAAGGTAAACGCCGTCGTGCACAAGCGGAAAAAGGCATTGAATTCTTGACTCAAAAAGTAGATACTATTATCGTTATTCCTAATGATAAATTGTTGCAAGTTGTAGATAAAAAATGTTCCTTAAGCGATGCATTCCGTACAGCTGATGATGTACTTCGCCAAGGTATCAAGGGAATTTCCGACTTGATTCAAGTTCCGGGCTTGATCAATCTTGACTTTGCCGATGTAAAAACTATTATGACCGAACAAGGGGAAGCATTGATGGGTATCGGTGTTGGTGAAGGTGAAAACCGTGCTGCCGATGCTGCGAAAATGGCAATTAACAGCCCGTTGTTGGAAACATCTATCGATGGTGCAAAGGGCATTTTGCTCAATATCTCGGGTAGTGCTAATTTGAGCTTGTTTGAAATCAATGAAGCTGCCGAAATTATTTCTGAAGCGGCGGATCCTGATGCAAATATTATCTTCGGTTCCGTTATCGATGAAAGCTTGGGCGATACAGTTCAAATTACTGTTGTGGCAACCGGTTTTAATTCAAATACTAAGAATGTACCTGAATTCGGTAAAACAACGACTACATCACGTCCGGCATCCAGTACAAATACTAACAGCGGAATTCCGGATATTCCTGTATTCATGAAACGCTAATTTTACGGGTGTATACTATATAACATCTGTTATAACTAACGGTAACTTAGTAAGACACACGGTAAGTGTGTGTATAGGAGGTACGTATGAAAAAATTAGTATTATTAACTCTAGCGGCAACTGTCGTAACAGGCAGTGCATTTGCATCAGCTGTTCCTGTAACTAAAATTAGTGATGGATCTACTAAGGTTCAAGCTGATTATGCGTTCAAACAACATGTGTCTAAAGGTGGCGGCAATAGCAATGATGGCTTTGGCATATCCTTACAACATGATTTGAGCGATAAAACTGCATTGCAATATTCTTATGATAAACTCAATGCTAAAAATGGTGACATTAAAGATCATCAATTGGCTTTAGTTTATAAAGTACATCCAAATATTAATCTATATGGTGCGGGTACCGCTATTCGTACTCATGACACCGAGTTTGGTGTTCAAGCCGGTGTTATCGGTCATGTACCTTTGACTAATAAGGTTAACGGTTTTGCAAAAGCCGGTTGGGGTAATGACATTAAGCAAACTTATCAGGTCGGCGCACAATATGAAGTTCGTCCTGATATCGACTTGAATGTATACTATGGCTATGATAAATATAGCGTAGACAGCAATGATAAAACTGCAAAAGGCTTGCATGCAGGTGTAGGCTACTCCTTCTAAAGGATATGAGACCACTCGAAAGGGTGGTCTTTTTATATGCTATCATTCTAATATGTTTATGTATACAATATATTAGTTTAATACACATTGTATAAATACAAAACATTAGGTATGATAAGAATATATGAATACTTTTTAGATAGGATGGTGTAGGCGATGACAAGTGTTGCAGCAAAACATGCAAAAGGGAAAAAACTTAAAGATGTAATCTTTGTAACCGCTGGACAGGCACAGGCAGACGTTAAGGAAAACGGTCGTGAAAATGTCATTAATGGTACATTGGGGGCAATCTATGATGAAGAGGGAAAACTCGTATTTCTCAAGACTGTTAAAGAAGAATATTTAAGTTTGCCCGATTCGGAATATATAGGATATGCACCTATTGCCGGTATTCCAGAATTTTTGGCAGCTGCTGAAAAAGAATGCTTTAGTGACTTCAGACCGGATGGTTATATTCGCAGTATTGCTACTACCGGTGGTACCGGCGGCATCCATCATTTAGTTCATAATTATACTGAACCCGGTGATGAAGTGTTGACTGCCGATTGGTACTGGGGTGCATATCGTGCGATTTGCAGTGACAACGGTCGCACTCTTGTAACGTATTCACTATTTGACGAGCATAATAACTTTAATCACGAAGCCTTCCAAAATCGTGTTAAAGAATTAGCCGCAAAACAAACTAACGTGGTTATTATATTCAATACACCGGGAAATAATCCGACAGGATATTCTATTGAGGATAAGGACTGGGATTCCATTATTAACTTCTTGAAGGAACTCGTCGTTATCGGTCGAAATAATATTATTATGGGCATCGATGTGGCATATCTTGATTACTCCGGTGAGAAGGAGTCGGTACGTGCCTTCTTCAGTAAATTCAGTCATTTGCCTAAAGAAATTCTTACTTGTGTTTGTTACAGTTTGTCTAAAGGTTTTACCATGTATGGACAACGTGTCGGTGCTATGATCGGTATTTCTGTAGACGAAGAAATTGCAGATGAATTTTTCGAAATCAATAAATCTACAAGTCGTGCTACATGGTCCAATATCTGTCGTCCTGCGATGCGTACGATGGCTAATATTGTGGCTGATCCTGCAAAATTCAAGGCTTATGAGGATGAACGGAACTGCTACTATCAGCTGATTCGTGACAGAGCGGATATCTTTAAACAGGAGGCTGCACAAGTAGGCCTTCCAATGTTACCTTATCGTGGCGGTTTCTTTATTACCATACCTACTGATTCCGGAACAGCTATCTGCGAAGAACTAAAAAAAGAACATGTTTATGTTATTGCCTTAGCAAATGGCATTCGCATAGCAGCTTGCGGAATTCCTAAATTCCAGATGACAGGCTTGGCGGAAAAAATTTATAATGCTATGAAACGCCTTGGTAAATTATGACCATAAGTTTTGCTTATTTTAAAAACTCCTCAACATATTTGTTGGGGATTTTTTTGGATGTGTATAATTAATATAGAAAAAGCGTAAACTCTAAAATGAGTTGCACCCTAAAATTTGGACAGAAATTTGGGGTGCACTTCAAAATGGAATTTACGCTTTTGGCTTATATAGGATGGACATAATCAGTGAATATCCTTATTTTCTTTAATTGCGCTATCAGCACGTTTCGCAAAGTCATCTAAGGCTTGTTTTGGAACTGTTCGCTCACCGGTCTCAGGGTCTACAAATTGAACGCGGTCTAAAGTGCTTGTGACCTGTCCTCGGATAAATGCGAGATATGTATCATAGAGTATCTTTTTTTCGGCTAATTCTTCAGGTGTTAATTCCTGACCGGCTTTTTTCTTTGCCGCTAATTCATTTATGCGTTTAATCGTATCGTTAATATTGCTCATGGCAGACCTCCAATAATATTTATAGTATTGTGTGTTATTGCTATTTGTATATAACCGTATAGATTAGGATGAAATTATATAATGTATGCATTATTTATATTATTCTATCTTATATTAGAATCGCATGATTCATTATAACATAGATGTAAATGAATACGTATGGTAAGATATACAGTGAACGCATTCACACTTTCACAAGTGAGAAAGGAGAGTTTTATGCGCGTTACAAAAGCAATTAAGGCGGAGCAATTAAAATTACTTGAAGAACATTATTTTGATGCAAAACCTGCCCTTACATATACAAATGAATTTGAATTACTGGTGGCTGTGGTATTATCCGCACAGTGTACGGATGAACGGGTTAATATCGTGACGAAACGATTGTTTCCTGAGTTAAATCATCCTGCAAAGATGCTGGAAATCGGAGTGGCCAAGTTGGAGGCATTGATTAAGGATTGCGGCCTGTATAAGTCCAAGGCTAAAAACTTGATTGCCACGTGCCATATACTGGTAGAACAATATCATGGAGAGGTACCGCGTGAATTTGATCAACTTGTACAGTTGCCGGGGGTCGGACGCAAGACCGCCAATGTGGTAGTTTCCGTCTTGTTCGGTACGCCGGCTATCGCTGTGGATACACACGTGTTCCGTGTAAGTAATCGTTTGAAATTAGGTATTGCCAAGACGCCGGAAGAGATGGAATTGAAATTGCAGAAGGCTATTCCAAAGGAGAAATGGGCGGCGGCTCACCATTGGCTGATTTATCATGGGCGCCGTGTCTGCAAAGCCCGTAAGCCGTTATGTGAAACATGTTTCTTACAACATCTTTGCCCATCAGCAGGAAAGGTTTAAAATGAAAGCAAATAATGAACAAATGATAACCCTCTGTGCCGAGTACGGCCTTGATGGGATTGATATCGTCAATGAATTGATGCGTTTTAAGGTGCTGGATCAACTGATTTCAGGAAATGCCAGCTCGCGTGAGTGGGGTGTCACAGCGGAGGATTTATATGCATTGGCGGAAAAGTCCACCGTTGAATCTTTCGGACCGGTTCCCTATGATGTAGAAACGTTTCAGGCCCTTTATGGTCCGTCCTTTACGGTGGAATTATTTGATTTCATCAGTGATACGGGCATTCTTGAAGGACTGGATGTAGGGGCAATATGGGAAACGCCGGTTCGTGAAAGTATAGAGGCTCATAGCAGAACGGGTGAACTCGTATTGTATGCATATGTAGAGGAATATGCCGGTATGGTGGAGGAAATTCTACAATCCTATGAGGACAAAAAGGTTGTTCTCTATACTGCATCCCCTGTATGCTACAGTATTTTATCTCGTCTGTATCCTATGGCTCAAATTATTGACCGTTGGCCTCATCGCAGTTACTTTGATCATATCTTTACCGGAACTGTCGGAATGTTTCAGTCCTCCGAGGATATTGTGGAAGAGGTGGCTAATGGCTTACATAATCTAGTGCCTGAAGGGACCGCTCAATTATTTTTACCTGCTACGATGGTTCAGAATCAGCTGGGATTGAATAATATGGCACTACAATTCTTCTTGAATCAGAAACGCGTGGAATCGATTCGCGAGTGGACTCCGCTAGGGGCTTATGAAATCGTCTACGGAAAAGAGGAGGTCAGGAAGATGCGCGTAGGTCTGCGTGAACGCGTAGGTGATGAGTGGAAGGCGATTAATTATATCCCGTTACCGCATGGTGTATTTGCTCAACTACCTGTATTTACGGTGCTAAATTACGGGTTATCCTTGCGCTCTATTTTGTTGCCCGGCGGTCAGACCGATGTGGCTTTAGGACAGGACGGTATTTATTGTCTTGATAGTCGCGTATCGGAATTGGGACGTGCTGCACTCCGTGAAAGTGGTGCATATTACTTAACATTCAAGCGTCATAGTGATTATGTAGAGGTAGGTATGACTACGGATGCACCAGAGGATGGCGTTTACTGGATGTTCCCTGATGAAGAGTTGGTTTACATGTGGTATACGTACTTTTCCAGTACGATCGGACAAACTTTAGTACAGGAAACTTCTATGCTCGTACAAACGGAAGAATCTTTCGGTTATATGCTCAGCAGCATACGTCGCCGTGTGCTTGATGTAAACGACGAATCTACATTGGTCGACTCCGTAAAAAGTGCAGATGAAGCGTATGTATCTGCCGTTGAAGGCGCAAATACCGAGTGGCAGCACACGATGGATGACTTGGGCAGTCGCGTGATGCCGCCCACAACATCCATTGATATAGAGGATTACAGTGATTACAAAAAATAATTGTCAATCCTATATAATTAGTTTAAAATATACCGTATCTTAAAAGATATAAATCTATCTCGTATGACAGGGATAATACATATTACACAGATGTGTAAGAAAGGAGGACTCATGGCAGTTATTAATTTTGAAATTTTCAAAGTTATCGGTACATTGTCCGAAGATAAAGATGGTTGGAAAAAACAATTAACCTGTACAAGTTGGGGAAAATATAATCCTAAATTCGATCTTCGTGCTTGGGACAGCGAATATACGAGCATGAAAAAAGGGATTACTCTTTCTCTTGAGGAAATCATCGCATTGCGTGATATTCTCAATGAAAGTGATTTGGAATCTATCCTTGCGGAATCTATCGAAGAGAAGCAAGCATCTAAGGAATAGTGCACCGCAGTCAACTTGCATTTGACTATATGTCGTGCTATAATCTATAAGAATAATATTGATTGCTGGAAAGAGGTGTATAGAATGAAACAAGGTATTCATCCAGACTATAAAGAAGCTACAGTAACTTGCGGTTGTGGCAACACATTCAAAACTGGCTCTGTAAAAGAAGACCTTCGTGTAGACGTTTGCTCCAAATGCCATCCGTTCTTCACGGGGCAACAACGCGCAGCACAAGCTCGTGGTCGTATTGAACAATTTAACAAACGTTACGGCAAATAATTTGTTTTGTAATGTAGCATGTATTGGCAGGGCTGTTGGCTCTGCCTATATTTGTTTATGAGAGGAGCTCTTGTGAACAGAGAACGTATTAAAAAGTTTGTCGGAGGACAAGCTGTTATTGAAGGTGTCATGATGCGCGGACCCGGCTATACGGCAACGGCTGTACGTGAGCCGTCCGGTTCTATTGTGGTGCAAAAAGAAGTAACCACATCCATCAGTGATAAATATCCGATCTTGAAAAAACCATTTCTTCGCGGTTGTATAGCTCTTTATGAATCGTTAGTTATCGGTATGAAAGCATTATCTTTTTCCGCTAAGGCTGCCGGTGATGAAGATGAAGAAATGTCAAATAGTGAAATTGCTATCACTATGGTGATCTCTACGATTTTCGCGATTGCCGTATTTTTAGCTTTGCCTACGTTTATCGTGAAATTCATTCCCGGTGTACAGGAGAATCATATCATTTTGAATCTCATTGAAGGTATTATCCGGTTAGCGCTATTCTTATTATATATATGGGGTATCGGATTGACGAAAGATATCCAACGGGTCTTTCAGTATCATGGGGCAGAACATAAGACGATTCATACTTATGAATTGGATTTGCCTTTGACGGTAGAGAATGTTCGAAATCAAACGCGTTTACATCCGCGCTGTGGTACGAACTTTTTGCTCATCGTCATGGTCGTGAGTATATTTGTATTTGCCTTTTTAGGATGGCCTAATCTGGCGGAACGCATTGTCAGTCGAGTATTACTCATGCCTGTTGTCGCAGGTATTGCATACGAGCTCATTCGATTGGCAGGGCGTAGTGATAATTCCGTTGTGAAAGCTATGGTCAAACCCGGACTTGCATTACAGTATATGACGACCCGTGAACCGGAGGATGATCAGATTGAAGTGGCAATACGCGCTTTGGAAGAGGTACGCCCTCCTGAGTCTAAAGCTTATGAAGAGGAATAAATATGTTAGTTGATAAATTACAAGTTATTGAAGATAAGTTTATGGATCTGGAGCAGCGCATCAGTGATCCTGAAGTGATTGCCCGTCAAGATGAATGGCGTAAATTAACACGTCAGCATTCTCAATTATTTGAAACAGTTGAAACATTCCGTGCTTACAAAAAAGTATTAGCCGGCATTGATGAAGCTATGGAAGTTATCGAAGATAAATCCATGGATGAAGAGTTCCGTGAAATGGCACAAGAGGAATTGAAAGAGCTGAAACCTCAAAAAGAGGAACTGGAAGCTAAATTGCAGATTCTGTTGTTGCCTAAAGATCCTAATGATGAAAAAAACATCATTATAGAAATTCGCGGCGGCGCCGGCGGTGATGAGGCGGCATTATTTGCAGGTGACTTGTTCCGTATGTACACGAAATATGCGGAAAGCCAAGGTTGGCGCTGTGAGATTATCGATGCAAATGAACCGGAATTGGGCGGTTTCAAAGAGGTCATTTTTTCCGTTGATGGAGATAGCGTCTATTCCAAGATGAAATTCGAATCCGGTGTACATCGCGTACAACGTGTACCGACTACGGAAACACAAGGTCGCGTACATACATCTACAGTAACGGTAGCCGTATTGCCTGAAATGGAAGATGTAGATATTGAAGTTAACGAAAGAGATCTTAAAATCGATACATATCGTGCCAGTGGAGCCGGCGGTCAGCACATTAATAAAACGGAGTCTGCCGTTCGCATTACGCACTTGCCGACAGGTATCGTCGTAGCTTGTCAGGACCAACGGTCTCAGCTACAGAACCGAGAAAAGGCGATGCGTGTATTGCGTGCAAAATTACAGGATAAGGCGGAACAAGAGGCAACGGCCAGTATGGCAGCGGACCGCAAGAGTCAAGTCGGTACAGGTGATCGCAGTGAACGTATCCGCACCTATAATTATCCGCAAGGTCGCGTAACGGATCATCGTATCAATTTGACATTGTATAAATTGGATGCCATTTTAAACGGTGATCTCGATGAGCTTATTCAGGCATTAAATGCGGCGGATCAGGCGGCAAAGATGCAGGAGGCTAATACAAATGCATAAGGAGATTTGGACAATCGGTCGTATTCTCCAGTGGACAGAGCAGTACTTTCAAAGCAAGGAGATGGATTCACCTCGACTTGATGGGGAAGTACTGCTTTCTCATGTGTTGGGCAAAGACCGAATTTATCTATATACCCATTATGATCAACCTCTAAATCAGGAAGAGCTCGATGCGTTTCGACCGCTTGTTCAGCAGCGTGCAAAAGGATACAGCGTGGCTTCCATTACAGGTGAAAAGGATTTTATGGGCCTTACATTTGCCGTGAATGATAAGGTACTCATTCCTCGTCCCGATACGGAAACGTTGGTGGAATATATATTGAATACATATCCTAAAAATTCAAGTTTACGCATTCTCGACGTATGTACAGGCCCGGGAACTATCTTGTTGAGCCTGTTACACTATTTGCCCTCTTCATCCGGTGTAGGCGTCGATATCTCCGCTGATGCATTGTCATTAGCGAAGAAAAATGCAGAATCTTTCGGGCAGGAAAATCGCATCAGATTTATGGAGTCCGATATGTTTAGTGCTTTAGCTGGCGGGCAGGAACAATTTGATCTCATCGTATCAAATCCTCCGTATATTAGAACGGGGGATGCAAAGACGTTAACACAAGATGTGCTTAACGAGCCTCATATAGCGCTCTTTGGCGGTGCAGACGGACTTGACTTCTATCGTATTCTCGCTGAGGGGTGTTCAGATTATCTTAAGACTAAGGGTCGCATTGCTTTTGAAGTGGGCTATGATCAGGCCGATGCGGTGGAGAATTTGTTACAGGATACAAATCATTATTCAAATATTCAGTTTTTAGCCGATCTGGGCGGGCATAATCGCGTGGTGACGGCTATATGTGAGGGTTAATATGGATACAAGAATCATCTCTAATCCATCAGAGGCAGATTTAGATCTGCTGGCTGAAACATTGCGAAGCGGTGAATTGGTGGCGATACCGACAGAGACGGTCTATGGCTTAGGGGCGAACGGTCTGGATGCCGAGGCTATGGATAAAATCTATGCCGCCAAGGGTCGGCCCTCTGATAATCCTTTAATCTTGCATGTGCCTGATGGTGAAAGTATACGTCCATTAGTGAAAGATATATCTGTAACGGCACAAGCTCTGATTGATGCGTTCTGGCCCGGTCCATTGACAATTACATTGCCGAAATCCGATCTTGTACCGGATCGTGCTACGGGAGGCTTATCGCGTGTGGCCTTACGTTGTCCGGATCATTATTTATGTCGTGATTTGTTAAAGCGTGCCGGAGTACCTGTTGCGGCGCCCAGTGCAAATATTTCGGGACGTCCCAGTCCTACGACGGCGCAGGATGTATATCATGATATGAACGGTCGCATCCCTTATATATTAGATGCGGGGCCCTGTACAATCGGTGTAGAATCGACAGTTGTTGAAGTACATGATGATAAAGTTATCATTTTACGTCCTGGCGGTATTACCAAATCGATGTTGGAAGATGTGTTACCTACTGTCGTATATGATACGGCTTTAATCAGTGAATCGACAAAACCAAAAGCACCGGGTATGAAGTATACTCATTACGCTCCCGATGCTTCGATGTATGTCGTCGTAGGAAAACCATCAGATGTGGCAGAGGCTTTCAAAGAACTTTCAAAAGGTTGCAGGGGCCCTATCGGCTGTTTGGTGAGCCATGAAACGCATGTTCTCATTGGAATGGATGAGCGTTTTCAATGCCACTGTTTTGGTCAGCATGGGGATGCATTGGCCTTGGGACATGACTTTTACAAAAGCCTATTACAATTTAATGAAAATCATGTTACCCTAATCTTGGCGGAAGGCGTAGAACCGCACGGTTTTGGCGTAGCAGTCATGAACCGTATGGAGAAGGCTTCGAGCCATCATGTCATTTATAAATGATCATATTTTACTGTTAATTTTATAAAAATGTCCACTGTTAATAGAAAAATGTATTTACATATTGGATGAATTTGCTATAATGTATAAATAGCCACATAAGTGGCTGAGTAAGGATGTTATTATGAATATTTTATTTGTATGCACCGGTAATACATGCCGCAGTCCTATGGCAGAAGGCATTACGAGGGCTTTAGCAGCTGAGCAGGGGAAAGATGTTACGACGTTGTCGGCTGGTCTATTTGCCGCTTATGGTGCAAAACCGACGGATGAAGCGGTCGTTGCCATTCGCTCCATTGCGGATATTTCAGGCCATGAATCGCGTCCGTTGACGATGGAACTAGTGAATGCGGCGGATCTTATTATCGGTATGACACAGGATCACAAATCCGTTTTGCTCCGTCAATTCCCTTTTGAGGAAAAAAAGATTAAAACCATTTCCGAATGGGGCGGTCAGGACGGTGACGTATCAGATCCTTATGGAGCTGATCAAACCGTGTATAATCAATGTGCGGAACAAATTTATCACTTGGTGAAGGAAGGCCTTAAAACGGTGCCTGAGAAAGCATAGGAGATGAAGATATGAAAGTTGCTGTCGGCTGTGATCACGGTGGATTACATTTAAAAGAAGAGATTAAAGAGTTATTATCTGATTTAGGTCATGACGTGGAAGATTTCGGTACATATACATCGGAATCTTGTGATTATCCGGATATTGCCGTACCGGTAGCTAACGCCGTCGTATCCGGTGAAATGGACCGTGGTATTCTGATCTGCGGTACCGGCATCGGTATCGGTATTGCGGCTAATAAGATGAAGGGTGTACGTGCAGCTCTTTGTCATGATTCTTTTTCCGCAAAATATAGTCGTGCCCATAATGATGCGAATATCCTGACTATGGGGGAACGCGTTATCGGTCCCGGTCTCGCAAAGGACATCGTTACTATTTGGATGGCAACGGATTTTGAAGGCGGTCGTCATGAACGCCGTGTGGAAAAGATTAAAGCCTTAGAGAAGTAATACATCGTTACCTTATACGCATATATTTACATGAGGAGGATACTTATGAGTTTCTTAGAAAAACAAGACCCTAATATTCAAGCCGTTATCAATCAGGAGTTGGCGCGTCAACGTGACAAATTGGAAATGATTGCCTCTGAAAACTTCGTTTCTCAAGCAGTAATGGAAGCTCAAGGTAGTGTATTGACAAACAAGTATGCGGAAGGCTATCCCGGTAAACGCTATTATGGCGGTTGTGAAAACGTTGATGTCATCGAAACATTGGCGATTGAACGGGCAAAACGTCTTTTCGGTGCGGAGCATGCTAATGTACAGCCTCATTCCGGTTCCCAAGCTAATTTCGGTGTGTATTTTGCACTATTACAACCGGGAGACACTATTGTGGGTATGAATTTGTCCCATGGCGGTCATTTAACTCATGGTTCTCCGGTTAATGTGTCCGGTACATACTTCAATGTAGTTCCTTATGGTGTAGATGCAGAAACGCAACAAATCGATTATGATGAGTTCCGCAAGATTGTCTTGGAAGCAAAACCTAAATTGATTATTGCCGGTGGTAGTGCTTACAGCCGTCAAATCGATTTCAAAAAAATGGCTGATGTGGCACATGAAGTAGATGCGATTTTCATGGTGGATATGGCTCACTTCGCAGGTCTTGTTGCAGCCGGTTTACATCCGAATCCTGTAGAGTATGCTGATATTGTAACGACAACAACTCATAAAACATTACGCGGTCCTCGTGGCGGGATGATTCTTTGCAAAGAGAAATATGCAAAAGCAATCGATAAAGCAATTTTCCCCGGTATTCAAGGTGGACCTTTAATGCATGTAATCGCTGCAAAAGCCGTTGCTCTCGGTGAAGCTTTACAACCTGAGTTCAAGGTATATGCACAACAGGTCATCGATAATGCGAAGGCGTTGGCTGCGGCACTACAAGACAAAGGATTAACTATTGTATCCGGCGGTACAGATACACATGTGATGCTCGTTGATGTTCGCAATACAGGTCTTACCGGTAAAGAAGCGGAACATTTACTTGATGAAGTAGGGATTACATGTAATAAAAATACTATCCCGTTTGATCCGGCCAGTCCATTTGTAACAAGCGGTATTCGTTTAGGTACACCGGCGCTTACAACTCGCGGCCTGCAAGTGAAAGACATGGAAGAAATCGCTGATATTATTGCAACAGTGCTTAAAAATCCTGAAGATAAAGCTGTTCACGAAGCGGCAAGTAAACGAGTTGCTGCACTTTGTGGGGCATATCCGTTATACTAATCTTTCGTTATATAAATTTGTATAAATTGTAATTAAGATATAATTCATATGAATATTTTTAAAGGGGATGTGCTTAGGCATGTCCTCTTTTATTATGAATATAATCCTGGTATCGGCCCGGTTGATATAATATTTTTATATCCTATTAAACGCATTACGATGTATCTCTTTTTATATGATACATATTATTTATATGGCATGATTTATCAATCTATGGTAGAGTAGGTATGATAGTTTAATGCTACCTTTAGAGAACTGAGTATATTGTTTTTATAGGAGGACCGTCATGAAAGTTAATGTTATGACACATCCGTTGATTCAACACAAAGTTACATTGATGCGTGATGAACAAACAGGTTCTAAGGATTTTAGAGAATTACTTGATGAAATCACTTTGCTAATGGGGTATGAAATTACCCGTACTTTACCGCTTGAAGATGTGGAGGTGCAAACACCGTTAACTAAAATGATTGGTAAACGTATTGCAGGTAAAAAGTTGGGTATCATTCCTATCTTACGTGCCGGTCTTGGTATGGTAAGCGGTATGTTAAGCTTGATTCCTACGGCTAAAGTAGGGCATATAGGCTTATATCGCGATCCTGAAACATTAAAACCTGTAGAGTATTATTGTAAATTGCCGACCGATATAGGCGAACGTGATTTTATCGTTACAGATCCTATGTTGGCAACAGGTGGTAGCGCTGCTGCTGCGATTACCTTATTGAAAGAAAAAGGGGCAAAGAATATTAAACTCATGTGCCTGGTAGCCGCACCTGAAGGGGTTGAAGTTGTAAATAGGGAACATCCTGATGTACCTATTTATGTAGCCGCACTCGATGAAAAACTTAATGATCATGGATATATCCTGCCGGGATTAGGCGATGCCGGCGATCGCATCTTCGGTACAAAATAAAATCTGATTAAACTGTTCAGTAGAGAAAACTACTTAGCTGTTTAGTTATAGCTTACTGTATCTTGATTATCATAGCTTACAGTCTTTGAAACATAAAACGATAGAACTCATCAGTAATTGCTGCTTTAGTTATTACCATGGCTTCTATCGTTTTTGATATTTATGATTGGTTTTATTTATATCTATTAGCTGCTTATATCTAGCTGCTTATATCATGATTAATTTCCGGTGTTAGTTCGTTAACCAAACCATTTAGGGTTGAATAAAATTTGCATAGGGGGTACAATATCATTGTAAAGGTGTTTTTTATTTTAAGTGGGACAAATTTTGTTCACATGGGACGAAAACGGTTACCAAAGGGTAAAGGAGGAGCCCGATGAACGAGTTTCTAATGGTGTGTGAACGTATTGTTCCTGAAATTGTAAGTGTCTTAAAGGAACGATACAAAATATTAAATTATCTTGTTTATGAAGAACCTATCGGACGAAGGACATTGGCGGCGGTCACTGATTTGCCGGAGCGTACCGTACGCAGTCATATTGAACTGATGCGAACCAATGGTTTGGTGGATATTTATAAACCCGGGATTTATCTCACTGACGAGGGGCAAGCAATTGTTCCCAAGTTACGAAATTTTTTGAATGAATTGGATCGTATCGGTGAATTGGAACATCGATTGACTGAGGCGCTTCATATTAATCGAGTTATCATTACACCTACAGATGGGACATTAATGGTGAAAAAGTTGGGATATACAGCTTCAAAATTATTACAGAAGCTGTTAAAGCCAAATGTTGTTGTCGCTATCAGCGGTGGTAGTACCATGGCGGCATTAGCGGAGGAGATGCCTCTTTTACCGCTGGAGCCTACGGTAGTGCCGGCTCGAGGCGGTGTCGGAGAGGTTGTGGAATACCAAGCGAATGTAATCGCTTCGGTACTTGCTGAACGTCTTCGCGGAACCTATAAAATGCTCCATTTACCGGATGGACTTTCACAAGATTCATTACATATGCTCATGACCTGTGAACCGCAAATCAAAGAGATTGGGGATCTCATCAATAGGACTGATGTGTTGCTGTTTGGTATCGGTACGGCCATGCGTATGGCGGATCAGCGTCATATTGGGGATGATATTCGTCAAATACTGATAGCAAATCATGCGGTAGGTGAGGCTTTAGGCCAATACTGTGATATTGAAGGCAATTTAATTTATTCAACAAATAATATCGGCTTGTCCTTGCCGGATGTTGCAGAGGTGCCTAATGTTATCGCTGTAGCGGGAGGCCAAGATAAAGCCGGTGCCATTATCGGGGTTATGAGGGCTTGTAAGAAAGGCATTCTGATCATCGATGAACAGGCCGCTGAAGGTATGCGTCAATTATTACAGATTCCTGCTTTATAGGAAATTGTAATATATATAATTTAAGGTATTTAGACTATAAATTTTTATATTTTTGTTTAGGAGGATCTAACGATGGCAGTAAAAGTTGGTATTAACGGTTTTGGTCGTATCGGTAAATGTGTAGTACGTGCAGCGATTAACAATCCTGATGTGGAAGTAGTGGCTATTAATGCAACCGGTGATAATGAAGGTACCGCATTATTGTTAAAATACGATTCCGTACATGGCACAATTCCTAATGAAGTAACATTTGATGACGATAACATCTATATTGATGGCAAGAAAATTCGTGTATTCCACGACCGTGACGCTTCTAAATTGCCTTGGTCTGAAGAAGGCGTAGAAATCGTTATGGAATGTACCGGTAAATACCGTGATGCTGAGGAAGCAAAGGTTCATTTGAATCAACCGACTGTTAAAAAAGTATTGATTTCCGCACCTGGTAAAAACGAAGACTTAACAATGGTTATGGGCGTTAACCAGGATATGTACGATCCGGCAAAACACCATATCATTTCCAATGCATCTTGCACAACGAACTGTTTGGCTCCATTCGCTAAAGTATTGTGCGATGAATTCGGCATTAAACGCGGAATGATGACTACCATCCATTCCTATACAAATGACCAGAAAATTCTTGATGCGCGCCATAAAGACCCTCGTCGTGCCCGTGCGGCGGCCATGTCTATCATCCCTACTACAACCGGTGCGGCAAAGGCTGTGGCTAAGGTATTGCCTCAATTGAAAGGCAAACTTGACGGTTTCGCATTGCGTGTACCGACTCCGGATGTATCCGCTACTGATCTCGTGTGTGAACTTGAAAAACCGGCTACTAAAGAAGAAATCAACGAAGCATTGCGTAAGGCTGCTGCCGGAGAATTAAAGGGAATTCTTGGCGTATCCGATGTGCCGTTGGTATCCTGTGATTTCGGCTCCGATCCACGCAGTTCCATCGTTGATGCCGATTTGACGATGGTTATGGACGGTAATTTGGTGAAAATTGTTTCTTGGTATGACAATGAATGGGGCTACTCTGAGCGTCTTATCGATATGGCTGCATTCGTGGCAAGTAAAGGCTTATAATCGGGAGGCTTTTATGAAACAGACAATTGAGGATTTACAAGTAGCGAATAAAACAGTATTTGTACGTGTTGATTTTAATGTGCCTATGAAAGACGGTGTCATCACCGATGACACGCGTATTCGTAGTGCTTTACCGACGATAAACTATCTGATTGAAAAGGGTGCAAAGGTTATCCTCGCATCACATTTCGGACGCCCAAAGGGGGAACGTAAACCGGAAATGTCCTTAGCACCATGTGCTACACATTTATCTGACCTCATCAATAAGCCGGTAGCATTTGTGGATGATTGTATCGGGCCGAAGGTTGAAGAAGCGGTAAAAGCATTACAACCAGGCGATGTGTTGATGCTTGAAAACTTACGTTACCACAACGAAGAAACTAAAAACGATCCTGCGTTTGCGAAACAGTTGGCGTCTTTGGCTGATGTGGCCATCAATGATGCCTTCGGTGTATCTCATCGTAATGCGGCATCTGTAGTCGGTATCGCTGATTATATTCCTATGGGTGCAGGCTTTTTATTGAAAAAAGAAATCGATGCATTAAGTGCAGCTGTTGTACATCCCAAAACACCTATGGCGGCTATTATAGGCGGTGCTAAGGTAACTGATAAGATTTCTGTTATCTCGAATTTATTGCCTAAGGTGGATGTAATGATCATCGGTGGCGGCATGGCTAATGCTTTTATTAAAGCTCAAGGCTGTAATATCGGCAGCTCCTTATTTGAAGAAGGGCAGGAAGCGATTGCGACAGATCTTGTGATGGAAGCCCGTGTGGCAGGTGCTAGACTTTTAACACCTATAGATGCGGTGGTGGCTGATGCTTTCAGCAATGATGCTAATACTAAAATCGTCGATGTGGATCAGATTGAAGATGGTTGGATGATTTTAGATATCGGACCTAAAACACGTGAACTTTACATAGAAGCGTTGGCCCCAATGAAAACGATTATTTGGAACGGCCCTATGGGCGTATTTGAAATGGAAAACTTTGCAGCCGGTACTAATGCGGTAGCGAAAGCTGTAGCTGAATCTGACGCGATGACTATCGTCGGCGGTGGTGATTCTGTGGCTGCTATTGAAAAGAGCGGTTTAGCAGATAAGATTAGTCATATTTCCACCGGTGGCGGCGCGTCGCTTGAATTTTTGGAAGGCAAAATTCTACCTGGTATTGCTGCATTGACTGAGGCATAATATGAGAAAACCTATTATTGCGGGAAATTGGAAAATGAATGGTACAATCGCATCAGGATCTATATTAATTGAAGCGTTCAATAACGTCTTACAAGATATGGATTTGTCCTGTGATGTAGTGGTATGCCCTCCCTTTACAGCCCTTGAACGTGCGGTTACATTGACGCGAAATACGGCGATTGAAGTAGGTGCGCAAACGATGGACTACCATGATGCAGGTGCTTTTACCGGTGAGATTTCTCCGCTTATGCTCACAGAGGTGGGGGTATCTTATGTGATTATCGGTCATTCTGAACGCCGTGAATACTATGGTGAAGCGGATGAAACGGTAAATGCGAAAATCAAGAGTGCCTTTCGTCACAATTTGATACCTATTGTCTGTGTCGGTGAAAGCTTGGAGCAACGTGAAGCCGGACACACATTGGAGTGGATAACGTCTCAATTAAAAGGCGCTTTACAGGGTATTTCTAAAGAACAGGTGAGCCAGTTGATCATCGCGTACGAGCCTATATGGGCCATCGGAACCGGTAAAACGGCGACGGCAGCTCAGGCGGAAACTGTATGTAAATCCATTCGGGATTATATCCGATCCGTATATGGTCATGATGTGTCGAATGAAGTGCGCATTCAATATGGTGGCAGTGTAAAATCGGATAATAGCAAACAAATTTTAGGGCAGCCTAATATCGATGGAGCCCTTGTAGGTGGTGCATCCCTCGTGGTGGATGACTTTGTAGAAATCATTAAGGCGGCTAATATGGCGGACGTCTGATAAGAGGTATTAAAATGGCTAAATTAGAGGCCCCGGTTATGCTGGTTATCTTGGATGGCTTTGGCATGGGGGATCAATTAGATAAGACCAATGCTGTCGTGCAGGCGAAGCCGCTCTGTTTTAATCAATTATGGGATACGTATCCTCATACAACATTAGAGGCTTCAGGGCTTGCTGTAGGCTTGCCGGATGGACAGATGGGAAACTCTGAGGTAGGTCATTTAAACCTCGGATCCGGTCGTATCGTATATCAAGATTTGACACGTATCACAAAAGATGTGGAATCCGGTGACTTTTACAAGCGTCCTGTTATGAAGGAACTGTATGAAGTCGCTAAAAAGCAAAGTCTTCACATTATCGGTCTTGTTTCCGACGGTAATGTCCACTGTTCGCTAGAGCATATTAAAGCGGTCATTAAAGGTGCTCATGATTATGGCATTGAACGGGTATATGTACATGCTCTGCTTGATGGTCGCGATGTAGCACCACAATGTGCGAAGGTTTATCTGAAGAATTTAGAATCCTATATGGCGGATGTTCATTGCGGTAAGATTGCCACAGTCAGCGGACGTTATTATGGCATGGACCGTGATAATCGTTGGGACCGTGAGGAATTGGCCTATAATGCCATTGTGAATGGTCGAGGTGAAACGGCAACATCCGCCTGTGAAGCGGTGCAACAGTCTTATGATAAAGATGTGACGGATGAATTTGTTATCCCTACCGTTATTGATTCTGGGGGAACCATCAAGAATGGAGATGCGGTAATCTTCTGTAATTTCCGTCCCGATCGGGGGCGTGAACTCACCAAGGCATTGGTATTACCGGAATTTGACGGTTTTCAGCGTGAACCGTTGTCCATTTATATGGCAACAATGACAAAGTATGAAGACGGCTTGCCTGTACATATCGTGTATGAAAAGGATACGTTGCCGGAAACACTGGGGGAAGTATTGAGTACGGACGGTTATCGTCAGTTACGCATTGCGGAGACGGAAAAGTATGCTCATGTGACGTACTTCTTTAATGGCGGTAAAGAGGAACCTTTTGATGGTGAAGATCGAATCCTGGTGAAGTCGCCGCAGGTAGCGACATATGACCTGCAGCCGGAAATGAGCGCTTATGAGGTGACGGATCGTGTCGTGGAGGCTATTGAATCGTCTCAGTACGATATGATTATTCTAAATTTTGCGAATCCTGATATGGTCGGACATACGGGCAGTTTTGAGGCGGCGGTTAAGGCCGTTCAGGCTGTAGATTCATGTTTGGCGCGAATTGTAGCGGCCATTCGCAGTAAACATGGACATTTACTGGTTACAGCGGATCATGGGAATGCAGAGGTTATGGTGAATCATGAAACCGGTAAGGTTCATACGGCACACACAACGAATCTTGTACCGCTCATCTTGGTCAGCGATGAACATAAATCAGACCATTTAGAAACGGGTAAGCTCTGTGATATCGCGCCGACATTGTTGGATTTAGGCGGTATTAATAAACCGGCATCGATGACGGGGCATAGCTTATTGTGTAAATCTTAGTAGGGCAGATATTTCTTTATATGAACGCAGGTGAATTGAATTTCTGGATTATAGAAAAAATACACCTGTATTTTGATTATAGTTTTTTATATGAGGTGACAACATGGTAGTAATTGAGCAAGTCGTGGCAAGAGAAATTTTGGATTCTCGCGGTAATCCGACCGTTGAGGTAGAAGTATGTTTGGAGGATGGTACTATTGCTACTGCGGCTGTTCCATCCGGAGCATCCACAGGTATGTTTGAAGCTGTAGAATTACGAGATGGTGATAAAAATCGCTATAACGGAAAAGGCGTATTGCAAGCTATCGATAATGTAAATGCAAAAATAGGACCGGCTCTTATCGGTTATGATGCTACAGAACAGGTGGCTATCGATAATTTGATGCTGGAACTAGATGGTACGGAAAATAAATCCAATTTCGGTGCCAATGCCATCTTAGGTGTATCCATGGCTGTTGCTCGCGCCGCTGCCGAGTCTCTGGACTTGCCGTTATTCATGTATCTGGGTGGATTTAATGCAAAGGAACTGCCTGTACCGATGATGAATATTTTAAACGGTGGCGCTCATGCTGATAATAATGTGGATATTCAGGAATTCATGATTATGCCTGTAGGGGCTGAATCTTTCAGTGAAGCCCTTCGCAGTTGTGCAGAGGTATATCATACATTAAAATCTGTGCTGAATAAAAAAGGTTTGAGTACCGCTGTAGGTGATGAAGGCGGCTTTGCTCCAAACTTGTCATCTAATGAAGAGGCGTTGGAGGTCATTTGTGAGGCTATTAAAGTTGCCGGTTATGAACCTGGAAAAGATTTTAAATTGGCAATTGATTCCGCATCTTCTGAATTCTATAAAGATGGAAAATATAACTTGGCCGGTGAAGGTAAAGTTAAAACCGCAGCTGAAATGGTCGAGTTCTATGAATATTTGGTGGGTAAATATCCAATCGTATCTATCGAGGACGGTCTTGCCGAAGAAGACTGGGACGGTTGGAAATTGTTGACAGACCGCCTTGGTGATCGTGTGCAACTTGTTGGTGATGATTTGTTCGTAACGAATACAAAACGTTTGGCAAAGGGGATTGAGCTCGGTGTAGGCAATTCCATTTTGGTAAAAGTAAATCAAATCGGTACACTTACAGAGGCTTTTGATGCGATGGAACTCGCTAAACGTGCCGGTTATACATGTGTTGTATCTCATCGCTCCGGTGAAACTGAAGATACTTTCATTGCAGATATTGCAGTGGCCGTCAATGCCGGTCAAATTAAAACAGGTGCACCGGCTCGTTCTGAACGTGTTGCGAAGTACAACCAGTTGTTGCGCATTGAAGAAATGCTGTATGAAACAGCTCAATATAAAGGCCATGATGTCTTTTATAATTTGAAAAAATAATAAACATAATAATTTGAATTACTCAGTTACTGTTAAATTCAGTTTCGTTTAACAGCATTAGGCAAGAATATGCTGATATCAGCGCCCTTCGGGGCGCTTTTTTATTTGTGTGTATAAGTCATGATTTTTCGCTTCGTGGATTTTTAGAAATAAAAGAGGAATTTATGATATTGTGTCGAAACAATATACGCCATACGTTAGGGTGAGGTAAAAACATACCGCAAGGTTTAGGAGGTGACCATGTATGTAGATGTAACGTTGGATGATATTATTCTGTGTGCTTTGCAACATAATGTGAGCGATATTCATTTTGATCCGATGGAAGAAGGTGTGTATGTCAGGTTTCGTCAAGATGGTTTATTACAGACGCATATGACACTGCCTGATGAGGAGGCGGATCTCGTCTTAAATCGAATTAAGGTATGTAGCGCTCTCGATATAAGTGAGAAGCGATTACCTCAAGATGGACGGTGGGTATGGAAGCATCGCAATGAATCTGTGACGATGCGCGTTTCCACACTCCCCAGTCTGTATGGTGAAACTGTAGTGTGTCGCCTTATGGGAAATGAAGGGAGTCATAAAAGTCTTGAAGCGTTAGGTATGCCGCATCATATATTTGAACATATAAAAAAACTATTGCAAAGACCGTATGGACTTATGTTAATTTGCGGTCCTACGGGTAGTGGTAAAACAGCCACGCTATATTCTATGTTACGAATGCTTAATTTACGTGAAACAAAGCTTATCTGTCTGGAAGATCCGGTTGAGGCGGAAATTAAAGGTGCCATTCAAATCGGTATCAATGAGAAAATCGGCTTTACTTTTGCCAAAGGACTGCGCTCCGTACTGCGTCAGGATCCGGATACGATTATGATTGGAGAAATCCGGGATCGGGAGACCGCGGAGCTGGCTGTTAAATCAGCTCTGACAGGACATCGTGTGCTCTCTACGATTCACACCAATACTGCTATGGGCGTTGTCACACGGCTTATGGATATGGGCGTGGAGCCCTATCTGATTCGGGCTACTTTAATAGGCGCCCTTGCCCAGCGTTTAGTCAGACGTTTTGATGGAACTGTATATCATGGTAGAACTGCTTTATTTGAGTATTTGGAGATACCTCTTAATGAGGCTGATTGGGATAATCTGGACTCGCATCTATTATTATCTCTTGAGGACTCAGCAAATGATGCAGTGCAGAGACATATAACATCTTTGGAGGAGGTGCATCGTTGTGGACTCTTGTTGTAAGATAGTTGATCTTGAAGGTATTGTGCAGCAAGCTTTGGAAAAATCTTCTACAGATATTCACTTACAATGTGGACAGCTGATTTATTTACGAAGTGGAGACGGATTAAAGCCTACACATATGATTTGCACAACTGAACTCATTGAGGATATCTTACAGCGATGCGGTATAGAATCTGACGAATGGCAGTCTTTAGACGAAGCATGCTCCTGCTGCGGTGTACGAATCAGGGTTCATTTATATCGTGCTAATCATATTATATGCGGCACGTTGCGGCTTTTATGCCATCATAAATTGGGTTTGGATGATACCGGTGAAGGCAAGTTATTGCAAAATTTATGTGCCGCTCATGACGGATTGCTTTTGGTATGCGGTCCGACGGGTAGCGGTAAAAGCTATACCTTAGCGTGTTGCATTGATTATATTAATCAAACAATGGAAAAACACATTATTACACTGGAGGATCCCATCGAGTTCGAGTTCGTTGCGCAGAAATCCCTTATCCATCAACGCCAATTGGGTTGTGACATCATTTCTATGTCCTCAGGAATACGGGATGCACTGCGTGAAGATCCCGATGTGATTATGGTAGGCGAACTGCGTGATCGGGAAACACTGGAGGCGGCTTTACATGCTGCTGAAACGGGGCACTTGGTAATGGCTACGATGCATACCCAACGGGCTGTAATGGCTGTACATAGAATGATTTCACTTTTTCCGAGTGAACAACAAGAAGAGGTACGCAGCCAAATCTCTCAAGTGTTACGTGCAGTCATATGTCAACGGTTATTGCGGTGGAATCAACAGTTCATCACGATTCGAGACATCTTACTGAATACGCATGCGGTGGCTAATCTTATACGGACCCGAAAAGAGCCGCAAATTGTTTCCATACAGGAAACACAGATGCCCATGAAGACGTTGGAGATGTCGATACGCGATGTAAAGGCCCAATACGGTGGATATCAACAGTTACATTCTTTGCTTGATCAGCAATTGTCATAGGAGTAAGCATGGATGCATATGAATATGTAGTAAGAAATGATGCGGATGAAACCGTAAAGGGTGTATTGTGGGGTGAATCCGAACGAGAAATAGCACTTCGATTAAAACGTGACGGATTCCGGATTTATCGTATTAACCGCAAAGAAAAATCAAAGGTACAATCATGGAGTCATGAAGTGGTGGCCGATATAACTTATCAGTTGGGACTACTGATAGAGTCCGGAGTCCCTTTGAGACGCGCTCTGCATTTGCTTTGTAATGGCCGTAGAGCATTAGTGTACAGGGCTCTTTACGAATCAATTGAGCGAGGGCAACCTTTGTCTCAGGCCTTTCGGAATGAAGGCTGTCCGCCCATCGCATTGGCTCTGCTTGAGAGCGGAGAGGCATCGGGTACGTTAGGAGAGAGTTTGCGGTATATTTCACATCATTATGAATGGGAACGGCAACTGCGTCAAAAGATTATCAGCGCCATCTCATATCCGGCATTTCTCTTAGTTCTGATGAATTTATTTTTCTTTGTCACCGTATTGTTTATTATTCCGTCCTTTCAGAAGGTGTTTGAGACGATGCATATTGAATTGCCGATGATGACTAGAGCTCTATTTGCATTAGGACAGGGGTTAAAGGATCATCCGGCAACGGCAATAGGTATTCATTTTCTAGTTGCAGCCTGTATTCTATGGGGCTATAAGCAATATCGTATACGGCATGCAGTACATCGTAGGTTATGGCGGCTGGCTCATCGTCATCAATGGTTAACCTGTATGTATTATACGAGTATGCTCAAGATTTGGGCCTTGTTGTTGGAGGCGGGGCTTTCTATTATTCAAACTGTAGAGATTACCCAACCTTTATGGCCTAATCTATATGGTCGTGAATGCAGTGAATACGTGAAAAGAGAACTGTTAAGCGGTCACTCTTTATGTGAAAGTTTAGAAACTGCACATATAGGGAATACTTTCATATGGCAAATGGTATCTATCGGAGAGGAAAGCGGAGAACTCGTAACGATGTTAAAACACTGCGGTCGCTATTACGAATTGATATTGGCAAAGTATATAGGGCGTTTAGAGAGACTGTTGGAGCCGATTCTGTTAACGGTTATGGGAATTGGTGTAGCTGTCCTCGTTGTATCTGTTATGTATCCGTTGTTTACATCAATTTCATCTCTCAGCGGATATTGAGCGACATATCGTTATTTATGAAGGTTTATTTTGATTATAAATTAGAGTTGTTATTGTAAAGGAATAAAAAATAGTTTTTGTGTGAAATGAAAAGGAGAACAGTATGAGTTACATGTTACGGTTTGTCAATACAGTTGATGAAAGATTACATCGCTGTAGTCAATGGGTTTTAAGTCATCTGAAATTAGGGCATGTTCAGCAGGACCTTAAAAGATCGCGCAAAGGCGGGTTCACCTTGGTGGAATTAATGGTGGTAGTTGCTGTTATTGCAATATTGGCGGCCATCGCGATGCCACAGTTTATGAGCGCAGCGGATAAAGCTAAAGCGGCTAAGGAAACTGCTGATATTCAGATTATTAAAAATGCCACTCAGTTGTATATGATTGTTAAGGTTGTAAGTTTAAAGAAGTACTTATTTACTGTACTTTTTAATGGTTGAATATCCAATTCGTCAAAAATCGTCAAAAATTTTATTTAAAAATATTAGCAACTGCATTTGATGCCGCTGCTTTCATTTCATCGTTATAATGCACATAGGTTTTCATCACCATTTGTGGTGTATCACCAAGTAGTGATGATACAGTTTTCACATCTAGTCCATTTGCTAATAGCTTTGTAGCATAGGTATGTCTAAGGTTATGTGCCGATAGGTTATCTCCAAAGCGTTTTAAATAGGTGTTGATTTGCCATTTAACACCATTTTTCTTGTATGGGTTTAATACAAGGTCATGTTCAAACTCTAACTCATGTGATTTGTATTCTATTAGTATGTTTTCTAATATGGGCGGAATTGGCAAAATTCGTACCGAATTGGCGGTTTTGGTTTTCTCAAAGGTGATTGCACCTTTACGGAACGAAAGTTGCTTGTTGATGTGAATTTGGCGATTTTTTAGTGATATATCATTCCAAGTTAGTCCGTATACTTCACTAAACCTCATTCCTGTATATCGTGCTATCTGTAAGAAATAATAGGCTTGTGGATATTTCTCACGCATGAACTTTGCGAATTGGTTTAAATCTTCATCTGTTATCGTATGGATCATATTCTTACGTTCCACACGTGGCAACCTAACACCATTACATGGATTATCTGAAACTATTTTGTATGGGTTTATCGCTATGTAGAATATCCGACTAACTACTTTATAATACGTTGTAATTGTAGTAGGTGATGAAACCATCTTATTTACTACATTCTGAATGTGTAGCGGTTTAATGTCAGACAATTTCATATCGTGAATTGATTTGTAAGCACATATAGCGTGATTGTACATAACCAAAGTACTGTGCGCAATGTGTGCCTTTTTTATTTCAAGGAACATATCCGCAAATTCCTTGAATGTTAATTCTTTTAATTCTGTATCTTTTGTAAGTAGTGCGGTTTTGTCTAACTCTTTAACTATAACGT
The DNA here is from genome assembly GCF_900187285.1 of Veillonella rodentium. Taxonomy (NCBI): domain Bacteria; kingdom Bacillati; phylum Bacillota; class Negativicutes; order Veillonellales; family Veillonellaceae; genus Veillonella; species Veillonella rodentium. The sequence goes on along the minus strand of NZ_LT906470.1, from coordinate 1,232,415 downwards.
GTCCGTATTCTTTTGCCTCACGTTTAGTTTTGAACCCTTGTTTCGATTTCTGTTTCCATTTGTAGCCGTCTTTGTAAGCTACAATGATTTGAAACCCTTTATCCTTTTTTCTGATAGTGAAATTGTATTGCATAATTCACCTCATAATATATGTGTGTAGAAGTTGATACCCTCAAACTCAATTTCCCTTGCGTGTGCCATGCGTTCGATTAAATCAATATGAGCATGACTATACATATCATCATTTAATATATGACCTATCTCATGAAGTATACCTTTACGTTGTACATCAATAGGTTTATCACTATTAACGAGAATGGTGTAAGTACCATCATCGTTTAGTTTTAATACCGCAGTTTGTGTAGGTCTTAACTTAGTGTAAATCAAAACTATATTCATAATACTTAACCCCCTTATGGGGATATTGTACATAAAATAATGTGTATAAAATTCCTCATTATTTATTGGTTACTAAACTGAACAACCAAACCAAAACAGAAGTAAGCCATATAGACATTGAAGAAACAATACCTATGCTTAATATAAAGTTGGGTTTGTAATTAACAAATAATACATTTAGTAGAATTGAAATGATTAACCACGGAACAAAAACTCCATAAGGTTTGTTTTGTTTTGAATATAATAATACAAATAATATAGTGGCTATGATACCTACAATTCCAGCAATAGTAGGATAGCCAAAGAAATAAGCCACTATAGATATAACAGATAATAGCAATTCCATATTATTTACCCTCACGTTTCTTTAACATTTCAATCGTATTAATTACAAACTCAATATCATCTTTGGACATATTCTTACTAGCATCGAATAATAGTCTAAGATTAGGGTTATCTTTTACGGCTTGTGCATATTCTGAAACTTCACGATCTTCATAATATTTCAAACCCATTAATTCTTCAGGTGTAGTATTTAATGCCTTAGCGAAAGCAAATATTTTAGATTGAGATAAATCTACTTTACCGCTTTCAATCTTTGCAATACTGGTTCTATCTTTATATCCAACTTTTTTCGCTAATTCATCTTGCGACATTTTCAGGTTTTCTCTTAATGTTTTTATATTGTCATATAGTGTCATGTCAAATCACCTCTTAACGCTATTATCTATTATGATTTTAAATGTAATGTGAAATAAAATCAACTTTTATAATAAAAAGTGTTGACATACATTCACCACGATGTTATATTATGAGTGTGAAAGAAATTCACACAACAAAAAAATAAAAAGGGGGTGTAGAATGAACATCTTAAAACAAATGATTGATAACAAGGGATATAAGTTATCTCATGTAGCAAGTGAGTTAAACCTTACTAGAGAGGGTTTATATAAGAAGTTGAGAGGTGATACAGAATTTAAAGCATCTGAAATTGCAAAGCTAGTTGAATTGTTAAAGTTATCTAGCAAAGAAACTAGAGAAATTTTTTTTAAATAAGATAGTGAATTAAATTCACATAAGGGGATGAGATATGGAGAGCCTTGTATACACAGTAGAGCAAGTAGCCGAACTGTTACAAATCTCAACAACATCTGTATACAACCTAAGAAATGATGGAAAGCTAACACAGTTACCGATAAGCGGTGTGAAATTTAGCAAAAGAGAGGTTGAAGCATTAGCTGGTGTTGAAGATGAATATAACGCAATCGGTTATAGGAAACTACAAAGCGAGGTGGAAAGCCTAAGAAAAGAAAACCATAAGTTAAAGAGTGAAATAAAAAAAATCACCAGCCAAATGCTAGTGATTGTAGGAGGTTATGTAGATGATTAAGTTGTGTTATTGGCTTAGAGCGCTTGCAGCATTAATAGCCGTTGGTGCTATGGGAAGTTTACAACTAGATACTATTGATTGGTGGACATGGTTCTGTCAAACAATGCTTGGAGTTGTAACTTGGGTATTAGTTGGTTATTGGATAGATGATATTAAATACTATTCAAATAAAAAAGTCCGCTAGTGAAAAGTGTAGAAGAAGTTTCAGCGGACTTTGTAGAGAGTATGTGAAATATCTCTACTTATATTTTATCACAAGTATAAGGAGAATTTAAATGCCAAGTTTATATGAACTAAATAAAGATTATAAAGAGTTGCAAGCGATGTTAGAGGTGGCTGAAACCGAAGAGGATATGCAAGCCATCCAAGATACTTTGGATATGTTAGATTGCAGCATCGATGAAAAAATCGAAAATACTGCAATGTTTATCCGCAATATCAAAGGTGATATTCAAGCATTTAAGGATGAGTCAAAACGGCTAAGTGCTAAAGCTAAGACTTTAGAAAACATGACAGAACGATTGAAAAATAACATTGATCATGTCATGAAAGAAAACCAACTAACAGAAAAGAAAGTTGGACAATTCAAATGCTACTACAAAGAAAGCGAAACAGTAGAAATTGATGATTTGTATGCATTGCCTGATGAGTTTAGAAAAACAACAATTACTGCCGATAAGGTTGCAATCAAGAAAGCAATCAAAGCAGAACAAGAAGTAGCTGGTGCAAGAATTGAAAAACACATGAACTTGCAGATTGGTTAGGTGAAACATGGAAAACATAGAAAAAATAACTGATAGCCAAGTAATTTTAACTCAAAGGGTTGGTGATATTCAACATAAGTTGAAAGCACCTAAAGGACAATACAATTCCTTTGGTAAATACAACTACCGCAGTTGTGAGGACATTTTAGAGGGTGTTAAACCATTGTTAAAAGAACATGACTTAGCACTTCTTATTGATGATGAAATCGTACAAATTGGTGAGCGATACTATGTAAAAGCTACCGCAAAAATTACTGATGGTAGAGAGATTGTAAGTGCGACTGCATATGCAAGAGAACCTGATACAAAAAAAGGTATGGATGAAAGCCAAATTACAGGTGCTACATCATCTTACGCTAGAAAGTACGCACTCAATGCGTTGTTGTGTATCGATGATACAAAAGATGCTGACACAATGGACAATAGCAAAAAGCCAGTACAACAAACACAAGAAACTGTATACAACTGGCAAACGCTAAAAGCTAGAGCCACACAAGGTGGTATTAGTGAAGATGATTTAAAACACTATCTAAAAGAAACGCTAAAGGTTAATGAGTCAAAAGATATGACACAAGAACACTACCAACAAGCGTTTAATTGGGTGAATGCACAAAGGTACGCTAAACGATGAAATGGAGCGTAAAAGGTATTGAACTATTACGTTCGCCACTAGGTGTAATGGTAGTAATACCTGCGCCACAGGACAATGATCTATCAAAGATTAATACTGACAAAGAGTACACAGTAGAAATCAAACGTAAAACTAAATCAAGAAGTCTAAATGCCAATTCTTACTGCTGGCTTATAGCACAGAAGATTGCAGTTGAATTAAGCAAGAATAGTTACACAACAAAAGAAGATGTGTACAAAAAAGCTATCAAGGACTGTGGACATTTCACATATGTTCCAGTCCGAGAAGATGCAGTTGAACGCTATATACAAATATGGCAATCACACGGCATCGGATGGTTAGCCGAAGATGCTGGTGAATGTAAAAGCATCAAAGGTTATCACAATATTATGTGTTACCACGGCAGCAGCGTATACAACACAAAAGAGATGGCACGATTGATTGATTGTCTAACAGATGAATGTGAACAACTAGGCATCAAATTAGAACCTAGTGAGTACATTCAATCACTCATAGAGGGGTGGGAGAGTGAACAACAGAAAGAAAAGAGATAACAAACTGTATTCGGTAACAAGGAAACAGGCATATGAACGTGATAACGGACAATGCGTTATATGTGGCTACAGGGCGGAACAATGCCACCACATAGTGTTTCGTTCACAAGGTGGTTTAAGTGAATTGAGAAATCTAGCTTGCTTGTGTATGCAATGCCACAATCAAGCACATGGAGTGTTCGCAAAAGAGATACGCAAACACTTGTTAGAGGAAGTAGAAAAGAGGACAGATGAGTATGAAAAAAATTGATGTAGTTGAACTATATATAACAAAACGAATTAACTTGTTAGAACGTGAAAATGGCGAATATAAAATTCATCAAAAAGAAATCACCGAACTAAAAGATGTACTAGATGTAATCGCAAAAACAAGAAGTGTTAGATGTGGTAAGACTTTAACCAAGATTAATGGTTTTGATGTTGATAAACTCATCAAACAAACTGTCAGTAGTTTATAAGGGTTAGCCTATGGCAGAACGAAGAATGATGGCAAAGTCCATTATTAAATCAGACCAATTCCTTGATATGCCAGCTACAACACAAAACCTATACTTTCATATGTTGCTAGATGCAGATGATGATGGGTTCGTAAATGCACCTAAATCTATCATGCGGATAGTTGGTGCTAAAGAAGATGATATGAAGTTGCTTATAGCTAAACAGTTTGTAATTGGTTTTGGTAGCGGTGTTATCGTAATCAAGCATTGGAAGATACATAACTACATCCAAAGTGATCGTTACAAACCAAGTATCCAACCTGAAAGAAAGTTGCTAGAAATTACTGCAAACAAGGAATATCAGTTAAATACAGACCATGTATCCACAATGGATACAGAATGTATACAAGATGTATCCGTAGGTAAGGTAAGGTTAGGTAAGGCTAGTATAGGTAAGGTTAGGTTAGATAAGACTATAGAGGGCGAATGTGAGAAACCACATTCACCAAAGCGTAAAACTTTTACTAAACCTACTATTGATGAAATACAAGATTATTGCATTGAAAGGAATAACAAAGTAAACGCTGAACATTTCTATGACTACTACGAAAGCAATGGCTGGAAAGTAGGAAAGAACTCCATGAAAGATTGGAAAGCAGCGGTTAGAACATGGGAGCGTAGCGAATACAGAAAACCTACTATCAAAAAGAATAGCAAGGAAGATGCAATCAACGTAGTTAATAACTTGATGAATAAGTTAGGGGGTGTAGATACTGAACAACCAACAACAGACTTTGAAAGCACTATCGATGTTACAGATAGCGTGGTCTACTGATATGTCAGAGCAACGAATGATGTTGTATGTAACAAAGTTATCTAATGTAAACCCAGTTACCCTTGAACAAGCGATAAGCAATCTGATTGATAGATGTAAATTCTTACCAACGATTGCAGAAATTAGAGAGGAATGTTCCGCATTAAGTGCCTTTGTAAATGCACATGAGGAACTTCCTACTGCACAAGATGCTTGGGAAAGGGTGTATCAAGTAGCACGATCATATGGCTACGAAAATGGGTTAGACAAATTAGAGGGGTTAACAAAACAATGTGCTAAAGCAATATGGAAATCGTTTGACCCTCAAAATGGCGATAACTTCAACGAAACATCATGTAGGGCGCAATTTGTTAAAAACTACGAAGTGCAAGAAATTAGAGAGCGTGAGCGATTGAGATTGTCTAATTCGATTAAAGACAATCACTTGTTGTTAAAAGCAAGGGAGAAATCAGAACGTGAACGTGCATTGATTGGTGCTGGTCAAAAGCAAATCGAAATGACCTCTACAGGTAACTTAGTAGAGGTAGCAAAAGAACCAGTAGATGTAACAGAAATAATCAACAAAAGCAAAATATCTGATAAAGGTAAAGAACTTTTAAAACAGGCGATAGGGGGTTAAACGTGAGGGAAAGAGTAAAAGAGTTTGATGTAAGCGTGAATGTATCATTCAATGTTAGTTTTCAAGTGCTGGCAAATAACGAGGCACAAGCAAGAACCAAGATTGAAAACTTACTTGAAATCATGAGGAATGAGGCAACAATAGATTGCCACATTCACCCTAGCTACGATGTGTTTATTGATGATGTAGAGGCTGAACTAAACCAGCTTAGTTATTGGTAAGGGGTATAAATGCTAAGTAAAAAACGAAAGATGGTAATCACTATTGAGATACCTCTAAATGTAGATACACAAGAAGAGGCAACTCAACAGATGCAAATGATTATGAAAGCTGATGCACGAACTTTTGAAAGCCTAGAGGAAATTATCAAGGTGTACAAAGGAACGATGTGCATTGAACAAAAGATTTAAAGGAGCAACGAATGAATACAGTACAAATTTTAGGTAATCTTACACGTGATCCAGAAGTACGCTATACACAAAGTGGAAAAGCAGTAGCGACTTTCAATGTAGCAGCAAGCAATACTTTCACATCAAGCGATGGTGAAACAAAAGAGCAAACCGCTTTCATTAATTGCGTAGCATGGGGAAAGCTAGGTGAAAGCATTGGGAATTTGAGAAAAGGCAATAGAGCGTTTGTAGAGGGTAGACTTCAAACACGTTCATATGAAACTGCAGATGGACAAAAACGATATGTAACAGAAGTGGTAGCAAACTTTGTAGGTACATCCTTAACGAATGATGAAACTGCATCTAGTAACTTTGATAGTTTTGAACAACCGCAAGATGAAAATGTTCCGTTCTAGGTGGCCAATGTGAAAATATTAGATGCGTGTTGTGGTTCTAAAATGTTTTGGTTTGATAGAGAACACGAAGAAGTTGTTTATATGGATAACCGCACATTAGATACAACACTATGTGATGGTAGGAAGTTGATTGTAAAACCTGATGTAATCGCAGATTTCCGCAAGATGCCTTTTGAAGATGAAAGTTTTCACCTTGTGGTGTTTGACCCACCGCACTTATTAAAAGCTGGCGATAAATCATTTCTAGCATTGAAATATGGGCGATTAGAACAAACATGGCAAAAAGATATAAAACAAGGACTATCGGAGTGCTGGCGAGTGTTAAAACAAAACGGAACACTAATATTTAAATGGAATGAGGAACAAATCACATTTCCGATGGTAAAACCTTTATTACCACATGAACCGCTAATTGGCCAACGTAGGGGAAAGACAATATGGTTAGTCTTTTATAAGGAGTAAGTATTAAATGGATGCACCATGTAAGGGATGCGAATACAGAGAGGTAGCTTGCCACGTAAAGTGTCCAGCATATCGAATGTACAAACGCAAAAGGGAAACGATGCAAGAGAATACAATCAAACAAAATGATGTATTAGCGTATCTTGGGGATAACGTAAAGAAAGTAAAGCATCGTATGAGAAAAGCAAAGTATGGATGCATGGTGATTGATTAGAGGTGAATAGGAAAGAGGATGCATATATGGGGGTTATTTGATGATGGCAACGGCTGCTATCGTCAAGCGGTAGATGAATACAACATGAATACAGAGGGGGGGTGGCACACGATCACATCAATAGGAATTGGTGATGCGTGTATCAACCAAGACCTTGCAGTTAATATGCTGCATAAACCAAACGCATTATGGGAGCAGTTGGACAAGCTAGATAGACCTGATGTTATTCTAGCTAGTCCACCTTGCGAAAGCTGGAGCGTAGCAAGTGCAATGAAAGGTGGAAACGCTTGCTGGAAACAAGAGAAAGATATGACGATAAACCTATTTGGAGAGTACGAACAGGGAAGTAAATTCACAATCAGAAATCACATTGATTATGAGAACTACCAATTCAAGTATGACAAGTCATTCCTAACACGTATCAATGGTGAGATGTGCATATACAACACATTGAAAATCATTGAGCGGTATAAGCCTAGGGTATTCGTGATTGAAAACCCAGCATATGGGCGGATATGGGAATACATCAAAAATGTAATAGGGTTCGATATTCCTTATGAGAATTTAACCTATTACAACAACTATGATTACCCAGTTAAGAAACCAACAAAGTTTGGTAGCAATATTGATTTGAAGTTATTGAAAGATGATATAAGGAACACCATTAAATTCAATAAGTTAAATACAACTGGTGCTAATCGATATAACACAAGGTCGCATATTCCGTTGGAGTTAGTAAAAGATATTTTAAAACGATGTGAACAGTATGTAGAGGGGGTAATGATCATTGCCGATTAACAGTAAGGATAAAGGCAAGCGTGGTGAAAGAATGTGGCGAGATGTGTGTAGGTCGCATGGGTTCGATAAAGTCCGAAGAACTGCACAATATTGCGGAAATACTGGTGATGCCAGCGATTGTGTTGGACTGCCTAACGTACATCAAGAAGTCAAATTTGTTGAAAACTTGAATGTACGTAAAGCATACGAGCAAGCCGAACACGATGCAATACAAGCGGATAATGGGGATATGCCTATAGTAGCTTGGAAAAAGAGTAATCAAAAGTGGCTTGTAATAATGAGTGCAGATGATTGGTTCAAATTGTATAAGGAGAGTGAATGGAGTAATGGCGGTTAATATGAGTGAGCTTGTACCAGACAATAATCTTAATTGGCTTGCATTAGCAGCGTGTGTGTACGGAAACATAAGTGCTGGTAGAGCGTTGTGTTGTTTAGGCTTGAAAGGAACAAAACCACAGAAAACATATACACGTGTAAGTGATTTAGATGGAAATTCATTATTAAAAATGCATGGTAGTGGAATGTCATTAAGGGCAATCAGTTATAAGGTTGGTGCAAATTATAAGACAGTCAAACGTGCATTAATTATGTTAGGGGTGGAGTTTTGAGAGAACAAATGAAAGTAAAGTTGGTTAGTGAATATGCACAACTGCCAACAAGGGGGAAAGTAAACTCCGATTTACCACAAGTATCGGCTGGGTTAGACCTATATTGTCCGTTTAGTGTAACGATACCAGCGGATAGTAAAAGACAAATTCCATTAGGTGTGGCAGTTGAAATTCCACAAAATCATATGGGTTTATTGACACCTAGAAGTAGCATGAGTAAAACACCGCTACGATGTGCCAATAGCGTTGGAATAATCGATGAAGATTATAGAGGTGAGATTAGCATCGTATATGAAAATGTTTCGTGTAAAGATTACACGATTGCTAGAGGTGATCGCATCGCACAATTAATCATCGTACCAATTAAATTGGTTGATGTAGTAGAAGTAGATGAACTAACCGCAACAGAACGTGGTTCTGGCGGTTATGGTAGCACAGGTAAATAAGTTTTCTAAATTAATTAACATAAAAGGAGAAATTAACATGAACAACAAATTAGTATTAGCAACAATGGTTATGGCAGCAGTTACAGGTAGCACATTTGCAAATGGTTTGGTAGTAGGTCAAGTAGAACCAAACACTACTGCACCTGTGGTTAGTGGTTACAACTCCGCAGCATTAGGTGTGAATACAGTAGTTACTGGTACAAGCACAATCGTTTTAGGTCGAGATAATAAAGTTAGCGGTAACGATACAACTGTTATCGGTTATAACAACGGAACAGTAAGTGCTAACCAAACTACAATCATCGGTTACAACAACAAAACAAATAGCAACCAAGAGCAAGTGGTAATCGGTGCTAACTCCGAAACCGCAGGTCAGGGTGCAACAGTAATCGGAACGCACGGCAAAGCTACTGCATGGGATGCTTACGCAGTAGGTAACAATACAATCGCAGATAAAAGTAACAGCGTGGCACTAGGTACTAATTCCGTTACAGATGATGCAGTACCAACAAAACAAGTAGTATTGAATGGGGTAACCCATGTGTTCGCTGGGGAAAACCCTCAATCTGTAGTGAGTGTAGGTTCTAAAGATAGAGCAGGTTTTGGTGGTGTGAAGTACTATAACCGCCAAATTACTAATGTAGCAGCTGGACAAGTTGATGCAGCATCTACCGATGCAGTTAATGGCAGCCAACTATATGCTGCCTACGATGAAATCGCATCTATGGGTGCAAAACTTGCGAAACATGATAAAGATATTAAGTGCTTGAATATTCGTGTAGACCGCAATGTGAACAACATCAAGAATTTAACCGCTAAGGTGGATAACAATTACACAACGATTACTAACTCTATCAACGCAACAAACGAGCGTGTAGGGGCAAATTCTAAAGCCATTCAAGATAATACAGATGCTATCAAAGTAAATGCTGGCAACATCAAAGCAAATACAGATGCTATTAATCGTCATGAAACAGTAATCAACAATCACACAACGATCATTAATAATCACGAACAACAATTACAATCTCACGAACAAACTTTAGTAGACCATGCGAACGTGTTAGAAAACCATGAAAACCGCATCGAAAGCCTAGAACGTGGTATGACACGAAATGTAGAACGTGAAATTGGTAAAGCTGGTGCAGCGAATGCAGCATTATCCGCATTACACTACTTAGGCTATAACAAAGACGATAAGATGACATTCTCCGTTGGTTATGGTCATTACAAAGGACATAGTGCGGTAGCGTTAGGTGGTTTCTATGCACCAAACGAACACGTAATGTTTAGCGTAGGCGGTACATTAGGTAGTGAAAAAATGGTAAATGCTAGTGTGAACTTCCGATTGGGTAAAGGTTCTGAATATGAATTGAACCACAAAGGCAAAATCAAAGAACTTGAAACATTGGTTACTCAATTAGTAGCAGAAGTCGAAGAATTGAAAGCAAACAAATAATGGATGAATTGACTAAAGAACAAGAGTTAGAGTTAAAACTAGCAATTTTACGAATTAATTATGAAAGCGAGTATATAGCTAACAAATTAGAATGTGAAAGGCGCATTAGGGAAACAAACCGAAAGATGAATAACATGATTGGTTATATGTCTATTGGTGGTTTGATAGTAACAATAATCTTTTTTGTGATTGTTATATTTACATTAAGGTAGTTGATTGAGTAGGAATATGGGCGGTGAAATATCCGCCCTATCATAAGAGGTGAGTAAAATGGCAAATTGGTGTGAGGGCTGGGTTAAATTCAGAGGAACACTAGAAAATCTAAAGCGTTTTATTGAAAATGAGTTTGAAAAATCAGATCCGATTATTATAGGTGAAGAGTTAAACCCTTGTATGGTAGAGCAAATAACTTTTTTAAAATCATTGGTTCGTACATATGTGGATGCTAATGATATATCAAATGCCAATTATGAAGTTTTTAGTAATGATGATGGAATAGGTATATTCATAATTAAGCTAAATCATGCGTGGAATGTTCAAAGACAAGGCTATAATGAACTAGCAAAAAAGTACAATCTTGATATACGTGGTAAGTGTTATGAGGCTGGTTGTAACTTCGTTGAAGAATTTGAAGTTAATCGTTGTGGTGAGGATGTATTTTACAAGGTGTACGAGTTCAACGATTATTACTGGGAATGTGAATGTCCTACATTAGGTGGTTGATATGACGGCTTATAGCGGTTACGTTGAACACTCCGACTTCTACATAGCACCTCAAAGCTATCAAGATGCATTTGATTTCTTATGCCAGCTTGCGGTAGAGAGTGAAGAGGATGTGTTCTATATCGGTAAGGTAAGTGAAAACATTGATGATTTTGATTTGTATGATGTAGTTGAATTTAAATGGAATGAGGATAGAGGAGCGTGGGTGCAATATGATCACAGATAAACAAGGTAGAGAGTGGTTACTTCAAAAGTTATATGATGAGGGCTGGAAATATTATATTAAGAATATCGGTGATACTGCATTTGTAACAACAAAAAGACCAGTTACGAATGGTGGTATATTAGATATAAATAGTGGTGGTCATGTAAAGTGCATTAATAACATAAGCAAAATAATGCCACAAATAGAGCGGAATGAAGTGTTAAACATTGCAGCAGAATTAGGTATTGTTGATTGGTCGAAAATAGAGGTTGATACACCTATATTGGTTAGTGGAGATGGTAAATATTGGTACAATAGATATTTTGCATCATTTGATGGTGCTAATGTAATGGCATGGGAGTATGGGGCAACATCATGGAGTGTTGAAGATGCTGAGAACGAAGTGTTTAAATGGAATTATGCAAAACTAGCAGAGGTATAAATACATGGATTTTATAATCGTTAAAATTCTTATGTATGTATTGTCAGCTATGTGGGGTGTTAGAATATGTGATAAATATGGGTATGAGTGTTTGGTTGAGTTTATTTTGTTTATAACGATAACGTGTTTAATTGTGTCTATGTATATGTGAGGTGAAGTGCTTGGGAGAATATGACGAAAAACAACTAATAGAAAAGGCGGTTGAGTACCTGCAACCAGTTAAGTTAATTGATGTACAGATTGCATCTATCAAAGAAGAAATCAATCAGTTAAGAGCAAACCTTACGTCTATGGGTGCTATAGACTATTCAAAGGATAGAGTAACCGGCGGTGGAACTCCGCAAGGGTTAGAGGGTAGCGTAGCTAGATTTCTTGATACAGTAGCAGAACGTGATAAGCGTATTGATGAGTTATCAAAATTAAAATGCGATGCGATCACTAAGATAGATGCACTAGATGAAAAGCTAGGGGCAATCATCTTGCGTTATGAGTTTATACTCAACAACACAACAGAAGATGCTTATAAAATGATTGGGTGTTATTCCACGAAACAGGCGAAACGATACAAGCAAAAAGCATTATTGGAGTTTGGGCGAAAACTTGTCCTATAATGTCCGCAAATGTCCGTGATTGTCCGTACACCTATAGTTTGCTATTAGGTATAATATATATGTAGAAGTTGCCACTAAGCGACTACTACTCACTCTTTCCTTAGGACAAATCAAAACACAACAACAAGCGCACCCAAATAAGAGTGCGCATTTGTTGTATATGGGCGAAATGGAACGTATAGCGCTAACGGTCGCAGAGTAGCAGCGCAACCATATTTGATTTGGTGAGTGAAACACTATACTTTTTTCTAATTTCAATTTTGAAGTATGTGTTAAGACAAAAATTTTATATGTAAATTTACTGCTAACTAATGAGGGCGGGTCGAATATCCTCACAATATATAGCTTATACATTATTAACCTTAAAGATATGAACCTGCCCTAATTGGTTATACACATTGAATACTGACAACTAGCAGCCTCCAAAAGAACTTTATTCATATTTTGTTGTTACTTAACCTAACACGATTACGATCCATCAAAATGTTAGTTGTTGGTATTGAGTGTGTAAGTGATTATTGAAAACTAGGTGTGTTTCTATTTTCCAACTTTGTTTTTTATTCATAGTTGAACCTCAAAAGCATAAATTGTCATGTCATCAACAACGCACCTAGTTTTGAGTGATTAATACAAAGAAACAGAATAAAACTATCACATAATGGGGTATATCCACGGCGATATACTCCAATTTTTGTATAAATCTATCATAAAGGGGAGATTATGACGGATGTTTTGTGTTGTAAAAGTAAATGCTTAAACAACAAAAAAGGAGTGTGTACCGCAAGGACAATAGAATATGACGGCTTATGTCAAACATATATTACTTGTGGCGGTGCAAGTAAAGGTAATTACGGCTTATGTGTTAGATCACATGGCAAATTAAAAAGGAAAGGTGGCGAAGTGCTTAAATGATTAATGCGATTAAACAATTCTTAGAGGATAGAAAACTATTCAAACAAGCAGCCAAGGACTTGAACAATAAAGAGTTACAGGCTAAGGCAAAATATGCTTACGAACATCGTGGCGATACAATGATTACACTCATCGATGGTTTAGCTATCGTATGTGCAGTACTAATATTAATTGGTATTGTGTGGTGTTGGATGTGAATTACCAACCAACAATAAAGAAACTACTTAAAGCGTTACAAATGAACGGCAGGCGATATGTAGTCGATGTAAGGCAATCATGGAGTAAATATGATAAGCCTTGCAAGATATATATTGTCAGTCGAATGTACACAGAGGAAGAGTACAAACTAACATTCCCTGAAAAGTACAAAAAGGGTAAGACCTTTAAACAAGGACAACTCTATAAAAAAGAAAGTGAGTACAGTAGCACCAAGCAACACGAGGTGTTACTTTTTTTAGTTAGAACATATAAAGGTGGTGATTGATATATGGCAGATGCTAACACCTTAACAGAAAAAGAACGTATTTTTGCAGATGAGTATATCAAGACTACCAACGCAACACAGAGTGCTATCAAGGCCGGATATAGTGAAAAAACTGCATCAAGCAAAGGTAGTCAGTTATTAAGAAAAGTAAAGGTGCGCCAATATATAGATGAAGTGATGGATAAACGCAGTAAAAACACGATTGCTACTGCTGATGAAGTCCTACAATATCTATCTAGGGTAATGAATGGCGAAGAAAAAGATGCATTTGGTTTAGATGTGTCAGTAGCTGATAGAACGAAAGCAGCTGAACTCTTAGGTAAACGGCATATGTTATTTACCGATAAGGTGAAACTTGATGCAGAAATAGAGATTGATATATCAGACCGAATGAAACAAGCAAGGGTGAAATCTGATGAAGTACAACAAGGCACAACTGATTGATGCGTTGGGTTCGTTCACTCATGATCCATTAGGCTTTGTTTATTTTGCTTTTCCATGGGGAGAAAAAGGAACACCTTTAGAAAACTTTGATGGTCCTGACGAATGGCAAGTGAAGACTTTCAAGAAAATAGGTGAAGAACTACGTAAGGGTAAGTCATTAGCTAAGGCAATACAAATTGCAGTTGCATCAGGTCATGGTATTGGTAAGTCTGCTTTTTCTTCATTGTTGATATTATTTGCTATTGCTACACATGAGAATACACGAGGTGTGGTTACTGCTAATACTGATACACAGTTAAAGTCTAAGACTTGGGCTGAGTTGAATAAGTGGTACAACCTATTTATAGGTAAAGAGTTATTCACCTATACTGCTACCGCATTGTTTAGTGCTGATAAACAGTATGAAAAGACATGGCGCATTGATGCTATCCCATGGAGTGAAAGTAACCCAGAGGCATTCGCTGGTCTACACAATCAAGGTAATCGTATTCTTATCATCTTTGATGAGGCATCCGCAATATCTGACAAGATATGGGAAGTAACAGAGGGTGCATTAACGGATAAGGAAACAGAAATTATATGGTGTGTGTTTGGTAACCCTACACGTAATAGCGGTAGGTTTAGAGAATGTTTTAGAAAGCATCGTAACTACTGGACTACATATCAAATAGATAGTAGGACTGTTAAAATCTCAAACAAAGCTAAGCTGCAAGAATGGGTTGATATTCATGGTGAGGATAGCGACTTTGTTAAGGTTCGTGTTAGAGGGTTATTCCCTAGTGCATCTGATACACAGTTTATATCCGCAGAGATAGCAGACGAGGCACAGAAACGAGTATACAAAGTTGGACAGTTTAATAACTTACCAACGATTATTGGTGTTGACCCTGCATGGACTGGTGGCGATACATTAGAAATTGTAATGCGTAATGGCTACTCTATGAAGTGTTTGGCAACCATTGAAAAGAACGATGATGATATGCGAATGGCACAACTCATCGCACAACTTGAAGATGAATACAAAGCGGATGCGGTATTCATCGACCAAGGGTACGGAACTGGTATTTACAGTATTGGCAAGTCAATGGGTAGAAAATGGCGGTTAGTTGCCTTTGGTGGTAAAGCACCTAATGATATGTATCTCAACATGAGAGCGTATATGTGGGGCGAAATGAAAGAATGGCTAAAAGAGGGCGGTTCTATTCCACCTAACGACCAAGGTCTATACGATGATATAACAAGTCCTGAGGCTATCATCGATAAGAATGGACGAATACAGTTAGAAAGCAAAAAGGATATGAAAGAACGTGGCTTACCATCTCCGAACAAGGGCGATGCATTAGCCTTGACCTTTGCGTTCAGGGTCAATAAAAAAGTGAATGTAGGGAGTAGGGTTCATGCTAACACAGAGTATGATCCATTTAAACGATAAGGGGTGATTAGTAAATGTGCATGAAAAATAAGATGCCTGATACACCAATGCCAGCACCTGCACCAACTGTACAAACAGATGATGCAACTACAATGACTGGTGAAGATTGGTATGCTAAAAAGCGTAAAGGCAAACGTGGTTATGAAAGTACAATTCTTTCCACGGCAACAACTGGCACTAAGAACACATTAGGGGGTTAATGATGCAAGGAACTATCCTATCAACGCTTGCTAGACAACCGACAAATGCGATGCCTAAGAAACGTGATTACACGAAAATTAAGGCAAAGTTTAATGCTATGTTCAACAATCGTCAAAAGTACGTTGCTAAGTGGAAAGATATTCGAGATTATCAACTACCTTTCCTTGGACTGCTTGACGATGAACAAGACCAATCGAAAGTCTACACCGACAAAATAAATAATGGTGTGGCTTGGGAAAGTTGCCAAATATTTGCATCAGGTGTAATGAGTGGCATGACACCGCCTAGTAGAAAGTGGTTCAAGCTGACATTAGAGAATACTGACCTAGCAGCTAATAGTGATGTTAGTAAGGTATTAGATGAACGTGAAGAAATACTCTATGCAGTATTTGCTAAGTCTAATTTCTACAACGTAGTGCATCAAGCCTATATGGAGTTACCATTTGGTCAAGCGCCTATGTCAATCATGCCTGACCCTAAGTTTGGTGTAAGGTTTACATCTTATCCAATCGGTACATATGCATTAGAGTGTGGCAGTAATGGTGAAGTAAACACCTTTGGTAGAAAATACCGCATGACCGCAGACCAGCTTGTTGAAGAGTTTGGGTATGATGCTTGCACCGAACAAGTCAAACGTGAATATGACGATGGCAAAGGTAATGCAACAACTCATGTTGTGTGTTGGTTGGTAACACCTAATAAAGACCGCAACGGAAAACTAGGTAATAAGAATATGCCTTACTCATCCATTTATTGGATAGAGGGGAGTAACTCCGATGATGTACTACGGCATAGTGGTTTTGAGGAATGGTCTATTCCTATTGCTAGACATACCACACATGATCTAAGTGGTTATGGTAAGGGGTGTGCATGGTTCGCACAATCAGATGCACAGATGTTACAACTACTTGAAAAAGACTTAGTAACCGCTATTGAATTAGGTATTAAACCACCTATGAGTGCTACATCCGATGTAATCGGTAGTGTTAATCTATTTCCGGGCGGTGTAACGGAAGTTGATACTGGCGGTAAGGTTGAACCAATATTCAATGTAGGTATTGATGTTGCAAACGTACAAGCTAAGATACAGTTTGTATCTGAAAGCATTAAACGTGCCTATAGTGCTGACCTATTCTTAATGCTAGATAACCTAGATGCTGGACAAATGACCGCACGTGAGGTTATGGAGCGTACACAGGAAAAAATGCAACAGTTAGGTCCTGTAGTTGAACGCTTACAAAGTGAGTTTCTTAACCCAATCATTGAACGTACTTATGGCATCCTAGATAGGGCTGGAATATTTCCGACTATTGATGAACAAACTGCTGAAATGCTAAATGGAATGGATGTAAAGATTGAATACATTTCACCACTAGCACAAGCGCAGAAAATGTCATCTTTGGTGAATATTGAACAGTACTATGCTTTCATAATGTCATTAGCACAGGGCAATGCGAACATCGTTCAGAAGTTTAACTTTGAAGAGGCAGCTGACATTTATGGTGTAAATCTTGGTGTACCAGCTAGGGTTATTCGTTCTAATGATGAGTACCAACAAATCATGGAACAACAACAACAAGCACAACAAGAGCAAGAGGAACAAGCACAAGCCTTACAAATGGCACAATTAGCACCTCAAATGGCTGGAGCAGCTAAACAAGCAACAGATGCAGCCAATGACGGAAACCCAGTAATGCAACAGTTAATGGGTATGGGGGTGTAGATGAAAACAAAACAAGAATATATTCGTGATCGTGATATTGATGCACTTAACCACGTACTAAGTACTGAACTTGGTAGGTGGTTTTTTTGTAGGCTTTTAGACAATACGGACATTCTAAAGCGTTCGTTTACTGGCAATTCAGAAACCTTTTTCAATGAGGGGAAAAGAAGTGTAGGTCTAAAGTATATGCAAATGCTTGGCGCTATCGGTGATGGTGTTGAGGGTGTACTCAAATACCATCAAGCACAACTGGAATATATCAATCAACAGAAACTATTTAAAGATTTAGAGGAAAAAGGTGAATGACTATGGCAGAAGATTTAACGCAAGGCACGAATGATAACACAACGAGTGCAGATAGTAGTACACCTACTACGGATGCTAACACGAATACCCAAGACACAATCTTAGGCGGTGGTAGTGCTGACACAAGCGGTAACCAAGAACCACCTACAGAACCTACTGTGTATGACTTTACACAAGCCTTTGATAGTGGCGAAGTAGACCAAACAATCGCAGCTGACTTTTCTAAGCTACTCAATAGCGTAGGTGCTACGCAAGACCAAGCAGTCGAGATGGCTAAGTTTGGTAATAAGTACGCTACTGATCTTGTAACTGCTTATGAAGAAAAAAGACAAGATGCTTTGATTGAACAGTATAAAGGTTACGCAGAGCACACAAAAGAGGTATTAGGTAATAAATACGATGAAACAGTTGGTAAAGCTGGGGCAGGTATTGAGTTGATTGAAAAGACAATTCCTAATATTCGTGAAATTCTAGCTGAAAATGGTTTGGGTAATCGTATTGAGATTGTCCGTGTATTTGAAAAGATTGCTGATATGGCTGCAGAAGATAATAACGCTGGTGGCGGTCAACCAACTGGCAGTACACAGTCAGAAGATGCAATCAGAAGAAACTTATATCCGAGTATGTTCAAATAAAAGGAGAAAATAATTTATGGCTACAATCGGAACACAAAACCCTACTTTAATTGATTTGCAAAAGCGTATGGATCCTAACGGAAAAATCGCACAAATCATTGAACAATTAAACCAATCTAACGAAATCGTTCAAGATATGACAATGATTGAATGTAACGATGGCACATCTAACAAAACAACTGTACGTACTGGCTTACCTGAGGCTACATGGCGCATGCTTTATGGTGGGGTACAACCTAGCAAATCTACTACAAAACAAATTACCGACACATGCGGTATGTTGGAGGCTTACTCCGAAGTAGATGCTAAGTTGGTTAAATTGTCTAATGACCCTGTGGCATTCCGTGCTACAGAAGATGCTGCATTTGTTGAGGCTATGGGGCAAGAAATCGCACGTACTATTTTCTATGGTGATGAAAGCACACCTGAAAAATTCGTTGGTTTGTCCGCACGTTTCAACACATTAGACCCTAAGAAAGCTGATAGCGCTAAAAACATTATCGATGCTGGCGGTACTGCTAACCTTGCATCTATGTGGCTTGTGGGTTGGGGTCCACTTACTGTACATGGTATCTATCCACGTGGTACAGAGGCAGGTTTACAACAAGAAGATAAAGGTATAACAACAATCACTAAGCCTGATGGTTCTTTATTCGAGGCATATCGCACTCACTTTGAACAAAACATCGGTTTGTGTGTTCGTGATTGGCGCTATGTAGTACGTATCGCTAATATCGATATGAAATCTATTAAAGAAGATATTTCCGCAGGTCCTAACTTAATTAACTTGATGATCCGTGCAGAAGAAAAAATGCAATCTCTTACTGGCTGCCGTCCTGTATGGTACATGAACCAAGAATTGCGTACATTCTTACGTTTGCAAAAGAACAAAGTGCATGGTTCTACAATTACAGAAGATATGGAAATGGGCAAAATGGTTACACGTGCTAATGGTATTCCAGTACGTAAAATCGATGCATTGCTTTCCACAGAAGCACGAGTTACTGCTTAATTAATAGGGGGATAAATATATATGATTATTGATACTCAAAATACATTCTTTTTCAAAAAAGACATTACAACAAACACTAACTCCGATGTAGTGATGAATGGTAATGGTGGCGATGCTGACCCTAACTTATTCCTTGTAATTCGTATCGACAAAACAGTAACAGGCACACCTTTATTTAACGTGTACACTTCTGATACTGAAAACATGGCTAATGCGGTATTATTACATGGCATTACTATGGCTGCTAATGCTCCAGCTGGTACAGAATACAAAGTACGTTTGGCTAATGGTGCTAAGAAATATATCAAAGTAAATGCCAATAATATGACTGGCGGTCAAATCTCCGCATTCTTAACAAGTGGCATTAATATTAAATAAGGTGGTTAATATGGAATACGTTGCAAAAGTAACCCTTTATCATAATACAAAGGGTTTAATTGAAGAGGGAACAACAGTTGAATTTACAAAAGAAGAAGTAGCTGAATACGATAAAGACTACTTCAAAGATTTGTTTGAAACTGTTGGTGCAGAAGAAGTCGCAGAAGTAGAACCTACAGAAGAAACTGTAGAAACTACACCAAAGAAACGTGGTAAAAAAGCGGAAGAAACTGCTGAATAATTGAACGAGGGGGTATTTTGCCCCCTCTTTTTTTATAGAAAGGTGGAAATATGACACCTACTGATATTTGTAATCAAGCATTATCGCTTATCAATGCAGGTAGAATACGTTCCATGACGGAAGAAACAGAACCTGCTAGACAATGCAGATTGCATTATGATCTAACACGTAGAGTATTGCTAGAGCAGTTTGAGTGGAACTTTGCACGAAAGCGTGAACGAGCGGTGCTATCTGAACATAAGATAGATGGTTGGGGTTATGTGTATGCATACCCTGAAAAGTGTGTTCGCATCCTTGCGGTAATTCCACAAGGTGAACGATACCGAGCGGAAAAGCAACGTGAATATGATGTTTACCTAACTGATAACAATACAAAGTACATCGTATCTGATGTGCCATTGATGCATATTGATTATGTGTACGATATAACCGATGCTGATGTAATGAACCCTATATTCGTTAAAGCGTTGGTGTGTAAGATGGCATCTGATTTAGCTATGCCGTTGACTGGTAATAGTGGTTTATTCGACCAATCATACAAGTTATATCAAGCAGCATTACAAGAGGCAAAATCTATGAGCGCAAAAGAACGTAGACTAGATATGCCTTATGTATCTAGCTATTTGAAAGCAAGGAGTTGGTAATATGCAACCGATGTTTATCGGACAAGTCGCATTTACTACAGGCGAGGTATCGCCTGATGTATCTAGTCGATTTGACTTAGAACAATATAAAAGTGCATTACTGCTTGCTGAAAATGCGGTAATCAGACCTTATGGAGCGGTGGCACGTAGGCAAGGTTCGCAGTTTATTGGTTATGCTAAGTACAATGATAAACCTGTTAGACTGTTTGAATTTACCACCAATAAGAACCAATCGTTCATGCTTGAATTTGGTGATAGATATGTTAGGGTGTGGCGAAATTGTGTGTATACAAATGTTGAAGTAGCGACACCATTTGAGGCGGACGTTGTAGGCGAATTAAACTGCATACAAAGTGGCGATGTAATGTTCATTTGTAGCGGTAAATATCCTATTCAAACGCTATCACGATATAGCGATACTGACTGGCGAATGAGTGCATACAAGCTAACTGAACAACCTTATGATGAAATCAATACCGATAATGGACATACATTAACTGTTAATGGCGATACGATCACATCTACAAAAGACCTCTTCACACAAGATATGGTAGGTAGTGTTATTCAGATTGCTTACTATGTAGAGGCGGTACACACTAAGTCCGCTGGCGAAGTTGTAGAGAAAAAGGTTAGAAAAAATTACCTTGGCGGAGAAACAACCGAAAAGACCTATAACAACATCAATTACAATGTTGGCACGTTTAGTACCGATGCAGAATTATCATGGAAATTCACAACGCATGGTACATGGGAGGGTACTGTAAAACTACAGATTTCTAACAACGATGGACAAACATGGAAAGACTACAGAACGTACACATCTAAGAATGACTACAATGTTACTGATACAGGTAAGATAGAGGCTGGAGCAAGGTTAAAATATATCTCCGATATTAAAGGTGGTTCTGTAAATTGCGACTTATCTATCATGCCATTCACTCAATATGGTATCGTTGAGCTTAAAAGCGTAACCGATGCTAAGAATGCAAAGGTTAATGTTCTGAATGGTATTAAAGAGGGTGAACCTAGCCACCAATGGAAGTTAGGCAGTTGGAATAGGGGTAGAGGTTATCCAAAGTTATGCACATTCTATCAAGACCGATTTGTGGTCGCTGCTACTGATAGTAAGCCTAACTATATTTGGCTTAGCCGTACTGGTGATTATCCTAACTTTGGGGTTGAAAAAGTAGGCGGTACAATCACAGATGATAGTGCAATCACACTACCAGTAATCAACCGCAAGATGTATGAAATTAGACACCTTGTACCAGCTAATGACTTGATTGTTTTAACAAGCGGTAATGAATGGATAGTAGATGGGAGCAAGACTATTACACCTACTAACTGTTACCTTAAAACACAAACACAACGTGGTGCATTGAAATGTGAACCACAGTTTATCGGTAATAGATGCGTATTCGTTCAAGAGCGTGGCGGTACTGTTCGTGATATGGGTTACTCTTACGAGAGCGACAACTACACAGGGCAAGACTTAACACTATTTGTTAAGACATTAGTTAAAGGTCATGTAGCGGTAACAAGTGCTTATGCACAAGACCCTGACAGTATTATTTACTACGTTCGAGATGATGGACAGTTGAATTGCTTAACCTACATACCTGAACAAAAGGTGTATGGGTGGTCGCATTTTGTTACAAATGGTAAATACCGATATGTAGAGAGTGTGGCAGAGGGTGAACAAGACACAATCTATTTTGTAGTAGATCGTGTGATTAATAATAAGAATGTGAAATGTATTGAACGTAGTATTCCGTTGTACACAGAAGATAACTCCGATGTGTTCCTAGACTGCTATGTTAAAGTCGATAATTCAATTAAGACCGATTACATCAACGCACCTCATCTAGTAGGGCAAATGGTAGATATAGTAGTTGATGGACAACAAATGCCATCTAGGGTAGTACCACCAACTGGTGTTATTAAATTAGATGGTAAAGCAAATGTAATTACTGTTGGGTTACCATACACTACTAAAATAAAAATACCTAGCGTAGAGCAACAAATAAACGATGGCACGTTGCAATGTAGGTTGGTAACTATAACACGAGTTGCGTTACGTTTATATCGTTCGTATGGTGGCAGCGTAGGTAAAACATTTGATGATGTAGACGATTTAATTTTAAAACCTAAATCGCTATTTACTGGTGATACTGTAATAATATTACCTAAGATAGCAACTAGCGTTAATACAAATACAGAAATTTGCATAAAGCACTCAAAACCTTTCCCATTTAACCTATTAGCGGTTACAAGAGAGGTAGAAATTGGCGGTGGTTTCCCAAATGTTCATGGAATGTAATATTTGCCCCTCTAAGCACGTTTCTTTAATTCGTGATTTATATATCAACTTACGTTCGATAGATGCCTTAGAGGTTAAATATATCAATCGAAAAAATTCAAACTATAGCGAAAAAGACTTTGTAAACGATATTCTTGGGGAAGATTATCAAAGTCGTATTGTTATTGATAATGACAAGCCATTATGTGTATATGGTGTATCGAATGCATCACTAAATGGTATGCATTGCATTTACTTTTTGGGGAGTAAAGATTTTGAACGTAGTTTAACACTACAAAAACAATTCATAAAAGTTAGTAAAAATATCATTGGGGAATGGTTAAAAACTAGGGAAGTACTTTTTAATTATATACACAAAGAAAATCACCGCACCATTAGATGGCTAAAGTCTTTAGGTGCGGTTATTCATTACGATATTAACGATGGGGATATGGTTTTATTCACATTGAGAAAGGGGGATGCGAATGTGTAACCCTATTGCATTAACCGCAGCGAGTATGGTTGGTACATTGTTTACACAACACCAACAAGGTAAGGCGCAAGCTGCAATGTACAATCAACAAGCAAGGGTAGCAGAGGCTAACGCACGCATAAGTGATCGCAAGCAAGAACAGATTGCAGATCAAGCCTTGCAAGAGCGAGATAAAATGTCCGATAAGATGCGACTTATCCAAGGGCAGAATACGGCAGAAACTGGTGCAAGTGGCTTGACTATGAGCGGTACACCATTACAACTTATGGCATCTAGCTATGACGAATACAACAAAGATATTCAGAATTGGGAAACTAACAAGAATAACAGTATCTACAATGAATACCTTAATGGCATGAACTACCGCAACGAGGCAAGCACCGCACGTGCAGCGGCAAGTAACGCTAAGAAACAAACTAGAATGGCAATGCTAGGTACGATATTAAGTGGTGCATCTAGTATCTATGGTTTGAAAGGTCAATATGCAAGTAAGAGCATAGGTAGTGGTAATAATTACTACTCACCAGCTAGTGATGCGCTAGAGGCCGCAGGTATGCCTAAAATGAAATTCGTAACCAAAGGTACTATCAGAAATAATAGGTGGGGTATCTAATGAAGTTAATAGGCTATGATAGTAATCAACGCTTAAACACAATTAATGGCGGTGTACAAGCTAATGTAAATGAAATGGCTTATGGTGGTAACACACAAGGCATGGATAACCTCACAAAAGCCATTGGTGATTTAGGCAACACAATGCTTACAATACAAAAGCAAAAGGAAATGACCGATGTTGTAAATGCAACGAATGAATATAATGCCATGATGAATGATTGGCTATATAACCCTGATAATGGTGCTATGAACCGAAAGGGCGAAAATGCTTTGACTATTCCACTTGATTATCAAAACCAAGAGAAAAGAGCAAGGCAGGTTATATCCGAAAAGTATGGCTTTAAATTCAATGATGCGGTCAATGCTTTTAATAAAGTTGCAGATAATGATATGACTAACACTACAAACACGATCAATAAGTTTGTACGAGGTCAATTTGAAGATAGTGCTATGAAAGCACTAGATATGAATGTACAAAACATATCTAATAATGCGGTAGTAAATGCTAGTCCTGATGCATTCGATGATGCCATGAAACAAGTAAGTGGTAGTGTGGCAGCACAACTATCTAATCTTGGTTATGATGATAATACTATCCGCTTACAGGTTAAGAAAGCACAACAAAACATTGCTACAACCATGATTGAAAAGAAGATGGCTGATGATGATTTAGATGGTGCTAACAAGATTATCAATCAAGTTGCTATGTCAGGCTTAATCGATGAAGAAAAAATCATGGGTTATCGTCAAAAGGTGCGTAATGCATCAATGGTGTTGGCTACATCAGATGATAACAAGATTGATGGTGTCATTGGTGAGTTTGACCCTAATGACCCTGACTTGCTAACTAAAGTAACCAACAAACTATATGATGCTGGTTTTGGTAAAGTTGCTGGCACTACTGGAACTATCACAAAAGAGATGTTCATTAAAGCTGTTTCGGCAAATGAAAGTAGCAATAATGATCATGTAGTAAATGGGGATAGTGGTGCATATGGTCGATACCAGATAATGCCTGAAAATTGGCCTGAATGGAGTAAAGAGGCTGGAATTCCCGGCGCTGATATTTCAGACCCTGAAGCACAACGTAAAGTCGCTACTTATAAATTAAGTGAATATATAGATAAGTATGGTGTAGAGGTGGCTGCAGTCGCTTGGTACGCAGGGGAAAGTACTGCTGAACAATGGGTAAAAGATGGTGCGAAAGCACATGTAAAAGGTAGTGGCGGTGATGGTTGGGATAAACCTCAATATAGCAATGGGAATGAATATCCTAGTATTCGTCAATATGTTGTAAATACATTAGCTGAGATTGGTGGAGGTCAAGCAAGAGAAGAAACACCAGCAGAGGCACAAAAGCGAAAAGATATGATCCAACGTAACGTGGCAACACGCTTACAAGTTATGGCTAAACGTAAAGCACAAATTCTTGAAAACCAAAAAGTAGAGATTGAGCAACGTGTAGCAGCAGCGGTAAGAAATGGTGCGACTGATATTGAAGTTTTGAAGATGCGACAAGATTATGCGGAAACTCATCCTGAATATCAACGAGCAATGCAAGGTCAGTTAAACCAAGCACAAATATCTGTAAACAAAGCAGCTGCCAAAGCATTGCAAGCTAAATCAGCTAATGTTTTAGGTGTTAAAGTTGCAATAGCAAATGGACAGTTTAAGTCTATGGGTGATTTAAACAACTTCATTGGTCAAATGGGTGTATATTTTACACCACAACAGTTAGCAGAAATTAACCATGAATTTGATGAATATTCAAATGGTACAGGGAAGTATTCTCCTGATATGGCTGGCATGAAAAGTAGCATAGAAAACTTGGCTGGTAGAAAAATAGATGGTGTTGAATGGCAAGGGGTATCAACTGCAGTTTACCCTAAAGTACAAGAGTTTAGGGAGAAAAACGGATATGACCCATCGCCAGCACAAATGGCACAATGGGGTGCTGATGCGGTGGCAGAACAAACAATCGCATCAACAGAAACTGGTAAATATTGGGGTGTAGGTAAGTTAGCAAATACCTTTGGTGGTAAAGGCGCTGCAGTATCTTACACGAACGCACAACTAGCATCACAAGGTATGTATGGTTTATATAACACAACTGGTGCAGATGGACAACCATATTATGTGTACAAAGATGCTAGGGGCGAAGAATACACCATTACACCAGCAGAATTAGCTGAAAGGTTAGGACAATAATGAGTGATTATAAGATTACACCTGAACAAGCGACAAATGGTACGTTTGGTGTCAAATCACACGCAAACGTAAGATTTGAGGGCGGTGTTCAACAACAAGTAACAGACAATTCATATGGTAAAGCTATTAGCAATGCAGCTAGTGGTGTTAGTGATTGGCTAACAAAAGACCCATCAACCGCTACAGTTGATATGAATGCTATGAACGCATTAACACAAACTGATGTTACACCGCAACAAAGCGAAAACTTTGTGAATAAAGCTGGTGAAATCTTACAACCTGTAATGCATCGTGCAGAGCAAATCTATTTGTGGAATAAAGCGGACTGGGCGCAATCAGCATATGATAGTGGTGAGGCACTAGGTATTAGTCCTGACCTTATCATGGCAAGCGGTCAAGATGGTATTAGACGAGCAGAGGCAGCGGCAGCACAAATCAATAGAGGTAAAACTCTTAATGAAGTGTATGAGTTGTACCATGAATTAGTTGGTATCAACTATAAAAACTCCGCAGAGGCGATCACTACTCTTCAAAACCTACAATCTGTAAAAGATACGTATGGTGTATGGGATAGCATCCAACAAAGCACATGGGCGATTAACGACCAAATCAAACTAGGCAAAGTGGGTATGGAGTTATCAACTGCTACTGACCCTAAACGTATTCAAGAACTTAACGATGAGGTAGAGCGGTTACAATCTAACTTATCTAAATATCGTAAAGCGGATGAGTACGATGTATTGGAAACGGTAGCTGGTGCAACTGCTAGTCAAGCATACATGATGGCTGCACAAGCTATCATGGGTTCTAATCGTGCTGCAGAGGGTATGGCGTTGGGTGCAGCGGCTGGTGCTATTGCTACTGCTCCAGCTGGTGGTGCTGGTGCTATTCCAGCTGCATTAGCTGGTTTGAGTACTGGTGTTCAGGTTGGTATGGCTGAACAGATGTATCAAATGTCTTTTGGTAACAAATACCTTGAACTTATTCAAAAACGAGATGCAAACGGAAATCAAGTATATTCTAATGAAGAGGCTAGAAAGTATGCTATGTCATACGCTGCTATTGATGCTGGTATCGAATTTGTATCAACTAAAGCTATCGGTAAAAGTATAACTAATGTTGCACCTAAATCAGCGTTAGCAAAAGTAATTACAAATGG
The DNA here is from genome assembly GCF_900187285.1 of Veillonella rodentium. NCBI lineage: Bacteria > Bacillati > Bacillota > Negativicutes > Veillonellales > Veillonellaceae > Veillonella > Veillonella rodentium. The sequence goes on along the minus strand of NZ_LT906470.1, from coordinate 1,204,827 downwards.
CACAACAGATGTTGCAGCAACTTTTGATAGAGGTATTGGTACAACTGTTGCACAAATGGCTAAGAACTCTATTAAAGCTGGTGTACCTGAACTTTTTGAAGAGGGTTTGCAAGATGTAAACGAAAAGGTGCAACACAACCTAACACGCAAGGATAATGACCTAGAGGGTTATTATAGCGTAGGTGATATTGCTATAGGTTCACTAGATGCAATGAAACAAGCATTGCCAGCGGTAATAGGTTTTGGTGCTATTGGTGGTGCAGTAGGTGGTGTGCGTACTGCAAAGGCTTTTCGTGATTTTCAAAAACTAACACCTGAACAACAACAAGCAGCTATCATTGCAGAGCAAAACCGCAACGGCGCAGTTATTATGGATAATGTTCGTAAAGATAGTACTACCAATAAAATCGCAAAAGAAAACCCTGAACTATACGGAAAAATCGTACAAGCACAGGGGGATAAGGTTGGTGTGTCAACTCAATATGTAGATGTAGCGGAATTAGTACAATCTGAAAACGGACAACTTGCTATCCGTGATATGGTTGATAACGGCTTGGTAACACAAGAGGAAGTAAAAGCAGCTATCGAGGCAGATGCACCTGTTGAAATTCCTATTGGTAGTTATGCACAAGTATCAATGAACTTATCCGATGAAACAGTAGATGCATTGAAACGAACCTCTTACTTTACTAGAGGCGGTATGTCATTAGCTACACTAGAACGTGCAAAACAAGAAGTAGATGTTGCTAAATCTGTATTGAAAGATGATACATCTAAACGTGCGGAACGTATCAAGGATGATATTATTCGTAATGAATTTGAGGGTGCAAGTGATATAGATCGTGAAGTACTTAATGAAGTATTGGCAGACCCTACGAACATTAAACGCAACTTTAATAATTTATTGCATACGTTAAAGGAACAATACAGAGAAACCTATGCTAGTGATTTTGACAATGCGGATAAATCTATCAATGATGCGGTAAGTACTGGTATTGAACCACAATGGTTAGTTGATTATAAAGCTAACAATGGCGGTAAAGCACCACGTACCAATGCAGAACGTAGACGAGCAGCATATGAGTATAGCCGAGCAACTACAACGGCAAGCCTTGATGGTAATACTGATGCACTAGCACAATCTGATGCACATTATGCAGATATGGAACATATGTTGATGCAAATCGAAAGTTTAGAGGCAATGAAAGATAAAGTCTTTGAATTGGCGAATAATGACATAGCATTACGGATGCAATTATCTAAAAGTGGATATGATGTATACAACGAAGTAGTTAAAGCTATTAGCGAAAGCACGAATAGAAAACAACGTGAAACTGCAAAAGCAAATGCATTATTGATGGCACAACACGCTGATATAATGGCACAATATATGCGACAAATGGGAAAAGGCGGTTATACTGCTATGGACTATTTGCGTGATAGCGTGCGAATTAATATGAATGCTAAATTAGGAGAAAAAGGCGGATATGCACAACCATTAAATACAAATGTTGACTTAAATCACAGATTACAAGTTGTTGATTTAACAAATCTCCAAACCAATCTGAAAACAGAAAAAGACATAATAGATTTATTTAAAAATACACCACCACAAGCGGTTATGATTGAGGATGGTAATGTTATTGTTTTACCGCCTGATGATATTAATGGTATTAAACATATTCCATATGGTACGCAAAAAGGTAAAAAAATAGCAAATAAAAAAAGAAGAATTGTAGAAGATATTGCAAATATATTGCAACATAGTGTATTGATTGATAGCTCACCTAATAATAAAATTGGTAAATCAAAATCTGGCATGAGCGCTAATCAACGTAAATCGCAAAATAGAAAAAATACTATTGTTAATTACCACAATTTACTATCGGCAATTCGTATTAATGGAAATTATTATGCAGTTAGATTTGTAGCAGAAGAAAAACAAGGACATTTAACAGTAGACCCAAGAACAGTTTATTTATACGATATAATTATGCAAAAAAGCAGTACTACTAGTCGCCCGACTCAGAGTGGCAATAGCCAAGCGGTCGGTCAAATGACCAGTAGTACTGCTTTTGATACTATAAGTATAAAAGACATATTGAATGGAGTCAAGGACGGAAAAGGTGTTTTGTATGTAGATAATAATGGAAATGGCAATTATTACACACAAACATATAATCAAACTGCATGGCATGGTTCGCCACATGACTTTGATGAGTTTGACTTAGGTGCTATTGGTAGCGGTGAGGGCGCACAATTTTATGGTTGGGGTTTGTATTTTGCTAAAAATAAAGAAATGGCAAAAAACTACAAAGAGGTTTTATCTAATGTCCATGAAACGGATAAATCATCTTTATTTAAGGTTGATATTCCTGAAAGCAATAAAATGTTAGACTGGAATCAAACCCTTAACATTCAGCCAAAAGAAATTCAAGAACAAATTATTGATGCTATAAACAGTTTAGATACATTACAGAAAGATGCATTTATAAATGCTTATCGTTCTGATCATTCTTATAATGGTAATAGACACGTTAAAGAAGTTAATGATATTTACCAAGTCTTAGAGACTGATTTAAATTACGTTGGCAAGTATGAAGAAAAAGAAACATTAAATAAAATTGTACAGAGAAATGCTGATAGACTAGCTAAAAAGTATGGTTTTGGTGATTGGGGTAGTGCTGATAAAAATAAGTTAAAAGCTATCATTGGTGATAATTTAGAAAAAGCACGAATTGAGTTAGATGCATTAACACAAGAAGATAATCAAAAAGTTATAAGCTATAAAGATAACATAAATAATCTTTTTAGTGAGGGTAATTCGTTTGGCTTAAATATCTATAAATCACTATCAACTGCATTAGGTGGTGATAAACTAGCATCTGAATATTTGAATGAACATGGTATAAAAGGTATCACATATGAGGGCATAGAAGATGGTAGATGCTATGTAGTGTTCGATGACAAGGCAATAAAAGTCATTGAAAAGTACAACCAATCTATAAACGGCACGACAGAAATCATGAGCGATGGTGAACGCATTATCAGTATTTTCAAAACCGCAGATAGAAGTACATTCTTACATGAAATGGGTCATGTATTCTTTGATGATATTCAAAAGCTAGCATCTATAGAAAACGCACCTGAGCAACTTGTAACTGATTGGAACAAGTTGAAAAAGTGGAGCGGTTGGGTTGATGGTGAAAACGTAGATAATACGAAAGCACACGAAAAATTCGCACGAGGTTGGGAAAGCTACTTGCGAAGTGGTGAAGCACCAGCAAGTGCATTGCAAAGAGTATTCCGTCAATTCTCCAAATGGCTAACTCGTATTTATCGTAGCGTTCAACGATTAGGTGGTGAAGTACCAACTGATATTAAAGATGTTATGGCACGTATGATCGCAACCCAAGAGGATATTGAGTCATATGCAGAGCAACAACAGTTAGAGCAGTTTGAGAAAACTGAACTGTATAAACAACTATCCGAGCAAGACCAAGCACGTATGCAATCCTACATCGCAGATGTTAAGGAAAAAGCAAAAGAACGTGTGATGCGAAAACTCATGAAAGAATTGGACAATAGACCAATTAAAGAATGGGAAGAAGAAAAGGATGCAATACAAGTCGAAATCGAAAAACGATTGATTGAGCAATATCCTATCTACAAAGAGCATCAACGATATAACGTGTTTGGTGAGGGTGCTTTAAAAGATACACAATACAATTCTATTGAAGAGTTAGAGAAAGCGGAAGTAGAACAAACTGGTGCTACATTTAACGATGCTATCAATCAAGAAATGGACAATGCGAAAGCAGAGTTTATGCGTGATAACAACGTAGGTAAAACCAACGAGCAAATCGCAGAAGAAATCTTGCTTAGTACCCAAGGCCAAATGAAACTCACCGAAGAGGAAAGTAAGATTATTCAAAAGTCTACTAATCGTGAATTAGCTAAGAACTGGGAGTTGTTAGAGCGTATTCGTAAACTAGACCCTAACGCAGAAACTATTGATACAGAGTTAAGTGAAATCGAAAAAGAGGTTAAACCTACTAAGTACGATGAGTTGAAAGCTGATAAGAAAAAAGTAGATGCTGCTTTGACTGATACTACTAAGCAATTAGAAAAAGCAGAAGAACGTATCAAACGCTTACAAGATATGCTTAACAATCGCATCAATAACGTACGTTCTATTCGTGGTGCAGGACTTGGCACAATATCAGACTACATGAACCGAGCAAGAAAAGAGTTAGGTGAGTTACCTATCTCTAACGCTATTCAGTTTAAAACGTATCAGAATAAAGCGGTAACTGCTGGCAAGAAAGCAGATAGAGCATTGGCAATCGGTGATGTTGATAAAGCACTTGGCTTTAAGCGTGAACAGATGCTACAACAAGCAAGGGCAAGAGTAGCGTTTGAAAACTTTGAAAAGTCCAAGAAATTGCGATTGAAATTGAAACAACAATTACAACGCATGACTAGACCTAAAAACCCTATTGCTATTGAACCTAATATGCGTTATTTCTATGCACATATGGCATACCAAATGGGTTTAACTAAGTACGATGGACTAGCACCTACAGATGGTTTCGATATGAACACAGTACTATCCGCACTTGATGTGGATGCACTCATTCTTAATCAACAATCTATGGTTCAATTACAACCTTGGATAGCAGAAATGTTCTATGCTAAAACACCTAAATCTTTCAAATCAATCACAATGAATGAGTTGGAAACCTTAGAAGAACTCATGACTGGTATGTATAAAAACGGCAGAAATGAGTATGAGGGTACAACCATTTTGAATGATGAGGGTAAAAGCGTATCATTTGAAAATGCAGTACAAGAAATCATCGGTGAGGCTACAGAAACATTTGGTAGCGCAACTGGTGATGTATTTAACATTCTTAATAACCAAAGCAAAACAGATGCAGTTAGTGGCAAGCTATATGGTTTCCACTTAGCATTAATGAAAGTTGAAACATTCCTAAGACGAATGGGTGGCGGTAAAAATGGGTTCGCAGTTAAATATATCTATGACCCAATCAGTAGAGCAACACAAGCGTTCAATGAACGCAAAGAAGTATCAATGCGTAGATTGGCTAAGGATGTAGGAATATATTCCAAGCGTGAATTATTCGATATGCGTAATGACCACTTATACACAGTTGGTAACTTGTATGGCTTAACAAAAGAGCAACTTATCATGATTGCCCTTAACTGGGGTACAGAAAGCAACCGACAACGTGTAATGGAAACCACAAAAGCAAATGAGGTTGAAATTGAACGTGCGTTCCAAGAACACATGACTGATAAGGACTGGGAGTTTGTAATTCGTACATGGGATCATATCAATTCATTCTTTGAAGAACGTAGTAAGGTACAAGAGGAACTTTATGGAAACCCATTAAAGAAAGTAGAGGGTTTGACATTTACTATCGGTGGTAGAAATATTGAGGGGCAATATTTCCCTATCGTGTATAACCCTAAAGTAAATGCATCCGTAAGTGATAACCAAGTTGAAGATATTGCAAAAACTATGGTTAGTAGTAATGCAGTATGGGGAACTGGTATGAGTGCTACTAAATCACGTTTAGATGTGGTTAAAGATAAATCATTGTTGCTAGATTTTGATGTAATTCCTAATGCAATCACAGAAGCTATCAATCACGTTACTATGCGAAAAGCAGTAACCGATGTTAATAAGCTAATCAGTAACAGAGAATTGCAAAACTACATTGTTGATAAATTTGGTGCAGATACTTACCAATTCTTACGAACTTGGGTTCGTGATAACTGGCAAGATGAGGCAGCTAAAACAAATGATATTGACCGCTTAATTCTTACACTTAAAAAGAATACATCAACCGCAGTCATGGCTGGTCGAGTATCTGTAGCATTGCAAAATGCATTGAACATTCCTGTTGCGTTCTATCGTATCGGTGTAGGTAATACAATTAGAGCCATCAATCATGCTGGTATTGGTTTCTACGGACACGGAACTACAACATATAACAACACTAGAGATTTTGTATTAGGTCAATCAATCTTCATGAGAGAACGTATACAAACTTTAGATAAAGACTTGAAACAAGGCTTATCTATTGCTGGTAAAGGCTTACGTTTGGGTGATACAAATGTTGGTGGTTATAGGGTAGAACAATTAGCTGATATCCGAGATGACATAAATCAAATGGGGTTCAGATTACTTACGGAAACAGACTTTGCATTATCTATTCCTGTATGGAAGTTTGCATATGATCAAAAGCAAGCTGAACTCTTTGGTAAAGAGGGTGTGAGTGCTGAATGGGTAGAGCAACAATCTATTGAAGCTGGTGATAGAGCGGTGCGTGATATATTTGGTAGTGGTGATACGAAAGATGCTGCTGCTATTCAGCGTTCACGTTCCACATTCACTCAATTATTCGTTCCGTTCTATTCTTACGCTAATACACTTTATAACATCATCACAGAGGGCAACTATGCACGTAAGGATAATGGCGATTATGCAAGGTTCGTTAAAATGCTATGGTGGACATTGATTTCACAGGCTATCGGTATGATGGCTTACAAAGCCTTAACAAATGGCGATGATGATAAGCCTGAAGATTTAGCTAAGTCATTTATCGAGGAGTTAGTTTCACAAGGTACTATGGGTGTACCAATCATCCGTGATATGTCAAATATGGCAATGAAATACATTCTAGGTGAAAAGGTATTCAATAAAGGTAATAGCGTTATGGCATTAAGCATCGTTGAGAAATTCTACGATTTAGGCAACGCAATTATGAGCAAAAACAAAGATGGTATTGATGTAGGCAGAAGTTTCAGTCAGTTAGCAAACCGAGCAACTGGTTTTAGCGATACTGTAACTGATGGCTTGTGGACATTAGCTAAATTTGGTTTCACAGATACCGATGCATCACTAGAGGATGCAATCATGGCAGTAGTATTTGATAGACGATTAAAAACTAAAAAAGATAAAAAGAAACATTGATAAATAAGGACTATCCATAATGGGTAGTCCTATTTATATACATTGAAAGGGGATGTTAAATTGACACCAGAAGTACTAAAACCATCTGTAGTGTATCAATGTGATGGGAGAAATAAGAAGTTTATTTTCCCATATGATTTTGTCCAAATCGAGGATGTTAAATTAACTATAGTTGATGAAGATGGTACAGAGGCGGTACAAGTTGGGAACATCGATTATGATGAAAGCACCAAATCGGTAATTTACCCAGCTAATGGGGATGCACTAGCCGTAGGGCAAAAGGTTATCTTGGAGCGTAAAACACCAATCTCACAAGATATGGACTTGCCTGATGAATACCCATTCGAGAATATCGAACACGCAACGGATAAGATTGTACTTATCTTACAAGAAATGAAAGCTGATTTAGATAGATCACTTAAAATTCGTGTAGATAGTGATAAGAATTCAAATGAAGTTGCGAAAGATATTGTTGAGCGTTCTGTAAAAGCAGCTAATGATGCTATGAATGCTATGAATGTAATTAGCGAAAAGTCAGATAAGATTAACGCTAATGCAGACATAATCAACCGATTAGGTGAAGAAATCAAAGCTATTGCATCTACTGTTGATGATAAATTGGCAACGGCTAATACAGCACTAGATACATCCTCAACTAATGTTGCTACTGCTGAACGATTAGTCAGAGATGCTAAGGCATATGTTGGACAAACAACTGTTGATAAACGAGATATTAATGAGTTAGTTAGTCAAGCACGCACGTTAAAAACAGACATTGATAATAAACAAACATCAATCGCAAGTAACGCAATTAAGGCAACAGATGCGGCGAAACGTGCAGAAATGGCAGCCAGTAAAGCGGAACAAATTGCATTGCCTAATGGCGGTGGTTTAATTACAAAAACCGAAGCCGATACAAAGTTTATTCCTAAGGATAGTTTGTATGGCATTGTATCTGTAAAAGACTTTGGGGCGGTTGGTGATGGTGTGGCTGATGATACCGCAGCATTTAAACGTGCTAACGATAATCTTAAAAATAAGATATTGTTAGTACCTAATGGCATCTACAAAATTAATGAACATCTAACTTTCAATACTGTTGATAGTGTCATGGATATGGGTACATACAACAATGTAAAACCATTTTATCCTACTGAAACACCAATGCTTAAAGGTTCATCTAATATTGCCTTTGTGAAAAATATTCAATACGGCGATGAGGTCAACCAATGTCAAGGTTTTACCTACAACGATAAAAAGAATGTATTCGTGTTAGCTTGTATTAGCGGTGATGGTAACAACCAAATAATCTATGAACTCAATTCATCTACGTTTGAGATTGTAGGAACATACAAATTTAATGACCCTGATAAGATGGGGCATTGTAATACTATGTGCTACAACAAGAACACTAATAAGATTTATCTTGCCAATGGCTTAAAAAATGGTAACAACTTAACAGTACTTAACGCAGATACAATGCAATATGAACGTACTATCACATTGAATGAACGTGTATTTAATATTGGATATGACCCAATCACACGGACTTATGTAAGCATCGTACCTATTAGCGGTCAACAACGCTTACGTGAAATCAATCTATACAACGATGATTTTAAGAAATTAAAAACATATCAAGTCGATTATGAATATGATGATTTTAATAACAATGGTGCATTTATGTTAAATGGCTGCATCATGAGTGCAACGCTTGGTAGCTTGGTAGAATGTACACCATTTGGCACAGTTAAACAGATTATTGAAATCAATAGAACTACTGAAATCGAAGATATAGCTTATTACAACGGAAAATTCTATTTTGCAGTTTTAACAGAAAAACCAAACAAGCGACACCAAGTTGATATTTATGTTGGTGATCCGAACAAAGACTATCAAAACTCTATCAACACCGCACGATTGGCAACGTTTGATTATCTCAAACTAACGGGCGGTACATTAAATGGCGCACTTAAAATGGCTAACAACACCTTAATCGAGGGTTATAAACCTGACGGACATGGTGTTGGTATGGCTAAGGTATCTACTAGCGGTAATGTTGAACTTGGCGATAACTCCGTTAATACGTTTATTAAAGGTAAGGAATTTAAACACTATGATGGTACAGATAGTTTCACAGTACTTACTACCAAACATTACGGAACGGCTATTTATAAGAAAAAGGATGTAGACGATAACTTTGTTAAGAAAACCGAAGTAGACCAGTTAGGTTTTCCATATTCTAAAATTGAAACGGCAACAGATTGGAATACATTCACAGAACAAAGTGCTATTGAGATTAATTTTGATGGCGGTGCTAATAACCCACCACGTAGCCACAAACAAGGTATGTTAATCGTAATGAACTTTGGCAAAGGTGCAATGATTGACCAAACATTCCATGCGTTCAATGGCGAAACATACCACAGAATGTTTATGGCGAATACATGGAAAAGTTGGGGAAGAGTACAAACATCCTTGAATAGCCGATTGAAATTGTGGAGTGCTAATGGTGGAAATGAGGTGTATGTTGAATAATGCCTAACTTAAAAGTTAAGAAAGGAAACGATACACTAACATTTGAACTGACTGATAACTTGCGTGATGTAGGCGATAATCGACTACCAATAGTTATTAATGGGAAAACATATTATGCACGATTAGGGGCGGATAAAACCGCCCTTGTGGTGCAACGTACATCGAATGGTAGCAAGAGTTATGTTCAAACAAGCCCTATTTTATTTACTACTTGGAATTGGCAAAAGTACACAAATGATGTTAGAGGAACTGAAAAAATGTTTGTGTATTTACCTAAAGGAAGATATAGAGCCACAGTAAGCGCAAGTCGTAATGAAAGTAATGAGTTTAGCGTTGCTACATCAAAAGACATTGAGGTTAATGTGTTTACTGTAGCAAGTTTCCCTAATCAAAAAGCTATATTTAATGTTGATGGATGGAGAAAAGAAATATTAACTAGCGATAGTAAACTAACCATTAAGATAGAACGAATTGGAGAGTAAGTATGATTGAAGTTTTTCTTCCACCATTTATGGTAGAGGTTTTTAGTGTGAGTGAGGCGGTGAGAATATCACTAGCCATATTTACAAGTGTTGTATTGGTTTTTGTTGATACGTTCTTACGTGTCTTAGTCGAGGCACGTAATTTTAATTTGGCTACTAATAGAGAATTAACCATTAAGAATATGTTCCTTGCAATCATATGGCGAGGATGGGCAAGCGTTGAAGTCGATGGACACCAACGCAGATTTCTAGTAAGCGGAAAGCTACGAGCAGATATGACTAAAAAGCTAGTTAAATCTTATCCGTGGTTATTCCTCTTATCTTTCATTCTCTTAACCTTGCCTGATGTGGATATTCCTATGTTATGTCGCATTGATGTGTTTCTATCTACATTGATGTATCTAGTACCAATCATGGTTGAATTAGCATCGATTGTAGAGAATATGATTGAACTTGAATTTGTAGAAAGTGCATGGTTTCAACGTGCAATGAGTTTGGTTAAAGAGTTGATAGCGTTCGTAAAATCAATAAAGGATGCGATTAAATGAAGATTAATTATGAGGACACTATAACCTTAGTGGCACTTGCAGCCGCATTAATCATGACTATTTATCTTGAACAAAAAGACTTGGCAAGTGTAATAGTTGGTGTATTAGGTGGATATATCGGTGCTACAGGTGGTGTTAAGCGTTCCCAATATATGAATGGGGGCAGCAATGACAAAGAAAAGGAGTAATTAAAATGGCTGAATTAGGACAGTTAAGTGCTGAGTATGAAAGTAATGGAGATCCAGCGTGTGTATCTAGTGGCATCAATGATGCTGGCGGTATCTCTTATGGAACATATCAACTAGCAAGTAATTGTGGTAGTGTTGATGCGTTCCTTGGTTGGGGTTTAAAACAAGGTGGTTTTTATACTGACTATGCAAGAGCCTTGATTGATAGTGGTGAAATCAATTCTGATGGTTTCATTGCTAAGTGGCAAGAGTTAGGTACAGTTGATGCGGTAGGCTTTGAAAAGATGCAACACGATTATATTAAGTCCGCATACTACGATGTAGCGTGTGAGTATCTAAGACAAAATCTTTTTAATGTAGAAAAACATTCTGATGCATTAAAGGATGTTATATGGAGCAGAGCGGTACAATATGGTACTGGCGAAATCGTTAATATGTTCAATGATGCATTAAAGCTAATGGAAAAGGCATTGAATATTGAACTGCCTAACTTATCCTACATCGATGATAAGCGTTTTGATTATGACATTATCGCTGGCATTTATGATACGTGTATGAGCCTTGAATGGAATAGTAGTGCATTAAGAGATAGCCTAAACAATAGATTTGCTGATGAGAAATTCAAAGCGTTAAAAATGCTAATGAAAGAGGTTGAGGGGGTGTAGGTGAATGTTTTATCTACATAAGGTACTAACTTATCTAAAAACACATAAACGCACCATACAGGTCATAATTCCGATGCTAGTATTCATACTCATTTGTATGGGATGCTATCATCTGTATAAACAGAAACAGATTGAAAAGCCTGTTGTGATTACACAGCAACAATCTAAATCACCTACAGAATTGTCAAAAGCAATTCATGTAACGGAACAACAAGCACAAGAAGTTATTTCCATAAAGGAAAGAACTCAACCAGTAGCGACATACTACACGCAAGCGCCTACAGTTGAAGTTGCTGCAGAAAAGGTGAAACAGGATATTGCACATAGCAACCCTAACTTACCTAAAGTGGCCACAGAAAAATCTGATAGAACCGCAGTAGTGGCCAACACAGACGAGCAAAAAGTCGATGTGTATAAGATTAACCTAAACAAAGAACATAAAATAAAAGCTGGTGTTACTGTGATTGATAAGAAAATGTATGAAACTATCGGTTATCAAGCTGGTAGAGTTGAGATGCTAGGGCATTTTGAGGGAACACAATTTAAAGGTGGTAGTGTACTTTATACAGTAAAGGCATGGTGATCTAATCTATCTCCGAGTTGCACGGCTTGCAACAATCAACTGTTAGTTGACAGTTGGGATGTATTGGATGAAAGGAAAATATTATGGCACAAGTATTTACATTCGAGGGAAAAACACATCAATTCACAGAAGATATTCAACCTAACCAAGAGGGGTTATATATGGCAACCTTGGTAGACCAAAACAACGTGCGTTGTGAAATGTGGTTTGTTAATGGCAAGTTGCACCGCTTAGTAGAATTAGATAAATAAAACAAATTGAGGGTAGCGTAATTGCTACCCTCTTTTTTATTTGCCGTCAAAAATTCGTCAAAAAATGAATTTTAAATATTGTGTTTTGTGTAAGTGGTTTTAATAAACCACGATATAAAACTTTGATTATTACAACATATTTTGAAATATGAAATAAATTAAAGAGATATAACCTTTTATGATCGATAAGAACATAGAGACACCGCCGACTGTTGAAAGTCTATATAAGGAAGGGTATTTAACGGAACATGTAAAAACATCAAAAGGTAAGGAATATACCATCAGTTATGAACAGGTAAGCGGTAATACAGGTAAATCTGTCGTCGTTACGGCTCCAAACACACCATGATAGATGGCTGAAATTGTAAAGACGATTGTATGTTGTTAAGTTTCAATAATGTGTAAGTTTGTATTTGTCTGATAAGGATAAGCTTATGAAAGGGACACAGTATATTATCGCTTTAGTTATATATGTAGCATCCATAATGCTCCCTCTATGGTTTTGTACGCAGGCAGTATCTTATATTCACGTTGCTTTATATGCAGTGTTTTCACTCATACTCTTAGCAGGTGCTACCATCGATATGCATTACTATATATTGCCTGATGAAGGTGTAGTTATTCTTTCCATAGGAGGATGTATATACAGCTATATAAATGATTATAGTTTAGCGAATGTTTTTACAGGTGTTTGTGTAGTTGGCCTCATTACATTTCTCATACGCTATATCAGTCACAAGGGATTTGGTCTAGGTGATGTAAAGTGGTTTTGTGCTATCGCTACATGGTTGACACCGTGGGAATTAATCTGTTTCTTCTACATAGCGTTTTGCTCAGGTTCACTCTATCTCTTACTGAGCGGCTATAAGAAACGATATATACCGTTTGGTCCCTTTCTATGCTTTGGCGGCTGGTGTGCATTACACGGTGGAAGTTATATGGAGATATTGTATAGATGGATACTCGTCAGCTTAAAGGTCCTAGGGTAGGTGCTCTACTTGCGGAGTGGGTTATTACCGTCGGTTTAGTAATACTCATTGTCACGCTAACTATGCCTATGATAACGACACCATCTCGTTATACTCTTAATGGAGCTACACAAGAGGTCGTATGTATGATTAAAAAGGTACAGTTATGGTCTATGTTGGGGCATAAGTCCAATCGCTTGGGTCACATGACATTTGTGCTGCATAAGAATAAATATACCATTGCGGAAGATGTGTATCATCATACCGTTGATATACAGTTGCCAACGTCAATTGAAAGTCAAAGGTCCTTGACGACGATTTCCTTTTCTGCTTTCGGTTTACCGTATGATGAGACGGAAATAGTTTTATTAGATAAGGAAAGTGGTGAGAAAAATCGTATCTGGATATCTGTACAAACGGGGCGTATACGGTGGGAGGAAATTCACTGACGCGGGTTTTCTATATGGAGATGCACTTGCATCAGCCATGATTATCCTATTTATTCTGCCCGTCGTATTGTCCGTGTTCTGGTTGGCAAGTCTTTCTGTTCAACGGGCTTATTATTGGGATCATATTTTGCAAGATACTCTTACATATTTGGAAGAAGCTAAGTGTGAATATTATAAAACGGGACATGTTACCGCCGGAGATTATCCGTCACAGTTTGTTATCGGTAACGGTATGAACATAACTTTCAGAAAAGGTGCTGCACTTATTAATACAAAAGGGGTTCCTATGCAGCATATAACCGTACAGGCGTTAGATAACGGGCACATTGTTTATACATTGTGTACGGATATTGAACATCGAAAGTAAGCGTATAACCTATGAGTAGTATGGGTATGATAAATAGGCATTCTATTTTGGGCAGGATATATGAATTGTAAGTATTATGAGAAGGGTCTTAAGAAAAATAAACAAGCAGGCTTTATTTTATACTCGACTGTTATCAGTATAACCATCTCTACAATTATATTGTCGATTCTGTTGAGCGTTATATTTTATGCCGTCATGTGGGATGCCAAGCTGCTCGATAGCGTGTCGATGATGGAGGATGGTCGTTATACACGGCGTGTGGTAGTAGCCCATATAATGTGGAATAAGTTTCCTGTAACGGTTGAGGATGCTAATCAAAGCCTCATGATTCATGATAATAAAAGAACTACATTCACTATTCGTCGACATGCATTGTATCGTAAATTAACTGATGGCAGTTTGCAACCTGTCAGCGGCAGTCGCATTATCGGAACTGCGGATAAAAGACATTTAGATTATACGCGGAATAAGGGATTTGCGATGGATGAGTACGGTGTGGTTCATTTACATTGGTTTATTAATAATAGGTTTGCTAAAGAGAAGTCATATACCGAGGGATATGGCGGTATAGCCGGTTATGAAGTGGCTATAGGTCGAGGGACGCTATTTAATTGGTATATACATGATGAGAATGAGGGCGATAGTGAACACACAGACTTATAATGCGGGATTCATTACATATGTGGCTATACTATCGATGACTTTTTTGTTACTGGTGGCTTTTACCGGGCTTCATATATGTCAAATATGTGAAAGTAATACAATGGATGAATTACATCTTGAAGAGGCTCATTATGCTGCTGAACGGGGAGCGCACTGGTTTGTCGGCTATTGTAAATCCGGGAATGGATGGGATTTTAATGAACCGCTAGTGATTGTTGATGATAAGGATTGCACAATTTATATTGAGGCCGATAAGCGTAAAGATATACCACGACATGTAATCAGTTACGGCAAGATAAAATCATATGAAATTAGCAGCCGTATTCATATGTATGTTACGGTTGATACAAATCATCATATGCATGTAGTTTCTATGAAACCATATTGAGGAGAACATATGAAAGAAAAGAAAAAGGTCCATGCAGGACTATGTGTAACCGATGAGAGAATCGTCGGTGTAACGGCACATATTGAAAATAAAACCATGGTAATTATCGATGCACTTGAAATGAAACGAACCGGTTCCATTGATGAAGATGTAGCAAAATTTATTGAAACTTATGATTTAGATGACGGAGCGTATAGTATTGTCGCGGATATAAAGACACAAATGCATATGGCTGCTTATGATCCGCATGATTTTGATGTGAAAGAATTTATTAAATGGAATGTGGACGACTATTTTGATTTTGACGGAGATTGCTTTCAAATGGATGCATGTCGTCGAGAATATCCGCGACATAATTACTACATGTTCATGGTAGCTGTTGATCGTCATGATTTGGAGTTGTTGAAGCAGGGGATACGGAATACGTATGCACCGGTAGATGTTATTGATGGTTGGCCTATACCGATATGTTACAGTTATATGCAACGCAGTGGAATCATAACCGGGATTGTAGAGCCGGAAGGAATGCATTTATGGGCTTGGTGGAAGGATGTATCTGTACAGGATCTTATCGTTCCTATAACGGAATCAGATATAAAAGAGGCTATTATAAGACTAGAGGAGAAATTACAGCAGTTCGGTATAGATGAAATTAAAGGGGTTCATTTTTATGGAACCGAAGAACTTACTACGAAGGAACACTGTGAATTGAATTCTATTGTAGATATGTATGGCGACATAGAATATATTCCTCTGCTATTGTTAGGTCGTGGTCGGAATCGATGCCAGATCGGATGTCTTGATTGGGATATGGCCATAGGCATGGCGGCAAGGGGGTTAAAGTGGATTGGTCAGGGATGGTAATAATGGATTAATCAATCTTATGCCCCGCTCTTTGCAATGGCACGGTTTTTGGCATAGGTATCGATATTTAGGGTATATATTAAGTGTTGTATTTTTCCTGTTGGGCTGTATATTAATCTATTTATGTATCACTTCATATCAGTCCTATCGGAATCAGGTAGGTCAGTGGTGTGATGTGAAAAATAATAGACAGTATGTAGACATACGGCAAAAGTATGATACGGTAATGTCTTTGCGTAATCAAATATTGCAACGCGATAAAGGTTTTTCACACAATGCCGTTATAATTTGTATATTAGATCTGGCGATGAATCAAGAAATAAGTTTAAATCATCTTGCGTATAAGAATGGGCATATATCCATTGATGGAGAGGGCATAAGTGATGAACGGTGTCGAGCTTTTTTGGACAGTGTTCAACATCGATTGACGAAAATTGAGTGTCATGGAACAGTTAAAGCGAATAAAGGAAAATATACGTTCCATATGGATGGATCTGAAGGCGAGCACAACGCTGCCGGTGGAGAAAATCATGGGGGCGCTTCTGCTTTGGATAATCCTTAGCGGGGGTTGTCTATATGGGCATATATATTTTTATAATCATCAATATTCCATAGCGAAGCAGATGGAGTTATATACTATAAATATGCAGGTTAAATCTGATTATTTAACCTCTGAAGAGGCCGAGTTATTGATGCGGTTTCAATATGGAGATACGTCTTATGAACAGATATTGGAATCTTTGCGGGGTGAACCCTTAATGATTGTGAGTACGGTGGAACATGAAAAGATGCTGGAACTAACATTGCTGGGCAGTACGGAAAGTCTATTTAATTGGTTAAATTCAGTTGAGAAAGCAGAATCCCAACATCATGTAGAAATAGCAGATATTGAGCGGAAGGGTAATGTTGTATATATGCAATGTATGATAAAGTCCGATAAATAGATACAAAAGTCTTTTTTCATTTGTTTATGTTATTATAATTTTATAGATAATGAATAGAAATAGACCCTGGTGAGTTATATCCGAAGGGTCTATCTTTGTTTTTACATGGAATTATAGTAAAATGAAAGATATGAAATGATAAGGGGCTCACTATACATGATAATTAAACGAAATATTATGCTCATCGGTTCTATGGGAAGTGGAAAAAGTCACTTCGGTCGTAATCTGGCGGAACGAAAAGGCTGGCAATTCGTAGATACCGATCGCGTATTGGAAGATCGTTTTGGCTTGCCCATTGCAGATATTTATAAAAAAATCGGAGAAAAAGCATTTCGCCGTGCTGAAATGGATGTTTTAAAAAAGGTATGTTTATATCATGAAGCGGTGATTTCAGTAGGTGGAAACTTTCCGATAGAACATCGCACGTTAAAGATATTGAAAAAATATTCCTATATCATCGGTATTCGCGCAGCACAATTTCGTATTGTAAGTCGAGTTAATCGCCGTATCGGTAAACGACCGACGATGGATTATACAAATGTGAATTCTTTTGTACATGCCATGATACAATCCTGGAAGCCTGTATATAAACAGTGTGACTATGTATTAGATACGACAAACGGTCGAACCTTTGATTTTATGCAGCGAATTGAAAAGGAGCTCGAAACATCTGCGGTACAATTTAAAGCAAGGCGTCGATCCAAAGATAGTACAATTCCATCAGAAGCTATATCCAAACAAGATATACCACGAGGGGGTAATGGATATGAGAAAAATTGCAATATTAACAAGCGGTGGAGACGCACCGGGAATGAACGCAGCCATTCGGGCCGTTACAAGAAAAGCAATTCATGAAGGGTTTCAAGTGTTCGGCATTGAAAGGGGGTATTTGGGGCTCATACAAGAGGCTATATTCCCTCTACAGGCTCGCGATGTTGGCGGAATTATCACTCAGGGTGGTACAATGCTTAAAACGGCAAGGTATCCTGAGTTTCAAGATGAAGCTTTGCAGGAGAACGCTTATCAAATATTGAAGCGTTATGGTATCGATCATCTGATTGTTATAGGTGGGGACGGTTCCATGCGAGGTGCACAGGGCTTATCAAGACACGGTATGTCAACGATGACAATTCCTTGTACTATTGATAATGATATGGGCGGTACGCAATATACCATCGGATTTGATACGGCACTGAATACTGTTGTTGATGCGGTCGGGCATATCCGCGATACATCGAACTCTCATGAGCGGGTAGCCATTGTGGAGGTCATGGGCCGCAAGGCCGGACATATTGCTTTGCAGTCAGGGATTGCATGTGGCGCTGAAATCGTTCTGGTACCTGAGAACCCGATGCCGCTTCATGAAGTTTGCCGCCATTTGAAGGAAACTCAATTGCGCGGCAAGGAGTATAGCGTTATACTTGTGGCAGAAGGTGCCTATAAAAGTGGCGAAGTAAAAGAATTTATAAAAAATCATACGGAATTTGACCCGAGTTTGACTGTGCTAGGTTATTTACAACGTGGTGGCGGACCCTCCGCATTTGATGCGATTTTAGCCGCCCGTATGAGTGAGGTATGTATTAATACATTGATGAGCGGCGTAGATAATCGTTTAATCGGGTATATTGATGGTCATATTCGTACTATATCTTATAAGGAAGCTGAAAAATTGCAGTTTCCGATTAATGAAGAACAATACACTTTGTTGTCTATTTTAAGTAGTTAATGGCCCGAAGGGGCCATTTTTTATCTCAATAAAATTATATTGTGTAAAAGTCAATAGTACTGTATAATTGATTAAAACCGATAGACATAGCCTGATTGGCTATAGATTCTCATGAATATAATCAGTTCTTCATTTTTCTATAAGGAGATAAGAATGAAAGAATTTTTTAGAAAACATCGCAAACGTATTATTACCGGTGCCGTAGTACTATGTGTACTCGGTGGCGGTGCTTATTACTACATTAACAGCGATGATGCGAGTCAATCACAAAAACTATATACTACGGGTAAAGTTGAAAAAGGTGATGTTAAAACAAGTATTTCCGCAACAGGGACAATTAACCCTGTCAACTATGTAGATGTATCCACAAATGTAGCCGGTAAGCTTGAATCAGTACTGGTTAAGGAAAATGACCAAGTTACAGCCGGTCAGGTTATTGCGTATATTGATACGCGTCAATTACAAGCCACTGTCGACGATGCACGTGCAGCAATGTCAAAGGCTGAACTTGATATGAATCGCTATAAAGCCTTGGTTGACCAGAATGCGATTGCGCAACAGAAATATGATGATTCTGTTACTGATTATGAACGTGCTAAGTCTGTATATGATAAAGCTGTAGCTGATTTGAGTGATGCTACCATTACGGCTCCGATGGCCGGTACCGTTGTGGGTACTCCTTTGAAGGCGGGCCAAACGATCAGTACGGGGATTTCGACACAGATGATTATCGCCACGATTGCTGATTTATCTAATTTAGAAATCTATCTCACAGTGGATGAAACGGATATCGGAAATATTAAAAACGGATCGCGTGTTGAGTTTACAGTCGACTCCAAACCTGGTGAGACTTTCACGGGCTATGTATCTGAAATCGCTAAAGGTACAAAGGGTGAATTGGGCAAAACCAGTACGAGTGTAGTGTACTATATCGTAAAAGTTGCCATACCTCAGGATATAGCGGGTAATTTCTTGCCGACAATGACGGCAAGGGCCACTATTTTCGGTGATGATATAAAGAATACATTAGTTGTTCCTCTAACAGCTGTACGTACCGATAAGCAAGGGGAATATGTATATGTTATTAAAGATGGTCAACCTGTGAGAACAGCTGTATCCACCGGCGTAACCGGAGATACGAATGTACAGATTCTCAAAGGCTTGTCTGAAGGTGACGAAATCATCGTGAGCGGTGATGTGACTGCACCGAAGAGTAATGTAGGCGGACCATTCTAAGAGAAGGTGCTTATGAATCAATCAGTAATTGATATACAAGGGATTACAAAGACCTATGTGAATGGCAAATTATCAGTTCCTGTTTTGCATGGCATTGATTTACTTGTCAATAAGGGCGAGTTTATATCTATCATGGGACCATCTGGTTCCGGTAAATCCACCTTTATGAACATTCTCGGCTGTTTGGATCGCCCTACGACCGGTTCTTATCGTCTTAATGGTGATGAGGTTGCCACCTTATCCGATGATGAACTGGCATTTGTGCGAAATAAACAGATTGGTTTTGTTTTCCAAAGTTTTAATCTGCTAACAAAATTAACGGCTCTTGAAAATGTGGCATTGCCTATGATTTATGCCGGTGTAGGCAAGAAAAATCGAAATGAGAGGGCTTCTTCGCTATTACAATCTGTCGGTCTTGGAGACCGTATGAATCATTTGCCGTCCGAATTATCCGGTGGGCAACGCCAACGTGTTGCCATTGCCCGTGCGTTGGCGAATGACCCTTCAATTATTATGGCCGATGAACCGACAGGGAATCTCGATTCCAAGTCGACCATCGATGTTATGAATATTTTTCGTGGTCTTCATGCCGAAGGGCGAACAATTATTCTCGTAACGCATGAACCGGATATTGCAACGTATGCAAGTCGAAATGTTGTTCTCAAAGATGGAATAATTGTAGAGGATTCGATTAATGCAAATATGACTCCGGTAGAGGAGGTGCCTCATGTATAGAGAAAGTTTCTTAATGGCTTGGGCCTCCTTGGTTGCTAATAAAATGCGGTCTATATTGACCATGTTGGGGATCATCATCGGTGTGGCCGCCGTTATTGCATTGGTATCAATCGGTAACGGTGTAAAACAGAACATTCAAGAGTCTATTTCCAGCTTGGGTTCCAATTTACTGGTAGTTATGCCGGGGGCTGCACGTACTCCGGGGGTTAGACCTTCGGCGGGGTCCATGAAGTCCTTAAAACTATCCGATTATGAAGCGATTGCCAAGTTGGACGGTGTGAAAGCTGTCAGTCCGATGACTAATAATTCGTATGTGGTGATTTATCAGAATAAAAACTGGACCACATCCGTGTCAGGTGTTAACTCGAACTTTCAGGATGTAAATAACTGGTCAATGGCATCCGGTCGTTTTTTCTCCGATAAGAATGTGAAAAATCGTGAACGTGTAGCGGTCGTAGGTCAGACGGTGGTGAAAAATCTATTTGCCGACGAAGATCCTGTCGGACAGGAGATTCGGGTTAAAAATATTCCGTTCCGTGTTATCGGGGTTCTCAATAGTAAAGGGAACGGCTCAATGGGGAATGACCAAGACGATACAATATTAATACCTTATACAACCGCAATGGAACGCGTGGAAGGTGTTGATTATCTACGTATGTTGTATGTTGTAGCTAAGGATGATGACGGTATCGATCGATTACAGGCGGATATAGAAAATTTATTACGTGTTCGTCATAATATTAAGGATACAAATCTAGATGATTTTAATGTTCAAAACATGAAATCTATTATGGAAACAGTAGCTGAGACAACCGGGACATTTACATTGTTCTTAGGTGCTGTAGCGGCGATTTCGCTCGTAGTAGGCGGCATCGGCATTATGAACATCATGCTTGTATCCGTAACGGAACGTACTCGGGAAATCGGTATACGTAAGGCTCTGGGGGCGACGTACAGCGTAATTGTTACACAGTTCTTAATCGAGGCCGTCGTTATCAGTTTGATGGGTGGTCTCATTGGTATTGCTTTCGGTATCGGCGTATCGAAATTGATTGGTACGGCATCCGGCATGCATACGGTTATATCCATTCCGACGATTTTCTTATCCTTCGGCTTCTCCATGGCTATCGGGTTAATCTTCGGTATTTACCCTGCTCGTAAAGCGGCCAAATTGAACCCTATTGATGCATTACATTATGAATAAATGATTTACTGTTTACACGGTAGCTATTCGCATATGGTGCGTTGCGTGATACAATAATTACGTAACGCACCATTTTATATTGACGGAAAAGCTTCAAGTTCCACCAACGAAAGAATGTATATGTGTATTGAGTAGAAATAAATTTTATTTGAAACGTATTGTAAATTAAAATGGAGAATCCTATGGCGACGAGCTTATTAGAATATTTTAACGAACTGCGCGAGCAAAATCCTTTTTCTTGGGTGAAGGATTCGGAGGTTACGGCCGTTGAGGCCGGTCATATCGAAATGACATTACAGACGAATACAACGGAGTACTGTAATTTTAGAGGCCATCTGCATGGCGCAGTCTGCATCGGTTTTGCGGATAGTCTGATGGGTTCATCCTGTTTTACCTTAGGAAAATCCGTGAGTACAATCGATATTAACGGCAATTATGTGAAAGCTGTTACAGGCGGTACCTTATTACGCGGTGTGGCCAATGTGGAACATAATGGTAAAATCACTATGGTTGCGACGGCACGTATTTATAATGAACTCGGGGAACTCGTTCACTTGGCAAGGGGGACATTTTATGTTTTGGAAGAAAAGCCGTTGCCTGATTTACCATGGCGTTTTATTGAAGAAGATAACCCTGATTTGGTATAATGAAATTTGAACTTTGTACTATAGGAGGATGCTTGAATGAAAGAAGAACTACAACGGATTAAGGCTGAAGCCCTTGATGCCATCAAAGGCTTGACAGATCAACGATCGTTGCAAGATATACGCGTTAAATATTTGGGTAAAAAAGGCGAAATAACGGCCTTGTTAAAAGGGCTAGGTAAATTATCTCCGGAAGAACGCCCTAAGGCGGGCGCTCTCGTTAATGCCGTGCGTGAAGAATTAGAGGCTAAAATCGATGCGGTTAAGACCCGTATGGAAGCAGCTGAGCTAAATGCCCGTTTAAAACAAGAACGCATTGATATTACGTTGCCTGGTCGTGCACCGAAATCCGGTCATATTCATCCTTTAACTGCAGTTAATGAGATGATTGAGGACTTCTTTATGAAAATGGGATATACCGTTGAAGAGGGGCCGGAGATTGAACAGGATTACTATAACTTTGAATGCCTTAATTTGCCGAAAGATCATCCTGCACGCGATATGCAGGACTCCTTCTATATTACAGAAAACTTCCTGTTACGTACTCATACCTCTCCGGTACAAGCTCGTACAATGCAACGCCATGAACCGAACAGCCCAATCCGTATGATTGCGCCCGGTAAGGTATATCGTTGGGATTACGATGCGACGCATTCCCCGGTATTCCATCAGGTGGAAGGGCTTATTATCGATGAGCACATTACATTTGCCGACTTGAAAGGGACTCTTGAATCTTTCTTACGTCATATGTATGGTGATGAAACAAAGGTACGCTTCCGTACAAGCTTCTTCCCGTTCACAGAACCATCAGCCGAGGTGGATATTTCCTGTGTTATGTGTGGCGGCGAAGGCTGTCGTGTATGCTCCCATACCGGTTGGCTTGAAATCTTAGGCTGCGGCATGGTTCATCCTGATGTGTTGCGCATGAACGGTTATGATCCTGAAAAGGTCAAAGGCTTTGCCTTTGGTATGGGCGTAGAACGTATTGCTATGCTTTTATACGGCATTAACGATTTACGTCTATTCTTCGAAGATGATGTACGATTCTTGGAACAATTTTAGGAGGAACTCATGAAAGCAAGCTTACAGTGGATGAACGAATACGTGCCTGTGGATATGACTCGTCCTGCCCAGGAATTGGCCGATGAGTTGACACAAGCGGGTATTCCTGTAGAAAATGTCATTGCTATGGATAAGGGCATTAAGAAAATATATACCGGTAAAATCGTTGAGATTACTAAACATCCGGATGCGGATAAATTACAAGTATGCCAAGTAGAATGCCTAACAGAAGACGGTGAACCTGTTACAAAGCAAATCGTAACGGCCGCTACTAATGTTGCGGTAGGTCAAATCGTTCCTGTAGCATATCATAAATCCCGCTTAGCGGACGGTACGGAAATTAAAAAGGGTAAATTACGTGGTGTCGTATCTGAAGGTATGTTCTGTTCCGTTGCAGAATTCGGTATCTCCAGTGACTTAGTGTTACCCGAAGAAGCGCAAGGCATTTACATTTTTCCGGAAAATACGCCAATCGGTCTTGATGTAAAAGACGTATTGGGTCTGAATGATATAGTATATGAATTTGAACTTACCGCAAACCGTGCAGACTGTTTCTCCATGGTCGGCTTATCTCGCGAGTTCGGTTTGATGACAAATCAAAAAGCGTTGTTTCCCGTTATCATGGTAAAGGAAAACGGTGAATCTATCGAAGGTAAAGCTTCTGTATCCATTGAAGCGGATGATCTTTGTACCCGTTTTACATCTCGTATAATTACAAATGTGACCGTTGAACCGTCTCCGTTGTGGATGCAAAACCGCTTGCGCAACAGCGGTATTCGTCCTATCAATAATGTAGTAGACGTTACAAACTACGTTATGTTAGAACTTGGTCAACCTATGCATGCCTATGATTATGATCATGTAAAAGGCCATCAATTAGTGGCGAGACGTGCTAAAAATGGAGAAATTCTAGTTACACTTGACGGCTCTGAACGCGAATTAAACGATTCCATGCTCATTATTGCCGATGCGGAACGTCCGGTAGGTATTGCGGGCATTATGGGCGGTTTTGATAGTGAAGTAACGAATGAAACTACTACGGTCATGTTGGAAGCCGCCGTCTTCAATGGCCCATCTATTCGCCGCACGGCAAAAGTTCTTGGCATGCGTTCCGAGGCATCCGGTCGTTTTGAACGCGGTGTAAATCATAAATATACCGCTTATGCTATCGATAGAGCGGCTCAATTATTACAGCAGATCTGCCCTACCTGTAAAGTAGACATGGGTATAATCGATGTATATAAACACCCTGTAGAACAACATATCGTTACTTTCACAGTAGAACAAATCAACGATTACTTGGGAACCGATATATCAAAAGATGAAATGGTTCGTATTTTGACAGCCCTTGAGTTTGTTATTACCGAGGACGGTGAACAGTTGGCCGCTCTCGTTCCGACATGGCGCGGAGATGTGACCGTGATGCCTGATATTGCGGAGGAAATTGCACGTATTCACGGCTATGATAATATTAAACCGACGATTCCTGTTGCGATATTATCCTCCGGCGGTATGACACCTAAAAAAGCTTTGACCAAAAAGGTGACACATGCATTGGCTGATATGGGGATGACGCAAATTATTACCTTTAGTTTCATGCATAAAGATGGGTTAGCTAATATGATGCTGCCTGAAGGGGATAGTCGTTATACAGCGATTCCTATTTTGAATCCTATTTCTGAAGAATTCCCGTATATGCGTACCACATTGGTGCCGGCTGTTATCGAAGCGGCGCAACGTAATATAGCGCAACAAAACAAGGATCTCTGGTTATTTGAAACTGCAAATGTATATGAACCTGAGGCTTTACCGTTAACCGAAGTTCCTCACGAACGCCCTGTGGCCTGCGGTATCTTGATGGGCAAGATAAACCAAGCTGGTTGGAATCAAGCAGAACGCACTACAGATTTCTATGATGTAAAAGGTATCGTTGACGGTTTATTGGCTAAGCTTGGTGTTAAGAGCCATACTGTTAATCGTGGTACCGAGCCATATTTCCATCCCGGGGTAAGCGCTCAATACGTTGTAGACGGCAAAATGATTGCTCAATACGGTGAATTACATCCACAAGTGAGCAAGAATTTTGACTTGCCCGGCAAAGTATATATGTTTGAAATCGACTTGGAAGCGGTGTTATCATTGTCGATTCCGCCATTCCGTTATACAGCTTTCAGTAAATTCCCGGGAACCAGTCGCGATCTCGCTATTGTGACACCCGTATCCGTATCCAGTGATGATGTGTTATCAATCATTACAGAACATGGTGGGGAATATTTAGAAAGTGCATCTGTCTTTGATGTGTATGAAGGGGAACATATCGAGGACGGTTACCGCAGTCTTGCGTACAATTTGCAATTCCGCTCTATGGACGGCACGCTGAATGATGAGGATATTGATGGTAATATTCAAGCTATTATTGATGCATTAGCAGAAATTAACTGCAGATTACGTTAATCTCAAGCAGTATATTGAAAGGGTTTACCGTATGGTAAACCCTTTTAGTACTATAGTTATACCTTTAGTAAGATAGAAAGGACTCTTCATGGAATTATTGGCTCCTGCCGGTACGATGGAAAACTTCATAGCCGCGTTAGAGGCCGGGGCGGATGCAATTTATCTAGGCGGTAAGGGCTTTAACGCACGTGCTCATGCAGCGAATTTCGGTATTGATGAGCTGTCGGAGGCCATCCGTCTGGCGCACATATTGGATGTGTCCGTTTATGTTACGGTAAATATCCTGATTGGTGATTCTGAACTTACGGCTCTTGCTGAGTATTTGAAGGAGTTAGAGCGTATCGGTGTCGATGCTATCATCGTGCAAGACTTGGCTGTGGCTAAATTAGCACAACAGGTGGCCCCTAAGTTGCATCTTCACGGCAGTACGCAGATGACGGCGGCCACACTCGATGCTGTTCGTTTTTATGAAAGTCTCGGTTTTACACGTGTCGTGTTGGCGCGAGAATTGAGCCTTTCAGAAATCGAACATATTTGTAAAAACTGTACTGCGGAGATTGAAGTTTTTGTGCACGGTGCCTTATGTGTGTGCTATTCGGGGCAATGCTTGATGAGTTCTTTCATCGGCGGACGTAGCGGTAATCGCGGTGCCTGTGCGCAGCCTTGTCGTCTACCTTATGAATTGCTGGATTCATCGGGAATGAGCCTATTACCGAAGCATGAAACCTATTTACTGAGTCCCAAGGATTTAAATTATAGTGAGCATATGAATGAACTGGTTGCGGCAGGGGTTACGTCATTTAAGGTGGAAGGACGTATGAAAAAGGTGTCCTATGTTCGACAGGTTATCGGCACATATCGACATATTCTGGATACGGCTCATATGGAATCATCCGATGCTGATGCATTGGCGGCAGGCTTTAATCGGGGATTTTCTACAGATTATTTAACAGATCATGTAGGAAGGTCCATGATGACTGTTGTAGCTCCAAATAATCAAGGGAAACCTATTGGCGAGGCAGTCATTAAAAAGGGACGAGTTCATCTAATTCTTACTGAGCCCATTGAAAAGGGTTCATTACTGAAGGTGATGCAATCATCGGGAGGCATTACATATTATCAAATCGATCAAAACTGGTCGATAATTGATGATAAACATTTTATGGGTAAACCTGACGAAGGCTTTGCAGCAGGACAAGTGTATCTGGCGTCTGCACCTAAATCACAAAAGCAGCGTGGTTTACAGGTTTTTACGGCAAAACTTGAAGTTCATGGATATCTGTCGATAAATGAGGAAAAGGAGCGAGCTTTTACAGAACTCATATTCATTTTGAATGATGGTCGCAGCGTAACTGTATCTAGTGAGTTTGAACCGGTATATGCCAATAATAAGCCCACATCATTAGAAAAAGTCACTGAGCAGGTGGGACGTTTGGGTAATACATTATTTACATTAGGTTCCATGTCGATTCCTGAGGGACCATACATGTGGCCGGCCAGCGTATTAAATACATTGCGCCGTGATGCTGTTGAGGCTCTGGAATCTTTATTAATTAAGAGTCATGAGGATTCATGGGCTGAATTATCCGTAGAGCCCCGAGATATGTCATCCATGGTGGCTAAACAAAGTATTCAATATGACGGGCCTATTATCAGTGCTCGCGTAGACGAAGTGGAAGGTGTGTTAGCCGCTATCGAAGGGGGAGCCAAGAAAATCATTTTCGGTGGTGATCGTTTACGACGAAAACCTTATGAACCACGTGTTTATGATAAGGTTTCAAAGCTTTGTAAAGAGTATGAGGTTATCTGCGTATTTGCTACACCGCGTGTGGTAAAAGATGATGAAGTAGATGCCTATATGAAAACCTTGCAGGCTATGGTCGAGGCCAAACCTGATAGCATTTCCGTTCATGTGCCGCAGGCATTACTGTGGCTTCGAGATTTAAATTATAACGGAGCCATTGAAGCCGATACGGGGCTTAATATATTTAATAGTTGTGCTTTAACAGTATGGCAGGATTTCAATATGAGCAGTATTGCACCATCTTTGGAATTAACTCTGACGCAGTTAGTACAATTGCAAAGGTCTACCATATTGCCCTTGGAGGTGATGGTTCATGGGTATACGGAAATGATGATTTCCGAATACTGTGCTATTGCCGGTTTCGTGGGTACCGGAAAAAAAGAAAACTGTCCTATGCCATGTGTTACTGAAGATTATGCGTTAAGGGATCGAAAAGGGGAGGTTTTCCCGTTGCGTACAGATCCGTATTGTCGTATGCATATCATGAACAGTCATGAGATGGATATGCGTTCTTATGTGCCGGAGTTGATGCGCAAGGGGTTACGTATATTACGTATTGATGGCCGCCATATGGATTCCAATAGATTACGTAATATCGTGGCGGATTATGTGGCCATTCAACATGGAAAGAAACAGGCCCCTCCTAAGAGTGTAGGCAAGGATACGCCTATAACTAGGGGTCATTATTTTAGAGGTATTTTATAAACGAGGTAGTACATTGTTTAACGAAAATGTATTAGACTTTCACCATATAAAAGAACAATTGCAGCAACATTGCAGTTCCAGTATTGCCAAAGAGCTGGCTATACAGATGGAACCGATGACCGATATAAAAGAGATTCAGGAAAATCTTGATGAAACCGCTGAAGCCGTACGGTCGTTACAAACCGAGGTGGAACAGCCATTGGGTGGAACGCATGATATCCGCGAATCCTGTAAGAATAGCCGAAAGGATTTTGTACTCACCCGTGAAGCCTTGTGGGATATTTATTCCACTATAGGGGCTTATAAGCGGATGACGAAGTTCTTTAGAACGAAGTATATGGAGTATCCATTGTTATCTCTTTGGGTGCAGGATATGCCGAATACAGATCGATTAGAACAGCGTTTCAGACGTGTTTTTGACGATAAAGGGGAATTGCTGGATACGGCATCGCCTAAACTGGCAAGTCTCCGTAATACCATCGTTAAAACGCGCGATAAAATCAAGCATGATATACAAGCTATCCTGCATGACAAGGACAATCAAAAGTATTTTCAAGAAGCGATTATCACACAGCGTAATAACCGCTATGTGATTCCTGTAAAGCAAGAATATCGCCAATATTTTGACGGACTCATTCATGACCGTTCCGCAACGGGGCATACCTTGTATATCGAGCCGATGCGTTTGGTAAATTTAAATAATGAATTACAGGAGGCTTTGATTGGTGAAGAACAGGAAGTATTACGTATTTATCGTGAACTTTCAGCCCTTGTAAAACAGCATAGCAATGATTTGATGGATGCCTGTGAAAGAGTATCTCATATTGAATTTGTATATGGCAAGGCGAGTCTTGCCATTGCATATAAAGGTGTGCCCGCCGTTTTGAGCACGGATCGAACTGTAAATCTCATGTGCGCCCGTCATCCATTGATTCCTGCCAATATGGTAGTACCAACAAATATTCAATTGGGTACATCATATCGAATCCTTTTGATTACGGGGTCCAATACGGGCGGTAAGACGGTATCACTTAAGACATTGGGTTTATTAAGCTTGATGAATCAATGTGGACTGTTTATTCCTGCTGATCACGGTTCCATGTTGCCGATATTCCATAATATCTTTGCGGATATCGGGGATGAGCAGAGTATTGAGGCCAGTCTCAGTACGTTTTCCGCGCATATGACGCAGGTTATTTCCATCATCAAACATTGTGGGCCTAATGATCTCGTATTACTCGATGAGCTCGGATCCGGTACGGACCCTGAAGAAGGGAGCGCTTTGGCGGTATCTATTTTGGAATTCTTCCGTCAAAAGGGCGCTCTTATGATGGTCAGCACTCATTATAATGAGCTTAAGAATTATGCCTATCATACTGAAGGCATCGAAAATGGTCATGTGGAATTTGATGAACGCACATTAAAGCCGACTTATCGTTTACATATCGGTGTAGCCGGTAGCAGTCATGCGTTGAGCATTGCCGCGCGGTTGGGACTCCCTAAGGATATCGTGGCTCGTGCATCGGAGTATAAATCGCAATTCGGCAGCCATGAAATGGAGGAAGTTCTTTCCGATTTGAATGAACAATTGCGCAAGGCATCGGAGCGGGAGCGAGCCCTTAAAAAGGAACTCGATGAGACTCGTCGTATGCGGGGGCAATTAGAAAAAGAAAAAAAACAGTTTAATGAGAAGCGAAAGCAGATTTTAGCTAAGGCACAAGCCGAT
The DNA here is from genome assembly GCF_900187285.1 of Veillonella rodentium. Lineage (NCBI taxonomy): Bacteria > Bacillati > Bacillota > Negativicutes > Veillonellales > Veillonellaceae > Veillonella > Veillonella rodentium. The sequence goes on along the minus strand of NZ_LT906470.1, from coordinate 1,174,630 downwards.
GCGGAGTCCATGAAACGCAGTTTACGCGTCGAAGGGGAGGCAATTATCAAGCAGTTGAAATCTCAATTCTCTGAAACAAATAAGGATAAGAGACAAGCTTCAATTGATGCGGCCCGTAAGGGGATTTCAAATATATATGTACCGGATGCACCGGTGGATGACGATCGCAAAACCTTAACGCCGGATGCTATTAAAGTAGGTCAGGCCGTATATGTGACGACGTTGCGTTCGTTGGGAACGGTTTTATCCGTTAAGGGCAATCGTGTCAATGTAGATATTAATGGACTTACCGCGACCGTTAAGATTAATGAATTACAATCTGCAACACGAGAAGAAGGACATAAGCTTGAACGTGAACAAAGGGCTGCTATCCCTAAGACTAGAAAGCGGATGGGCGGTTCAGCCGTGCAACGACAAAAAGAGGTGCGTACGGAAATCAATATTCTCGGTCAGACCGTAGATGAAGCGACCGTATCTGTGGGCCGATTTATCGACCAGGCGTTGCTGGGTGGCGTTAACCAAGTGCGTATCATTCATGGAAAGGGAACCGGTGCATTGCGCGAAGGTGTCCATCAATATTTACGTACATTACCTCACGTGGCTCACTTTGAAACGGCCGGTTATGATGAAGGCGGTGCGGGGGCTACTAATGTAGTACTTAAATAACTATTATTTAGACTTTTATATCGTTTATTGATCTTAAATTGCAATATGAAATTGAACAGTATCCAAATCTACAATTTTATTAACTTCTTCAAGAAAGACATCCAAAGGGGTTCTATAATTTAGAATCTTGCGTGGCAAATTATTACACCATTGAAGTGTTCGTTGAATTGTTTCCTCCGAAACGGATTTTATTGGCATTCCTTTCGGTATACATCTACGAAGTAAACCATTATGCCTTTCGTTTGATCCACGTTCCCAAGCAGAATAAGGTCGAGCAAAATAAATAGACAAAGTTTCATTTTCTAAATCAGATATCTCTGAAAACTCTAAACCGTTATCTGCAGTTATTGTTTTACATAAGCAGGCTAGATTAACATCTTTAAACGTATTTTTAACCATGCATGCAGTGTTTCTTTTACATCAGTAGCCCGTGCTGATGGACATCGTAAAGCCACATACAATCTGCTTTTACGCTCAAGTAAAGAGATTAAAACATGGTCTGTCTTATCTTTTATTCCACGGATGGTATCTAATTCCCAATGTCCGAATTCCTCGCGCGTTTCAATATTAGGATCACGAAGCTCTATGGATTTACCAAGTTCTCGCTTATGTTTTCTAGAAATAGATTTTCGTTGGGAACGCCGTACTACCAATGGTAAATCAATTGCTTTTATTCCCAATACACCTTTGTGAAGATAATTATATAAAGTTTTAGCACAAACCATTTCATTACGCACAAACAAACCCTTATGTTTAGCATATCCAACAGCAGCCTCAAAGGACCAATGATCATTTAGAACTTTGCTTTCAATCCAATTTATAAAAGATTCTATAGCACCAACTCTCATGGTATTAAAGGAGCCCATACGTTGTCTTTCATAGGTTGCCTGTCCAGAATCAGCTAAATATACAAGTTGCGATTTACCTTGTCGAATTTGAATTACAGTACCGCGTTTTAATTCTGTATAAATAGTTGTTCTGGAACGGCCCAGTGCACGTGAAATTGCAGTAATACTGTCTCCTAGAACGATTCTCTTTTCTAAATAAAATCGTTCTTCGAAGTTTAAGTGTTTGTTTGTGCGTAATGTCGTGTTATGATTATTGTAGTCCATAGTGATTACCTCGGTTATATTTTGATTAGGCACCTAAATCATAACACAAGGTTCACTATGGATTTTTTATTTGTTCAATTTCATTCTACAATTAAGCATAAATATAAAATTAATATAATGGTGAAAATGGTAGCGGATGCGTTGTATCCGCTACCATTTTTATATGAAAGAGAGAAAGGACGGAACAATGTGTTCCGCCCTCTGTGACATCTATGACTTATAGTTGCTTGTATAGTCTAACGATCTTTTTTACTGGATTTTTTTGAGTTCTTAGATGAGTGAGATTTTGAGTCTGAAGCCTCTTCTTTAGACGGCTTTTCTTCTTCTTTCACTTTTTCATCTTTCCTTACCCGTTCAGATGATTGTCGAGTTTCTCTCACTTCTTCCTGTTTAGGTGTTTCTTTTACAGGATTTCGATAACCTTCCTGAACCGCTGACTGTGCGCTGGCAGGGACACTAAAATCGGATACAGGTGTATTGGCAAGTGCATTGCTCATAAATTGAGCCCAGATAATAGCCGGTGTGGTACCGCCTGTGATACCGTGCAATGTTTCCGTACCATAATCATCACCCATCCATACGGCAGCGACTAAGTCAGGCGTATAACCTACGAACCAGGCATCTTTGGAGTCATCTGTAGTACCTGTCTTGCCGGCTACAGGTCGTCCGATTGCTGCATTGCCACCGGTACCGCCATTGATTACGGATTCAAGCATATTGGTTAAAATAGCCGCATCTTTTTCTTCGATAATGCGTTTTTCCTGAATTGAATTTTCCTCTACAATTTGACCGTTTCTGTCTACGATTTTAACGATGGCAGTAGGCTGCACCTTGATACCGCCATTTGCGAGTACACCGTATGCCTGTGCCATTTCGAGAGGTGTTACACCATGTGTTAGACCGCCGATAGCCGTGGACAAGTTGTTATCATTATCAGTGAGAGTAGTAATACCCATATCTTTTGCTAAACGGAGAATCTTAGACATGCCTATTTCATCGGCAATTTTAATAGTCGCTACGTTAACTGAGTGTTGTAGTGCATAACGATATGTAATCTCGCCGTTGAATTCTTTTTCATAGTTCTGTGGACGCCAACCGTTGAAATCGACCGGACTGTCATCGACGATGGAGCCGGGAGTTTTACCGCTTTGAATCGCCGCTAGGTATACAAACGGTTTCATAGCAGAACCCGGCTGACGTTCCGCCTGTGTCGCACGGTTAAAGGCATCATCACCGCGACCGCCGACCATGGCTACGATATACCCGTTATGCGGATTCATGGCCACAATGGCACCTTGCGGTTGTTGTAGACCATTTTGATCATTGTAAAAGCTAGGTAGGTTTTGCATAGCTGCGACAGCTGCATTCTGAGCATTCATATCTAACGTTGTATAGATTTTAAGCCCATCTTTATAGATAGCATCATCACCATATTTTTCAGAAACCTGAGAAATAACATAGTTGATAAAGTATGACGCATTTGAATCTTCATGAGCCTGTTCTTGCTTAGCAATCAGTCCCAAATCGGCTTGACGAGCTTCATCGGCTTGTTCTTGTGTAATATAACCGTATTTAACCATTTGACCCAATACGATCGCCTGACGTTTTTTACTTTCCTCTAAGTTATTGAACGGAGAGTAGTAGTTAGGGCTTTGAGGAAGACCGGCAATGAGAGCGGCTTGAGCCAATGTCAAATCCTGTACATCCTTGCCGAAGTATACATGCGATGCGGACTGTACACCATAAGCACCTTGACCGAAGTAAATTTGATTCATATACATTTCAAGAATTTCTTGTTTTGTATAGTTCTGTTCAATTTTTATCGCTAAGAGCGCTTCCGAGATTTTACGTTTCAGTGTTCTGTCTTGTGTTAAGAACATACCTCTGGCAAGTTGCTGTGTAATTGTAGAACCGCCTTCAGAAACACCGCTATGAATAATATTAACCCATACGGCACGCAAAATCCCGATTGGGTCAATGCCATGATGGGAATAGAAACGAGAGTCTTCTGTAGCGATGAAGGCATCCTGCAGATCTTTCGGTACATCCTTGAGTGGTACCGGTAATCTGTTTTCCACTGAATGGACTGTAGTGATGAGATCACCGTGAACATCATAAATTTGAGATGATGCAGAAGGTCTTACGTTCGAAACATCCGGTAAATTTGATAGAGTGGCACTGATAAAACCACAACCACCACCCGCTACGATGAGTATTATGAGAAGAGTGATAATCCAAAAGAAACGTTTTCTATTGGTTTTCTTCTGTTCAGAACTGCTGCCGCTTGATGCGCGGCGGCGAGCTCTCGTATTTGAGTTGTTACTCATAGAGTCACCTCTTTTTTCCTTAGTAAATATAACGTAAAATCTATTACGCAGTTGTAAATATTATATCATAAATTGCATCAAACCAATACTATATATAATTGTGAAAGTTTATAGTTAATGGTATACTTATAAAATAGTATTTCTAGGAGGATTGTCATGATTAGTGCTCAAGAACAAGTGCGTCAAATTAAACATGGCGTAGCGGATTTAATTAACGAACAAGATCTCGTAAAAAAAATAGAAAGATCTATCAAGGAGAATAAACCTTTAGTTGTAAAGTTGGGCTTAGATCCAACTGCACCGGATATTCATTTGGGCCATACCGTGCCGCTCCGTAAACTTCGTTTATTCCAAGAGTTCGGTCATCAGGTTGTGATCGTTATCGGCGGCTTCACGGCCCGTATCGGTGATCCGTCCGGTAAAAGTGTAACTCGTCCGCCACTTACGAAAGAGCAGGTGCTGGAAAATGCACAAACATATAAAGCGCAGATTTTTAAGGTCTTAGATCCTGAAAAAACTATCGTTCGCGATAACAGTGAATGGTTGGAACAGATGAACTTTGCCGATGTACTTCGCTTGGCGGCTTCCTATACGGTTGCGCGAATGATGGAGCGTGATGATTTCAATAAACGCTTTAAAGAAGGTCGTCCTATCGGGGTTCATGAGTTTATGTATCCATTGATGCAAGGTCAAGATTCCGTTGCATTGCATGCAGACGTAGAATTTGGCGGTACAGATCAAACTTTCAACCTTTTGATGGGGCGTCATTTACAAGAGCTGGAAGGTCAAGAGCCGCAAGTGGTTATCACGATGCCTTTACTAGAAGGGCTTGACGGCGTTCAAAAAATGAGTAAATCTTTAGGCAATTACATCGGTATCGATGAAGAGCCAAAAGAAATGTATGGCAAAGCAATGTCCATACCTGATGAATTGATGATGCGTTATTTCATGCTCGTTACCGATATGTCTATCGAAAATCAGGAAGACATGACAAAGCGTCTCGAATCCGGTGAATTGCATCCGCGTGATGCCAAGATGCAATTAGCACGTACCATCGTTCGTTTGTATCATGGTGAAGAGGCTGCTTTGGAGGCGGAAGAGGAATTCAAACGCGTGTTCCAACAACGCGCTATGCCTACAGACATTCCTGAGTACGCTATGGATGCACCAACAGAACCAATCTTTGTACCACAGTTCTGTACAGATGCCGGTTTGACCGCATCCAATGGTGAAGCACGTCGCTCTATTAAAGCGGGTGCTTTCAAAGTGAACGGCGAAAAATATAACGAAGAAAATATTACTCTTGAAGATGGCATGATTCTTCAAGTAGGTAAACGTAAATTCGTAAAAATTAAATTTAACTAATTTTAACTTCATATAAAACTGTGATGGGGTGCAGAAACTTCGTCACAGTTTTTTTCTATCTATGATATTGATTTTACTATCTGTAAGTTAATGATTATCTTTTACAAGCTAATGTATAATGAAAGTAAATATAAAAATGAACTTGAAACATAAAAAAACATAAAACTTTAATTCAGATATAGTTTAAAGCTAAATATTATTTATAAGCGAATCATACTGACTTGTAAGAGGATCATATAATATGGATAAAAAATTAACTAACTTTTTAGAGCAGCGAGAATATACTGTTCTTACCGATATTGATGTCATAACTGCGGCAGTAGCTGTACCATTATTAGAAATTGATGGAGAGGATCATGTGGTGTTTACTGTACGTAGTAATACGTTGCGACGTCAACCCGGTGAAATCAGCTTTCCCGGTGGACATTGTGAACCTAATGATAAAAGCGGTGCTTATGCTGCCATTCGTGAATGTTCTGAGGAACTAGGTATAGGTTTAGACAAAATTGAACCACTTGGTAATTTAGATTGTTTAGTATCCGCCATAGGTGTAAAACTATATGCCGTAGCAGTACGACTGCATACCGGTCAATTCAGACCGAATATCGATGAGGTAAGTGAGGTGTTTACCGTTCCACTACAGTATCTGTTGGAGATGGAACCTACCGTAGGTCACCTAGATATCGCTACAAGACCTTTGCGTGATTTTCCGTTCCACTTACTAGAGGGTTACAATATCGACTGGAAAATTAGACAAAACTATTCTGTCTATTTCTATCCCTATGAACAATACACCATATGGGGACTGACTGGGCGAGTATTGAAGAATTTTTTGGATATATATAAGGAAGTTCATTCACATAATAATCTCCATAAAAATTGACAGATTATAAATTAAGGTATACTATTTATGTGTAAAAGGTTTAATGTGTTGCACTAATTAATCTAGGAGGTTCTCACATGAATCGAGAAACAGCATACGTACTTTGGTTTGATGAATTACAACGTGAAGATGTTAATTTAGTTGGTGGTAAGTCTTCTTCCTTAGGGGAATTGACATCCTCCACTAATGTACCTGTACCTTACGGCTTTGCTACAACGGCTTATGGGTATCGTGAATTTATGAAAGAAACGGGCTTAGAGGATAAAATTCGGGCTGAACTAGATGCTTTGGATGATGTAGAAAACTCTGCATTATTGCGTGAAGTATGTGCTAAGATTCGCCGTATGATTTGCGAAGAAAAAATGCCTAAGGATTTAGCAAAGGCCATTCGTAAAGCGTATGAAGAATTAGGTAAAAAGGTTAAGGAAAAAGATCCGTTCGTAGCCGTTCGTTCCAGTGCAACTGCTGAAGATTTACCGGATGCAAGTTTTGCAGGACAGCAAGATACGTATTTAAATGTACGTGGAGCCGATGTTATCATCGAAAAAGTAAAAGAATGTTACGCATCTACTTTCACGGATCGTGCAACATATTACCGTGTAAAACAGGGTTTTGACCATATGACGGTTGCGTTGAGCGCCGCTGTTCAGATGATGGTATTCTCTAAAGCCGCTGGTGTTATGTTTACGGTTGATCTTGTAACCGGTGATGACAATAATATTCTTATTGAAGGTTCCTGGGGTCTTGGTGAATATGTTGTACAGGGTACTGTAACGCCTGATAATTTTCGTGTGGATAAAGCAAAAATGGAAATTACGGACCGCATGATCAATGATAAACATGTCCGTCTTGTTCGAAAGGCTGATGGCGACTGCGTTGAAGAGGTTGTTCCGAGTGATGAAGCAAAGTCTCAAGTTATTTCCGATGAGCAGGTATTGGAACTTGCCGAATATGCGAAAGCAATCGAAAAACATTACGGTTGCTACATGGATATGGAATGGGGCGTTGATGAGAGAAACGGAAAAATCTGGATTCTGCAAGCGCGTCCGGAAACCGTTTGGTCCCGTAAACAGAAATCTGATGCACCTCAAACTACAGACATGTCAGCAGCAACAGCTAATCGCGATATCGTTGTAAAAGGGTTACCAGCTTCGCCTGGTAATGCAGCAGGTAAAGCTCATGTTATTATCAATCCTGAGGACATCGATGAGTTCAAAGAAGGGGAAATCCTTGTAACTGCTATGACGGCCCCTGACTGGGTTCCGGCTATGAAAAAGGCGAAAGCTATCGTTACCGATGCGGGCGGTATGACCTGTCATGCATCTATCGTCAGTCGTGAGCTCGGTATTCCGTGTATTGTAGGTACCAAGAGTCGTAGTCATGAAGCGACTACGTCTATTAAAGACGGTCAGATGGTTACGGTTGATGCTACAAATGGTATCGTTTATGACGGTATTGTAGAGGATATCGTCAAGAAACCTGAAGTGCAGGCTTCCGCTGCTGTGGCTACTGAATATGTGCCTGTAACGGGGACTAAGATTTATATGAACTTAGGTGACCCTGATCTAGCTGAAAAATACGGGGTATTACCTTGTGACGGTATCGGTCTTATGCGTGAAGAGTTTATATGGACAACCTTCATTCATGAACATCCGTTACATCTCATTGAAACGGGGCGTAGTGATGTAGCCGTGAATACTTTGGCGGAAGGTATGCGCAAAGTATGTCAGGCGTTGGCCCCTAGACAAGTGGTAGTTCGTTTAAGCGATTTTAAATCCAGTGAATATCGGGATCTTAAAGGCGGAGATAAATACGAACCTCATGAGTCCAGTGCGTTATTGGGGTGGCGTGGCGCATCCCGCTATTATGATCCTAAATATTTACCAGCTTTCAAATTAGAATTGGAAGCTATTAAAAAGGTGCGCAATGAATTTGGATTTAAGAATTTGCAAGTTATGATTCCGTTCTGTCGTACTGTGGAAGAAGCAAAACTTGTAACGGGGTTAATGGCTGAAGAAGGTCTTGTGCGCGGCAAGGATTTTAAGATTTGGCTCATGGCTGAAATTCCTGCCAATATTATCTTGGCTGATCAATTTAATCAATATGTTGATGGGTATTCTATCGGTTCCAATGACTTGACGATGCTTGTTCTCGGCTGCGATCGGGATAATGAAACTGTTCAACATATTTATGATGAGCGGAACTTGGCGGTGCGTAGAGCGATTCATCATCTCATTGAAGTGGCTCATAAGGACGGTAAAACCGTATCTATTTGCGGACAGGCACCAAGCGTATATCCTGAACTTTGTGAATTCCTCGTAAAGAGTGGCATCGATTCTATTTCCGTTAACCCTGATGCAGTGGTTAGTACGAAAAAAATGGTGGCTCAATTGGAACAGCGCATCATGTTAGATGCTATGACCGGTCGCGGCCGTCAGGATTCTGATGAATTAGTGTGGTAATTTCATAGTTAATACATGCGGAAAAGAGGAGACTTTCGGGTCTCCTCTTTTTCTGAATGGAAACATAGGATATAATACAGTCAGAGATGAAAGGGGGTTACCGTGTGAAACTGTCGAAACGACAAGAACAAATTGCTCAGATTGTTCGTGAAGAAGGTCCTGTTACGGGTAGTGCAATTGCTGAGCATTTAGAGGTCACAAGATCCGCATTGCGGTCAGATTTGGCTGTACTGACCATGCTCGGGGTTCTCGATGCTCGCCCTAATGTGGGATATTATTATGTAGGGCTTTCAAAGGAAACACAGACGGCGGAACGTCTGAAATCATTTCGCGTGTCCGATGTGTTATCTCAAGCCGTAGTTGTCAATGATAATACGAATTTATATGATACGATTGTAACATTATTCACAGAGGATGTAGGAACAATTCTTGTCTGTGATGATTCCTATTTAGTCGGTATTGTGTCGCGAAAGGATTTATTACGCGCCTCCATGGGACAAATGGATTCACACACTATGCCTATATCTATGATTATGACCCCTGTGAGCAAGGTAATCGCTGTGGAGCCTACAGATACATTAGTAGAAGCGGCACAGAAGATGATAGATTATGAGGTGGATTCTTTGCCTGTTGTAGTTCGGGAGGACTCGGGGCATAAGAAACGATTAAAGGTCGTTGGCCGAGTATCGAAAACAACTGTGACAAAGATATTTTTAGAATGTAGTATTCATTGAGGTTTCGAGAATGGTAGAAAAGATTATATATGCGATATCGGATTCCCTCGGGGAAACCGCCGAAGCCGTGGCACGTGCCACAGCCAGTCAGTATGATAAAGAACAGATTGAAATTGTTAGAATTCCATATATTGACAGTAAGGATCAAATTGATGAAATTATAGCCGATGCAAAAGAAGGTAACCATGTAATTTGTCATACTATTGTATCCGAGTCGTTACGTAAATATTTACATGAGAAGGTAGCTCAATACAAGATTCCCGCTGTGGATATTATGGGGCCCGTTTTAGAGGCGGTAGGTACGGTAGCCACGACCAAGCCTCGTATGACGGCAGGTATGGTTCATAAACTGGACCAGGAATATTTTAAAAAGGTAGAGGCTATTGAGTTTGCTGTAAAATATGATGACGGTAAAAATCCGTCGGGCTTTGAAAAGGCGGATATCGTTATCATAGGGGTATCCAGAACAAGCAAGACTCCGCTTTCCATGTTTTTAGCATATAAAAAAATTAAAGCGGCTAACTTACCATTGGTACCGGAAGTGCCGTTGCCTGAAGAGTTATTTAAAATTCCGGCAAAGAAAATCGTGGGTCTGATTATTGATCCTTTCAAATTAAATAATATTCGTAGTGAACGGTTGCGCGCTATCGGCTTAGAAGATGAAGCAAATTATGCATCCATTGAGCGTATTCAGGCGGAACTGGAATACGCAAAAGCCGTTATGAGACGTCTACATTGCCAAGTACTGGACGTATCCAATAAATCTATAGAGGAAACGGCTTCCCTTATGATGCAACTCATCGATCGTAACAGTGGACTGGAGGGGAAATGAATATACGGGAACAAATAGAGGAGAGGGAAGAACTGCTCCTGTCTCCTTATGCGGCAAAGAGCCGCGATGCCGTTCGAGATGAGGATGAAGCTCCTGACCCGCTTCGCACAGCATTTCAACGTGATCGGGATCGCATCATTCACAGTAAATGTTTTAGACGGTTAAAACACAAAACCCAGGTATATATTGCGCCGGGTGATCATTACCGGACGCGTATGACCCATACATTGGAAGTAGGGCAGATCGGCCGTACCGTAGCCCGTGCATTACGCCTTAATGAAGATTTAGTCGAGGCTATTGCTATGGGACATGATGTGGGCCATACTCCGTTTGGCCATGTCGGTGAGTATGCCTTGCGCGATATGGTTGGACATTTTAATCATAATGAACAAAGTTTACGAATGGTGGAAGTGTTGGAAAAACATGGAGAACATCAAGGTTTAAATCTCACATCCGCCGTTCGGGACGGTATTTTAGGACATACGGGACCGACGATTCCCGTTACCTTGGAAGGACAAATCATTCGCATTGTAGATCGAATTGCCTATTTATGTCATGATTTCGATGATGCGCAGCGGGCCGGAATGCTACAGGCGGAAAATTTACCGTTAGAGGTTCGTGAGCATTTTGGTATGACTCCGTCCAGTATGATTACCGCTATGGTGGAGGATATGGTTAGAGAATCTCTGGATAAACCGGCTATCGCCATGTCGGATACCGTGGAGATGACGATGAATATATTGCGTAAGTTTATGTTTAAGCATGTTTATCTGGCTCCGGCTCTGATTCCTGATCGAAGTAAAGCCTCTCATGTGGTTAAAAATCTATTTATCCATTTTATGGAACATCCGCGTGACATGGAGGAATGTACTAATCGGGAAGGGTTTTATTCGACCCGTGATGTGGTAGATTATGTGGCGGGCCTTACAGATCAATATGCTATCAAGCTATTTAAGCAGTATTATATTCCTAATATTACTTTGTAATAAAAAAGAAGTTAGTTCATTTGAACTAACTTCTTTTTTAGACTTTGCAGCCTTGAAGAGTACATGTACTTTTTATTTTACGCGCGTGTAATTTTATTAGAACGAAGGCAGCGTGTGCATACATTTACTTTTTTTGTAGCACCGTCTACAACCGCCCGTACTCTTTGAATATTCGGTTTCCAAGTCTTTCTTGTGCGAATGTGAGAGTGACTCACGTTCATGCCGCTAGATGTGGATTTGCCACATACTTCGCAAAGGTTTGCCATAGTTTCCACCTCCAAGCTTAATCTATAACATAACAAAAGTATATTATCATAAAGGTTAGGTTAAAGCAAGTGTTTTATAGTACATATTGCTCTTTTTATGAAATATACTACAATATAAAGTATACTATATATCATATTTTATGATATGACAGGTCTTTTGTACAATGATATGCAAAAATGGATATATCATGCATATCATTTGGAGGTTTAGAGGAATTCTTATGGATGAAAGTTTAACTACGATTAAAGGCGTAGGTCCGGGCCGGGAGAAACAACTACATAAATTGGGCATTAACAATATCACATCCTTGTTAACCTATTTCCCTCGTACCTATGAAGATCGACGAACCATCTATAAGATTGGAGACTTAAAAACGGGAATGACCGGTGGTATTGTTGGTGTAGTATCCAGCATTCAAGAAAAAAGACCGAGGTCCCGTCTATCTATTTTGGATATTGTCATCACTGATGGGACCGGATCGTTAAAAATCGTATTATTTAACCAAGGATATAAAAAGAATTTTTATAAAATCGGACAGCGCCTTTATGCTTATGGAAAGGCCGAGTTTCAATATGGTTCCATGCAGATGAATACTCCTCAAATAGAAAATTTGGGAGAGTCTGCTGAACCGGACCGTGGTATCGTGCCGATTTACGCTCTTGCAGATGGTGTATCCCAATTTGTAGTACGGTCGGCTGTAAGAAATTGGTTTCAATCTCATGAGGCGATGGATGAAATTCTACCCGAAGAAATTTTATCAAATCATCAGTATATGAAACGTTATGATGCATTCAAAGCGATGCACTTCCCTGAATCTTCGGAGCAGTATGAACTGGCCCGTCACCAATTGGCTTATGAAGAGCTGTTTGTTATGCAGGCAGGTCTTGCGTTGTTGAGAAATAAGGAACAACGGAATAAAGGCTTTAAAATGGAACCGAACGGAGTTTTAATAGAGCGTTGTATTGGACAACTACCATTTTCCTTAACCGGAGATCAAGAGCGTGCTTTTCAGGATATTTCCTCGGATATGGAGGATGAAAGACCTATGCAACGTCTGTTACAAGGCGATGTAGGATCGGGTAAGACTGTTGTAGCCATATTGAGTTTAATTAAAGCTGTTGAAAATGGATTTCAGGGGGCGTTGATGGCGCCTACAGAAATTCTGGCGGCTCAACATTATGAAGGTATTCGCAATCTGTGTGATAATTTGGGAATTTCTATTGAACTGTTGACAGGTTCCGCGGGTAAAAAAGAGAAAAAACGTATATATAGGGGGCTGGCCGACGGTACTATTAGTATCGTTGTCGGGACTCATGCACTGATACAGGAAGGCGTACAGTTTTCTAAACTAGGTCTCATCGTCATTGATGAACAACATCGATTTGGTGTCGAACAGAGGGCCAGATTGCAAAAAAAAGGGGAACATCCTCATGTATTGATTATGACCGCTACACCTATACCTCGTACAATGACACTGTCCGTATATGGAGACTTAGCCGTATCTTTAATTAAAGAAATGCCGCCGGGGCGTAAACCGGTCAAAACTTATGTGGTGGATGGTTCGTATACGGAACGATTGCGGACCTTCTTTGGAAAGGAAATGGCAGAAGGCCGACAAGTTTATGTGGTATGTCCTCTCGTAGAGGAATCGGAGAAATTGGATTTACAGGCGGCAGAAGAGTTATATATAGAATTAAAAAATTATTTTTATAAAACTTTCAACGTCGGGCTTATTTATGGGCGCATGAAGCCTGATGAAAAAGAGACCATTATGAATGACTTTTATAATGGTGATATTTCATTGCTCGTATCGACGACTGTTATCGAGGTAGGTGTGAATGTACCGAATGCGACGATTATGTGCATAGAAGGGGCCGAAAGATTCGGTTTATCACAATTACATCAGTTGCGAGGCCGTGTAGGGCGCGGGACGGCACAATCGTACTGTATTTTGGTAAGTGATGCAAAAAATGATTTGACTCGGGAGCGACTTAAATTGATGGAGCAGATACAGGACGGGTTTGAATTGGCGGAACAGGATTTGTTGCTACGAGGTTCGGGACAACTGTTTGGACTGGCTCAATCTGGATTACCTGATCTGCGGGTTGCCAATATTATTAAGGATATCGACATCCTCGTGAAAGCGCGTCAGGATGTATTACATTATGTCGGCGCTTTTGGCATGAATCGGCTTGAATCAGTTATGAAAGTCGAGTTAGAAAAAAGATTTGGTGAAAAATTTCTAAGAATATTGTATAATTAAGAGGTAGAAGTTATAAGTTCATAAGTGGCAATAATATAGATTTTATCTGGCTTTGCCCCTTGTGTAACAGTTCTTCATACCGTATAATAGAACAAACAATTTATTTCTTTCATCTATGGAGGTAACTATGCCACTTATTCATGTAGAGCTCGTTGAAGGGCGTACAAAAGAACAGAAAAAACAGTTAGGTGAAGCTATTACGAAGGCCGCCGTGGAAATCGTTAAAGTTCCGGCAGATGCGGTAAAGATAATCTTCGTAGACATGAAAAAAGATGATTATATGGAAGGCGGCATTTTGCGGTCTGAACGCTAAAGCTACGACTGTCCTACCCGGCCCTTCAGGGCTGGGAGGGTCGTAGTTTTGTTTTATTATACGGGAGGGAAATATGAGAAACGATAAATTCGGTATGCGCGGCTTAACTTTTGATGATGTATTGTTAGTACCTGCTGCATCTGATGTGTTACCAAATGAAGTGGAATTGAAAAGTCATTTGACACGTGATATTACATTGAATATTCCGATGATCAGTTCCGGAATGGATACGGTTACCGAATCGAGAATGGCGATTGCTATGGCTCGTGAAGGGGGTCTCGGTGTTATTCATAAAAATATGTCCATAGAGGAACAGGCACATGAAGTAGATAAAGTTAAGCGCTCTGAACATGGTGTTATTGTTGATCCTATTTATTTAAGTCCGCAGAACTTGCTTTCAGATGCATCTGAAATTATGGCAAAATATAAAATTTCTGGTGTACCTATAACAGAACATGGTAAACTAGTAGGGATCATAACAAATCGCGATATGAGATTTGAAACTGATTTAACTCGAAAAATCGGTGACTGCATGACACGGGAAGGGCTTGTAACTGCGCCGGAAGGGACATCTCTGGAGGCGGCAAAATCTATTTTAAGTGAACACCGTATCGAAAAACTGCCCCTTGTAGATAAAGAGGGTAATTTAAAAGGTTTAATTACTATTAAAGATATTGAGAAAGCCACAAAATATCCGAATGCAGCAAAGGATAGCAACGGTCGTTTGTTGGTCGGTGCTGCCGTAGGTGTATCCAAGGATCTGTACGACCGTTTGGATGCATTGGTGTCTGCTAAGGCGGATGTAATTATCGTCGATACGGCTCATGGTCATTCTGCAGGCGTACTTCGTACACTTAAGGAAATTAAACAGGCATATCCTCATATTCCAGTTATTGCCGGCAATGTGGCGACAGCGGCAGGGACGGAAGCTCTCATAGAAGCCGGCGCTGATGCTGTTAAGGTTGGAATCGGACCCGGTTCCATTTGCACTACGCGCGTTATTGCCGGTATAGGGGTACCTCAGATTACAGCTGTATATGAATCGGCACAAGTCGGTCGCCGTTATGGTATTCCTATTATTGCTGACGGAGGGATCAAGTATTCAGGTGACATTGCAAAGGCTATTGCAGCCGGTGCTAATGTGGTCATGATGGGGAATATCTTGGCCGGCACTGATGAAAGTCCCGGTGAAACAGTGATTTATCAAGGGCGATCCTATAAGGTGTATCGTGGTATGGGCAGTTTGGGTGCCATGAAACTTGGCAGTAAAGATCGTTATTTCCAAACAGAGGCTAAGAAATTGGTCCCTGAAGGAATAGAAGGTCGCGTACCTTATAAAGGTATGTTGACCGATACAATTTTCCAAATGGTTGGTGGTTTGCGTGCGAGCATGGGATACTGCGGATGTCATAACATCCGAGAGATGATTGAGAATACTCAATTTATTCAAATTACAGCGGCGGGATTGAAAGAAAGTCATCCGCATGATGTAAGTATTACCGTGGAAGCACCAAATTATAGTGGTCTATAATGGAGTATTACATTGAGTAAACGTATTTCTGTTTTGTCTGTGCCTATTGATTGTTTAACAATGAATGAGGCGATTCAACGTATTTTACAACTAACTGCGGCGCCGGGGCTACATTTAGTGGCAACGGCTAATGCAGAAATGGTTATGTTGGCAAATGAAAATCCTACATTGCATACCATATTGAATAATGCTAGTCTTGTCGTACCGGATGGGGCTGGCATTTTATGGGCTGCAGAGCGTAACGGTGAACATGTACCGGAGCGTGTGACCGGTGTGGATGTAACGAAGGAATTATTTAAGGTTGCGGCGACTCACCAAATTCCTGTATACTGCTTAGGGGCGGCACCAGGTGTTGCTCAGCGAGCAATTGATAATTTATCTGCTGAAGTCGGCCCTTTGAATATTGTCGGAATTCATGATGGATTTTTCGATAGCATAGAAGAACAGAAAATCATAAAAGCCATTGGTGATTCCAAAGCCAAGCTTGTATTTGTTGCTTTAGGTGTTCCAAAACAGGAACAATGGATTTCAGAAAATTTGAGTCATCTCGATGGTGTGGTTGCCATCGGTATTGGTGGATCATTTGATGTTCTGGCCGGTAATATTCCTCGGGCTCCACATTGGATGCAGCAAAATCGACTTGAATGGTTGTATCGCCTATATTTAGAACCTAAACGGATCGGCCGAATGTTGGCTATTCCTAAGTTTATGTGGACGGTTATTAGAAATAAATAGAGGAGTGTTGAATTGTGCCTACAGGACCAATTATAAAAGAAGGGTTCCCGCTGATTGGTGCTATGCTCGTTCTTTCAGCGGTATTGGCGTTTTTTGGATATTATATTATTGCTATTATTCCTTTTATCTTGGCTTTATTCTTTATTAATTTTTTTAGAAATCCAAAACGCGTTATCCCTCAAGATCCGGATTTAATTCTATCCCCTGCGGATGGTAAAATCATGGATATTTCAGATGTTTATGAAGATATATATCTACATCGGGAATGTAAGAAAGTTACCATATTCTTATCCGTATTTGATGTACATGCCAATAGAGCACCTATCGGAGGAAAGATTACATATCGTCATTACACGATGGGAAGTTTTTTGCCTGCCTTTAAAGAAGATGTAGGTTTTGAAAATGAACGACATACAATTTGTATCGAAAATGATCGTACTGCTGTGTTGGTAACACAAATTGCAGGGCTTTTAGCTCGACGCATCGTATCTTGGACAGATCTTGACAGTATGCTTGAGCGAGGACAATTGTACGGAATGATAAAATTCGGTTCTTGTACGGAGCTGTACATGGACAAGGATGTAGAGTTGTTCGTGGAAAAAGGTCAACATATTACGGGTGGAGATACCGTTATAGGGAGGTTGCGTCGTGAATAAGTCTGTTATTCCTAATCTATTCACCGCTGCTAATTTAGTATTTGGTGTTATCAGTATCACTTTCTCTGCTACAGGAGATTCTTTTGCGGCAGCTATATGTATTTTGCTTTCTTTGGTCGCAGATGGCCTTGATGGTCGTGTGGCACGTGCATTGGGCGTAGCGGGCCCTATGGGACGCGAGTTGGATTCTTTATCCGATGTGGTCGGATTTGGTGTGGCTCCTGCCTATATGTTATATACGAAGGAGTTATTCGGTTTAGGTTGGGTAGCGTATATACCACTTTTGGTATTTGCCGTTTTAGGGGCCTTTCGCTTAGCTCGTTTTAACATTAAAACTGATGAAGTTCATGGATATTTTGAGGGGTTACCGATTCCTGCGGCCGGCTGTTTAGCGGCAACGTATGTATTGTGTGGTGTGTCGGTTCCTCAGCTTGTACTTGCGGTAGCCATGATTTGTGTGGGGATTCTCATGGTTAGCGAAGTAAAATATCCTGATTTTAAAGGTCATAGTGCGGTGCGCATTAACTACATCGCAATTGCCGTTACATTGGCTTTTGTAGTAGCATGTCTCGTGTATGACTGGCATACATGGGCTGTTATGATTTTTGCCGGGTATGTGTTGTTTGGGCTTTGTAACTCGGCCATAAATATAGTGCGTAAATAGGTGTGTGGAGGATATTAGTATGAATTACCTACTGGATCTATTATTGATTCCTATGCAGGTAATAATCGTGATTTATACGATTTATTATTTTGTACTAGCCGTTATTGGTATGTGGCGGTCACGGGTACATAAAAATTACACACCGAAGAATTCTTTTGCCATTGTGGTATGTGCACATAATGAGGAAGCTGTAGTGGGAGAGCTGGTAAAAAATTTACGCAGCTTGGATTATCCTGATGAACTATATGATATTTTTGTTGTAGCTGATAACTGTACCGATAAGACTGCAGAGGTTGCGGAAGCTGCAGGTGCCAATGTGCATGTGCGCGTCAACAGAGATGAAGTCGGCAAAGGGTATGCCATGGGATGGATGTTTGACCGCGTTGAGAAAATGGATACCCATTATGATGCATTTCTTGTTTTTGATGCCGATAATTTAGTACATCCTCAATTTATGTTAGAAATGAATGATCATTTAGAGAAGGGCGAGTCCGTTATTCAAGGATATCTTAACTCTAAGAATCCTACAGATTCATGGGTGGCAGGAACATTTTCGATTGCCTTCTGGATGGTTAATCATATGTGGCATCTGGCAAAATATCGGGTTGGCTTATCTACTGCTTTAGGTGGAACCGGCATGTGTATTCGTACGTCTGTTATCAGAGAATACGGGTGGGATTGCAACAGTTTGACGGAAGATATGGAGTTTTCCATGAAATTATTGACTCATGGTGTTCGTACCTGTTGGGCTCATGATGCTATTGTTTATGATGAAAAGGTGACGACCATGATGGCATCTTGCCGGCAGCGTTTACGATGGGCACAAGGCCAGTTTGATTGTGCAGGGCGGTATATACCAAAACTGTTTGCTATAGGCATTAAAACGGGAAATCTTATGATTTTGGACGGTATATTCCAGGTGAGCCAACCGTATTTCTTATTGGTGACTACTATATATTTAGTGTTATCTTATATTAATGCGTATATACCTATTTATACCAATATTCTGTATCAGATTTTGCCGATGTCTGTATGGACAATCATCGGTGTAGGACAATACCTGTTCCCGCTTGTAGTATTGTTAAAAATTAAGGTGCCGCCTAAGATCTGGTTCTATTATTTGTTATATCCTTTATTTGTATATTCGTGGATTCCCGTTAATATTTTGGGCTTCTTCAGACGGCATAATAAGGTGTGGTCTCACACGCAGCATACACGTGCGGTAGGCTTATATGATGTCAAATTGACTCGTATGGGCGATATGAATAAAAAGTGCAGTAAATAGACTTTTCAGGAGTAGATATGCATATTTTAATGTGTAATGATGACGGTATATTAGCCGATGGCTTACGTAACTTGGCTGATTATTTAGGACAGTTTTATCGTATTACCGTCGTGGCACCCGCTATGGAGCAAAGTGCCAAGTCACATGCATTGACTACGGAAAATCCTTTAAAGTTAGATGCATATAATGGCGAGGATGAAAATCCTCGCCTCTATGCACTAACAGGGACTCCGTCGGATTGTATGAAATTCGGTTTGAGTTATTTATTAACGGATGATATACCTGATTTAGTTGTCTCAGGTATTAATCATGGCTTCAATTTAGGTTCCGATGTGCTGTATTCAGGAACAGTATCCGCGGCTATGGAAAGTTGTTTTTACGGTATTCCCGGATTGGCATTATCCGTGGAGCGTTACTCCCCGGAAAGAGCGGAAGAGATGCATCCATTTATTCATGATTTGATAGAAAAAATCTATGTATCCGGTCAGTTTACGGGATTGTTGAATGTGAATTTTCCACTAAGAGGTCTATGTGATTGGGATCATTTTAAAATAGTGAGTCAAGGCTTACAAACATATAGTAATATCATTGATGCACGTATTAATTCGAGAGGTCAGGATTATTATTGGTTAGCCGGTGAACTGGATTATGGTGCGGAGGCTGTTCCGACTGATGTGGAATATGCTCGAAAGGGTTATATCACTGCTGTAGCTTTGACATGGAAACAACAATCCGATTCGGATATGGAAGCTGTTCAAAAAATTTTATATAAAAAATAAAAATATATTGACATCAATTGGGCGTTTAGGTATAATTACAAATGTTCCGAAATGCCGGAGTGGCGGAATGGCAGACGCACTTGACTCAAAATCAAGCGGGTAACACCGTGTGGGTTCAAGTCCCACCTCCGGCACCAAACTTAGGCGGTAAGGCTTTATGTCTTGCCGTCTATTTTTATATATTAAATTCTTATATATTTCATTGAATTTATTAGTTTTTATTAGTTTTTATGTTAAATGCGTTATTTTGAATTTAATAAGGAGTATTTATGGATCAGGCAATTTTAGATTATATTAATACGTTAATAATGATGCCGACTGTGGAGCGTCGTGTATTAGAGGTTCAAACACCTATGTCGTTAAAGTTATTAGCAACAGTACCTTTAAACGAAGGCGTTAATCAATGTCAGGGGTTTTGTTATAATTCGAAGAAAGATGTATTCGTGTTAGCATGTATTAATGAAGAGAGTACAAAACAGATTATTTATGAACTGGATCCTAGCAATTTTAACGTTGTAAATCGTTATGAATATAAAGATAAAAATAATTTAGGACACATGAATACATTGACCTATAATCCGAAGACGAATAAGCTCTATACCACCAATGCGATAGTTAATGGTTATATGGTGACGCCCATCAATGCGGATACATTACAGGTGGAAAGTCCGATTAAACTGAGCGATAAAGTTTTTAATCTGGCTTATGATACCGAATTGAATCAATTTGTATCCATTTTACCTTTAACCAATACATATCGAACTATTAATTATTATGATGCACGGTTTAAACGATTACGTTCTGCTAGAATCAATGCCCAACATAGCAATCTAAATAATAATGGGGCTTATGCCCATAATGGCAGTACCATCTTTACAACTTTGTCGTCATTTGTTTTTGTAAATAAAGGTGGTGATGTTCAAAGTATTATGCCATATACCAGCGGTATGGAGGTTGAAGATATGGATTATCGGAAGGGGATCATGTATGTAGCCGTAAATTATAAGGGAAAGGTGCAGATTTACGGAGTTCCTAAATTACCGTTTGATACACGGGCATAATCTATTGCTATATTTGAATATGTTGATAATCGATTATCTAGTATATAATAATTAGTAATATATAGATTTACATATTGCTATGAATTTATTTTATATTTTATGATTGCCTCATAGAATTAACTTTGTTATAATGAACGGGTCAGATATATTATAGGTATTATGAATATAAGATGATCTGACACCATATAAATTTCGATCCTGTTGTACCAATGGGGTCGGAATTTTTTTTTCTTCTATTATACGTGTATAATGAAATTATTAGTGTATATAGGAGGCATATATGAGGCTAGGTAATGATATTATTGAAATTAAACGTATTACCGATGCGATTAATAAATCTGACCGGTTTCTTGAACGTCTATTTACGGAGGCTGAAATAGCATATTGTGAAAGTCGTAATAAAGGAAAATATGAATCTTATGCGGGCATATATGCGGCAAAAGAGGCTTTTCTGAAGGCCTTAGGAACCGGATTGCGCAAAGGTTCCTGGTTAGATATAGAAATAGCCCATGATAATTTAGGGGCACCTTTCATTCGTTTACAAGATGTATTTAAGGAAATATATGATGAGACAGGATACAAGAATATTCTCGTATCTATCAGTCATTGCCAATCATATGCGATGAGTACGGTTATTTTTGAAGGAGATTAGCATGCACATATTGACGCGAGAAGATGCACAATATATTGATCACATTGTTCCTACCGCTTTTGATATTCCTTTAGAGCTATTAATGGAAAATGCCGGCAGAGGTCTCGTAGATGCCTTGTGGGGAAATTATAATTTGCTTCAGCTGGATGAAAACAACATGCAGGGGCGTTTTGTGTTATTCCTTTGCGGTTGCGGTAATAATGGTGCGGATGGACTGGTTGCGGCACGTCATCTTATGGAACAAGGTGTACCTGTACGCGTTGTGCTTTGTGGGAATCCTGATAAGGGAAGTACTCTCTTTCAGAGTCAGTTAAAACGATGTAAGGTTATGGGATGCAGCGTGGAGGTATACGATGATTTTAATGATTGGAGTCAGGCCGTCGTTGTTGTGGAGGGCTTGGTAGGTACCGGACTGGAAGGTGTATTACGAAGTTCGACAATAGAGATTTTGCATGATATTGATATCATGAGAACTCAATATGGATTTGATGTATGGGCTATTGATGTACCTGCCGGCTTGGATGCGACGACGGGCCAGATTTCTGAAGGCACTTTAGCCTGTGATTATACGGTTACCTTCGGTGCAATGAAGCAGGGGCTATTGCTTTATCCGGGAAAAAATGTCGGAGGAGTTTGTATTGTTGCTCCTCTAGGAGTTCCTTGGCAGCAGATGATAGAGGATAGATATAAAACATTTACCATTGATAACGAATTAGCTGAGCTATTAATAGAGTATCGGTCCGATACGGCTCATAAAGGTGTAAATGGTAATTTGCTCATTATCGGCGGCTCACAGGATATGGTCGGGGCTCCTATATTGGCCGGTGAAGCTGCTGTTCATAGCGGCGCAGGTAAGACTACATTGGCTGTACCTGAAAAGATACAGAAAATTGTGCAAGACCGCATTATTCCTGAAGTTATGGTTACCTCTATAACGGATGATATGAGTGATTTATGTCATCAACGTAATGTTGTTGCCATCGGCCCGGGTTTGGGACGTACCGATGAGGTAAAAACACTGGTTCAATCTGTACTTACTACGTGTGATAACCCTTTGGTGTTTGATGCAGATGCATTATATGCAATGGGGCATATAGGTATTGTAAATACAGATGCCTTGATGTCAGGCGATTTTAATGAGTTATACTCTGTGTCAAAATCAATACCATTATGTGTGATGACGCCTCATTTGGGGGAATTCAGTCGCCTTATCGATATGCCTGTAAAGTGGATTGAACATAATTACGTAATAGTGGCTCGAGCTTTTGCAATGGCTCATAATGTTGTTCTTGTGTTGAAAGGTATACCATCTTTGGTGGCTTTACCGGATGGAACTGTATATATCAATACTATTGGAAATTCCGGAATGGGAACAGGCGGTATGGGAGATGTATTAACAGGGATTATTTCCGCTTTTATCAGTCAGGGGTATTCATTGCAGGATAGTGCTGTATTAGGCGTTTATGTACATAGCCGTAGTGCCGATCTCTTATCTGATAACAAGCCTTGGGGATATACGCCGAGTGACGTAAGTCTCCATATCGGACAGGTTATTGGTGAATTGTTGGGAGAACGGAAATGACATATAAAATACAACGCTTATTAACCTTTCTATTGCTTTTATGTATTCCGGTTCTTGCCATTGCCGGATGCAAGTCGACAGATGTCGCCAATGCGGCAACCAATACTGTAATAACATCATCTAAGGAATATTCAATCGATACGAAAACGACGACACCTGAGGGGCATCTTGATATATATATGCTCGATATCGGTCAAGGTGATGCCATTTTGCTTAAAATAGGTGATGAGTACAGTATGATTGATACAGGTGATATAGAACATCGTGAGAATATCGTGGCTCAACTGAAATCAATGGGGGTTACGAAGCTTAAAAATGTAATTATTACCCATCCCCATGCAGATCATATGGGCGGATTCTTGGCAATTACGAAAGCAATGCCTATTGAGCATGTTTATGATGACGGTATCACCGTAGATAACAATATGTATAAAACTTATGAACGATGGATTGAAAAAAATAAGATTCAACGTTCGACTTTAAAAAATGGTGATGTGGTGGATTTTGGACATGGGGCTGTCTTTGTAGTTTATGCGCCGTGGAATGAAACGCTTACCGATAAAAAAGGAGAGCCGGATCTTAATAATAATTCGATTGTAGGAAAATTGATTTTCGGCAAATTTTCAATGCTCTTTACGGGCGATGCAGAAATACAAGAAGAGAAAAAATTGGTGAAAGAACTGAATTCCAAGCTCTTTGCACGTATTTTGAAGGTAGGACATCACGGATCTCGCACGAGCAGTTCGGAAGATTTTTTGAAATCTATCAAGCCGGAGAGTGCATTAATCTCAAATGGCATGTATAATAAGTATGGTCATCCTCACGATGTGACATTGCGTCGTTTGCAGGAAAACAATATTGCTATTTACCGTACGGATACGATGGGACGTATTCACATTAGTACGGATGGGAATGAATGGCAAATTACTACAGAGAGGTAGGATTGATTTTGATTTGTAGAATATAATTCTTATGATGTGTTTTACATAAGGGTTCTATGTATAATCAATATACTAGTCTTCATCTTTGTATGAAATAATCTATTTATAATCTAATATTAGTTTATCGATAGATTGGAACGATGAGACTTTGATAGACAAAGCTTTCGTCGGCTCATCTCTATGGTTTGGACACAATGTATGTCAGTTAGATTGGAGTGAATGTATTGCGTAAACTATTTTTTATTTGCCTTGCAGTCTTAATGGTTATACCCCTGTTATTGACTCAGGCAAAGGCGGCTAATCTTGAGGATGCTCGATGGGTGACAAGAACGGATGCACCAGCACCATACGTACGTATAGTTATGGATTTATCCACGCCTGTAAAAGCAGCCGCATCGATTAGCAAGGATGGGAAAACGACGACGGTTACCTTGAAAAATACCAAGTTGAAAACAGCGAAACGGAATATAACGATGGATTCCAGTATTGCTAATTCAGCTCAATTTTCTCAAGTGGGTAAAGATGTAACCGTAACGATTACAACACCTTCTGCCCTTGATACTGGTGATGTAAAAGTCTTTTCCTTGAAAAAAGATACGGTTAATAAAAAGCCGTATCGCATCGTTGTAGATGTACAAAAGAAAGGGGCCGTATCTAAGCCTGTTTATTATGGCAAGAAACCGTCACCTTCCGCACATCCGGCAAAGAATCTGCCTGGTGGTTCCGGTAAGTACTCTACATCGGGAGGTCTTTCCGGTAAAACTATTACTATCGATCCAGGTCATGGTGGTAGTGATCCGGGTGCTATCGGTCCTCATGGGGTACAAGAGAAGAATATCACATTGCCGGTTTCCAAATATTTGAAAGCCGCTTTGGAATCTCGTGGTGCCAAGGTTGTTATGACTCGTACATCCGATGTGGATGTATATGGTCCTAATGCGAGTGGTGTTGATGAATTGGGTGCTCGTGTTAATGTTGCGAATGCTAATAATTCCGATGCATTGGTTAGTGTTCATATCAATTCGTTTAATAATCCAAGTGTTGGTGGTATTGCTACATACTACTATAGCAAGACTGGTAATGATTTGCGATTGGCTCAAAAGGTACAATCTCAAATTGCTAATACTCCTGGTTTTGGCGGAGACCGCGGTAGTCAAGAAGGCAATTTATATGTATTGAGACATTCTAATATGCCTGCAATTCTTGTTGAACTCGGTTTCATTTCAAATCCTAATGAAGAAAAGGCATTACAATCGCCACAAACACAAGAGGATTTTGCAAAACGCATTGCCAATGGTATTGCGAGCTACTTTGGAGGTTAATGGATGAAGTTACGTAAGCAAGTTTTATCGATCCTCTGTATTGGCATTCTCGCTTTTGCTGCAGGCTGTGGACCGGAACAATCACCGACTCCAGGTAAAAGTGAACCTGTACAGGAGTCAAAGATAAATAAGGATGCAGAAACAACAAAAACATCGAATGAGAAGGTAAAAATGGTATTCTTTGTTCCTACGGAAGATGGCTCCGGTGTTAAACAGAAAACTGTTGATATGGAAGCTAATAAGGTAACTCCAAAAGCAGCATTACTTGCAATGTTGGAAGCCGACCGAGCGCAACAGTATCCGGTATTCTCCAAGGATGTGGAAATCAATTCTGTTACGGTTAAGAACGGTATTGCTTCTGTTGAGGTCAATAAAGCCTTTGTTGCAGCCAAAGGTGGAGATTTAACAGTTAAATTACAAATGGCGGCGATTGTTAATACGTTGACGTCATTTGATAATATTAACGGTGTTCTCTTTGTGTCCGACGGGAAAAAGGTGGATACAATAGGCGGTTTTGATACAAGTGAACCGATAAAACGAATGAATGATCTTATTAAGAAATAATAGGAATCAGCACAAAATAGCAGGCAGTCGATAATATATCGACTGCCTGCTATTTTTGTTGACTTTATTATATGTTACAATACAAAGAGTACAATAATCGGAAATTAGGTGATGGGATGCAATTAAAACAGGTAGGAGAATTTAATTTCATACGTCATATTCAGAGTGATACCGTTTATAATCCGGATACGGTAATTCAAGGTATTGGTGATGATTGTGCCATTTACAATACTTCTGAGCATGTGGATCAGTTAATCAGTACGGATACAATGGTGGAAGGAGTTCATTTCAGCTTTCATTATATGATGCCCTATGATGTGGGATATCGCCTCATGTCAGCTAATTTAAGTGATATTGCTGCAATGGGGGGAACGCCTAAGCAAGTGGTTTTGTCTGTAGCTGCACCGGATTATATAGATACGGATATATTGGCTGAAATCTATAGAGGTATTAAAGATCAATGTAAGAAGTATGGCGTTAATATATTAGGTGGTGATACAGTACGTATCGAAGGACCTATGGTTTGGACAGTAACCATCATCGGTGAAGTACCGCAAGGATGTGCCGTATTACGTAGCGGAGCTCAAATCAGCGATGTGGTGGGCGTGACCAATTATTTAGGATATGCCGCCACCGGATTGAGTGCACTTATGTATTCACTGGATGGATATACTATGACCAAGATCGGGCATCAACGGCCGGAACCACAGGTTTTCTTGGGACAGAGATTACGAGACCTTGGGGTTCACAGTATGAATGATATCAGTGATGGTCTTGCCAGTGAGCTTAATGAAATTGCATCGGCCAGCTCGGTATCTATTGTTATTGAGGAAAAGGCGATTCCCTTACATGCGGAAACATATGCTTTAGCTGAACATCTACAGACTAATCCCGTAGATTATGCACTGTATGGAGGGGAAGATTTTCAGCTTGTCTTTACTGCACCGAAATCTTTAGTTCCTCAACTACAGGATATGGACGGTATTTCATTAATTGGTGAAGTGTTGTCGGGACCGACCGTTGTACAGATGGTAACGCCGGATAAAACGGTTAAAACTATTGAAGCGAAAGGATATAATCATTTTCATGAATCATAAAGCTCGGGTTCGATTAGAAACTCATTCGGTAGAAGATACACAGGATTTTGGTAAAAACTTGGGGAAATGGTTAAGAAAAAAAAGAGATTCGTTATGCGTAGCACTCGTCGGCGATCTGGGGACAGGCAAGACTCATCTGGCGCAAGGGATTGCTCAGGGATTCGGTGTAACGGAAGAGATTACAAGTCCTACCTTTGCAATTATGAATACATATACCGCAGAGTCCGGTCCCTTATATCATTTTGATGTGTATCGTTTAGACGATGTAAGTGAACTTGAAAACATCGGATTTTATGAATATACAGAGGAGCAGATCTCTATTGTAGAATGGGCGGACAAGTTTCGTGATGAATTACCGGATGAAACTTTGTGGATTAATTTAAAGACCATCGATGATATGAGTCGCTCGATTATACTTGATAGCGATCATCTTGAAGTGGATGATTTGTTGGAGATAGGAGGCCATTATGTGGTTGGGAATTGAAACGAGCTCTCTTGTTTCAAGTGTTGCATTAATGGATGAAGAACGCCTTGTAGGTGAACTAACCGTACAAGCCGGATTGACTCATTCCGAACAGTTGGTGCCGCATATCGATATGCTTTTACAATCGACACAGGTGACAAAAGATATGTTGAAAGGAATAATGGTCAGTATCGGCCCCGGATCTTTTACAGGGCTGCGAATCGGTATGGGAACGGCGAAGGCGATGGCTTATGCCTTACAGATTCCTTTGTATGGCGTTATGACTATGGATAGTCTGGCTCGTAATATTCCGTATACGCATTATACAATCTGTACTGTTGTGGACGCTCAAAAAAAACATGTCTATGCAGCCTTATATCACTATGAGGCAAATCGTTTACTTCGCACCGAGGATCCTTTTGTCGTTGAGGCGGTTAATTTGATTAATTGCTTTAGAGATTCTAAGGAGAAGGTTATTTTCATCGGAGACGGTATCAAACGTATCGAAAAACTGTTAGATGAAAGTGATACAAATTGCATGATTGCCGATATAATGAGAAGAATTCCAAAGGCGAGCTCCTTATTGCTGTCCGGAAAAGAATTGGTGGATAAGAATTTTATATCGGATCCGATGGATATGGTTCCTTATTATATCCGTCGCTCCGAAGCCGAGGTTTTATGGGAGGAACGCCATAAGGATAACCCGGATATGCTATCTCAAAACCTTTCTGTTATCGTGACGGAAGCGGCAGGAGCAGAATGATGGATATTCGAATGGCTACCATAGAAGATGCACAGGTTATCTATGAAATTGAACAAGTATCCTTTTCTGTTTCATGGAGCTTAGAGTCTGTTGCGTCTGAGTTAGAAAATACATCGAATAAGCTGTATATGGTGCTGTCTGAAAATGACAGAATTATCGGATATGGTGGTGTTTGGCTTGTTCACGATGAAGGACAGATTACGAATATCGCCATTATTCCCGAAGTTCGGTGCAAGGGCTACGGTACTCAATTGATGGCGTGTTTAATTGATGCATGTGTTCAGCGAGGAATGCAGGAAATCTTTCTGGAGGTTCGAATTTCAAATTTATCGGCCTTGGCCATGTATAGAAATTTAGGATTTACCGTAAAGGGGATACGTAAAGACTATTATTCGGAACCTAAGGAAGATGCATATATCATGTCTCTCGTTACAAAGGAAATAGAATGAGTATATATACATTAGCATTGGAAAGCAGCTGTGATGAAACATCGGCGGCAGTCCTTAAGGATGGTCGCACCGTTTTATCAAACGTTATATCCAGTCAAATTCCAATACATAGAAAATTTGGCGGCGTTGTACCTGAAATTGCTTCCCGCCATCATATCGAACAGGTAATCCCCGTTATCGATCAGGCATTGAAAGATGCACAGGTTACATTGAAAGATATTGATCATATCGGTGTGACATACGGTCCCGGATTAGTGGGAGCTTTGCTGGTCGGTGTTGCAGCGGCAAAGGGATTATCCTTTGCAACAGGCATTCCCTTGGTGCCGGTGCATCATATGGAAGGGCATATTTTTGCTAATTTTTTGGCGAATCCTGATCTAGAACCACCATTTTTAAGTCTTGTCGTATCCGGTGGACATACGATGCTTGTTCATGTGAAAGGGTATGAAGAATTTCATATTTTAGGACAGACTCGAGATGATGCAGCGGGCGAGGCGTTTGATAAAATTGCTCGCGTGATGGGCTTTCCTTATCCGGGAGGACCTCATATTGATGCCCTTGCTGCTACAGGCGATGAAAATGCTATTGAGTTTCCGAAGGCGTTGAGCGAACCCGGAAATTTTGAATTCAGTTTTAGCGGTTTAAAGTCTGCGGTCCTCAATTATCTTAACAGTAAACAGCAGAAAGATGAACCTGTTAATCAAGCGGATGTGGCGGCATCCTTTCAAAAAGCCATCGTTGATGTACTGGTGGAAAAGACGAAGGATGCGGCGCATACATTGGGGGAAACTCGTATCACTATTGCCGGCGGAGTATCCGCAAATAAAGGTTTGCAAAGCGCATTAGAGAATATGTGTCACGAGGAAGGGTTCACCTATTATAAACCTCACAAGATTTTATCTACGGATAATGCGGCTATGATTGGATGTAGAGCCTATTACATGGCTAAGGCCGGAAAATTTAGCGATCTTACATTAAATGCGAAACCGAGTGTTGAAATCGGTTATGTGTCTTGGAAAGAGGATTAATTGTGGATATCGGTCAGGATATTTTGAATGAAACCCCATTGGGACCATCACAAACAGCATTACTTAAGCATATCAGCACACTTATATCCTTTGGCGAATCTGTAACCCGTCAAAGGATACAGCTTTTTACGCCACTTTTAAGATCCTCTTATGAGGACAGCGATAAGGACGGTATTAATATGCTCTGTATCATGCGTAATGATACGGAGATCGTGACGCGTCGGACAAAGAGTTCTTATTTATGGCGGAATATGTTTGCTAAGGGAAGCCCTCAATGTGGAGCCGTTGAAACCAGCCGGGAACATGTTTTTCCCATTGCCGATAATGGGGGGCGAATCATCGGAGGTATTTCATTTACTTTATCTACCTCCGTTCAACCTGATCAATTTGAACGGGAGTATATCTTATCGGATACGATGCATCGGCTCATGTTGACTGCGACAGATGAACAGATACAGTCCTATGAACCTATATCGTATCTGGACGGACTTATTATATTTGATCATACTAATACAATTATTTACGGCAATGAAGCCGCTTTACAGCTGGTCGATATATTGGGATTTAATCGTCGTCTCATCGGTTCATCAATTTACGGGGGGACCTTAAAAATTTCCGCTATACAGCAGGTATTAGGGAACAGGACTGTATACACCAGTGAAGAGATCTATCAGGATATGGTCATTCGTCAGCATATGATTCCTATTGCCATGGGGCGTAATGAAACGAGGTGTTTTTTAGTCCTCCATGATTGCACCCGTGAAAGTAAACAGCAGCAGGAGCTGCTCGTAAAAAATTCTATCATAAAAGAAATTCACCATCGTGTAAAAAACAATCTGCAGACGGTAGCCGGGCTTTTGCGTATGGAGGCCCGCCGGTCGAATTTACCGGACGTAAAACAAGCTTTGCAGGAAGGGATCAATCGCATTGAAAGCATGGCATTAGTTCATGATATAGTGTCACATTATGATGAGGATTATATCGGGGTACGCTCCATATATGATGAGTTGTGTCGATTATTAAGACTCAGTATGGCCCGTCATAATCAAATGGTAACTTTTACTTATGACGGAGCGGATATATTAATTTCCTCATATGTGGCCAGCTATGTGTCACTCATTATTAATGAATTGATTACAAATAGTCTGGAACATGGTTTAGACGGTGAAAGCGGAAATATTCATTTAGCCGTCGATGAAACGGATGATGAAATCATCATGACCTTCAGTGACGACGGTCGGGGATTACCAGAAGATTTTGATATAGGATCTAATAAGCGATTAGGATTGACAATTATTAATAATCTAGTCATTCATGAATTAAACGGATCTTTACGCATAGTGAATTCACAAAAAGGTGTGACTGTTACGATTCATATGAAAAAGGAGAAGTAAATGCGCATAGCTATTGTAGATGATGAATCCCTTATTCGTATGGATTTACGGGATATATTGGAGTCTCAAGGCCATGAAGTGGTAGGGGAAGGCTCCAATGGAATAGAAGCGATTCAATTATGCAAAGATCATCATCCTGATATTATTTTAATGGATGTAAAAATGCCTGAGTTGGATGGTATCGAGGCGGCCCGACAGATCGGTTTTCATCATTATGCACCGGTTGTGTTACTCACGAGTTATAGCCAACAGGATTTAATTGATAAAGCCCGTGAATCGGGAGTGTATGGTTATTTAATCAAACCGTTGCGGGAGGACCAGTTGATGCCTACCTTGGAAATGGCGTTAGGACGTTTTAAATCCGATGAAAACTTAAGAGAGCAGATGGTTCAATTGGAACAATCCTTGGAGGAGCGCAAGTTTATTCAGAGAGGGACAGGAATTCTTATGGAACTATATAAAATTTCAGAGGAAGAGGCCTATGGCCGTATACGAAGTCTAAGTATGAAGCAACATATGTCTATAGTAAAAACCTGTCAATGCATCATTGAACAAGTTAATAAATCAGGGAAAAACTAAAAAGTCAAAAAATCAAAAAAAAGTCTTGCAATTATTTTAAGTTAGGTTATAATAATACTTGTGATTAGCACTCGACGCCTTTGAGTGCTAATAAGTGAATGAGATTAAAAAGGAGTGACATCATATGTTAAAACCATTAGCTGATCGTGTTGTTATTCGTTTAGTAGAAAAAGAGGAAAAAACGAAGAGCGGTATTTTTCTTCCTGATACAGCAAAAGAAAAACCTCAAGAAGGTGAAGTTGTAGCTGTAGGTTCCGGTAAACTATGTGATAATGGTCAACGTGTAGCTCCGGAAGTTAAGGTTGGCGACCATGTTATGTTCGCGAAATATGCCGGTAGCGAATTAGAAATCGATGGCGCTACTCACTTGATTATCAGTGAACGCGATATTCTAGCAATATTATAATAGGTTAAATATTTATTAGAAACATTATATTTGAGTATTTATATAGTGCTTTCACAAATATATATTTCTGTTGCATTGGATAGTCCAATTATGTAGGAGGTAATACATATGGCAAAAGAAATCTTGTTTAACGAAGAAGCTCGTCGCGCTTTAGGCCGCGGCGTTGATCAATTGGCGGATGCTGTAAAAGTTACATTGGGACCTAAAGGCCGTAATGTGGTATTAGATAAAAAATTCGGTTCTCCCACAATTACAAATGACGGTGTAACGATTGCCCGCGATATTGAGCTACCGGATCCATTTGAAAATATGGGGGCTCAACTGGTAAAAGAAGTTGCTACCAAAACTAATGATGTAGCAGGTGACGGTACTACGACTGCCACTGTATTGGCTCAAGCTATGATTCAAGAAGGTATGCGTAACGTAGCAGCCGGTGCTAATCCGATGATTTTGAAAAAAGGTATTGAAACCGCTGTAAAAACATTGGTAGATGAAATCAAAAAACGTTCCATTAAAGTTTCCGGAAAAGCGGAAATCGCTCAAGTCGCAAGCGTATCCGCGGCAGATGAAGAAATCGGCGGTCTGATTGCGGAAGCAATGGAAAAAGTCGGCAACGACGGCGTTATTACTGTTGAAGAATCCAAAGGTTTACAAACGGCATTAAATGTAGTAGAAGGTATGCAATTTGACCGTGGCTACATTTCTCCATACATGGTAACCGATCCTGATCGTATGGAAGCTGTTATGGATAATCCGTATATCTTGATTACGGACCGTAAGATCGGCGCTATTGCGGATATGTTACCAACACTTGAAAAAGTGGTAAAAGTAGGTAAAGAACTTCTTATCATCGCTGAAGATGTAGAAGGTGAAGCATTGGCTACATTGGTAGTAAACAGATTGCGTGGTACATTTAAAGCGGTAGCTGTTAAGGCGCCTGGCTTTGGCGACCGTCGTAAAGCTATGCTTGAAGATATCGCTATCTTAACAGGTGGTACTGTAATCACTGAAGACATGGGTCGTAAACTTGACTCTGTAGAGCTTGAAGACCTTGGTACAGCCCGTCAGGTTCGCATCAGTAAAGATGAAACAACGATTATCGATGGCGTAGGTGATAAGAATGCAATCGCTCAACGTGTTAGTCAAATCCGTGCACAACTGGAAGAAACGACTTCCGAATTTGACCGTGAAAAATTGCAAGAACGTCTTGCTAAATTATCCGGCGGTGTGGCTGTTATTGAAGTAGGTGCCGCTACAGAAGTTGAAATGAAAGATAAAAAACTTCGCATCGAAGATGCATTGAATGCTACACGTGCCGCTGTTGAAGAAGGTATCGTAGCCGGTGGTGGTACTACATTCATCGATATCATCCCTGCATTGAATACATTGGAAGCGACAGGTGATGTTCAGACCGGTATTAACCTTGTAAAACGTGCTGTAGAGGAACCTGTTCGCCAAATCGCATACAATGCAGGCCTTGAAGGCTCCGTTGTTGTTGAAAAGGTTAAAAATACAGATGCTGGTATCGGCTTTAATGCATTGACTGAAGAATATGTAGATATGGTAAAATCAGGTATCGTCGATCCTGCGAAGGTAACACGTTCCGCACTTCAAAATGCCGCATCTATCGCATCGTTAGTTTTGACTACAGAAACTATTGTTGCTGATAAGGTAGATGAAAATGCTGCAGCACCTGCAATGCCTCCTATGGGTGGTATGGGCGGTATGATGTAATATCAGCTGCTAAAACTCTTTAGTTAATCTTACAATACCTCTAATGAATTAAGATTCCTATACTCTTATATTCATTAGGGGTATTTTTTTGATTTTCTATGTATTAGTTGAATAATTTTGATTGTAAATTCTTGTGTTAATAGTTGACATCGATGAAATTGATTTTGAAAGTTTAGTATGTTATAATTCTATAGAATTTTATATGAGTCTTGTTTGACAAGTAACATTATTTTAATATATACTGAATATATTGAAATTTATCTATATAATAGAGAAAGAGGTGTTACTGTGTTAAACTTTATATTCAAAAGTAAACCTAATTATATTAACTTTGGTTTGTTTATCTATCGTCTAGCATTGGGGATTTCCATGTTTTATCATGGCTATTTAAAATGGCTTAGCGGCTCTCAGGGATTATACAAGGTAGGTGCCATGTTGGCTCCTTTAGGTGTATCCGGCGGCTATGAAATGCTGGGAACCGCGGCTGCACTTGCTGAAATGATTGGCGGTATTCTCATTGCGGTAGGATTATTTACACGCATTGGTGCTATTCTGCTTGTAGGCACTTTAGCAACGGCTACCATTATTAATCTGAACGGCAGTTTCTTTGGCTGGGATTATCCGTCTCAACTTGGCTTCGGCGCTATTATGTTGTTCTTTGCCGGTGCAGGTCGCTATAGTTTAGATAAAGCTTTGTTTAAATAGTAATTGGGATATAAAGGCTCATCGTTGTAATGAGCCTTTTATTTTATAGAGAGGTTATTATGAATACGAAAACAGTTCCGTTTACAGCTGAACAGTTGGAAGCCATTATCGCTGACTATCCGACACCTTTCCACATCTATGATGAGGAAGGTATTATTAACAATATGAAATCCTTCATCAATGCATTTTCCTGGAACAAGGGGTTCAAACAGTATTTTGCCGTAAAAGCTACCCCGAATCCATACATTATGCGACTTCTGCAAGATTTGGGCGTCGGTGCGGATTGTTCCTCGTTGGCGGAGTTATTGCTGTGTGAAAAGGTGGGCATAAAGGGTCATGATATCATGTTCACATCCAACGATACGCCATATGTGGAATATAAAAAAGCATTGGAGTTAGGGGCTATTATCAATTTAGATGATATTACACATATAGAATATCTTGAAAAGAATCACGGGTCTTTACCCGACACATTTTGTGTACGTTATAATCCGGGCTCTTTGAAAGAAGGTGGCAATACAATTATCGGTCTTCCCGAGGAAGCTAAATACGGTATGACGCGTGATCAAATATTTGAGGCCTATGAGCAATTAAAGGCGAAGGGTGTTAAACACTTCGGTTTACATACGATGGTTGTGTCCAATGAATTGGATATCGACGGCCTTGTAGGTACTGCGGAAATCTGCTTTAATCTAGCTGTAGACATCAAAGACAAACTTGGCATTGATGTTGCGTTTATCGATCTTGGTGGCGGTGTAGGCGTTGCGTATAAACCGGAGGACACACCTGTTGATTTTGAACGGTTAGGCCAACGTGTTCATGATGCATATGACAGGATTATTAAAGGCAATGGTCTCAATGACATCGCCTTGGCATATGAATGCGGACGCATGGTAACAGGTCCATTCGGATACCTTGTATCTACAGCAATTCATAAGAAGGATATATATCGTCATTATATCGGGCTTGATTCCTGTATGGCCGATCTTATGCGACCTGCATTATACGGGTCATATCATCACATTACAGTCATGGGTAAGGAAAACGAACCAAAGGATCATGTATATGATGTGACAGGATCTTTGTGTGAAAATAATGATAAATTTGCTATTCAACGGAAATTGCCTAAAATCGATATAGGTGATCGTATCATCATTCATGATACGGGGGCTCATGGACATTCGATGGGTTTTAACTATAATGGTAAATTGCGCTCAGCTGAATTACTCCTGCATAAAGATGGTTCTGTTACGCAAATCCGTCGTGCCGAAACATATGATGATTTATTCCGTACATTAGATTTTTCCAAGTTATAATTTAATATTGAGAATCGAATAGGATGAGAACGAATACCAATAAAAACGTATCAATATATGTAATACTTGATATTCTTTTAATTCCAGTATATTTTAGTAGGAATATCTTGCTATCATTTAGATAAGAATGTATAATGAGTGTAGATTGTTATGCACACACTTGCTAAGTTGGCGAGAAATACGGCGGTATCCACGTTAGTGCGTACCGCCTTTTTATATGTGTCATTATATATGTTTTACATAAATAGATGTATATATCCTGTAATGGCAATATACATAATAAGAAGGAGTGAACATTTTGGCTGAATTACTTCAGGTAAAAGACTTAAAGGTATCTGTCGAAGAAAAACAGATCTTGAAGGGGATCAATTTAACAATTAATAAGGGTGAAATTCATGTCGTAATGGGGACAAATGGTGCAGGCAAATCCACTTTGGCCAATGCCATTATGGGAAATCCTACATATACAGTGGATGAAGGCTCTATCATTTTTGACGGTAAGAATATTACGGAAGATGCCGTAAATGATCGTGCTAAAGCAGGTATCTTTATGTCCTTTCAGAATCCGATTTCCGTTCCGGGGATTACTGTAGAAAACTTTATCCGTACAGCTAAATCCACAATTACAGGTGAAAACGTACGGGCGTTGGCGTTTAAAAAAGAGTTGAAAACCAAGATGGATGAATTATCTTTTGATACATCTTATGCACAACGTTATGTAAACGAAGGGTTTTCCGGCGGTGAACGCAAGAAGAATGAAATCCTTCAAATGTCCATTTTGAATCCTAAATTGGCGATTCTTGATGAAACCGATTCCGGCCTTGACGTAGATGCGGTTCGTGTCGTATCTGAAGGGGTACAGCGCTTTCACAATGAAGATAATGCTGTATTGATTATCACGCATCATAACCAAATTTTACAAAAGTTGAAACCTGATTTTGTTCATGTTTTAATCAACGGTAAAATCGTTAAAACCGGGGATGCTTCTCTCGTGCGTGAAATCGAAGAAAAAGGTTATGACGCATACAAATCATTAGCATAGGAGGCACTATGGAACAAAGAAAGAAAACCCAAGTGGCGGATATGGACCGCGGTGTCTACGATATAAAGAATGATTTTGAATATTCCTATATTTCGGATACCGGTTTGACGGAAGATATTATCCGGGAAATTTGGGCCAATAAAAATGAACCTGAATGGATGCTCGAGTTTCGTTTGAAGTCTTTGGACATCTATAATCGCATGGGGATTCCTAACTGGATCCCGGATATTTCCGGCTTGGATATGGCAAATATTCATACTTATGTTAAGCCGAAAGTTGATATGAAAGAGAACTGGGACGAAGTTCCGGAAGAAATTAAAAGCACATTTGACCGCCTAGGTATTCCGGAAGCGGAAAAAACATCTCTTGCGGGCGTAGGTGCTCAGTATGACTCAGAGGTTGTATACCACAGTATTCAAGAAGACCTTGTTAAACAGGGGGTTATATATACCGATATTGAAACGGCTCTTCATGAACATGAAGAAATCGTAAAAAAATACTGGATGACCTTGATTCCTCCTACGGACCATAAATGGGCGGCCCTTCATGGCGCCGTTTGGTCAGGCGGTTCCTTCGTATACGTTCCGGCTGGCGTACAGGTAGATATTCCGTTGCAGTCCTACTTCCGTCTGAATGCGCCGGGTGCAGGTCAGTTTGAGCATACGATGATTATCGTGGAGGAGGGGGCAAAGCTTCACTTTATCGAAGGTTGTTCCGCTCCTAAATATGATGTATCCAATCTTCATGCGGGTGCAGTGGAATTGTTCGTTAAGGATAATGCCACATTGCGTTATTCTACAATTGAAAACTGGTCTAAAAATATGTATAATCTCAACACGAAACGTTGTGTTGTAGGCAAAGGCGGGACAATTGAATGGGTTTCCGGTTCCTTCGGATCCAAGGTATCCTGCCTGTATCCGATGAGTATTCTAAACGGTGAAGGTGCTCATGCGGAATTTACAGGTGTAACATTTGCCGGTGAAGGACAATTCCTTGATACAGGATGTAAAGTAGTTCATAATGCACCATATACGACAAGTAATGTAAACTCTAAATCCATTTCCAAATCCGGTGGCGCTGCAATTTATCGCGGCCTTTTGAAAATCGGGCCAAAGGCGGAACATGCAAAGGCTACTGTTTCCTGTGAATCGTTAATGCTTGATGCTGAATCTCAATCGGATACAATCCCGGCTATTATCGTTGAAAATGATAATGTGGATTTAGGTCATGAAGCTAAGATCGGTCGTATTTCCGATGAGGCGATTTTCTATCTCATGACTCGCGGTATCAGTGAAGAAGAAGCTCGTGCAATGCTTGTTCGAGGTTTCGTTGAACCGATTTCTAAGGAATTACCGCTTGAATATGCGGTTGAAATGAACAATCTAATCAATCTTGAATTAGAAGGTTCTATCGGTTAAGGAGGAATTATGAGCGAATTACTATTTAATGTACTCCCTAGACCGACATTCAGATGGTTGCGTGTCAATCATACTGTAGGATCTTTAGCGGGAGAAGACAAAGCCGTACAGTCGATTGTTGTAGAGGCGAATAAAAATATACTTTCACCACTGTCAAAAGGAATACCGTTGATGAATGGTTCTTATGAAGGTGCTAATAGAGAAGCGGTACAGGAATTAGTTGATAAGGCGGAAGGGTATGCTATTCATGTTCCTGCAAATGCTAAAGAGATTGTTGGCATCCGTATCGACGCATCCCAACGCGTGGCGAATCGCTTTCAGTTTATCGTCGAAAACGGCGCTGAATTAGAAGTTCAATTTTATGTAACCGGTTCCGGTCATGAGTTGACAAATGTTAGTTACTTGAGTGAATACGATGTAAAAGACTCCGCTAAGGTTGTAGTGAAAAAGGTGAATCTTTTACCTGAGCATGTACAACATATCGAACATCGCTATACTAAATTAGAAGACCGAGCCGATGTGGAATATATCAACATCGAAATCGGCGGCAGTGAAAATTTCTTGAATTACTATCATGATTTAGTGGGCCAGGAATCTTACATCGTCCACGATATCGCTTATCTTGGTAATAAAGAGCAGAAATTTGATATTGCTATGGTGATGAGCCATGGCGGTAAGAAATCTTTCAGCGATATTCATAATTTAGGCGCTCTCAGCGGTAATGCTAAAAAATCATTCCGCGGCACACTGGATTTCCTTAATGGAGCCACTGCATCTGAAGGTGCGGAAGAAGATACGTGCTTATTGTTAGATCCAACTGTAAAATCGGTTTCTTTGCCGCTTTTGTTGTGTAAAGAAGATAATGTAGTTGGTAATCATGCGGCGAGCGCAGGTCAAATCGACCATAATAAATTGTTCTATCTTATGAGTCGCGGCTTCAGTGAAACTGAAGCGAAGCATATCATCGTAGAATCTATGATTCGTCCGATTATAGATCGTATTGGTGATGAAGCGATTGAAGAAGCGGCATTAGCGGCTGTACGTAATAAAATTTAAAGAGGCGTTTTATGAGACCTATTGCAGAAGCATATAAAGATTTTCCTATATTACATAAAGAGCATAATGGGCACCGCGTCATCTATTTGGATAGCGGTGCGACCGCACAAATTCCACAAGTTGTAGTGGACCGTATTGTTGAACACATGACACAGCATAACGGTAACCCTCATCGCGGTTCTCATATCTTGGCCATCGAAGCGTCCGAAGCTTATGAGAATGCTCGTGACCGAGTGGTGGAATTCATCAATGCCCGTGAACGGGAAGAGGTCATTTTTACCCGGAACAGTACGGAATCGATGAACTTGATTGCCCACAGTTACGGTCTTCATAATGTAAAAAAAGGTGATAAAATCATCATTACCGTTGCGGAGCATCATGCTAATCTTGTGACATGGCAATATGTGGCCGAACAAACAGGGGCTACATTGGAATATATGTATCTTGATGAAAGCGGACATTTAAAGGATGGTGAAATCGATAAGATTGATGAAACCACTAAAATCGTTGCTTTTGCGCATATAAGTAATGTGCTCGGTATGGAGTTTCCGGTGAAAGAATTGACGGAAAAGGCCCATTCGGTCGGGGCTGTTGTCGTCCTTGACGGGGCACAATCCACACCGCATAAGAAAATCGATGTACAAGAGTTAGATTGCGATTTCTTTGTATTCTCAGGACATAAAATGTGTGCCTCTCAAGGCATTGGGGTATTATACGGCAAGCGTGATCTGTTAGAAGCGATGCCTCCATTCCTTTTGGGCGGGGACATGATTGAGTATGTAAAAGAGCAGACTACGACATTCAACGAATTACCTTATAAATTTGAAGCCGGTACACCGAATGCGGACGGCGCGGTGTCACTTCATGCCGCCATTGATTATCTTGAATCCTTCGGAATGGATGCTATCGAGGCTTATGAAGAGGAATTAGTTTCCTATATCTTACCTAAGATTGTGGAATTACCGCATGTTCATATAATCGGCTCCCAAAATCCTAAGGAAAAACATGGTGTAATTGCTTTCACAGTGGATGATGTGCATCCTCATGATGTAGCAACTATTCTGGATTCAAAGGGAATTTGCGTACGTTCCGGTCATCATTGTGCACAACCTTTGGGCGCATTCTATAATGTGTCCGCATCTACACGGCTAAGTATGTACTTGTATACGCGTAAGGAAGATTTGGATGCCTTCCTTGACGTATTGAAGACTGTTCGTTCAGTCATGGGCTTTAAAGATTAGGAGAAGCGATCAATGGAAATGGATCAACTCTATACGGAACTTATTTTGGAACATAATCAGGATAAGCGTAATAAACGTGAATTATCTGAATTTACAACATCCGAGCATGGGCATAACCCAAGTTGCGGTGATGATTTAACATTGCAGGTCAATGTAGAGGATGGCATCATTAAAGATGCGGCTTATACGGGATCCGGATGTGCAATCAGTCAGGCCTCCGCCTCTATGATGATTGATATTATCAAAGGTAAATCTGTAAAGGAAGCATTACGTTTGGTAGAAATTTTCTTGGGCATGATAAAAAAAGAAGTGACCGATGAAAATGAGTTGGAAGAATTAGAAGATGCGATGGCACTGCAAAATATTTCTAATATGCCGGCACGCGTTAAATGTGCTGTTCTTGCATGGCATACATTAAAAGAGGCTCTGAAGAAATAATATGAAGAAGACGATATTGTTTGATTTAGATGGGACATTGACGGATTCTCAGGAAGGGATTCTAACAAGTGTCAAATTCGCATTAAACCATTTCGGTTATCCGATCCCGGATGAGCAAACATTACTTCTGTTTTTGGGACCGCCGTTGGTAGATTCTTTTCAGGAACATTGTGGACTAACTTATGAGCAGGCTGAAGAAACATATAAGAAGTTTCGTGAACGCTATGGTACAATTGGTAAGTTTGAAAATAAGGTGTATCCCAATATTGTAGATTTGCTTGCTAAATGTCAGGCGGAACAATATACCATCGTTCTGGCTACGGCAAAACCGGAACATTTTGCAAAAGAGATATTAGATCATTTTGAATTAACACCTTACTTTGATGTGATTGTCGGTGCTGATTACGAATCCGGTTTATTGCATAAGAAAGAGATTCTCGAAAAGGCTCTTGCTCTTTGCGGTAATCCGCTAACAGATACAAATGGTCGTCGACTGGCGTTCATGGTAGGTGATAGAAAATACGATATTGAAGCAGCTAATGAACTTGGTTGTATTTCTATCGGTGTCACTTACGGTTACGGTACGGAAACGGAACTGAAAGAAGCGGATGCGGAATATCTCTGTGATGATGTAGATGAAATCGCTCAAGTTCTCGATCTGGAAGAGATGCTTGTGCGTAGATAAGTAAAAAGAAAAGAGATTGTTACCTTTTGGGTAGCAATCTCTTTTTGTATATTGAAACAATATTTATTTATGCAATCCGCTTTTCTTGGCGATGGTTTTTATCATCTTAGCGCTTTGTTTTTTTAGCTTTCCGCCGGTTTGCTTTAATTGAATACGCGTGCGTGATACTCGGCCCAGTGTGGTGATTTTGGTTTTCCGACGAGGTTTCATATCTCGTTCGTTGCCGAAATCTCCGCGTTGCACACTGGTCGCCTTGACCTTTTCCGCTCTGAAAGATTTGCGCAATGCCTTCATGATCAGCGTGAGCGGCAGAGATTGTTCAAATGAATATAAATCTACGGCTACATAGCCCAATGCAGGATAGATGTGCAAGGTAAAATGAAAATTAGGTGCCACAGAAAGAAGGGCAATTTCTTCATCCATAACCTGACAACTGATTTCATCCACATCTATATCCGCCAGATCAAATGCGCTGGCTACGCTTTCCTGTACAGAGGTTGCTGATGAGATTGCATCTTCATCACAGGAATATAAATCAATTAATAGTTCTTGTCCTAATGCTTCTGCCATGGTACACCTTCTTTCAAAATATGTCTCATATATTATACATATTATTTCTGTATAAGTCTATTTAATATAGAAGGTCAAAAAATATCTGACCTTTATTGACAAAGGTCAAATAGTCAAATATAATAGAAATATCATAAAGAGCAAAAAGACAAAGAGGTGTTATAAATGAGTATGATAGCTGATAAAATAGAAAAATTTATATTGGAAAAAATGAGACAGGAACAAGAAAAGCTGATTTTAAAACGAAACGAGTTGGCCGATGAACTGAA
Source organism: Veillonella rodentium (assembly GCF_900187285.1). NCBI lineage: Bacteria > Bacillati > Bacillota > Negativicutes > Veillonellales > Veillonellaceae > Veillonella > Veillonella rodentium. The sequence continues at coordinate 1,131,995 of NZ_LT906470.1, read as the reverse complement.
TTGCGCACCATCCCAGATCAGTTATGTGTTGAGTACCCGATTTTCCAATGAACGAGGCTTCGATGTCGAATCGAGACGCGGTTTAGGCGGTTACATACGCATCACAAAATTAAATCAGAATCAATCGGATTCGTTGCCGGCCGTAACGACATATCGTATCTATGAAGGTCCTAATACAGTGGAACGCTTGATCGATATACGCGATGTAGATCAGTCTTTGTTTCAATTACTTCAGGTGAATAAGATTACGAATCGAGAAGCGCAGATTATGCACAATTCCTTTGCCACATTGATTGAGCATGTGGATATTGAAAATAGAAATGAAGCAATTCGTCAATTGTACGCCACCATGGTGGACGCATTGCGGAAGGAGTGATGCTCTATGTTATGCGATCATTGTAAAAAAAATGAAGCTACTGTTCATATGACAAATATCATAAATAATAAAAAAACAGAACAACATTTATGCAGTTCGTGTGCTAATGAGTTACAACAGGAAGGTAAATTATCTCCATATAGCTCGTTTATGAATGATATGTGGGATAACAGTTTCTTTACGAATGATTTCTTTAAAAATATGGTATATCCTGACAATTTGTTGAAATCACATCAGTCAAAGCGCTGTCCTCAATGCGGTATTACATATGATGAATTTAATCACGTCGGTAAATTCGGCTGTGGGCAATGTTATGACACGTTTAGTGATGAAATTGAACCGTTGTTACGACGTCTGCAGGGCAGTTCCGATTATGAGGGATCCGTGCCTAGTCGGGGGACAAATGTATTCAAGGCTAAACATGAAGTTAAGCGATTGCGTCACCAACTGGATAATGCAGTGCAAGCGGAAAACTTCGAAGAAGCAGCCGTATTGCGGGATAAAATTAAAAATTTGGAAAACATTATTGATGGACATAAGGAATAAGGAAAGACATTATGATAGATACTATATTAGACTCTCCGTTAAGTCAATGGTTACGTCATGATTCTAAGGAGTCGGATCATATCGTTATATCCAGCCGGATTAGGCTTGCGAGAAATTTTGACGGCTTATTATTTACAAATCGCAACGACCAAGTATCTTTAGAAAAGGTTAATGCCATTTCACGCGGTTTGTTACAGTCTTTAAAAGATGCCGATGGACATCAATATTCCAATATCAGCCTTGAACAGTTGAGTCAGTATGAGCGAGCTGTGCTGGTTGAAAAGCATTTAATGAGTCCCGCTTTAGAAGAAAAGTTACCCTATCGTAGCTTAGTAGTTTCCGATGATGCTTCTATCGTTATTATGGTTAATGAGGAAGATCACTTACGGATTCAATCTATGGCTCCGGGCTTGAGTTTACAACAGGCTTATGATCATGCTGTGCAAATAGATAAAGCCATCGAGGCAAAACATCCTTATGCGTTTGATGAACGTTTCGGTTACTTGACGGCATGTCCTACGAATGTGGGGACTGGCTTACGGGCTTCCGTTATGCTGCATTTACCGGCGTTAACCATGTCCGGACGCATTACGCGTCTTGTGCGAAGTATCGTTCAGTTGGGCTACTCCGTACGAGGCCTTTATGGTGAAGGTTCCGATGCATTAGGTAATATCTACCAGATTTCTAATCAACGTACGATGGGGATTAGTGAAGAATCCACTATTGAACAGCTTTTAAAAATTGTGGAGGGGATCATTGCGGAAGAACGTAAATCCCGTCAAGCGCTGATGCATAATGATAAAGAATCCTTAGAGGATGTGCTATGGCGTTCATATGGCGTTCTGCAATATGCGCGACGGGTCAGCGGTAAGGAGGCTTTAACCAAGCTCAGCGATATTCAATTAGGTGTCGATTTAGGTATTCTACCTGATTGGGGGAATGATACGTTTAATGAACTAGTAGCGATTACACGTCCCAATTTTCTCTGTAAATATGCGGGCAGTGAAGAATTAAGTGATTTAGAACGTGATAGTTATCGGGCTAAGGTGATTAGACAGAAACTTTCACAATAATAAAATGTATGGAAATAATATAAATGACGTACAGAATAATATAATATACAGAATAATTTGTATATCGATGATGTTCATCGTTAACATTATCGTTTCTATAGATGTATGCCGAATAGGCATGAGAAATCTCCATTAAGTTTGGGATGATACATTTATAAAGAGAATGTTAGATTAAAAATGATTGATGAGGTGATATTTATGATGCAACGTTTTACGGATGATGCACAACGGGTTCTTTCCTTCGCTCAGGAAGCAGCCTTGGAATTAGGCCACGATTATGTGGGAACAGAACATATACTCGTAGGCCTTACGAAGGTGAAAAACGGTGTTGCCGCAAAAGCACTTAACGATTTAGGTGTAACGACGGAGGATGTACTTGAAGACGTAGTCGAACAAGTGGGACGCGGAAATAAAGAGCCTAATTCCGTATATATGACACCTCGTGTTAAACATGTGTTGGAACTTGCCATTGAAGTGGCGAATCGCATGAATCATAACTATGTTGGGACGGAACATATTCTGTTGGGTTTACTCAGCGATGGCGGCGGTGTAGGTATCGCCATCCTGCGGGATATGAATATCCGTAACAATGATGTGGTTGATGCTATTCGCAAAATTCTCGGTTCTTCACAAAACGGTGAACCGGGTGGTCAAGATGGATCTAATAGTAATGGTCAACTTGGTGATTTAGCCGATTTTGCCACAGATCTTAATGAGTCGGCAAAACAAGGTAAAATCGATCCTGTTATCGGACGTGATAAAGAAATTCAACGTGTCATTCAAATTCTTAGTCGCAGAACCAAAAATAACCCTGTCCTTATCGGTGAACCGGGCGTAGGTAAAACGGCGATTGCTGAAGGGTTGGCACAACGTATCGTGAATGGTAATGTGCCTGAAATTTTGCGTAATAAACGGATCATTTCTCTTAGTATCAGTGCCATGCTCGCAGGCGCAAAATACCGAGGTGAATTTGAAGAACGGTTGAAAAAGGCTATCGATGAGGTCCAAAAACATGATGACATGATTGTCTTCATCGATGAAATTCATACCTTGGTCGGTGCCGGTGCAAGTGAAGGCGCTATGGATGCGGCGAATATTTTAAAACCGGCCTTGGCGCGTGGTGAATTCCAGGTTATCGGTGCCACAACGCTCGATGAATATAAGAAACATATTGAAAAGGATGCGGCTTTAGAACGTCGTTTCCAACCTGTTCAGGTGGGAGAACCGTCTGAAGAGGATGCTTTGGAAATCTTAAAGGGGTTACGGGATCGCTATGAAGCATTCCATAAGGCTAAGATTACCGATGAAGCCTTGGAAGCGGCTGTTACATTATCAAGTCGATATATTACGGACCGTTTCTTACCGGATAAAGCCATTGATGTGGTTGATGAAGCGGCATCCAAAGTGCGTATGAAGGTATTCTCCGCGGCGCCTGATGTCAAGGTTTTGGAAGATCAGCTTAACAATGTAAAGAAGGAAAAAGAAGCGGCTGTAACGGCGCAGGATTTTGAAAAGGCTGCCAAGCTTCGCGATGAAGAACAACGCATCGCAAAGGAAATTGATGATAAGAAATCGGAAGCTAAAGAGACGAGCGACAAGAAACTGGTTGTTACAGAAGAAGATATTGCAGTTGTAGTAGCACAATGGACGGGTATTCCCGTTTCAAAAATTGCGGAAGAAGAGTCGCAAACCTTACTTCATTTGGAGGATGAACTTCATAAACGCGTTGTGGGTCAGGACGATGCGGTTACAGCTGTAGCTAAGGCTGTACGTCGTGCGAGAGCGGGCCTTAAAGATCCGAAACGTCCTATCGGTTCCTTCTTATTCTTAGGTCCTACGGGCGTTGGTAAAACCGAATTGGCGAGGGCTTTGGCAGCATCGTTATTCGGGGATGAATCAGCCATGATTCGACTTGATATGTCAGAATATATGGAAAAACATACCGTATCGCGCTTAGTCGGTGCGCCTCCGGGATATGTGGGATATGAAGAAGGCGGTCAATTGACTGATGCCGTCCGTCGTAAACCATATAGCGTCATCCTGCTCGATGAAGTAGAAAAAGCCCATGCGGACTTTTTCAATATCTTGTTACAGGTTCTTGATGACGGTCGACTTACAGATAGTCAAGGTCGTACAGTAGATTTTAGAAATACAGTTATCATCATGACAAGTAACTTGGGGGCTAAAGCGTTACAGAAGGATTCCCCGGAATTGGGATTCTTGGCGGCAAAGAAAACGGATGCCGTGGTAAATGAAAAGAAACCGATCGACTTTGAGGAAGCTAAGAAGGCTGTTCTAGATGCGGTAAAACGTCATTTCAGACCGGAATTCCTAAATCGTATCGATGAAATGATTGTATTCCATCCATTGACAGAATCCGATTTGGAACACATTGTTACGATTTTGATGAGCAGTGTTATAAAACGTCTTGAAGAACGCGATTTACATTTGGATATTACACCGGAAGCGATGAAATTACTCGTGAAAGAAGGTTCCGATTTCGCTATGGGTGCCCGCCCTTTGAAACGTGCTATTCAACGTTTGATTGAAGATCCTGTATCCGACCTTATCTTGAAAGGTGAAGCTGTGGAAGGTACGACCATCAAGGCTGATGCCAAAGGTGACGAACTTCTTGTGACTGTGTAATATAATCCAATAGATTATGCGGTTATTTATAAGCTTTCATATAAAATATAGAGCTTAAATGGTATACTATTAGATGATAATAGTTGACCACTTGTAGTAAAATTATGCACAAAGGTCATGAATGATTATCATTCATGACCTTTTTTATATCTATCGCGAAAGTATCTGAGGGGTTATGGCAAAAGCAAAATCTGTATTTTTCTGTCAAAATTGCGGGGCCGAATCGTCAAAATGGATGGGACGATGTCCGCAATGCGGTGAATGGAATACTCTGGTTGAGGAAATTGTAAAAGAAACGAAGCATAGTCGTACGCCGGGTCGCAGTATCGGACAGCAGTCTGTAAAACCGACGGCATTACCGGATATCGAGCTATCCTCCATTGTACGCATATCGACGACCTTTTCTGAAATTGACCGCGTTTTAGGGGGCGGCATAGTACCGGGTGCATTGATGCTGATCGGTGGAGATCCGGGTATCGGTAAATCGACTTTACTTTTACAGGTATCGCAACAAATTGCCGATACGGTGGGAACCGTTCTGTATGCATCGGGTGAAGAATCACAATTACAACTAAAATTACGTGCCGAGAGATTACATATCAACGGTGAACGACTACAGGTCATAGCGGATACGGATTTGGATCACATTCTGGATCAAGCGGATTCATTGATGCCGTCATTACTTGTTATTGATTCTATTCAGACAATGTATACTGCGGATATTGATGCTGCACCCGGCAGTGTCAGTCAAGTGCGCGAATGCACGTCACGCTTACTCAGGTTCTGTAAAGAACGCAATATTCCGACGGTTATCATCGGACATGTAACAAAGGATGGAAACATTGCGGGACCTCGAATGCTGGAGCATATGGTTGACGTAGTACTTTACTTTGAAGGCGAACGATCGTATCAATTCAGAATTTTGAGATCCATTAAAAATCGTTTTGGTTCCACATCCGAAACGGGAATTTTTGCGATGGTGGAGGAAGGTTTACAGGAATTATCCAATCCATCTGCCTCTTTACTGGCGGAGCGCTCCGATGAAGAAAGCGGCAGTGCCGTTATGATTTATCTTGAAGGGGTTCGCCCGATTTTAGTGGAGGTGCAAAGCTTAGTGGTGACTACCGCATTCGGTATGCCTCGAAGGACGGCTATCGGCTATGATTTAAATCGACTCATCGTATTGCTGGCGGTCCTTGAAAAACGTTGCGGTTTTACACTTGGTAATAAAGATGTATATGTAAACGTCATCGGGGGCCTTAAGGTAAATGAACCCGCCTGTGACTTATCTATGGCGGTGGCGATTGTGTCTAATTTAAAGAATCGCATTGTACCGACAGATATGGTTATACTCGGTGAAGTAGGTTTGACAGGCAATGTTCGAAGCATACCGCGCATCGAACAGCGCATCAACGAGGCGAAGAAATTAGGCTTTACGAAGTTTATTATTCCTGACGGTAATTATAAACAGATCAAGGATAATGATAAATCCATTCAGATTCGCGGCGTCAAATCTATTACAGAAGCGATGCAGCTGGTATTTTCTTAATTAGGAGGTGATTTGATGATTTATCGCATTTTACGTTATGTTATTGCCATTCTTGTGGGCACGGCCGCCTACGTCGGAATGGACACATTAGCACCGATTATTGATCCGTATTTGGTATTACAATTTGAGATTTTCGGGGATATGTCATTGACCGTTGCTCGACTTGGAGTTCTGATTTTCGGTACGGTTCTAGGTGTAATTATTGGGTATTTGATTTCATCATTTATTTTAAAACAAGGTTTAGTTGTCTCTAAACGTTTGGAACGGGTTCTTTCACACATTCCGAACCAAGAATTAATTGCAGGCACCATCGGTTTATTATTCGGTCTTATTATTGCAAATTTAATCGGTGTCGCATTTAATCAGGTACCTATAATCGGACCTTATATTCCGATCATTTTGAGTGCCATTTTTGGGTATAGTGGACTTAAAATTATGGCTCGCAAGGGACCTGAAATCTATCTGAACTATGTACAGCAGTGGCGTGAGGATGGGCCTAAGAAACCGGGTCGCTTTAAAATGTTTTCCAACCATAAAAATGATAAATCTGAAAGTACGCCGAAATTATTAGATACATCCGTAATTATTGATGGCCGTATCAAGGAATTATGTGGAACCGGCTTTATCGAAGGCCCTCTTGTGGTACCTCTTTTTGTATTGAATGAATTACAAATTATTTCGGATTCCGCCGATGCTACAAAGCGCAATCGAGGTCGTCGCGGTCTTGATATTTTGAAGGAGATGCAGGATGCTAACAATGTAGCGATTGAGGTTGTCGAAGATGATTACGACGATTTAACCGAGGTGGATTCTAAATTGATGCGTCTCGCCCTCGATAAGCAGTGGAAATTGATGACTAATGATTTTAACCTCAATAAGGTTGCCCGCGTTCAAGGAATTACAGTTTTGAATCTTAACGAATTGGCGAATGTACTAAAGCCGGTTCTCATTGCGGGCGAATGGATTCGCGTTCAGATCATGAAAGAGGGGAAGGAAATTCATCAAGGTGTGGCCTATCTCGATGATGGCACGATGATTGTCGTTGAGGATGGCAGACCGTACGTGGGTCAGTCTGTGGAGGTCATGGTTACATCGATTTTACAGACGAGTGCAGGTCGCATGATTTTCGCTCGCGTCGACGGGGGACAACATGGACAAGGAAATTAGCTGTATCGTTCTAGCCGCCGGTGCAGGTCGGCGTATGGCATATAAGGAGAATAAAATATTCATCCCTTTGGGAAACTGTTCCATTATTCAACGTACCTTACAACAGGTGGCAAAGATTAAAGGTCTTGGTGAAATTATTCTAGTGGTCGCTGACGGTGAAGAGAAGTATATGGCGAATCATATAGATTCTCTTGATATATCTGTACCTATACGAATCGTAACAGGCGGTGCGGAGCGTCAGGATTCCGTAGGCTGTGGTCTTAAGGCTGTATCTGAGAAGAGTTCGATTATTCTTGTGCATGACGGAGCCCGTCCTCTGGCAACGACAGATATGTTTGATTCCGTTGTTGATGCGGCTCGTAAATATGGGGCCGCCACGGTAGGTGTGCCTGCAACGGATACAATCAAGCGTATCGATAAAAACCATAAAGTTGTCGAAACATTGATACGCAGTGAGCTTTATCAGATCCAGACGCCACAAGGCTTTCAAAAAGAACTATTTCAGGAGGCCTATCAAAAGGCGAGCGATGATGCATTCCTTGGAACGGATGATGTGTCTCTTGTCGAATATTTAGGTAAGCCGGTACATATTGTAGATGGTGATTACTGTAATATAAAGGTGACGACCCCCAATGATATCGCTGTGGCAAAACGATATTTGGGGATTGAGGAGAAGCGTATGCGCGTTGGATTCGGTTATGATATTCATCAGTTAAAAGCAGGGCGTCCTTGTATATTAGGCGGTGTTCACATCGAATCGGATGTGGGACCTGACGGACATTCCGATGCGGATGTGCTCATTCATGCGCTGATGGATGCCATGTTGGGGGCTGCGGGACTTCGTGATATCGGTTATTATTTCCCGCCGGAAGATGATCAATATAAGGGGATTTCAAGCCTGCTTTTACTGGAAAAAGTGAATTCCTTATTGAAAGAACAGGGCCTTGAAGCCTATAATATAGATATTATGGTTATTTCTGAAACACCGAAACTAAAGCCTCATATCGATGATATGAAGGCAAACTTGCAATCGGTGCTACATATGCCATTAGAACGCATTAGTATTAAAGCGACAACCAATGAGATGTTAGGCGCTATAGGTCGCCGTGAAGGCATTGCCACTCAGGCTGTCGTTTCTGTATATGAAGGAGAGGTTTTATAATGAGTTCCATGAAAGTTCGTTTTGCTCCAAGTCCTACGGGGCCGTTTCATATCGGTGGTGCCCGTTCCGCATTGTTTAACTGGCTATTGGCGCGTAAGGAAAAAGGGACATTCGTATTGCGCATCGAGGATACGGATTTAACCCGTTCTACTCGTGAAAGTGAGGAAAACATCAAAGCCTCTTTGAAATGGCTAGGCATGGATTGGGATGAAGGTATCGATGTGGGCGGTGACAACGGACCGTATCGTCAGACAGAACGTTTAGAACTATACAAAGCGGTAACACAACGTCTATTGGATGAAGGCAAGGCTTATGAATGTTACTGCACACAGGAAGAACTTGAAGAAGTACGTCAAGAGCAGATGGCGCGGGGGGAAACACCTAAATATAACGGTCATTGTGAACATTTAGACGAAGAGACAAAAGCAAAATATATTGCGGAAGGCCGCAAACCGACAATCCGTTTGCGTGTTCCGTTGAACAAGACCTATACCTTTGATGATATGGTACGTGGCCATGTATCCTTTGAATCCAACGGTGTGGGTGACTTTGTTATCGTTAAATCTGACGGTATTCCCGTATATAATTTTGCCGTAGTCATGGATGACCACATGATGGGGATTACCCATGTTATTCGGGCGGAGGAACATTTATCCAATACGCCTCGTCAGATGGCTATTTATGAAGCTTTAGGATGGGATATTCCCACATTCGGTCACATTTCTCTTATCCTCGGCAAGGATTATAAGAAGATGTCCAAACGTCATGGAGCCACATCGGTAGAGCAATATAAACATTTAGGCTATTTACCGGAAGCTCTGGTGAACTTTTTGGCATTGTTAGGCTGGGCTCCGGAAGGGGAAAATGAATTCTTCACGCCTGATGAATTAATTGAGGCCTTTTCTATGGATCGGGTGGCTAAAAATCCGGCCGTATTCGATATCGACAAGTTGAACCATATCAATTTTCATTATATGAAGAACTTAACTGATGAAGAACTGTTCCATCTCTGCTTACCTCATTTAAAGGAAGTAGGATTGGCTCCTGATAGTTTAAATCAAGCGGATATAGATCATTTGACATTGTTATGCTCCACGTTCCGCGATCATATCAGCTTTGGTGCACAAATCAAGGATCATGTGGGTATGTTTATGGTGGATACGGTGTTCCTTGAAGAAGGTCACGAAGAAGAATTACGTGCCGTTTTGAATGAAGAATCCGCTCCGACTGTATTGACTGCATTCCGTAATGCTTTGTCCGCATTGGATGAAATTACGCCGGATGCCGTGAAAGCAACTATCAAGGCCGTCATGAAGGAAACGTCCTTAAAAGGTAAGTTTGTATTCATGCCGATTCGCGTTGCCTTAACAGGTCAAATGCATGGGCCGGATTTGAATAATATCGTAACGTTACTCGGTAAAGAACGATGTTTACATCGCTTGGATTCTGCAGGGAACCTTACAAAATAATACTTAAGATAATATGGTATTAAGAAGCCTCTTATGAACATATAGTTTATAAGAGGCTTTCTTGTGTTACCGTTATATATTTGCTATAATTATCGGCGTGTTTTATTTGATTTTTTTGAAAGTGAGTGTATATAATGCAATTTGTTCATTCCGTGAATCGTCTATTTAATAGCTATTTGTCCTGGATTGTACTGTTAACGGCTGTTATAGCCTATTTGTTACCGAATCTATTTGCATGGATGACACCGTATGTGGCATATATGTTACAATTTGTCATGTTCGCAATGGGATTGACATTGACAGCGCAAGTTTTTATTGATGTATTTAAGCAACCTTTAAAGGTTATCTTAGTTTCTGTCATTCAATTTTTATGGATGCCTCTAGCAGGTTTCTTGGTTGGCATAGCATTTAATTTTCCTCCGGAAATAGCTATCGGATTTATTTTATTAGGCGCCTGCCCGGGCGGCACCGCATCCAATGTTATGACCTTCTTGGCTAACGGTAATGTGCCGCTGTCCGTATCGGCTACGACAGTATCAACCTTATTGGCACCGGTGTTAACTCCATTATTCGTGGTATTATATGCAGGAGCTACGTCGTCGATTGAAATAGCGTTTATGCCAATGTTTATTTCAATCATAAAGATTGTATTGGTTCCGATCATCTTGGGTATAGTATTAAACTATTTTATTGGTGTAAAGATTGAACCGGTTAAATCCGTCTGTCCTACTATTGCCGCTATCGCTGTATTGCTTATCTTGGCGGCGGTTACAGCTGTCAATCAACAACGTATCGCCGAAACGGGCTTCATTATTTTTATAGCTTGTTTAGTACAGAATTTAAGCGGTTATGTAGTGACGTATGTGGTGTGTAAACTACTCAGTATCGATGTTTCTTCTCGGCGCGCTATGCAGATTGAAGTGGCAATGCAGAATTCAGCATTATCCGTGTCTCTAGCCATGAAACACTTCACACCTCAAGCGGCTGTGGCCGGTGCGGTATTTTCTATTATTCATAATTTTACAGGATCTATTTTTGCCGGTATATGCCGTAAGCATGATGATCGGGAAAAGTTGGAAAAAGCATAATTTGACAGATATTGTAAAACGATGTTAATCCTCATTCTCGAATGACCGTATCGTGTTTAAAAAGGTATGCATATGGTCTTCGCGGGTGAGGATTTGTCTTATTATCATTGACATTATATAGCGTAATTGGTACAATTATTACATATTTAAATAGGTTATATATCAATAGCTGAGACTGAAAGAAGTACTCTACAACTAACTTTTTAGCGAGAACCGATGGTGGGAGGGTTTAAGGATAGGTAGATGAAATGCATTCACGAGCTGACATTCCGATTATAGGTAGGTTTGTCCGGTCACGCGCCGTTATGCGTCGAGTGGGTATGAACGTACCTAACAGAGTGGAACCGCGGACCATCGTCTCTGTATGAGATGAGAGGTCTTTTTTATTTTATAAAAGATGGAGGCATCGGCAACGATGAGAGAAATTACAGTTTATAATACTATGACGCGTCAAAAAGAGGTGTTCTCTCCTGTGACACCGGGGGAAGCCAAGATGTATGTATGTGGTGTAACACCATATAATCATCCTCATATCGGCAATGCGCGTCCGTTCGTAACATGGGATGTAATCCGCCGGTATATGAAGCATGTAGGCTATAAGGTTACATATGTGCAAAACTTCACCGATGTGGACGATAAAATCATCAATACATCCAATGGGGAAGGTGTATCCTGGGATACTATTGCAAATCGTTATATCGACAGTTACTTTGAGGTGATGGATGCACTCGGTGTACAGCGTGCAGATATTTACCCTCGCGTGTCCACACATATTGATGATATCATCGCCATGATTAGCACCTTGATTGAAAAGGGGTATGCATATGAACTTGACGGCGACGTATATTACAGCGTTGAAAAATTTGATCATTATGGCGAATTATCCGGTCGTACATTAGATGATATGGAAGCCGGTGCTCGTATTGAGGTAGACGGACGTAAACATAATCCGATGGATTTCGCTTTATGGAAAGCGGCTAAACCGGGAGAGCCGTACTGGGAAAGTCCGTGGGGCAATGGCCGTCCCGGCTGGCATATCGAATGTTCCGCCATGAGTCAGAAATATCTCGGTACGGAATTTGATTTCCATGGTGGCGGCAGTGATTTGATTTTCCCGCATCATGAAAATGAAATCGCTCAGTCCGAAGGTTGTTCCGGACAACATCCGGCAGTACGTTACTGGCTGCATAACGGGTTTATCACCATTAACTCCGAAAAAATGTCGAAATCTCTGAATAACTTTTTCTTGGTAAAAGATATTTTAGAGCAATATAGTCCGGATGCTTTGCGGTACTTCTTGTTGAGTACCCATTATAGAAGTCCGTTGGATTTCTCCGATGAACGTCTTGAAGAGGCTAACAAGTCTTTGGAACGTTTAAGTACAGCTATTGAAAATCTATTGTATTTGGAAGGCTGTGAAGCGGGCGAATGTGATGAAGCGCAACGTTTATTAGCTCGAGCGAAGACGTATGAAGAAGAATTTGAAGCCGCTATGAGCGATGATTTTAATACGGCATTGGCTACATCGAGCATGTTCGGCCTGGCAAAAGAAATCAATATTTATTATCAGGAGGTTTCAAGCCGCAACGGCGTTGTATGTCAAGAGGCTATTGCCGAAGTAAAACGCATATTTAAATTCATGACGGAAATTATCGGTGTTCTTGAAAAGGCATGGGAAGGTAATACCGGTGCTAATGCAGCAGAATATGGAGAATTGATGCAAGTTATCCTGTCCGTTCGTCAGGCTTGTCGAGATCAAAAACAATGGGCATTGGCGGACTGCATCAGAGATCGTCTATCGGACATCGGTATTGTTATTGAAGATTCTCCTCAAGGGGCACGGTGGAAAAAACGTGAAGTTTAGACAATTTCAGTTCTTAAGAAATGAAGCCGTTAAAAAACTACATCAGTTAAATAAAGAACCTATGCATTTACGCAGTCGTACAATTGAGGAAGCCCTTGGCGCGGATGCGGTGATGCTCGCCTATATCGGAGACGCCGTATACTCAATGTACGTTCGTGAACGCGTGGTGCAGATGAATATTTCTAAGATGCAGGTATTGCACACCATTGTGACCGAGTTTATCTGTGCAAGGTCTCAGGCAAAGGTCTTGCAGACGTTGGAGACTACTTTCACGGATGATGAACAGGCTGTAGCGAGACGGGCCAGAAACAGTCATGTGAATGTCCCTAAAAGCAGTTCTGTTCAGGAGTATCGCAGCAGTACCGCTTTTGAAGCGGTTCTGGGATTTCTGTATGAAACACGTCAGGATGAACGTTTACAAATGTTGATGCGTGAAGCTTTTTCCGCGACTTTACAAGGTATGAATCATGGATAATTACATCGTAGGCCGTAATGCGGTCAAGGAAGCCCTTAAAAGCGGGCGCTCCATTCAACGCATTTTGGTCAGTGAGGATAAGGTTAAAACAGGGCTTGCCGATATTGTGGGCCTTGCAAAATCTCAAGGAATTGAGGTGCGACCTACACCGATTAAGCAGATGAATAAGTATGAATTCGATGTGCCTCATCAAGGTGTTATCGCTTTCGTGTCCGCCGTACAATTCAAAGAGTTAGGTGAAGTATTGCAAGAGACAGACCATGAAGTGCCGTTACTGATTCTTACGGATGGTGTGGAGGACCCTCATAATATGGGGGCAATTATTCGAACGGCCGAATGTGTCGGTGCTACGGCGGTACTCATTCCGAAGCGACATAACGCACCGATTAATGCCACCGTAGCCAAGACCTCAGCCGGTGCTATAGAACAAATTCCACTTGTCCAAGTCGGTAATGTGGCGCAGACGGTTAAGCAATTACAAAAGCAGGGCTTTTGGGTTCTGGGGGCCCATATGGAAGGAGACCGAACCTTGTACGAAGCTGACATGACGGTTCCTACGGTTCTCGTTATCGGGAATGAAGGAAAGGGCATCAGTCGCGTCGTAAAGGAAGCGTGTGATTTTCTCGTTACAATTCCGATGTATGGTCGTCTAAATTCTTTGAATGCATCCGTAGCGGCAGCTGTTCTCATGTATGAGGCTGTACGACAGAGACAAACTAAATAGTTGAAAATCATAGATGCTTTCAGTATAATAAACTATATTGGGTTTTCTCTCGTGATTGTAAGGAGGAGCACACTATGAAGACGATTCATACACGCAAGTCCGATTACAATTTCAAAGAAATGACCGATGAACAAGTTGTGGTCATTGCTCAGGAAGAGCAAAATGAGTTTGCAATCGATTATATAGTCAATAAATATAAGAATTTTGTTCGTGCTAAGGCTCGTTCCTATTTTCTCGTAGGGGCCGATCGCGAGGACATCATCCAAGAAGGAATGATCGGGCTTTATAAGGCTACTCGTGATTTTAAACAAGACAAATTAGCATCATTCAGGGCTTTTGCTGAACTATGTATTACAAGGCAAATTATAACGGCTATCAAGTCCGCTACGCGCCAGAAACATGCACCGTTAAACTCCTATATATCATTAAACAAACCTGTTTATACGGAGGAATCGGAGCGAACTTTGATTGAAATGCTGTCTTCCGCAAAGGTTACAAATCCGGAGGAACTGATTATCAGCCGAGAGGAACTGGATGATATTGAGCGCAATATCGGTCATATTTTGAGTGATCTTGAGTGGGAGGTTTTGGAAGGTTATCTTGATGGACGATCTTACCAGGAAATGGCGAAGGTCACAGAGCGCAGCGTTAAATCGATAGACAATGCGTTACAAAGGGTTAAACGTAAATTAGAGAAGTATTTAGAGCATCGTGTATTGGACTCCGTCGGAGTCTCACAGGAAGGAAGACAACAGTGACAAATATTTTTATGGTCCTAGAAATAATCGTATCCGTATTATTAATTGTGGTTGTAATAGCACAGAACAGTAAGAGCTCCGGTATGGGTGGTGCCGTATCCGGTGCCGCGGATTCCTCATTTGGCGGTAAGGAACGAGGTTTAGACGGTTTCTTGTCAAGATGTACGATTATATTGGGGATTATCTTTGCTGTGTTGAGCTTAGTATTAGGAGCAATGATTAATCAATTCTAATGATGAAAGCCTGCATTGCAGGCTTTTATTTTTTATGTTAAAGGATGTGGAGTCTTGAAGAAGAAAGTATTAGAGTTTTATAAATCCATAGAACCACATGCATATCATATCGAGGATGCCGCTGTAGATAATAATATTAGGGGCGGCAAAGATTTGGAGCGGTTTATTCGGGCTGCTCATAGCCTTGAAAAAGAAGGGGGTTTGCAGTCTATACGCCCTGATGTATATATGTACCAAGAACAACACTATGATGAATATGAAGGAATATATAAGGGGTATCGTAAATCTTTCGGATTTGTCATCATGCCTGAAGGGGAAGATGATATTTATATTCCGGAAAAATATAAAGGTACCGCCATGCATAATGATAAGGTACGTGTTCGCGTTATTCCGTCCACCTATATCAACCACAAGCGGGAAGGTTTCATTGTAGATATTATCGAACGTGCTAATGAAACGATTGTCGGCACCTATGATCGGCAACAGAATTTCGGCTTTGTCGTACCGGATGATGAAAGAATCGGTACAGATATATTTGTAGCACTTGAGAACACCCTGGATGCTCGTAGCGGGGCCAAGGTACTGGTAAAAGTTACAAAATGGCCGGAAGGGGATAAAAAACCGGAAGGGGTCATTACGGAGATTCTCGGCTATAAGGGGGATGTGGGCCTTGATATCAACTGTATCATGGCGAATCATAAGATCCCGTTCTCATTTCCTGACGATGTAATCAAGGCCAGTCAGCGCATCGATACGGTTATTCATGATGATTCAAAGCGATGGGACCTCAGAGATTTACAGATGGTTACCATAGATGGTGAAGATGCAAAGGATCTGGATGATGCCGTAAGCGGGCGAAAGCTGCCGAACGGTAATTACGAACTGGGTGTTCATATTGCGGATGTCAGTCATTATGTAATATCCGGTCAGGCCATCGATAAAGAAGCCTATAAACGGGGCACCTCCGTATATTTGGTAGACCGTGTCGTACCTATGCTGCCGGAGGTGTTATCAAACGGTATCTGCAGTTTAAATGCGCATGAAGATCGATATGCTATGACCTGTATGATGGAAATTGATGAAGCAGGTCAAGTGGTAAACTACCGTATTAAACCTTCCATTATCAACGTAGGACGGCGTTGCAGCTATAAAGAGGTCTACAAGGCTTTGGCAGAAGACATTATTCCTCCTGATTTGTCGGATTTTATGCCAATGTTACGGGATTTAGCGGAGATTGCGAATATCCTTAACCGTATGCGTCGTCAACGTGGTGCACTGGATTTTGATTTTCCTGAGTACAAGGTGTTACTTGATTCGGAAGGTACGCCATTGCGCATTGTTAAACGTGACAGAACCTTAGCTGAGCGCCTCATTGAGGAATGCATGCTCATCGCCAACGAAACGGTAGCCACCCATTTAAAGGATACACATCGGGCATCTGTATATCGTATTCATGAAATTCCTAACGAGGAGAAATTATCACTCTTTCAAAAGGTTCTCAACTATCTAGGTGAAAATCTCTTTCTCGGTGCTGATGGTGTTACACCGCGAGATTTTCAAAAAATTCTCGATACGGTAAAGGGAAAAGATATCGAACAAGTTGCTCAGATTATGGCGTTGCGATCTATGCAGCAGGCTAAGTACAGTGTGGAAAATGTGGGCCATTTCGGCCTGGCATCCACCTGTTATACGCATTTTACATCACCGATCCGTCGATATCCGGATTTAATGGTGCATCGTCTATTGAAAGCCGATATGCACTGGCCTAACGGATATAGTAAACGAGATGTGGATGAGGAATTTTTAGTACGTGCTGCGGAACATTCATCGATTCAGGAACAGGTCGCGACTGAAGCGGAACGGGAAACGACGGACTTGAAGAAGACTCAGTATATGGTTCCTTTTGTAGGTGAGGTATTTACGGGTATCATTTCGAGTATCACATCTTTCGGTATGTTCGTGGAACTCGAAAACGGTATTGACGGTCTCGTTCATATCAGTATGATGACGGATGATTATTACTCTTTTGACGAAGAGCATTTCGTCCTTGTAGGCAAACGGACCGGACGCATATATCGATTAGGGGAAACCGTAACGGTAACTTTGGTGAAAGCCGATGTAGAGAAGAAACAGATTGATTTTGTTCTCGGAGAAGTTGATAATTTGACGGCGATTCAGGAACAACTGAACAATGATTCGGATTACGGTGATTCCCGTAGAAGTAGAGGGGCTCGCAAGTCGGGCGGATCCAAAACGAAGGGGCGTAGAAAGCAGTCTTCTCGTAAGAACGGTTCCGGTCGCTCGAAATATGATGCTTTCAAAAGTAAATCTGGTAAAGGTAAATCAAGCCGTAAGAAATCTCATAAAACATCGAAACGAAACGGTTCAAAAAAGTCTAAGGGAAAACGTAAACGATAGGAGGCCATATGGCAAAACAAGCAAATCCGTCGCTTATTGCTGATAATCGTAAGGCGCGTCATGATTTTAACATTCATGAAACCTATGAAGCGGGCATTGCTCTGACGGGGACGGAAATTAAATCCATTCGGCAGGGAAAATTGAACTTAAAGGATAGTTTCTGTCGCATTGATAAGGGAGAACTGTTACTTTACGGTGTGCATATCAGTCCTTATGAGCAGGGAAACCGCTTTAATCATGATCCTGAACGGACTCGGAAGTTATTGATGCATAAATCGGAAATCAATAAATTGCACGCGCAGGTGAAGGAAAAGGGATATTCATTGGTGCCGTTAAACTTTCATTTCAGTCGTGGTTATGTAAAGGTTACGGTCGGTCTCGTAACGGGCAAAAAACTTTACGATAAGCGTCAGGATATGGCGGAACGTGATGCGAAACGCGATATAGAAAAACGTTTGAAGGAACAGCAGAAATATTGATCTTACAGCGATGTGCTGTTCTGTAGCTTATTGTTAACTGCATTTCATAATTTGAGATGCAGTTTTTTCTTGTATAATTATGATTCTCTAATTATAATGTAAACTGTAATAATAGTTTGTGGTTAACATTATCTGGGTAGAGGAGATTATCATGAATCAGAACATCAGGTACATTACGGAAATCGCAATTTTAACGGCTATGATCACTGTGTTGGGGGCAATTAAAATTCCAAATGTTATACCGGGCATAGAATTTCAACTGTCTGCACCTTTGGCGGTGGCAATTTGCGCCGTATTCGGATTTAAGAAGTACATTATCAGCGGTTGTTTATCGAGCTTAATAGGTTTGTCACTGGGGACACAAACCATATTGAATGTGATGATTGCTATGCAGTTCAGACTGATTGTAGGGTTGATTTTGTGGGTATGTCATAATCATATAGTCGGCATTATCATATCCGGCCCTATCGCATCGGTTTTAGCAAGACTATCGCTATCTCTATATATCGGAAAAGCGGCGTTGCCAATGATCGGATTGGCCGTACCGGGTATGATTTTTACCGTTATTATGGCCCCTGTATTCGTGAAAGTATTCCAGAAAATTCATAATCAGGTACCTCAACATCACTCCGTAAAAGGGAAGGTGTTATGATGAAACCCTTATATAGCATACGTATGCGTGCTGCTCAAGGAGGCCCTCATGAATCGGGAGGACATCATATTTCCGGTGCAGAGCGTATCGTTACGATGGATCAGGTAGGGGCTGTGGCGCAGTCTTTAGCTGATCGAGCTTTACATCATAGTAAAGGGGTTGCTGATTTTATCAATATCACTGTTGATCTTGTACCGACGGATTCCATACTGCATATCCCCGTGTTGGACGTAGAGGAGTATGAAACCTCCGACGTATCCGATGCGCGTTTACTGGCAAAGAAACTTTTGAGCAAAACTGAAATTACCTCTATGTCCGTGGATAAAGGGGTATCTCTATTATGTGGCTTATCAACATCTATGCGCGGCGCTATGTTGATTGATTCCGTTTCTGGGGAACGCCTTGATGAAGGGCCGCGAGGCGTGCGTGTCAGTCATATGGATACTTGCTCGGATCTCAGTATGTACAATATGAATGAACATATGCGCGAGGCTCTGGTATTAGCCTCGAAGGTACAATCCTGTGAAGGTATTGTTGGTGAATTGTGCTGGTCCGATGACCCGGATTATACGATAGGCTATGTCGCCTGTAACGGTGTATATCATCGCCTTCCTCATATGAAAGAAATGGATTCATCCATAGGAGGGCGTATCTTTTTTGTTAAACCGGGAACAGATGTATCAAAATTAGTCGCTTATTTGGAGTCTGCTCCAGTATTAGTTGAATGGTGAGAAGATGTATGAATACTTTCAACAACAATTAACAGATAAAGAAATTAGTCATAATTTCAGAACTATTAAAGAGTATCATCCCATAGATGCAGTGCGTGTAGTGTATGATGATAGAGAGTATCTGATGATGGCCTCGAATAATTATCTGGGTCTGACCTTTGACAGCCGCGTACAATCTGCGGCTATAGAAGCCGTACAGAAATATGGGACCGGATCCGGCGGGGCTCGTCTTGTATCGGGCACATTTCCTCTGTTTACAGAGCTGGAGAGAGCCATTGCAAAGTTTAAATATTCCGAGAGTGCCTTGATTTTTAATACGGGGTATATGGCGAATGTAGGGACGATAGCCGCCTTGTGCGACAAAAACAGCATTGTCTTCAGTGATGCTCTAAATCACGCCAGCATCATTGACGGTTGTCGTCTAAGTAAAGCTGCTATACAGACGTATCGACATTGTGATACGGAGCATTTAACATATCTACTCAACAACGTACCGAAGGATACGCATAAGTTGATTGTTACGGATGGCGTATTCAGTATGGATGGTGATATTGCACCGTTGGATACGCTATATGAATTGAGCCGAGAATATAATGCGCTGATCATGGTCGATGACGCTCATGCTACAGGTGTTATCGGCGAGGGGCACGGAACATCAGCCCATTTTGGCTTGGACGGACTTGTGGATATTCAGTTGGGCACATTGAGTAAAGCATTGGGTTCCGTAGGCGGATATGTGGCTGCGTCCAAGATCATTGTTGATTATCTCGTCAATTTCAGTCGTAGTTTTATATTTTCAACGGCATTATCACCGGCTGATATTGGCGCGGCCTTGGCGGCGCTTAATTTGATTGAAACCGATATTGATATTTATGAACGACTGCAGGCTAATGTGGCTTATATGGCTCGAGCATTAGGAACATTCGGTATAGAGTCAACGGATACGACACCGATATTTCCGATTATAATCGGTAAGAACGAAGATGCCTTGGCCGTATCTCATTCACTTTGGAAATCCGGTATTATCGGAACCGCTATCCGTCCGCCGACGGTTCCTGTCGGTGAAAGCAGAATCAGACTCACCGTGACTGCCGCACATACTAGAGAACAGATCGATTATGTGTGCAGGTCTTTGCAACAGGCTATGAGCAATATTTAATGGCTTAAATTGACAGTGCGTATAAATAGGCTTATAATTATTTAACCGACGCACGGGGATGTAAAGGTTTCGACAGGGGTGCGTGTGGTATAGATAGCGGGTCGGCGTTCCATGGGGCCGTAAAACGGTGGGAAAACATTTAAACGCAGAAGAAAATTTTGCATTAGCTGCATAAGCTACGTCCCTCATACTTGTGCCTACCAAGTGTGAATGGACGTCAAACAGTAGGCTGGCCTAATTTAGTCGTTCATATGAATTAGGCGAGACAATATGAACTGGGGTTGTGTAGCTTGTCTGTGAGCGATAGCAACCTGAGACTTAAATCATAGACTGTGCTCGGAGAAGTCTATATGGCAACACTTCTGGACAGGGGTTCGACTCCCCTCATCTCCACCAAATAAAAGGCCTACATTTATTTCTTGAGAAATGAGTAGATGCTTACAGATAAATTAGTGATTTTTCGGCTATAATAGATAGAGAACAGCCGATTAAGTGGTTCTAAAAACCGCCTAGGTAGATTCTTAGGCGGTTTTTTGTATAATAAGAACCATTTTATTATTAATAGGTGGTAAAAAATTTGAGGGGTGATAGTTTATGGAAATTTTACTTATGTCATATTTAGCGGGAACAGAAAGTATAACAAAAAAGTATCTTTCAAAAATGGTTTCGAATAAAATAATTTTTATTCCTACTGCCGGAAATGTCGAACCATATACTGGATATATCGATGAAGGTATTGAGATGCTGAGATTGCTAGGGTATGAAGTTGAAATTATTGATATTACCAAATTTGATGAAGGCTATTTAAAGGATAAAATTTTAAAGGCGGAATGTATATGTATATCCGGTGGGAACACCTTTTATTTATTGCAGGAAATAAATAAGAAAAATCTTATAAAGGTCCTTGTTAAAAGAATCAAAGAAGGGGCATTCTATATCGGTGAATCCGCAGGGGCAATCATTATGTCTGAGAATATTGAATATAATCACATAATGGATGATAAAAGTATAGCCTCTGAATTAGATGATTATGCAGGGTTAAATGTATTTGATCATTATGTTCTGCCGCATATAGGAGAGTATCCATTTGAAAAAACTGCTCAGAAAACATTAGATACTTATCAAGATAAGATATCATTAGTGCCGATAAACAATAATGAAGCAATTTTAGTGAATGATAATGGTTATACGGTATTAAATGAAAGCAAATAAAGTAAACTAGTGATTTATGATTTTATATTCTTGAAAGTTATAAGTGTTCACATTTAAATATTTAATGTCAATGATTTTTACCATTTTTATTGCATGCAATGGAAGAGTGTTTATTTAGATTTTATCTGTGGTTTACTGTATTCAGAAAGTCCTTATAAGTTGACTTCATAAATAGAATAAAGTAAAATATATTGAGATATCTGTGAATTTCTACGCTATAAATAATTAGTTTCGTAAAAAGGAGTATGGTAATGAAGTTTCGTTATTCCCGTATGTTGGTGGCTCTCGTGATGTCGGCTGTTATGGTTGCAGGTTGCGGCAACGAACAACAGCAGTCCGGTGACGTGGCTGTCAATGCATATAAAATCACTGCCGGTGATGCACAGGTGGACCAGACTTTCAGCGGTACTGTCATCGCTGAAAATTCTGTGGCCGTTCATGCCCGTGTAACCGGTTATGTAGTGGAAAAATATGTAAAAGGTGGAGAACAGGTTGTAGCGGGACAACCGTTATATCGGATTGACTCCCGTCAATATGAAGCCAGTCTGGCCAATGCAGAGGCACAGGCTGCGCAGGCCAATGCTACATTGAAAAATGCCGAGGTTGATTTGCAGCGCTATGAAAGCCTGGCTAAAGAAGATGCCATTGCGCAGCAACGTGTAGATACACAGCGCAGTACAGCGGAGCAGGCTAAAGCGGCCTATGATGCGTATGAAGCGTCCGTCAAGATCGCTCAGGATAATTTGGGGGATACCATCGTATATGCGCCGTATTCGGGCACATTACGCATGGATGATGTGGATCTGGGGACTTTTATACAATCCGGGTCCACCACATTGGTGACTATCGATTCTATTGACCCGATTTTTGTTGAATTCAGCATGACGGAGCAGGAATATCTCGATTTCATGACGAATCGATCCGGTGATGATACAAGCGGTACCGATCTTCAGTTAAAACTGGCTGACGGTCAGGTATATGGTGAAATGGGGACAATCGTACAGGCTGCGAAGAGTCTTGACAACTCCACCGGCAAACTTGTGTTGAAAGCGTCCTTCCCGAATCCTAATCACCTGCTGTTACCCAACATGTTTGCGACGGTAGTTTCACCGGGTGAAAAATTAAAGAATGCTATCCTCGTTCCATCCCGTGCAATTTTGCAAATTATGGATAAGAACTTCATCTATGTAGTCAATGCGGACGGAGTTGTCGAACAGAAAGCTGTTGAACTCGGCGGTACTACGGGGGGGAATACTATCGTCAAGTCCGGTTTATCCGCAGGGGATACTATTATCGTTGACGGTTTAACCAAAGTTAAGAACGGCGTGAAGGTAAATCCGACAATGCTTACAAAAGAGCAGTTGAAGGCGACAAAATAAGAGGAGGCTAGATCGTGTCGAAATTCTTTATCAATCGACCTATCTTTGCCATCGTAGTAGCCATCGTTATTACGTTGGTAGGTCTCATTTCCATGATGAACCTTCCGATAGCTCGATATCCGCAAATTTCTCCGCCTACCGTTCGTGTTAATGCCACTTATACCGGTGCTACGGCACAAGTCGTAAACGATACGGTGGCCAGTGTTATTGAAACACAAATTGTAGGCGTACAAGATATGGACTATATGACGTCCAACAGTTCCAGTAGCGGCAGCTATTCCTTGACGATTCAATTCAATCAGGGAACCGATGCCGACATGGATACCGTTAATACTCAAAACCGTGTGCAGGCGGCACTTTCACAGTTGCCGTCCGAAGTGCAGGCCGTAGGGGTTACGACCACAAAATCGTCCGGTGACATGGCGCTGGTATTTTCTCTGAATTCCCCTAACAGCACGTATAACTCAACATTTCTTAAGAATTACGGTACCAATTATTTGATGGACGCCATTAAATCCATCAAGGGCGTAGGTTCCGTACAGGAATTCGGTTCCGACTACGCGATGCGTGTCTGGTTGGATCCTGCGAAGATGCAAAAGCTGGGTGTCACCATTTCCGATGTCACCGCAGCAATTAAGGCTCAAAATCTGCAGGCCGCTGCAGGTACGGTTGGGCAGAACCCGACAAACGGACAGCAGGCCTTCCAATATCCGATCAAGATTGAAGGGCGTCTTGTAACGCCGGAACAATTCGGCGATATTTCGTTGACAAATTCTCAAGGCACGGTACTTCACCTGAAAGATATTGCACGGATTCATATTGGTGCGGAGGATTATAATTTTAAATCCAAGACGAATCATAAGGAAGTGGCGGGTTTTGCGATTTCCTTGCAGAATGATGCGAATGCTCTTGAAACAATCGCCAATGTAAAGAAGGTTCTGGAAGAGCAATCCAAATCATTCCCTCCTGATATGGAATACCACGTTGTCGTTGATAATACGAAATTCGTAAGCGCATCCATTAATGAAGTCGAGCATACCTTCTTTGAAGCGTTGCTGCTCGTATTAGTCGTAGTGTATGTGTTTTTACAGTCGTGGCGTTCCACAATCATCCCTATGATTGCCGTACCTGTATCGTTGCTCGGTACATTCGGCGCATTCGTGATATTGGATTTTTCCATTAACACGTTGACATTATTTGCCATGGTGCTGGCGATCGGCCTTGTCGTCGATGATGCCATCGTTGTGGTGGAAGCTGTTGAATACGAATTAAAATATAACGGGCTGCCTCCGAAAGAAGCGGCCATTAAGGCGATGGAAAATGTGCAGGGACCTGTTATCGGTATCGCTTTCGTATTGGTTGCCGTATTCGTGCCGGTAGCTTTTATGGGCGGTATGACGGGGATTCTGTACAAACAGTTCGCTTTGACTATCGCCGTATCCGTCGTTATTTCCGCCGTTATCGCTCTCGTATTGACACCGGCGCTTTGTGCGACCATGTTGAAGCCTCATGTACCGAATGAGCATGAAAATTGGGTACATCGTCAATTGAATAAATTTAATGCGGGCTTGGAGCGTTTCAGCAACTGGTACGGGTTTCAACTGGCCCGTTTAAGCCACCGTTTGAGCTTAACAATTATCACGCTGCTTATATTTGCAGGCGGTACGGGTCTTGTGTTTCATTTTTTACCGACCGGGTTTGTGCCGGACGAAGATAGCGGTTATTATATGATTGCCGTTAACGAACCGCCAGGGGCCACATTGGACCGTACTATGGAAACCCTTGAAAAGGTTGCATATTTCCTTGAAACTTCTGACGGTATTCATGATAATTTCCAGGAGGTCTTCACCGTCGCCGGTTTCGACCTTTTGGGGGGCGGTCAGAAAAGCAGTGCCGGTGTTATCTTCGCCACATTGACGGAATGGGATCAGCGTACACGTGCCGATCAATCCGTTAATGCCATGATCGGCGCCACTTTCGGATTTGCCGCTAAAGGGGTACCGGAAGCGACGATTATCGCTCTGAACCCACCGTCCATTCCGGGGCTTGGCAACACCGGTGGTTTCAGTATGTATATCATTAATAAGGCGGGGGACAGTCCGCAAGTTATGGCCGAACGGGCTAATGAATTCTTGGCGGAAGCCCGAAAGAGTCCGGCCATTCAAACAGTATATACTACATTTGACACATCGACACCATCCTTACAATTTGATATCAATCGTGAGAAAGCGGCTCAAGATGGTGTCGCTTTGTCCGATATTTTCACCACATTGCAAGGTTTTTACGGCAGTATCCAGGTCAATGACTTCACTACGTACGGTAAAAACTACAAGGTAGTGGTGCAGGCTGACGATATGTACCGTCAAAATGCGGATAATCTCAATATGTTGGCGGTTCGTAACAGCAATGGCGCGATGGTTCCGGTATCCAATTATATTACAAAGGAACAGACCGGTATGCCTTCCAGCATTTCTCGTTTCGATAATGCGATGGCCGTACAGATCGGCGGTTCTCAAGCGAGCGGCTATTCTTCCGGTGATGCTATCGATGCATTGAAAGCGGCGGCGGAAAAAACATTACCACAAGGTTATACTTACGACTGGGCGGGTCAATCCCGCGAAGAATTGAAAGCCGGTTCTCAAACCGTGATGATTCTCGGTTTAGGGCTTGTTTTTGTATTCTTGATTTTGGCCGCTCTGTATGAATCTTGGAAGGTACCGTTCGCCGTATTATTCTCCGTACCATCCGGTATGATCGGTGCATCATTGATACCGTTCCTGTTGAACTTTACCGGTAAATATAGTTTGGCTAATGATATTTATATGCAGATCGGCTTGCTTACATTGGTGGGGCTGGCGGCTAAGAATGCGATTCTGATTATCGAATATGCTAAAATTCGTGTTGATGAGCGCGGAATGAACGTTGTCGATGCGGCGATTGAAGCTGCAAAGATACGTTTGCGTCCTATTTTGATGACATCCTTCGCGTTTATCCTCGGTGTATTACCGTTGGCTGTATCTACTGGTGCCGGTTCCGGTGCCCGTATATCAATGGGGATTACCGTAGTTGCAGGGATGACGACGGCAACATTGTTCGGTATATTTATCATTCCGATGTTGTTCATCATCATTGAAAAACTTGGGCCCGGCTTGTTGACTAACCGTAAGAAAGACCATGAATAAACATCTTTAATATTTTGTATATTATGATGGTTTAAAACACGCCACTACGTAGTAGTGGCGTGTTTTTTTGTGTGAATTATGATATAATGAATAAGTTAAAAATCGGATTGACTTAAGTCAATGAAGTTATATATTTATTGATAAAAGAGGTATAGTATGAGTGACGTAAAAACATATGTAGCAGGCCATAAAAGTCCGGATACGGATTCTATCTGTTCCGCTATTTCCTTTGCTAATTTTTTGACACAAATGGGGACACCTGCCACACCTGTATGTGCTGGTGAGGCGAATAAGGAAACTAAATATGCATTGTCCCATTTTGGCTTTGAGCATCCTCGAATCGTTACAAATTGGGAGGCATTTGCACCTAACGGTGGAAATTTATATTTAACAGATCATAACGAATCAAAACAAATTATCGATGGTTATAAATCGATGAATATGTGCGGTGTTATTGATCATCATCGTATTGGTGACTTTGAAACGGATGGACCTGTATTTATTCGTATGGAACCGGTAGGATGCACTAATACGATTTTGACTAAGTTGTATGTAGAAAATAATCAGGATATTCCCAAGAATATTGCCGGACTGATGTTGTCTGCCATTATTTCTGATACCGTATTGTTCCGTTCTCCTACATGCACGGAAACAGATAAGAAAATGGCTCATAAATTAGCTGAAATTGCCGGTGTTGATATTGAAGCATACGGTCTAGATATGTTGAAAGCCGGTGCGGATATTTCCGATTTGACGAATGATGATATCGTTCGTACGGATATGAAAGAATTTTCCGAAGCGGGTAAAACAATTTCCATCGGTCAAATTTCCGTTATGGATACGACCGATGTTTTGGCTAAGCAAGATGAATTAGTCACTGCTTTGGAATCTCTTCGCAACGCTAATAATTATGATGCATCGTATATTATGATTACGAATATTCTTGATGAAAGTACAACATTATTGTTCAGCGGTGATGTTGATGCCGTTGTAAAAAATGCATTTGGGAAAGATATAAAAGATAACTCCGTATTCTTGCCGAATACAATGTCTCGTAAAAAACAAATTGTACCGCCGATTTTGGGGGCTATGAAATAAGATATGTAAAATGAGAACGTTGCTATGCAACGTTCTTGTTCTCTATGTAATATAGTAGATTACATTTAACATTAAAGATTAGACTTAAGATCATTTAACATTTTACATAATATCTAATTATATTGATTAGATATTATATTATAGGTTAAGTCTATATATATATAGGTTAAGTCTCTCTATATATATGAAAATAGATTGAATCTGATTTTAGATTTAATCATTAAGGGCTTTTGGGGGTATTCTGATGAATTCGTTATTAACAGGTTTGAATAAAGAACAACAAAAAGCGGTACAACATACGGAAGGCCCTTTATTGATTCTTGCAGGTGCCGGATCGGGTAAAACAAAGGTGTTGACGGTTCGAATTGCTCACCTATTGGCACAAGGTGTCAATCCTTACGAAATTTTGGCCATCACTTTCACTAATAAGGCGGCTAAGGAAATGAAAAGCCGTGTGGAAGGTCTTGTAGGTGACGTGGCTAATCGTATCTGGCTCAGTACGTTTCACAGCTTCTGTGCTAAGTTTTTACGTTTCGAATTAGATAATTTTTTAGGTTATAACAGTAATTTTACGATTTACGATACATCGGACTCTCAGGTTGTCGTTAAGGCCGCATTGAAGGCGTTGAACCTTGATGATAAATATTATCCCGTGGGGGCTATGATTGCTGCTATTTCAGATGCGAAGAATAAATTACAGTTCGCATCGGATTATCGTAAACAGGCACGTGACTTTTACCAGCAAAAGGTAGCGGATGTATACGAATATTATGAGAAAGAACTACGCAAGAATAATGCATTGGATTTTGATGATTTATTGCTCGTAGCTGTTAAATTATTGCAGACAAATGCGGCGGTTCTCGATAAATACAGCAAGCGTTTTCGATATGTCATGATCGACGAATATCAAGATACGAACCATGCTCAGTACTTGTTGGCGTATTTATTGTCTTCGCGCTGGAAAAATATCGCCGTCGTAGGTGATGCTGACCAGAGTATCTATGCATGGCGCGGGGCGGATATTCAAAATATTCTGGATTTCGAAAAGGATTATCCGAACTGTACATCCATAAAATTGGAACAGAATTATCGATCTACTAAAATTATTCTCGATGCGGCTAATGCGGTTATCGATAATAATGAAGGACGACCTGAGAAAAATTTGTGGACCGATAAGGTGGATGGTCTTAAAATCCAGCATTTTACGGCTCAATCCGAACATGAAGAGGCGGCTTTCATCGGCGATACGATCACTAAAAAACATGATGTTCATGGTGTACCATATGGAGATATGGCGATTTTATATCGTACAAATGCTCAGTCCCGTGTACTTGAAGAAGCGTTGATAAAACGGGCCTTGCCATATACGATGGTGGGGGGGACAAAGTTCTATGATCGCAAGGAAATTAAGGATGTATTAGCCTATTTACGGGTTTTATATAATCCCTTCGATGATCTCAGTCTGTTGCGGATTATTAACGTTCCAAAGCGAAGTATCGGGGCTACTACGGTATCTAAGTTGCAGGAATATGCTCGTGCTAACGGGACATCTCTATTTATGACATTGACCCAATTACACCTGGTTGATTCTATCAAGGGTAAGACAAAAGAAAAGCTGGAAGAATTCGGTATTCTAATTTTCACGTTGGTCGCTGAAATGGATGATAAATCTGTTTTAGAAATTTTAGAATCTATTTTAGACAGGACAGGGTATCTTGAACAATTAGAAGAAAGTACGGATCCGCAGGATCAGGCGCGTGCTGAAAATATCGGTGAACTGTTGTCTGTGGCAAAAGATTTTCAGGATACAAATCCCACAGGTACAGTAGAAGATTTCTTGGAGCAGGTGGCACTTGTAAATGATGTGGATTCTTTTGAACAGGAAGAGTCGAAGGTTACCTTGATGACATTGCATGCTGCTAAAGGTCTGGAATTTCCCATCGTATTTTTGTGTGGCTTAGAAGAAGGATTATTTCCTCATAGCCGGACATTGATGAATCCTGAGGAAATTGAAGAGGAGCGTCGTCTTGCTTATGTGGGAATTACGCGAGCGGAGAAAGAGCTATTTATTTCTAATGCAACGACGCGCACCGTATTCGGCCGTACAAGCAGTTATTTACCGTCCCGTTTTATTGATGAGATTCCGGAGGAATTAGTCGATTCGTTACGAGCTAAACGAAAGGTACCTGACGATATTAAGCGTCAGGTGCCTCAGCATATGAGCGTCACCAGCCGCCCTGTAACAAAACCGATTGTTCGAAATGAAGTCATTGCCGACTGGAAGATTGGTGATACCGCAATTCACAGCAAGTGGGGGAACGGTAAGGTTATCGGTGTTGCCGGAGAGGGGGCCGGTATGAAATTGACCATCGAGTTTCCGACGCAAGGGGTGCGCGTGGTAATGGCGAAGTTCGCACCAGTGAAAAAAGGATAACCCCCTTTTTTATATAGATTTTCTCAATATAAGAATAATTACATATCACCAATTTTGAAGCAAGGTTATGTAGTTAAACATAAAAGGATAGAGTATGAATCCGAAAAATAGAATTGAAGAATTACAGAAAGAGTTGACTCATGCGCAGTACTTGTACTATGTGAAGGATGCGCCTGTAATGAGTGATTATGAATATGATACAAAATATCGTGAGCTCGTTGATTTGGAAACTGCACATCCCGAATATATTGTGCCGTCATCTCCGACTCAGCGCGTAGGTATGAAGGTGGAAGGCTCTTTTGAAAAGGTTGTTCACGGTCGTCCCATGTTGAGCTTGTCCAATGTTTTTAATGCTGATGAAGTACGAGGATTCGCTCAGCGTGTAGAAAAGGAATTGGGTCATAAACCGTCCGCTTATGTGGTGGAGCTTAAAATTGACGGTCTCGCTGTGAATTTACATTATCAACACGGTATGTTTGTACGTGCCGTAACTCGTGGTGACGGTCGTGTCGGTGAAGATGTAACGGCTAATGTACGTACCATTAAGTCCATACCCTTATCTCTTGAAAGTGCACCGGATTTTATCGAAATCCGCGGTGAAGCGTATATGCCTCATAGTGAATTTAAACGCATTAATGAGGAGCGTGATGAGGAAGGCTTGCCGACCTTTGTAAATCCCCGCAATGCCGCTGCAGGTTCTCTGCGTCAACAGGATCCGGCAATCACGGCCAGTCGGAATCTTGCATTTTTCGCCTATGCAATCGGCTCTGAAGAAGGGGCGGGTATTCGTAGTCAAGAGGAACTGTTACACAGTTTGGAGAACTTTAAGTTTTCCGTCAATCCTCACTATCGGATATGTAAGACAATCGATGAAGTTATCGAAGCCATTGAGTATTGGAGCGAAAAGCGTCACGAGTTACCATATGATACGGACGGTATGGTTATAAAGGTCAATAGTTTTGATGATCAGGAGTTATTAGGTAGTACCGCAAAGGATCCGAAATGGGCTACAGCTTATAAATACCCTCCTGAAGAGGTGGAAACGGTCCTTAAGGATATAACGATTAATGTGGGGCGAACCGGTGTTCTCACGCCGACCGGTGAATTGGAGTCCGTATTCGTATCCGGCACTAATGTGAGTCGTGTCACCTTGCATAATCAGGATTTTATCGATGAAAAAGATATCCGAATCGGAGACCATGTAATGATTCACAAGGCTGCTGAAATCATTCCCGAGGTTATCCGTGTGCTACCTGAAAAACGTACCGGTTCAGAGGTTAAATTCACGATTCCTAGTACATGTCCCGTATGCTCATTTCCTGCGGTTCGACGTGAAGGGGAGGCGGCCGTACGCTGCACAAATAAGCATTGTCCTGCTATTGAAAAGGAACAAATCATTCATTTCGCATCACGCGATGCCATGAATATAGACGGTTTAGGACCGAGCATAGTAGAAAATCTGATCAATGCAAAATTGATTACCAATGTAGTTGATTTGTATCATTTAACTGTGGATCAGTTGGTTACGATGGAGCGAATGGGTACGAAGTCGGCTGAAAATTTGGTGAAAGCTATCGCCGATTCTAAAAATCGAGGTCTTGATCGAGTGTTATACGGTTTAGGCATCCGTCTTATCGGAGCAAAGGCGGCAGCTACTATAGCTCACGTGGTCCAATCTATGGACAGATTTCTTACGATCACGAAGGATGAACTTGTTTCTGTAGAGGAAATCGGGCCTACCATGGCGGACAGTATTGTAGAATATCGCGAAGATCCTTCTCATATAGAGATTATTGAAGGGTTACGGGCTGCCGGTTTAAAGATGAACGTTGATGTGGCTGAGCCTGCAGGCAATGAAATGGACGGAGAAATCGTCGTATTAACGGGAAAATTGGAATCCATGGGTCGCAGTGAAGCCGGTAAAATTCTTGAGGCACACGGAGCGAAGGTGACCGGATCCGTTTCGAAGAAAACAACCCTTGTCGTGGCAGGGGAAGACAGCGGCAGCAAATTAACGAAGGCCAATGAATTGGGAATTCGCATCATGAATGAAGATGAATTTCTGGAGCTCATAAAGTCTTGGAATGGTTAATGCCTTTGAAAATGTAAGCTATATGAATTATAATAATACAATATGAAAGGATGTGTATCGATGAAAATCAGCCAAGAGGAAATTAAGAATATTGCCTTGCTTTCACGATTAGAAGTAAAAGAAGATCATATGGCACATATAGAAAAAGAATTGTCCGACATCTTGTCCTATGTTGCGGAACTAAATGCCCTGGAACTTGATGGTGTAGAGCCGATGGCTCATGCCGTACCGTTGCAGAACGTATTGCGAGAGGATGAATTAAAGCCGTCTCTCGATCATGATTTAGCATTATCCAATGCGCCGGAAGCAGAGGACGGGTATTTTAAGGTACCTCGTGTCGTACAGGAATAGGAGGTTTTGCAGTGGCAACCATTCATGAATTACATAAAAAATTAGTGAATAAAGAGATCAGTGCCGTTGAATTGACGAAGGCTGTTATCGCTCATAAAGCACAAGTAGAACCGACTGTACATGCGTATCTTTCCGATTCTCATGAACGTGCGCTCGCTACGGCGAAGGCTGTAGATGAAGCTATCGCTAAAGGGGAAGCAATTTCTCCATTGGCCGGGATTCCGGGTGCATTGAAAGATAATATATGTGTAAAAGGAGAAACGACGACGTGTGCATCTAAAATGTTGGAGCACTTCGTACCTCCTTATAATGCATCTGTTGTGGAACGTCTTGATGCGAATCAGTCCGTTATTCTCGGGAAATTGAATATGGATGAATTCGCTATGGGCGGATCTACGGAAAATTCCGCTTTGGCTAAAACGGTTAATCCCTGGAATAATGATTGTGTTCCGGGCGGATCTTCGGGCGGTAGTGCGGCTGCCGTTTCCAGTGGCAGTGCAATTTGGGCTCTCGGTTCCGATACGGGCGGTTCCATTCGTCAACCTGCATCTTTTTGTGGTGTAGTAGGTTTGAAGCCGACTTACGGTAATGTGTCCCGTTATGGGCTTATCGCTTTTGCGTCCTCATTGGATCAGATTGGACCTGTTACGCGGGACGTGACGGATGCCGCCTTGGTATTAAATGCTATTTCCGGTCATGACGCGAAGGATTCCACATCGATTCCGGGGGATCGTGTAGACTATACAAAGGCCCTTGTAAATGATGTGACTAAGCTTAAAATCGGTGTGCCTAAGGAGTTTTTTGGGGACGGTCTTAACAGCGATGTTCGCAAGGCTATGGATGAGGCTATTGAAACATATAAGAAATTAGGTGCTGAAATCGTTGAGGTTTCATTACCTAATTCTAAATATGCGTTGTCCGCATATTATATCATCGCTTTGGCTGAGGCAAGTTCCAACCTGGCTCGCTATGACGGCGTAAGCTATGGTATGCGCGTACCGGCGGATAATTTGGTAGACATGTCCACGAAAACCCGTACCGAAGGCTTCGGTCAGGAGGTACAGCGTCGTATCCTCCTTGGTACATATGTATTGAGTTCCGGTTACTATGATGCCTACTATTTGAAAGCCTTGAAAGTACGTCGCTTGATAAAAAATGAATTTGATGAAGCATTCTCAAAGGTTGATGTATTGTTGACTCCGACAGCCCCTAATACGGCATATAAATTCGGTGAAAAGCTAAATGATCCGTTGGCTATGTACTTAGAGGATATCTGTACGGTACCGGCAAACTTGGCCGGTATCCCGGGTATCAGTATTCCTGCGGGCATGAGCAGCAATAATTTACCGATTGGGCTACAATTATTGTGTCCTGCTATGGGTGAAGAAACATTGCTTCGCGCGGCTTTCACATTTGAACAGGCCCGTCCGGATTGTCAATTAGTAGCACCGATAGGGGAGGTTTCTCTATGAGCAGTAAATATGAAACGGTCATCGGTTTGGAGGTTCATACGGAGCTTAAGACTAAGTCTAAAATCTTCTGTGGTTGCACTACTGAATTCGGCGGTGACCAAAATACACATGTATGTCCGGTGTGTCTAGGCTTACCGGGGGCCATGCCTGTGTTGAATAAAAAGGTCGTGGAATATGCTATTAAGGTAGGTTTAGCATTAAATTGCGATATTCTTCACTTTAATAAATTTGACCGCAAGAATTATTATTATCCTGATTTGCCTAAAAATTATCAGACATCTCAATATGACTTGCCGATCTGTCTAAATGGTCACTTGGATATCGAGGTAGACGGTGAAACGAAGCGTATCGGTATCACGCGTATCCATATGGAAGAAGATGCGGGCAAGCTCGTTCATAGCGGGAATACTATTTCCGATTCCAATTTCTCCAATGTTGACTACAATCGTACAGGTGTACCGTTGTTGGAAATCGTATCGGAACCTGATATTCGTTCCGGTGCGGAGGCAAAGGCATACGTTGAAAAACTGCGCTCCATTTTACAATATCTGGAAGTATCCGACGGCCGTATGGAGGAAGGTTCTCTTCGTTGTGACTGTAACGTATCCGTACGACTTCGCGGTGCTAGTGAATTCGGCACACGCACAGAAACAAAGAACGTCAACTCTTTGACGGGTATTCAAAAAGCTATCGAGTATGAAGCGTTACGTCAGGCTCAGTTGATTGAAGATGGCGGTACTGTGGATCAGGAAACGCGTACATGGGATGATGCTCAGGGCATTACATTGGGAATGCGCAAGAAGGATGCGGAAAATGATTACCGCTATTTCCCGGAACCTGATTTGGTACCGATTGTTATCACTGATGAAGAAATCGAAGCGGCTCGTAAGGCATTGCCAGAATTGCAGGATGCCAAGATTAACCGCTTCATATCTGAATACGGATTACCTCGTGAAGATGCGACTATCCTCACGGTATCCCGTAAGACGGCAGATTATCTTGATGCGACTGTGCAGGCCGGTGCGGACCCTAAAACGGTATCCAACTGGATGCTCGGCGATTTGTCCAAGATGATTAATGAAAACGGTTTAACCTTTGCTGAATCGAAGGTAAGTCCAGAAAACCTTGCCGGTATGATTGCTCTTATTGAGAAGGGCACAATTTCCGGTAAAATTGCGAAAAAGGTTATCGTATCCATGTGGGAATCCGGTAAGGATGCGGACACTATCGTTAAAGAAGAAGGTCTCGTACAAATTACCGATACCGGTGCGATTGAAGAGATCGTTAAGCAAGTTATTGCCAATAATCCGCAACCCGTTGCCGATTTTAAAGGCGGTAACGGTAAAGCTATCGGCTTCCTGGTAGGTCAAGTTATGAAGGAATCCAAAGGTCGCGCCAACCCTGGTATGGTTAATGAATTACTTCAGAAATTCTTAAAGGACTAATCTGAACCAGGCTTTTGACATATACCTTAACAGTTATAACATCCTCTACATACACATGTCATGTATTAATAGACTGTATAGTAGAGGATGTTTTTATATGTATAACAGTATTTTATGATATAATACATTGTATAAAATTTATTGATGTTTGTAACCTAAAAAGGATATAATCATGACTGACAGAACAGATAAACGAGAGAAAAATATACATCAAGATACTGAGCAATATACGGATTCTACAGGATATACGCAAAGTGAACCGAATACACGGATTTTGTCGGATGATGAACGTCGTGATTTTGATGGTGTCACCATCGATGAAGCGGGTGATTCTGTTCATGTCGAATCTACACCGACCGCTACGGATCAGGAGCGAGCGTACTATGAAGGATATGAGCAATACGGTCCGCGTGTTAAGGTATATCACTTTGGTGGTTCAAACTGGCTCAGCCGCATCATCATGTTGATAATCCTTGCGGCGGGCTTGGCGGCCATCGTGATTTTCGGTAGTCTTATTTTTACCGTCGTAGGTGCTATCATCCTGATAGGTGCCATCATTTCCTTTATCTTTGGTCTCTTTTAATGATATAATATTTATATTATGACTAGACGGTGGCGAGGCCATTCGATGATGAGGAAATATGAACGTAGTTTTATCGACATTGAATTCAAAATTTATACATTCTTCTTTGGCCTTACGCTATCTTAAGGCCTATGGCAAGGCTCATGGACAGGCATACGATATAGTGGAATACACTATTAATATGCCTGTTTTACATATTCTCAGCGATATAACGGAACGCAATATCGATGTGCTCGGCTTTGCGTGCTATATCTGGAATATCGAGATGACATTACATGTGGTGGACATGGTGAAAGCCGTCCGTCCGGATATTAAAATTATCCTCGGCGGTCCCGAAGTATCGTTCACGGCTGATGAAATTCTGGAGCGATGTTCTGCTGTAGATTATGTTGTGCAGGGGGAGGGTGAGGAAGCATTTTATCATCTGATTACGGCGCTATCCGATAATCGTGATGGGCTAGAGGAACCTATTGCCGGTGTACGAGGGCGTCATATATCCGGTGCTCTTATGGGATCTACGACAACTGTGGAGGTTAAAGATCTTAGCACCATTCCGTTTCCTTATGTAGAGGAAGATATGGTCGATCTGGAACATAAGATAATTTATTATGAATCGTCTCGCGGATGTCCGTTTTCCTGCCAATACTGTTTATCAGGCAATAAAAATACGGTACGTTTTTTTCCGCAGGAAAGAACGTTTAAAGAATTGCAATGGTTCATCGATCATAATGTCAAGCAGGTAAAATTTGTGGACCGCACCTTTAATTGCGCACCGGCTCATCATAGACCGCTGATGGAATTCATAAAAAATGCTGATACGGATACAAACTTTCATCTGGAAATGGAACCTGAGCTCATGACGGAATGGGAGACAAATATTCTGTGTGAAACACCGCCGGGACGAATTCAAATTGAAGTGGGCGTGCAGAGTACGCATAAGAAAACCTTGGATGCTATTAACCGTTACAATGATTGGCCATACATTCAGGCCGCTATTCGGCCGATTATCGAGGCGGGCCGTACACATGTGCACATGGATCTTATTGTAGGATTGCCGCATGAGGATAAAGCTCGCTTTGGAAAATCATTCAATGATCTGTTCAGCTTGCAGCCTCATGCGTTGCAAATTGGCTTTTTGAAATTGCTGAAAGGTTCCGGTGTACGTCGCATGGATGAATATCAATATGTGAGTGATCCGTTGGCACCCTATGAGGTGTTGAGCACGCATGTATTGTCCTATGAAGATGTACGTTTTTTAAAGCACTTTGAAGACGTATTTGAACGATTCTATAATAGCGAACGCTTTAGGACTGTGTTCTCGTATATTGGGGCTAAATTGATCAATGGTCCTGTTGATGCATTTACATATTTTGTGGAAATGACTGAAGCCTGGCTTGCGGCCGGACACCATAAGGTAAATCTGAAGGATATAGATCAGATAGAGTTTCTTTATAGATTTTTTCTGGACCGAAATGATATGATTGCTGCAGAACTATTGCAATATGATACATTGGTGAGCTATCGCGGAAAGATTCGCAGTGAGGCCGTAGGGCTGCCTAAGCAGACGAAGGAGCTTTTACAAGAAGGGGAAGCATTCTGGCGTAATGAAGAGCTGGCATCTCAATATATTCCAAATTACACGTTTAAGGAGTGGCGCAAGATCCGTCAGCAATACGTAGAAATGCCTATGTCTGAAGAGACGGCAAACGTACTGGGCATCAAGAATATACAGGATGAACCGTTTACGGTTGTCATCGATGTTAACAAAGAGGTGCCGCCGTTTATACGACCGTACGTTGAGTCTTAATAAAACGATATCGATAATTTCAAATCGTGATCCGATTGTATATTGTAATATATATGAATAGTGTATATAAACAGGAGTGTCATGACTGATACGATAAGACCGAAGCGATACCGTATGGTATCAAAATTTTATAAGGAACGATATGGTGAAAAGGTGTATAAATTGCCTGTCGCCTTACCGCTCACATGTCCTAACAGGGACGGTTCCGCCGGTGTAGGCGGATGCACGTTTTGCGGAGAAATCGGCGCAGGGTATGAAAATCTGCCCGCAACTATGACGGTTGCGATGCAGTTAGAGGAGAATATCGCGCATATCGGTCCCAAGTACAAGGCGAAAAAATTTATTCCCTATTACCAGAATTTCAGTAATACCTATTTGGGATTGGCCGCTTTCAAAAGTTATATGGAGCAGGGCTGCATCGATGCGGCTGTAGGCATTGCCATTGCCACGAGACCTGATTGTATTGCTGATGAATATCTGGATATTCTCGCCGATATTAGAGACCGCTTTCACAAA
This sequence comes from Veillonella rodentium, assembly GCF_900187285.1. NCBI lineage: Bacteria > Bacillati > Bacillota > Negativicutes > Veillonellales > Veillonellaceae > Veillonella > Veillonella rodentium. The sequence continues at coordinate 1,093,855 of NZ_LT906470.1, read as the reverse complement.
GATATTTATATTGAGCTGGGGCTGCAAACCGTTAATTATGATACATTGGAAAAGATTAACCGCGGTCATGATCTAGCCCAATTTATTGATGCTGTACTAAGGATCAAGCGGTATGGATTTAATGTGACCGCTCATATGATCGTTAATCTGCCGTGGGATACGATGCAGGATACGGTGGAAGGGGCGCGCATATTGTCAGCCCTCGGAGTCGATCAAGTTAAATTACACGCCTTGTATATTGTTAAGAATACGCTGATGGCGAAATGGTATCAGGAGGGTCGGTTTACATTGATCAATGCTGAAGAATATGCTGACCGCGTGGTTAATTTTGTGCGTCATCTGCATCCGGACATTGTGTTGCAGCGTTTAGTGGGACGTGCACCGGAGGATAATACCCTGTTTACCAATTGGTCCATGGGTTGGTGGCGTGTACAGGATTTAATAGATGATAAGATGGATGAACTGGATGCCCGTCAAGGTGATCTATGTGATTATCTGAACGGTAAGGCGGTTCGCCAGTTTATAGATTAGGAGGTTGTATGAGCGAACAAATCTTTACATTTCCTACATATGACCTAGCACAGTCGATTTTAGGTCAACATAATCGTTATCTGCATATGATGCTTGATGTCATCACGGCGGATGTGGTGGCTCGCGGCGATACGGTGGTCATCAAGGGCGACGAAGAACAAGTGGCCGCTTTGTATCGCACCTTGGAGGAACTCGTGTTTCTCTATCGTGAAGGCAGTACGATTACGGAATCTCAAGTGCGTATTGCGGCGAAGCTTGTAGCTAATGGCAAAGCGGATGCGGTACATACCATGTTTGAGGATACATTATCCGTAAATATGCGCGGTAAAAATATTACGCCTAAGACGGAAGGTCAGAAATATTATGTGGACAGTATCCGTAAGAATACCATTACATTTGGCATCGGTCCGGCCGGTACAGGTAAGACGTTCCTGGCGGTGGCGTTGGCGGCTTTTTATTTAAAGAACCGCAATGTGGATAAAATCATATTGACTCGTCCTGCCGTCGAAGCCGGTGAACGACTCGGCTTTCTACCCGGTGAATTGCAAGATAAGGTAGATCCGTACTTACGCCCTTTATATGATGCATTGCATGAAATGTTCGGTATCGAACAGGTACAACGGTTTATGGAGCGCGGCACCATCGAAGTGGCACCTCTTGCTTATATGCGCGGACGCACGCTTGAAAATGCTTTCGTCATTTTAGATGAGGCTCAGAATACGACGGCGGAACAGATGAAAATGTTTCTGACCCGTTTAGGGAACAATTCTAAAATGGTGGTCAACGGTGATAAAACACAAATCGATTTACCTCCACGGGTTGTGTCGGGCCTCGGTGAGGCGGAAAAGGTATTGCGCCATGTGCCGGGGATAAATATGGTTTACTTTAGTGATCAGGATGTGGTGCGCCATGATTTGGTGGGACGTATTGTGAAAGCATACGACGTCTATCGTGAACAGAAGTCGATTCGGGATGCAATTAAAGTAATTCCGGTTCAAGATGCTAATAAGGGTATGGTGAAAGAATAAGTATGTATATACATATCAGCTATGACGAAGATATAGAACAAGACTCACGAATTGAGGCGATTATCCGTAAGGTATGTGATGAAGTGAGTCGCGTTTATGGTCTTGAAGAGGATGAGATGAGTATTCTCCTCTGTAATAATGCGAAGATTCATGAACTTAATAAGCAGTACCGCGATATCGACCGGCCGACGGATGTACTCTCTTTCGCCCTTAATGAAGGGGATGACTATGAAGGTAGTGAAGAGGAGCATCATTTATTGGGTGATATGATTATCTCTCTGGAGCGTGCTCGTGAACAGGCTATCGAATATGGTCACAGCTTTGAGAGGGAACTGGCGTACTTAACGACTCATAGCTGTCTGCATATTTTAGGTTACGATCATATGAATGATGAGGATAAAAAGGAAATGAGAACGGAGGAGGAATTCGTTCTCGGTCATCTCGGTTATGTGAGGGAGGATGCACCATACAATGAATAACAATGAACATTTTAAATCGGGCTTCGTAGCCGTTGTAGGCCGTCCTAACGTGGGAAAATCTACCCTTATTAATGCCCTTATAGGCGATAAAATTGCCATCGTTTCCGATAAGGCGCAAACGACGCGTAATCGCATCATCTGCGTATATACGGATGATGCGAAACAAATCGTCTTCATGGATACCCCGGGTGTGCATAAGCCTAAACATAAGCTGGGAGAATTCATGGTGGATGCAGCCATCGAATCATTAAAGGAAACAGAAGCGGTCCTCTTCGTGGTGGCCGGCAATGAAAAGCGCGGTCCCGGAGATAATTTCATCATAGAACAGTTGAAGCGCGTAAAAGTACCTGTCTTCTTGGTGGTAAATAAAATCGATACCTTAAAAAAAGAAGAACTGTTAGAGGTAATCGTGTCTTATCAGGATGCGTATCCATTTGCAGGGGTTATTCCTATTTCCGCAAAGAATAAGGAGAATTTATCCGAGGTTTTGCGCGTACTGGAAGAAGTCTTGCCGGAAGGCCCTCAATATTTTCCTGAGGATATGATTACGGACCAACCGGAGCGGCTCATCATTTCCGATATTGTGCGTGAAAAAATTCTGCTCGCGACACGCGATGAAATTCCTCATGCCATTGCCGTAGACGTAGATGAAATGAAAACACGTCCCGATGGCACAACGTATGTACGTGCCACCATTTACTGTGAAAGGGACTCACAAAAGGGGATTATTATCGGAAAACGCGGTGCTCTATTGAAACAACTTGGTGCAGAGGCACGGGCTGATGTGGAAAAATTGTTGGCTACAAAGGTATATCTCGACCTCTGGGTTAAGGTTAAAAAGGACTGGCGCAATAAATCCGGTATGTTATCCGAATTAGGGTATAAGAAGTAATAAACAATAATCGATTGTTTTGATATACTCAATATATAATGTTCTGTAATTAAAATACGAAATCATACATATAAGTAAAATCGTATTTATAAGTTCGATGATATCATCATGTGATGATATGGAAAGGATATTGCATGGATAGTGTAGATGGCCTGATACCGTTAGGATTCGGTCTATTATGTATATTTTTAATTAACTTCTTTGTGGTTGCAAAGTTTTCATTTGCTCGGCTTAGAAAAGAACATGTCGAAGATATGGATATTCTCGCAGAAAGGGACAGGGAATTTCTGTTAAAGTTATATCAAAATCCGGAATACTTTTTGAATACGACCCAGTTTTTAATTCTGTTCTTTATTCTTGCTCTGGCAGGAACGGGGACTTTCGTATTTGATAATGTAGTGGATAGATTGATGTCCTTTCTAAATGTACAGACCGAGTGGATGCATTTCTTGTTGGATATTTTGTTGTTGCTGTTTATCAGTCTTATCGTGCTCATCTTCGGTGAAATCGTACCGAAAGCGTTAGGACTATCTTTTCCTACAAAATACGTAAATACATATAGCCGCATCGTTGTGGCTGCCGGTCGTCTAGTATATCCTTTCATCTGGATTGCCGGTAAGATTTCCACGGTTATTCTTAAGTTTTATAAAACAAAATACCTTACAGAACTTGATTTGGTGTACACGGAAGAAGAAATCCGTATGATGATTTCCCGCAGCCATGAAGAGGGACAACTGGATCAGGTTGAATCGGAACTCATCGATAATGTATTCAACTTTGTGGACCGTATGGCTAAAGAGGTTATGGTACCGCGGCAAGATGTGGACTGTGTCTTTGTCGAGGACGGCTATGATGAAGCGATGAAGGTGATTCGATCGACCGTTCATACGAGATATCCTTTGTGTGTAGAGGATAAGGATCACATCATCGGCCTCGTTCACATTAAGGACCTCATGGAGCGTCCTAACCAAGCGAAGAAGGATTTACGGAACATCAAGCGGGATATTTTAACGGTTCCCGAAGTCATGAAGTTATCCACATTGCTGCAATATATGCGTACGCGCCGAATCTATTTAGCGGTTGTCGTCGATGAATATGGCGGCATGGTCGGCCTTGTTGGCCTTGAAGATATCATTGAAGAACTGGTCGGAGATATTCAGGACGAGCATGAACCTCATTTGCCGGCAACCATGTCGTATGCGGACGGGTCATTTGAATTTGACGGAAAGGTTCTCGTTGACGAAGTTGAGGAAATAATGAATGTTGAGATTGAAGATTCCGATTCAGACACTATCGGCGGATATGTATTCGGTTTACTGGAGCGCACGCCAATCGTAGGGGATACGGTAGATGCTAACGGATATACCTTCGAGGTAACACAGATGCAGGGATATCGTATTTCACGACTCAAGGTAACGCCGCTTCCTGAAGAGGAACCTGTGGAAGAAGAACATGAAGAATCTTAACGGCGCTTTCAATACACCGGCTATCGTTATCAGTCGAAAAAAGTATAAGCTTTATTCTGTTTTTACTTTTATCACGCCGAGCTTAGGTATCATACGGGCATCGTTACCGCATAAGCGCCTGCAGAGCATGCGTAACAGTTCTTATCTACGACCTTTCAGCGCCATGTACATTACAGTTGTTCCCGATGGGGAATACGTGAATGTAACGCAGATTGACGGATCCTATGTGGTGGAGCCGTTAGATACTAATCTTGAAAATATCGCTTATGCGGCAGTGGCCAGTGAACTCATACAGGAACTATTTGCGCTGTATGATGCGGATCGCAACGTATTCGATGTGGTGGTAAATTATTCAAAGTCCATTCGGCAACGTAATGTCCGATTGGGAACGATTATGCTGGGATGGCAACTGTTGTCATTGGCCGGTGTTGTGCCTAAAGCACATTATTTCATGAATCGGCAAAATGCCGATAATTTCTGGCGGGAACTTTACACTGTAACACAGATGAGTGTATCTCCGTCAGTAAAGAAAGCATTACCTATACTCTTAGGTTTTCAATGGCGTGATGAGCTGCAGACGGAATTTTCCGGTTCTCTCTGGACCGAGCTGGAAAAAATATTATATGCCTATGCCTCTCATGAGATTGGTAAACCCTTAAACAGCGTTATTTTTCTGAATACTATGATAAAATAAAGTGATTTGAATCTGTTGGAAGAATTTTAATCAGATTTTAGTATTTCTTACATTAAATTGTGTGTGTTCGTTATGTGTGATTTAGTATAGTGAGGAGAGTTATTCCGTGAAAGTAAATAAATTATTGATTACCGCTGCTATTATGACCATGTCATTTGGTGCTGCTTATGCGACACAAATCGTATCGCCAAATATTAATCTCAGTTCAACAACTTATGATATGATTGATTCTTTGCATGCACAAGGATATATTGATACATTACCGACGTCAAAACCGTATACGCGTTTACAGGTAGCACAATGGATTGCAGAGGCTAATAGTAAGGTAGACAGTAATACACCTCAATTCATCCAATCCATGATTCATAATCTTGAAACTGAATATGCCGATGATATGCAGACCTTGGCAACTGGTAAACAGGATTCCAAGATTGTTGTTGACTCCGTGAAAGTATCGGTAACATCCACCAATTTACCGGCTTATAACCAAAATCAAGGTGGATGGACTCGTACCGCCAGTACATATCAACCGTTAAATGGAAATAATAACGGATATACGTATAATCGTGGTACTACGGTAAGTGGTGAAATGAATATTCGCGGTACCGCCGGTAATCATGTGGCGTATGCTGTTACACCTCGTACCGATTTATTTGCCGGAAATAACAGTGCACGATTTATCAACGGTTATGTTAAAACACATATCGGGGCCGTAGAGGTTCAAGCCGGTAAAGATGAACTCTGGTGGGGCCCGACGCATCAATCATCCCTTAATTTGTCCAATAATATGAATGCCTTAACCGGTGTGAAAGTGACGACAATTAACCCTGTAAAAATAGGTGGTACATTTAGATTTTTACGATCTGTAAAACCTACATTCGTATATGCAAAATTGTCGGATGATAGAAACGATGTTAAGCATCCGGACTTTTTCGGTGCCCGTATTGAGGTATCTCCGACTAAACGACTTGTATTGGGTGCCAGCTTGACATCCATCATGGGTGGTGAAGGTCGTCATTTAAGTTTATCTGACTACGGTCGTTTCTTAACGGGAAAAAATGAATCGGTACGTTCCAAAGATAAGTGGAACAGTATTGCCGGGTATGATATAAAATGGACATTACCATCTATGGAAGTATATGGTATGGTATATGGCGAGGATCAGGCGACAGGATTAGGATTCATACCGAGTCCATCCCGTATTGCGTGGACCGCAGGGGTATACGTACCGAAAATTGGTAAAAACCATGATTGGAATCTTCGTTTAGAAGGTGGCAAGACAAGTAACTGGTGGTATTCTCATTGGTCATATAGTGACGGCTATGTGCATAAAGGTCATATCATTGGCGACTATATGGGCAACAGCAGTAATCGTTTATATGCTCGACTTGGCCATTGGGATAAGAAGGCAAACCTGACAGCCCTTAATGTGGAATATTTACAGTTAAATCGTGAAGTTAATACTGATGTGACGGCTCTCAATGTATGGCTTGATCACAGTCGTAAATTATCTCAAAATTGGTCCCTTGGCGCTAAAGTTGGCGTATCCAGACTCCATAATATGACTGAGAAGAAAGATAAAACGGCTTATTTAGTCGGCGTTGATGTGAAACGTACATTCTAAAAAATGATGATTAAATGATAGAATTTGAATAATGTAGTATTGAGATGTTGATTATGTGTATAAAAGTATTAGATTGACATTCTTCCCTCTGTATTGCTACAATATTATGTATAATACATGCGATGAAGCAGAGTAGTAGACCTCTCTAGCGAGTGAGGACGGTGTAAGCTCACATTTGGTTGAAGGCGCTGTAGAGCATTGGCAGGAACGCAGTTTTGTTAGTAAAGGCCAACATAGAAAAAAGAGGGCGCAAGCCAAATAGGGTGGAACCGCGGGTATACTCGTCCCTGTAACGTTTTTCGTTACAGGGACTTTTTGTTTGTAACGAAAATACTTTCACAGAAAGCATTGTATAGTGGAGGCAACAATGACATTTCAAGAGATTATTTTAAACCTACAAAAATTCTGGAGCGAGCAAGGTTGTATCGTTCAAAATCCATATGATGTTGAAAAGGGCGCAGGTACAATGAATCCTGCAACATTTTTGCATGCTATCGGTCCTGAACCTTGGGCCGTATGTTATGTGGAGCCGTCCCGTCGTCCGGCAGACGGTCGTTATGGTGACAACCCTAACCGTCTGTTTCAACATCATCAATTCCAAGTTATCGTGAAGCCGTCACCTGATAATATCCAAGAATTGTATTTACAGTCCTTAGCTACATTGGGAATTCACGCTGAAGATCATGATATCCGCTTTGTAGAGGATAACTGGGAATCTCCGACACTCGGTGCGTGGGGGCTTGGTTGGGAAGTATGGCTCGACGGTATGGAAGTGACTCAATTTACATATTTCCAACAGGTCGGTTCCATCGACTGTAAACCAGTTTCGGTAGAAATTACATACGGTTTAGAACGTTTGGCTATGTACATTCAAGGCGTAGAAAATGTATATGACCTTAAATGGAATGAAAATGTTACATATGGTGATGTATGGCATGCTAACGAAGTTGAACAATCCGTTTACAATTTTGAATTAGCAGATACAGATATGCTTTTCAAATTGTTTGATATGTACGAAGCAGAAGCAAAACGCGTTTGCGAGGCGGGTTATGTTCTTCCTGCTTATGATTATGTGCTGAAATGTTCTCATACGTTTAATCTGCTTGATTCCCGCGGTGCTATTTCCATCAGCGAACGTACTGCTTTTATCGGCCGCGTACGTGCATTGGCGCGTATTTGTGCACAACAATACCTCGCTAAACGCGAAGAATTAGGTTTCCCGCTTTTGAAAGGAGATAAATAAGATGGCAAAGGATTTATTATTTGAAATCGGTGCAGAAGAAATTCCTGCCGGCTTTATGCCAAATATCTTAGGTCAATTGAAACAATTGGCTGAAACAAAATTAAATGATGCCCATCTTCCTTTTGAAAGCATCGCAACATACGGCACACCACGTCGTTTGGCTCTTATCGTGAAAGGCATTGCCGATACATCTGCTGAAATCAGCGAACGTCATAAAGGTCCTTCCGCCTCCATCGCATATGATGCAGACGGTAATGCTACAAAGGCGGCAATCGGCTTTGCTCGTGGGAAAGGTCTTGATGTAGATGATCTCGTCGTAGAAGACGGATATATCTATGCGGAAACTAAAACCGCAGGGGTTCCTGCAAAGGATATCGTAACAGATATGTTACCGCAGTTGATTACAGGGCTTAATTTCCCTAAATCTATGCATTGGGGCGATTTAGATGCTAAATTCGTACGTCCTGTACGTTGGCTTGTGGCATTACTTGATGAAGAAGTAATCCCTGTAGCGTTTGCCAATGTAAAATCCGGTAATGTAACACGTGGTCATCGTTTCTTAGGTGCTGATGAAATTACTATAAAAAATGCAGCATCTTATGTAGACACATTAAAAGAAAACTTTGTCATGGTTGATCAGGATGCACGTCGCGAATTGATTTTCAAGCAATTACATGATATAGCAAAATCTAAACATGCATCCATTGTGTGGGATGACGACTTGTTGGAAGAAATCAACTATCTCGTTGAATGGCCTACCGCTTTATGCGGTGGTTTTGAAGAATCCTATTTGGCGTTACCTGATGCTGCTATCATCACACCGATGAAAGATCATCAACGTTACTTCCCGTTGGTCGATAAAGACGGTAAATTGTTACCGATGTTTTTAACTGTTCGCAATGGTTCTGATCATTCCATCGAAGTGGTGCAGGCCGGTAACGAACGCGTATTGCGCGCTCGTTTAGATGACGCAAAATTCTTCTTTAATGAGGACCGCAAGAAACCTCTTATCGACCGTCAGGAAGGTTTGACTAAAATCGTATTCCAAGAAGGCCTTGGCAATTTAGCGGATAAAACGGAACGCTTGTTAGAATTAGGTCGTATCTTCGGTGAAGAGTGCGGTTTACACGAAGATGCAGCTGTTGTGCTGGAACGAGCCACCATTCTTGCAAAAACGGACTTAACTACTGGTATGGTTACAGAATTTACCGAATTACAGGGTGTTATGGGTAAGGAATATGCGCTACTTGATGGTGAATCCGAAGACGTAGCGGAAGCGATTTTTGAGCAATACTTACCTCGCTTTGCAGGTGATGTATTACCTCAAACAGAAGCCGGCAAAGTATTATCCATCATTGATAAAGTGGATAATATCGTTGCTACCTTCAGTCGCGGCTTGATTCCTACAGGTTCTCAGGACCCATATGCGTTGCGTCGTCAAACTATCGGTATCTTGAATATTTTACTGGGCAGTGACTGGAATATCAGTTTGCGCCCTATCTTTAAAGTGTCTATGAAATTGCTTAACGTACCGGACGATAAGCAGGATGAATTGCTTGGCCAGATTGAGGAATTCTTTACTCTCCGCTTGAAAAATATTTTCCTTGATCGCGAAGTGCCGCATCATGTTATCGATTTGTTGTTATCTAACAACGAATTGTCCGTTGCAGATGCGGAAGGCCTTGTAAATGCATTGCTTGCAAATCGTATCGACGATGATGTTGAATTTGTTCAAGCCTACACACGTATGTATAACTTAGTGAAAGATGTGACATATGAATCCGTTAATGTGTCACTTCTCAAGGAAGATGCGGAAAAGGCGTTGTTTGAGGCGGCTTCTAAAGCATATGAAGCTAGTCTTGCTGCATGGGATGCTCATGATTATGATGCCGTTGTTGCCGTACCGGCTATGTTGGTTCCTGTAATCAATACATTCTTTGAAGATGTGATGGTTATGGATAAAGACGAAGCAATTAAGAATAATCGTTTGCAATTACTTCGGTTAGCTTATAATGTGATGGCTATTATCGGTGATATTAACGCATTGAAATAGAATGGTGAAAGGACGAGTTGCGACTCGTCCTTTTAGCTGTGTACTTTTACAGAGAGAGTACAATATACAGATTAAAAGTTATAATTCATATGAAATTTGTAATCTATGCAGGATTTTATAATGTGACGGCGAATACAAATAGTATACAAAGTTGTAAGGAGAAATCTTATGATTACAGAGGTTGAATTATATAAGGCCTTACGAAAGGTGCCAAGTGGTAAAGAAAATTCCCGCCAACGGATTCTTATAGAGCTATACATGAGAGGTCAGGGCGCATCGCAAAAAGATCTTGTTAATGCCCTTGATATGAGGCCGGCCACGGTTTCGGAACAACTGGATATTCTTATCGAGCAAGGATATGTAACTAAACATATTGATTTCATGGATAAGCGGGTATCTATTATAGGTCTCACTTCAGAGGGAGAAAAACTGGGTAAAGAATTGTCGTTATCCTACGAGGATTACCTAAAACATATATTTTCCGGATTGAGCGATGTTGAAAAGGATGAATTGTTCAGTCTATTACAGAAACTTTGTAAATAGACTCGATTATGAAATCTAAATGATATAGTATAATTTTTTATATAGATAATACTTGATTAAAGGTCCTGTTATATGGTATTATTGTTCTGTTAATTTGAGACAGTCCGCTGCCTATAAGGTGTAGGTATTGAATGTCTGCAAACAGGAGGAAACAATGAACATTATTAACGTACTCGAACAGGAACAATTACGTACAGACATTCCTACATTCCGCTCCGGTGACACCGTGCGTGTACACGTAAAAGTAGTGGAAGGTAGCCGTGAACGTATCCAGGTTTTTGAAGGCTTGGTAATCAAACGTCAAAATGGTGGCGTACGTGAAACTTTCACAGTTCGTCGTATTGCATCCGGTGTAGGTGTAGAACGTACATTCCCGCTTCACAGCCCACGTTTAGCTAAAATCGAAGTTATGCGTCGTGGTGTTGTTCGTCGTGCTAAATTGTACTACTTACGTAACCTTACTGGTAAAGCTGCTCGTATTCGCGAAAAACGCTAATGTTCTTAAAAGGCTGCCGATGGCAGCCTTTTATTTTTGCCTAAATCCGTATGATTCAGTTATGTCGTTTGATGAAATACCGAATATGCTATATATTTAAGATACAGCTGATATATAATACAGTTAACATACAGTTAATGTGAATGATTTTTAAGATATAGTAATCATATATGTAATTATTGAAAGATTCTGATAATCGCATTTGATTTAATACGTAGAAACAGAAAGGGTATACTATGGCAGATTCACCTGTTGTACATTGGTTCCCCGGACATATGGCGAAAGCCACCCGAATGATTACCGAGTATATCAAAAAGGTAGATGTAGTTATCGAGCTGCTTGATGCACGTATTCCAAGGTCTAGTGCCAATCCCGTTATTATCGAATTAATCGGACAGAAGCCGCACATCGTACTATTGAATAAGGCCGATCTGGCCGACCCGAAAGCTACAAAGGAATGGACCGAGTTTTTTATGAATAAGGGTATTACCGTGCTTTCCATTGATTCCAAGTCAGGAAAGGGAAATAAGAAACTCTTATCTACAGTGGAACGTCTCAGTAAACCTATCATCGACCGCTGGATGGCAAAGGGGATTCGAAGTCGTTCCGTACGAACCATAATTTTGGGTATTCCTAATGTCGGTAAGTCTACATTGATAAATTCTTTGGCCGGTTCTGCCGCTACAAGAACGGCTAATAAGGCGGGGCACACTCGGGGGCAACAATGGGTTAAAATCGGTAAAAATCTGGAACTCTTAGATACACCCGGTGTATTATGGCCAAAACTCGAGGATCAGCGCGCGGCGGCTCGTCTGGCCATGACAGGGGCCATATCCGATGATGTATATGATTTAGAGCATGTCATCAAGCAACTTATTACGCATCTCTTAACTAATGAACCTCAGATTTTAGTTGAGCGCTATAAATTAAAAGAGACTGAGATGACGGATATTGATACGATTATTGAAAGTATCGGTCGTCGTCGCGGGTGTCTTGTAAGCGGCGGTATTGTTGACTTTGACAAGGCGCGTCGAATTATACTACAGGATTATCGTAACGGAAAACTCGGCGTGATTACCCTGGACAGGGTCGATGAAGAACCGTATTATGCTGATGATAATGAGGGGTCCCGTAATGGATAAGATAGAATTATCGGATTTAAAGGTACAGGATATTAAGGCACTTTTTGAAACAGATAAAGCCTTGGATATTTTACCGCTAGCTCAAGCGGATTCACGCAGTTCCGTGCAGAAGTTGGCCGCGGCTTATATTAAACGTCAGGAAAAAGAGCTGAAAGAACAGCAACGCCTTATGGGAATGTATGATTATGAAGGCATATTCTATGATCAGGATTTATATCATGTTGCTGGTGTGGATGAGGTCGGACGGGGTCCTATAGCGGGACCTGTGACGGTAGCGGCGGTTATATTGCCGCCGATGACACTTATTCCCGGCCTTAATGATTCGAAAAAGTTAACCGAAGAGAAACGAGAGGCTTTATATGATATCATCACGAAAGAGGCTGTGGCGATAAGCTGTGTTTCTTATGGTCCGGAAAAGATTGATGAACTCAATATTTATGAAGCGACCCGTCAGGCCATGTATGAAGCTGTTCGCACATTATCGGTACCGGCCGAGGCCGTAGTGGTCGATGCCATGAAGTTGCCTGATTTAACTGTTCCCGTAGAGTCTATTATCAAAGGGGACAGCAAGAGCGCCAATATTGCGGCCGCATCGATTATTGCAAAGGTTACACGCGATCGGTATATGAAGCGTTTAGACGAGGAATACCCGGGGTATGGTTTCGGTATTCACAAGGGTTATTACACTGAACTGCACAAAGAAGCCGTGGAACAGCAAGGGGTGACACCGCTTCATCGGAAAAGTTTTGAGCCTATAAAATCAATTGTAGGCTGGGTAAAAGAATAGATTTATAAATTCAAATTGTATATAGTTAAAATCCGTATAGAGGTTCCTGATGGTCACCTGTGTGACTATTGGGAACCTCTTTTCTATTTACTTTATGAGTCAATCATTCTACGCTACACATATAAATGTATAACGGCTGATAATTGCACATCAGATACATTATGATGAGTTTTTAATACATCACTGTGCATTGTTGTTAATGATTGAGGAGGTAGTATGCAAACGATGAGTACCGGAAAGTCATTTAATGAACTCGATTCGAAAGCCCTCGGTGAATGGGGAGAGCGTGTAGCTGTTTCTTATGTAGAAAAGATGGGGCTGTCCATTGTGGAAACGAACTATCGTACAAAATTGGGAGAAATCGATATCATTGCTAAAAAGGATTTGGTCTATCATTTTATCGAAATAAAGGCGCGTCGCGGCGTGCAGTTCGGTTTGGCGCGTGAGGCGGTATCAAAGAAAAAGCAGAAGCATATAAAACGAGCTGCCATGCTGTACTTATATGATTTATATCAAAAGAAGCGGCGCTGGAAAGAGATTTCTTTTGATGTCATCGAAGTGTATCTGCATGAAGACTTTCAAAGTTCCATTCATTATTTACCGCAATGTTTTTAAGAGAGGTACGGTTATGTATGCAAAACTATATGGTGCAACACTGCACGGTATCGAAGGATGTGTCATAACGGTAGAGGTCGATATTTCGCAGGGACTGCCCGTATTGGATATCGTCGGATTGCCGAATCAGTCCGTAAAGGAAGCACGCGAACGTGTGCGGGCAGCTATAAAAAACAGCGGCTATGAATTTCCTATGCGGCGTATCGTGGTCAATTTAGCCCCTGCCAATATACGAAAAAGCAGTGCAGGCCTTGATTTAGCGATTGCCATAGGTATCATTTTGGCATCCGGACAGATTAAAGGGCGGAAGAAAAATTTACAATCGCTGTTCGAGCGGTGTATATGCATGGGTGAACTCGCTTTGGACGGAACAATTCTTACAACGTACGGAACCCTTGCCATGGCTCTGTCCGCAATGGAGAATAATTGCCGAACGGTCTATACTAATCCTGTTAACGGACGTACCTTAGAGGCTATACCTAATTTGACGGTCCATAGTGATTCCACACTACAAGGGATTATTTCCTTAATTGAAAGTCATGCCAAAGGTGGTCAATCACAGTCGGATGTTATTTGTAATCCCGTTATAAATACAGATGAGTCCTATGTGCCCGTAATGGGAGAATACGGTGTCGATTTTGGAGATGTGCGCGGACAGGATTTAGGTAAACGCGCTATGATGCTCAGTGCCGCAGGACATCATCATTGTATTATGGTGGGACCGCCCGGTGCGGGAAAGACGATGATGGCTGAGCGTTTACCCACCATACTGCCGCCCATGTCATGGTCTGAAATAGTTGAAGTGAGTAGGATTCAGGATGTATTGGGATTACTTGGTGGTGAAGGGCTCGTAAAAACGAGACCGTTCAGGCATCCGCATCATACGGCAACCGTAGCGAGTATGGTGGGCGGCGGTATCTCAGGGAAGCCCGGTGAGATCACGTTGGCTCATGGCGGTGTGCTTTTTATGGATGAGGCGCCGGAATTTCAACGGCAGGTTATAGAGGCGCTTCGACAACCGCTGGAGTCGAGGACGATAACGATTAACCGGTCGCAAGGGAATTATATTTATCCGGCCGACTGTATCTGTATTTTTGCGGCTAATCCATGCCCTTGCGGATATTATAATGATCCGTATAAGGAATGTTTATGTTCTCAAACGGACATTCATAATTATCAGCGGCGTCTGTCGGGACCGATCATGGATCGCATCGATCTACATATCCCTGTGGAGCGGCCCACATTAGAACATATGCTGGATACGACGTATTCCTCCATGGATAGTGAAAGCATGCGCCAACAGGTCGTTGAAGCCGTAGCATTACAATGTAAACGATATGAAGGGCTTCCTTTCAACTCTAACGGACAATTACCGCATAGAGCCATACGGGAATTATGCAGTGTGACGGATTCCGCATGGCATGTACTCGGTACTATTTTTGAACGCTTTCATATGAGCGGTCGTGCCTTTGACAGGATTCTGAGAGTATCTAGAACCATTGCTGATTTAGAGGGAAATCCCGAGGTGGAAGAAAAACACATATCTGAGGCGATGATGTTTCGCAGTGAACAGTAGGAGCGATTATGACTAGAATTTATGGGGATAATTTTTATATAGCAGGGCTTCAAAGCTTATATTATATAGGCTCTGCACACATTCGTGAACTGATTAGAAAATTCGGAACTCCTTATGATGCATGGGAAGCGGTTAAAAATCCTAGTAATCTGCAGTCATTTACGTCAATGACAACACAGTATATAAACTGCATTTCCGCTAATGCCAAGGATGAACGATTGCAAATCATATATGATAAAATTCAGGAATATCATATGTCATATATAACGTATTTAGATGCGGATTTTCCTGAGATTCTTCGACATATTTATAATCCGCCGGCCATCGTTTTTATGCGAGGTAATCGGGCGCTACTGGATGAACGCATTCCTAAAATCGGTATTGTGGGTGCCCGTAAATGTTCCCTATATGGTCGAAATGTGGCTCGTATGCTCGGTAAAGAATTGTCAAAGTATGTGGCGGTTATCGTCAGCGGAGGGGCAAGAGGCATCGACTGTCATAGCCATGAAGGCACGTTGTCGGCACATGGATACGGTATTATCGTCATGGGATGCGGTCTTGATATCGCTTATCCTCGTGATAATGCGAAATTATTTGATCGCATGTTACAAGAGGGGGGCCTGCTCCTATCCGAATATCCACCGGGAACGCCACCTTCAGCCAAGCATTTTCCGGCTCGTAACCGTATTATCAGCGGTCTATGTAAAGGCGTTATCGTCGTTGAGGCGCGTGCCAGCAGCGGCTCCTTAATCACTGCGGATATGGCCAACAGCGAAGGGCGTGATGTATTTGTCGTACCATGTAATTTATTGGATCATGTGGCGGATGGAAATAAGTGGCTCATTCGACAAGGGGCTCATGTATTGACGGGTGTTGAGGATATCGTAAAGGAATACGGCCTGATAATGAGAGATAGTGTAACAGGACAACTTTCACAAGCACAAGATACGGATACATCTATAAATAATGGTAAAAGTGTTGATACACAAGGGGGCGGTGTGTTAAGCTGTAATTTGGATAGGAGTAAGGTATTGGATGTAATACCGTTTGACAGATGTATCACTGTCAGTGATATACTGCATGAAACTCATATGCCATTACAGCAAATACAACCTATATTGCTTGACTTGGAACTGGAGGGTGCCATCGAGCATAATCCGCCGAGAGGCTATATTAATATTACTAGGAGTGATATACTTGTCCATTAAACGATCAATCGTTATTGGCGAGCCTAAAACAGCTGGCGCAAGTACAGAGAAAAAGAAGAAAGAGAAAACTAAAAGCACAGGTACTACCATAACAGGAAAAATTGGCAAGGAAACACTGAAACCTGTTGGAATTGTACGGGATAAGTCCGTATTACAAACATCGATGCCCCCTGAACAGCGTGAACCTCGTGTATATAATCCTGAAGGTAAAGTTCTGGTTATCGTGGAATCACCTGCTAAGTCTAAAACCATTGAGAAATTTTTAGGACCTAATTATGTGGTAAAAGCAAGTATGGGTCATTTACGGGATTTGCCTAAATCGCAGATGGGGATCGATATCGAACATGGCTTTACACCTCGGTATAGTAATTTGGTGAGTCGAAAAAAGGTCATTGATGAGCTTATATCTTATGCCGATGACAGCAGCGCTGTTTTATTGGCGACTGACCCGGACCGTGAAGGTGAAGCCATTTCTTGGCATTTAGCATACATTTTAAATGTGGACCCTACGTCTACGTGTCGTATCACATTTAATGAGATTACTAAATCCGCTGTAGCGGATGCGCTTAATGCGCCGCGTACTATCGACATGAATATGGTGGACGCTCAGCAGGCGAGACGCGTATTGGACCGTATTGTGGGGTATAAATTAAGCCCCCTTTTATGGAAAAAGATATGTAAAGGTCTCAGCGCCGGTCGCGTACAGTCCGTAGCGGTACGTCTTATTTGCGAGCGGGAACGTGAGATTCAAGCCTTTGTTCCGCAGGAGTACTGGAGTATTGAAGGTAATTTTGAAACTTCAAAGAAAGAGTCTTTTAAAGCAGAGTTAACACATATTAAAGGTGAGAAAATCGATATCACCGCTGAAGATCAAGCACAATCCGTGGTTGATGCTATCGGCGATGCTGATGCGGTGGTAACGAATATCGAGAAACGTAAGCGCTCTCGTAAAGCGGCACCTCCGTTCACGACATCCACATTACAACAGGATGGTGTGCGTAAGTTGAATTTTGGTGCTAAGCGGACCATGATGATTGCGCAGCATCTTTATGAAGGTTTGGAAATCGGCTCATACGGCCATGTAGGTCTGATCACTTATATGCGTACGGATTCTACGCGTATTTCCAAGGAAATGCAGGTGGCGGCGAAGGACTATATTATTCGTACATATGGTGATGAATATTATCCATCCCGACCTAATGTATACGGTTCAAAAGGTTCGGCTCAGGATGCGCATGAGGCGATTCGTCCGACCTCTCTCGAGTTGACACCTAAAATGGTGGAACCGTTTTTAAGTCGCGATGAACTCAAGTTATATACATTAATCTGGAATCGATTCATGGCAAGCCAAATGGCACCGCAGCAGAATGAGTCGACAACGGTTGAACTTTCAGTTCATGATGAATATACATTTAAAGCGACGGGAACCCGTGTATTGTTCCCCGGGTTCAGTGTCGTTTATGAAGACTCTAAAAAAGATGAGTCTCCACAATTGCCGGCATTTAAGAAGAATGATGCGGTTCATACCGTTGAAGTATTGCCGGAGCAGCATTTCACACAGCCGCCTCCACGATATTCGGAAGCGAGCCTCATCAAAACTTTGGAAGAACTCGGCATCGGTCGTCCTAGCACCTATGCTCCGATTCTGGATACGATTGTGAGCCGCAACTATGTGGAGAATACAAACAAGCAGTTTGTTCCGACAGAGCTGGGTTTTGTCGTGGTAGACTTTTTAATTGCCTATTTTGAAAAAATCATCAATACCGGATTTACCCGTGATTTGGAAGAAGAGCTTGACGCCATCGCATCCGGAAAAGATACGTATCTGAAGGTATTAACGGATTTTTATAAGGTTTTTGCAAAAGAATTAGAGGAAGCCAATGATGTGGAGCGTGTTGAAATCGCATCTATGGAGAGTGATGAAACATGTGAAGTCTGCGGTAGTCCTATGGTTTATAAATTCGGACGTTACGGTAAATTTTTAGCATGCTCTAATTTCCCTGAGTGCAAGAATACAAAACCAATCACCGTAAGAACCGGTGTAACCTGTCCTAAGTGTAAGGAAGGGGAAATCGTAGAACGCAAGTCTCGCAGAGGTCGTTTGTTCTATGGCTGTAATCGATATCCACAATGTGATTTTACATTGTGGGATAAACCGACACATGACTTCTGTGATACATGCGGATCGATTATGGTCGAAAAAACGTATAAGAACGGAACGACAAAGAAATTCTGCTCTAATGAGTCATGTCCTACACGTCCGCCTAAGAAAACTAGAAAGAAAAAAAGTGAGCCCGTTGCTGAGGAGTCTAAATAAAAGCTTCTTTGCGGGTAGCACTATAGAGGAATAACTATTGAATACAAAACATGTTATCGTCATCGGTGCAGGACTCGCCGGTTCCGAGGCGGCCTGGCAGTTAGCCAATCGCGGCGTTCATGTGGATCTGTATGAAATGCGTCCACATAAAAGTTCGCCTGCTCATCAGACTGATCAATTTGCCGAACTTGTATGCAGTAATTCGCTACGGGCAGGCAATATAGAGAACGCTGTAGGCCTTTTAAAGGAGGAGATGCGTCGATTAGGGTCTCTCATTATGGAATGCGCCGACGCTACGGCTGTTCCCGCGGGAGGGGCTTTGGCGGTGGATCGTCATTTATTCAGTGGAATGGTGACTCGAAAGGTAAAAGCTCACCCGAATATTACGGTCCATTATGAGGAAGTTACAGATATTCCGTCAGAGGGGATTGTAATTTTTGCATCGGGTCCACTTACATCTGAAACATTGGGCGATAAGATAAAAGCACTTACCGGTGAAACGGGATTTTATTTTTATGATGCGGCGGCACCGATTGTGACAGCTGAATCCTTAAATTACGATAAGGTCTTTGCGGCCTCCCGATATGATAAAGGCGATGCGGATTATCTTAACTGTCCTATGACAGAAGAAGAATACAAAGTGTTCTGGCATGAATTGATCACAGCTGATGCGGTGCAGCCGAAAGACTTTGAAAAGGAAATATATTTTGAAGGATGTATGCCTGTAGAAATCATGGCGAGTCGCGGCGAGGATACATTGCGTTACGGCCCATTAAAGCCTGTAGGTCTTGTAGATAAGAGAACAAATGCGGAATCGTATGCGGTTGTACAATTGCGTAAGGAGAATAAGGAAGGCACCATGTTCAATCTGGTCGGCTTTCAGACTCATTTGAAATGGGGCGAGCAGAAACGTGTATTCGGCATGATTCCGGGACTTGAAAATGCGGAGTTTGTTCGGTATGGTGTGATGCATCGCAACACATATATCAATTCGCCGGAGTTATTGAACCATGCTTTTCAATTGAAAAAAGAACCAAGGTTGTTCTTTGCAGGGCAAATGACGGGGGTTGAAGGCTACCTGGAATCTGCTGCCAGCGGGTTGATGGTAGGGCTTCAGGTTGAACGATATATTTCGGAACGTCCGTTCATAGAATTCCCGAGGACTACGGCTTGCGGAGCACTGAGCCAATATATCTCAAACTATGAAGGCTCAAATTTTCAGCCGATGAATATAAATTTTGGTATAATGGAATCATGGCCGGAGAGAATTCGTAAGAAAAAAGAAAAGAATGCTCTCATTGCAGGTCGTGCTCTTGATGAATTATCATTATTGAAAGAACGGGAACAAATTTAATACCATATGATAAGGCTTGTGAATATGAATTTTCGAGCCTTATCATGTTATTGGGGAGGTTTAGAATGTCTGAATTTCATTCCACTACAATATGCGCTGTAAAGCGCGGTAATACGGTTGCCATCGCCGGTGACGGTCAAGTAACGTTTGGACAAGCCGTTGTGATGAAGAATACGGCTAGAAAGGTACGTCGTATCTATAACGGTAAAATCGTTACGGGCTTTGCCGGTTCCGTTGCGGATGCTTTCAGCCTATTTGATAAGTTTGAAGCAAAATTAAACAGCTATAACGGAAATTTATTGCGCAGTGCCGTAGAACTTGCTAAAGATTGGCGCAGTGATAAGATGATGCGCAATTTGGAAGCTTTATTACTCGTGTCCGACGGAGAAACAATTTTACTTCTTTCCGGTAATGGCGAAGTTATTGAGCCGGATGACGGTATTTGTGCTATCGGCTCAGGCGGCAATTACGCATTGGCGGCGGCTCGCGCGTTGGCGGAGAATACGGAACTGTCCGCTCGGGATATTGCGGAAAAATCCCTGCATATTGCGGCGGATCTCTGTGTATATACAAATCATAATGTCATTGTAGAAGAATTGGAGGCATAATATGAAAGATAATTATACCCCAAAACAAATCGTTGCCGAGTTGGATAAATATATTATCGGACAAAAAGAAGCAAAAAAAATGGTAGCCATCGCCCTTCGAAACAGGTGGCGCGCAAAACAGTTGCCGGAAGAAGTCCGCGATGAATATGTACCGAAAAATATTCTTCTCATCGGACCTACCGGTGTCGGTAAAACGGAATTAGCTCGTCGTTTAGCTAAAATTATGCATGCTCCCTTTGTGAAGGTAGAGGCTACAAAGTATACAGAAGTCGGCTATGTAGGCCGCGATGTTGAATCCATGGTTAGAGACCTTTTATTAAACTCCATTCGTATGGTGAAAGAAGATAAAAAGGCAAAAAATCATGTAAAGGCGACCAGGCTTGCTAATCAACGTTTGGTAGATATCTTATTGCCCTCATCCGGAGGGGGAAAGAAATTTACTAATCCGTTGGAAATGCTGTTTAATAATAATGAAGAGAAGTCTGAGTCTAAAGCTGATATAAAGCCTGAAAGTAAGGCGGACGAACGGGAAACCTTATTAAAGCAAATTTCCGGCGGACTGTTAGATGATAAGGAAATCACTATAGAGGTTCGGGATCAACAGAAAAATGTGGCCGGTATCGGGGCCGGAACGAGTCAGGAGGATATGGCGAATAACATTCAGGATATGTTGAATGCCATGATGCCGAAACGTATGAAAAAGCGGACCACTACCGTGAAAAATGCACGAACAATCTTTGCAGAGGAAATTGCGGAAGATATGCTTGATATGGATGAGGTCCACGAAGAAGCCATCAAATTGGCGGAACGGGAGGGCATAATTTTTATCGATGAATTCGATAAAATCGCCGCAGGAAATGAAAATGTACGCGGCGTCGTATCCCGTGAAGGTGTACAGCGTGATATTTTGCCGATTGTAGAAGGATCCATGGTATCTACAAAATTTGGTCCTGTCAATACGGAGCATATTTTGTTTATTGCAGCCGGCGCATTCCATGTGTCAAAGCCGTCTGATTTAATTCCTGAGCTGCAAGGTCGTTTTCCTATCCGCGTAGAATTGAACAGCCTCAGCAAGGAAGACTTTAAGGCTATTTTGACAACACCTCAACAAGCGTTGTTAAAACAATACTATATGTTATTACAGGCTGATAATGTAACTATCCATTTTACCGACGAATCCATTGATAAGATTGCCGAGTTGGCATATCGTGTCAATAATGAAACGGAGGATATCGGTGCTCGCAGATTGCATACGATTTTGGAAAACCTGTTACAGGATGTTTCCTACAATGCACCGGCACCTGAACCTGTAGAGGTAACCATTACGGCCGCCATGGTTGAAGATCGATTAAACACATTGGTTGAAGATCAGGATTTGTCACAGTATATTTTGTAGATAACAGAAAAACAAAGCCCCTCCGATAATAATATTACGTTATCATCGGAGGGGCTTATTGTCATTATTTCCTTTTATGTTTCTTCGTGTTTTGTACTGTAGCCGTTTCGGTAGCCAGTAATTGTTTTTTCTCCAAATATCCCAGATAGATGAAGAGGATAATACTGATGACGATAACGATAACACTCGTCATTTGTGCCGACTTAAGACCGAGCGTTAAATCAACATAATCACCGCGTAAGAATTCCAGGCAGAAACGTGCAATTGAATACAGGATGGCATACAGTACGAATACTTGCCCTTTAGCATGTTTAAACGAGCTGAATAACAGTAACGCTACAAAGATGAGAATATCGATTTGTCCTTCCCATACCTCTGCAGGCCATAATGGTTGGTTACCGTATGTTCGATAAGCAAGGGTGCTTTCAGGATAAATAATACCGAAATTTCCCCCTGTAGGATGGCCGAAGGCGTCGCCGTTTAACAGGTTGGCCATGCGTCCTACAGACTGTGCTAAGATAAGGGCCGGCGCAAAAATATCCCCGAAAGCCCAGAAATCGATCTTATTCTTTCGTAAATACCAGTAACCGGCAATCGTACCGAGGACAACACCGCCTTGAATAGCCATGCCGCCTTGCCAAACGAAGGGTATTTCCAAAAGATGATTTCCGTAATAATCCCAATCGAAAAAAAACACATCCCAGAGACGTGCTCCGATGAGCCCCGCAACGGCGACGGTAATTGAGAAATCCACGATGTGTTCATGCCAGCCGCGGCCGTCTTTTTTTAGTAAAACATAGGCTACAGAGGCTCCGCATAAGATGGCCAATGCTAACATGGCTCCATAGGCTCTGATCGGGAAATCCCCAATAAAAAATAAATATTGATGCATATAAATCTCCTTATACTTTTATCGTTATTATATATTTTTAAAATGTATAATTTAAATTATAGTGTACATATGTGCTGATGACAACACATGTCTGTGAATCTAAATAAATATGGTATAATATAAGAATTGTTATTATGCTCTTTGAAAGAGACTAGAGTTAGGAGATTCAATGTTCCGTAAATCTAAAATTATTCGATCATTAACAGCATTGGTATTGTCCGCATTAGCTACTACTGCAGTGCAAGCGGAGGTCTTGGTACCGCTGGATCAGTATTTGAATACCACTACACGTCGTTATGAGACGAATCAATATAAAACATCCTATACCGTTTATGTACCTCAATTGGAACTAAAAGGTAACACGATCTTTATCAATCCTTTTAATGTGGGGGAACCCGTTAAATTACCGATAACAAAGGTTAACGGAGCTAATTATGTGGATATCGAATCCGGTGCAGCGATGTTGGGGGTCAGCTATACAAAGAATCAGGACAGCATCACTTTGAGTCCCGGTGCTGATACGGCAGATGTTAAGGAATCGTATACATTACAAACACCGTTAGCTTGGGTTTTCGATCCGTGGCCTACGGAAGGGGCTCCGTATCGAACAAAACTTAACACCAGTGGAGATAACATCATTTCCCCGAGCTGGTTTAAACTACATAGTACAGGTATCGAATCAAGCCCTAATGTTAGTATCGACTATGTGAAAGCCTATAAAAAGAATGGCTATCACGTCTGGCCATTGATTACGAATCGATTTGATCCGGGTTTTACGAGCGGTATTTTGGCAAATGAAGCATTATGGAAAAAATATGCCCATAATCTCGTACAATATGCATATATATATGGTTTTGACGGATATAATTTTGATTTTGAAAATATCAATTATGTCGACCGGGAGAGATTGACAAAATTCGTAGCGTATTTGTCGAGTTATCTACATCAGTATAATATTAAATCATCTATTGATGTAACCGGTTACTCTAACAGCCCTGAATGGTCTTTGGTCTATGATCGCAAGGCTTTTGCCGATACGGTAGATTATGTGGTTCTTATGGCATATGATGAAACGTGGGCAAAAAGTACCTTTGCCGGACCTGTATCAAGCTATCCATGGGTGCGGAAAAATGTGGAAAAAATGATTCATGAAATACCGTCGAACAGGCTTGTACTCGGTATTCCGTTTTATATGCGTCTATGGCGGGATACAAACGGATATGCCAAGGCTGAAACCTTACCTATGCGAAATACAGCACAATATTTTTCCGCATATAAAGATCAAATGCAATGGGATGACCAGTTAAAACTGTATTATTTATCGATTCCTAGAGGCAGCAGTCATGACCGTATCTGGTTTGAAGATAATACTTCATTAGGATTTAAGTTGGACCTTATTAAAGAAATGAACCTGGGCGGTTTTGCAGCATGGCGTAAAGGTTTTGAAGATGAATCGACCATTTCCATGATTCAGCAAAGAGATTTGGGAAAAGGTGTACCTAAATCTGCTGATGCTATAGTTAATGAACCGGTAAAAACAGAGAAGAAATCATTATCAAAGGTAGATGCCTATAAACAACGTTTAGAAGAAAAGGCGAAGGAAAAAGCTGCTAAGAAAGAAGCAAAGCGTAAAGCAAAAGAAGAAGCTGCCAAGGCCAAAGCGGAAAAGAAACGCTTAGAACAGGATGCGATACAAGTCGTAAGACGCTAGAGTTTGACTGCTTTCATAGTAAGTAGTAAAATAAAAATATTAATTAGAAATCGGCAAATTGTTAAGATTGCCATTGTTTAGGAGGCCCTACATGAACGAAAAATATGTAGCCCAAGATATTGAGAAAAAGTGGCAGAAGTATTGGGAGGAAAACCATACTTTTAAGACAGAATATGATGAATCCAAGGAAAAGTATTATGTACTCGAGATGTTCCCATATCCATCGGGAAATTTGCATATGGGGCATGTGCGTAACTATTCTATCGGTGACGTTGTAGCCCGTTTCAAAAAAATGAAGGGCTTTAATGTATTACATCCGATGGGGTGGGATTCCTTTGGTATGCCTGCAGAAAATGCGGCTATCAAGCACGGTATTGCACCGAAAACATGGACTCTTGATAACATCGAGAACATGAAATTACAACAAAAAGCCCTCGGCTTGTCGTATGATTGGGACCGCGAAGTAGCGA
This sequence comes from Veillonella rodentium, assembly GCF_900187285.1. Lineage (NCBI taxonomy): Bacteria > Bacillati > Bacillota > Negativicutes > Veillonellales > Veillonellaceae > Veillonella > Veillonella rodentium. The sequence goes on along the minus strand of NZ_LT906470.1, from coordinate 1,068,730 downwards.
CATGCAAAGAAGACTATTATAAATGGACACAATGGTTCTTTACACAATTTTATAAGAAAGGATTGGCCTATAAAAAAGAAGCAAAAGTAAACTGGTGTGAAACATGTCATACGGTATTAGCGAACGAACAGGTTATCGACGGTGCATGCTGGCGTTGTGACAATCCGGTGGAAAAAAAGGATTTATCTCAATGGTTCTTGCGAATCACCGAATATGCCGATCGTCTATTGGCTGATTTGGATACGCTCGATCACTGGCCTCAGCGCGTTAAGTTGATGCAGAAAAACTGGATCGGCCGGTCCGAAGGTACTGAGTTTTCTTTTGATGTGCCGTCCATTAATGAACGTATTTCCGTATATACTACGCGGGTAGATACGATTTACGGCGTCAGCTATGTCGTGCTGGCCCCTGAACATCCTTATGTGGAACGCTTGATTGAAACGGCTCCGAATAAGGCGGAACTGGAAGCATTCATCACGCGGATGCGCAACATGAGCGATATCGATCGTACCTCTACAGAGGCTCCGAAAGAAGGTATGTTTACCGGGTCTTATGCCGTAAACCCGATGTCCGGTGAACAGGTACCGGTTTGGATTGCAAACTATGTACTGGTAGATTACGGTACCGGCGCTGTCATGGGTTCCCCTGCACATGATGAACGTGACTGGGAGTTCGCTCATAAATATGATTTGCCGATTAAACAGGTCGTTGCCCGTGACGGTGAAGCGTACAGCCTTGAAAAATGGCAGGAATGGTATCATGAAGATGGTATATTGGTAAATTCCGGCGAATTTAACGGCCAAACCTCTGAAGAGGCCCGTAAAAATATTACCGCAGCCCTCCATGAAAGAGGCATCGGTGAAGGTAAAGTCAATTTCCGTCTTCGCGACTGGTTGATTTCCCGTCAACGCTATTGGGGCGTGCCGATTCCTGTCGTATATTGCGAAACATGTGGTGAACAGCTCGTTCCCGAAGAAGATTTGCCTGTACTTTTGCCTGAGGATGTTAAATTCGAATCAGGCGCCGTATCTCCGTTGGCGACGTCTGAAAGCTTCCTGAATACAACCTGTCCGAAATGTGGAGGCCCCGCACGTCGTGAGACCGATACGATGGATACATTTATCGATTCTTCCTGGTATTTCCTGAGATATACGGATGCGAAAAACGGTAAGGCGCCTTTCGATAAGAAAATTGCTAACTACTGGATGAATGTTGACCAGTATATCGGCGGTATCGAACATGCTATCCTGCATTTGTTATATTCCCGATTCTTTGTGAAGGTTATTCACGATTTAGGTCTTATCGAATCAAATGAACCGTTCCGCGGACTATTGACACAAGGTATGGTGCTTAAAGAAGGCAGCAAGATGTCTAAGTCCAAAGGTAATGTGGTATCTCCTGAGGAAATCATCAACACATATGGGGCCGATACCGCTCGTCTGTTTATCCTTTTTGCAGCGCCTGTGGATCGTGATCTCGATTGGTCCGATCAAGGTGTTGAAGGGTCGTATCGTTTCTTAGGTCGTGTATGGCGTATTGTAGATGCATATCATACGGAAGCCCAGAAACATAATGCAGGTGAGCTTACAAAAGACGAAGTGGCATTGCGTCGTGAATTGCACCGCGTTATCAAAAAGGTTACGGAAGACCTTGATAACAACTTCAACTTCAATACGGCGATTTCCGCTATTATGGAACTTGTAAATGCGATGTATGCTCACAAGGATAAGGCAGGGTCCATCAATAGTGTATTGGCGAATGAATTGACGCATTCCTTATTGCTTCTCTTGGCACCGTTTGTTCCTCATATGACAGAGGAATTGTGGCATGAATTGGGGGAAACTACATCCATTCATACTGAAAGCTGGCCTGTATATGAAGAATCCGCTCTCGTTGTAGACGAAGTGGAGGTCGTGTTACAGGTTAATGGCAAAGTACGTGATAAATTAACTGTTTCTGTAAATATAACGAAGGAAGAATTAGAGGCTATGGCTAAAGAGTCCAGCCGTGTTCAGGAATTTACAGAAGGTAAAAATATCGTAAAGGTTATTTACGTACCCGGTAAACTCGTAAATATCGTTGTAAAATAAATAACGATATACTATTTGTTTAAACATGTAAGCCCCCAACTACATAGGTAGAAGGGGGCTTATTTAAGTGAGGTAAGCATGGCAAAGCGCAGTGATTATATTACTTGGGATGAATACTTCATGGGGGTTGCCATTTTAGCGGCACAACGCTCAAAGGATCCGAATACACAGGTCGGAGCCTGTATTGTAAGCAATGATAACAAGATTTTGTCCATCGGCTATAACGGAATGCCGTTAAACTGTAGTGATGATGATTTCACATGGGAACGGGAGACAGCGGACGATAATAAATACTTTTACACTGTTCATAGTGAACTGAATGCGATTTTAAACTATCGTGGAGGCTCGCTAGAAGGTTCTAAAATTTATGTAACTTTATTTCCCTGCAATGAATGCGCCAAAGCAATTATTCAAAGCGGTATCAAGGCTGTAATATATAGAGATGATCTCTACAAGGATACAAAGGAGGTTAAAGCCTCTAAACGCATGCTGAAAACGGCCGGTGTAGATATCATTGAATATCAGGCTACTGGACGGACTTTAAATATTACTTTGTAAGATACGATATAACTGATTATTCGACGATATAAAATAAATAACCCTATCTGTTGATATTTTTATGATAACTTCCTTTTAATGGATTATCCATTTGAGAGGTTCATATCATTCAATAGATAGGGTTTATTATATTAAAATTGCAGGTGACCATCTACCATAATATCTATCTTCTGTCCATCATGTGTATAACCTTTGATGTTCATTTTTTCATGACCGATCATGAAGTCCACATGTGTTAAGGAATGATTTAAACCGCGCGCTTTTAATTCTTCTTCTGATAAACCGTCGCTATCCTTGAGGCATGTCGGATAGGCTGCACCGATCGCTAGATGACAGGATGCATTTTCATCGAATAGAGTCTCATAGAAAATCTGGTTGGACTGGCTAATTGGGCTGTAATGATCGACTAAGGCGACTTCACCTAAATATAGTGAACCTTCGTCCGTTTCCACTAATTCTTTCAGCACATCGAGCCCATCTTTGGCCGTATATTCCACGATTTTGCCTTCTTTGAACGTAAAGGAAAAATCGGAAATCGTATTGCCCTGGTAGATGAGCGGTTTTGTACTGTATACAACACCGTTGACGCCATTATATTGCGGTGCCGAGAATACTTCCTCTGTCGGGATATTGGCATTGAAAACAGTGCCATCTTTGGAATGTTCTTCACCGCCTTGCCAAATATGGCCTTCCGGCAGTTCAAGCAGTAAATCGGTTCCGTTTTCACAGGTATAGTGCAATGCTTTCAGATCCAGCTTGTTTAATGCTTCACGGCGATGACGTAATTTAGCCATATGATGTTTATACGTATCTTTAGGCTCTATATCTTCGATACGGCATAGTTTTAATAAGGTCTGCCATAACTGGTCGATTTTTTCTTCATCGGTACCCTTATAGCCTAATAAATCAGCCCATAGTACCGTAGGTACGGATGCAACGCACCAGGTGACAGTAGAATTCATAATCGCCGCATGATAGAAGGATAATACCTTGTTAAGATTTCGAGATTGCAGTGAAATTCGTTCGGTCGGAATACCTGTAAGTGCATTAGGATTTGCACTGATTAATGATAAAAAGGCTGCTTTATCGTCTAGGTATTGTTCATAGAATATAGGAATCCAGTCAGCCGGATTCTCCAATACAGTCGCTTTTGCATGCAATAAGCGTTGTCGTGTAATCAGGGAAGAGCGCCAATTTACTACAACCTCTTTAGCGCCTAGCCGGTACGCTTCTTCCGTGACGATGACGGCAAAATCTTTATTTTCCACATCTACTGAAACGATGAGTGTTTGGTTCTCTTGTAAATTAACGCCGGACTGTAATAATGTACGGGCGTATTTTCGTAATGTATCTTGATTCATACAATCCTCCTTATATTCGATATCAATCGCGAAAATCCTGCCGAGGTGACCAATAGTGTCACCGGCAGGATTTTTTTCTTTCATAAGGAAATCCTTACATAGGAGGTGCATTATGAGAGAACGGTTGAAACGATTTATGATACCTATATTAATCCTGTGTGTTTTAGTAGGAATTTATTTCCTATGGCCTATTATAACAGATGGGGGCAATGTATTGCCAGGTGGTGATGAAGTTAATCAGGAGATGGCAACGATAACGGCAGACAATAACCATAAGCCTGTTGCCTATGTGAGCGGCGCCGTTATTACGCCTGGACTTTATGAAATAGAAGATAATGCGACGGTAGGTGATCTGATTACACTTGCAGGAGGATTGCTGCCGTATGCCGATGTGGATTCGCTGAATATGGCTGATAGTGTCAGTGGAGGGGCCCATGTACATGTGGTATTTAACTTTCACGGTAATCCTGAAATGTTGTTGAGAGGTAAAAAAATCAATATCAATACGGCTACAATTAAAGATCTTGATACATTGCCGGGAATCGGCCCCGCCACGGCAAAACGCATAGAGGAGTATCGTAATCAAAAGGGACCTTTTACGTCCATTGAAGGCATCAAGGAGGTGAAGGGAATTGGGGAAGGACTGTTTAAGAAAATTCACGACAAGATTACGATTTGACAATAAGAAGCGTCACATACCCTCATCACATATGATTACCCATAGCATATGGGCTCATCTCATTTTATGCGCTATGATATGCGGCATCATATCAGGTTACGGACAGCATTATGTTATATTGCAGAATATGTATTACATAGTGGCCGTTTGCGCCGGATACATGTGTATAACAGTGGTGAAAACGGTATGGAAAGGATGTTCCGTCAGACATTTTCTTTTAGCTATCATAATTATGGTTGTCAGCAGTTTTGTAGCGTATTGGCATATATCCAGAGTTATTCTGGATTACAATGCGTATGAACCCTATTATTTACATCAGGAAGGAGAATACTTGGGAATCGTTACGTCTGCACCGGAGGAAACGGTTCTTCATGATACTTCGTATTACAAATATGATATTGAGATTAAAAAGGTCCACCCCTTTAAAGAGACGGCTAAGGATGTATATACAATGGGGAAAGGGGGCATAACTGTATATACAAAGGTGATAGATTCTGAAATAAAGCCATGCTTAGGTGATATAGCCGTCGTCACAGGCGAACCGAAATCTCTGTTTATGGTGGAGGAAGAGGGGCGTATTAACTGGCGTGGTCGATATATCAGTAATTTTCAGACGGGGCGTATGTATGATGCTATGTATCGCATAGCATCGATTCAGGATATTCAGACATTTCGATACGCAGAGAGTGTAACGGTCAAGGTACATCGATGGTGTTTGCATAGTTGCGGCATCGTGCGACAGTCTGTGGACACGCAAATAGGTCAACAGATGACAGGAACCGCTAAAGTTCTGGCTCAGGCGTTATTTCTCGGTGGTCATTATAATGAACTGGGCCAAGAAACGATGAAAAGTTTTGCCTATACGGGACTCATTCATATTCTATCTATATCAGGTTCACATATAGCCTTGCTTCTTGCACTAGTTTACGGAATAGGACGTCTCTTACGACTGAAAAAACGAACCTGTCTTATAGTCGGTGTGTGTATGGCGATTCTTTATTGCGCTATTGTCGGCGGCAGTGCCCCGGTGGTACGTGCTACATTGATGAGTTTACTACTGTGTATTGCATATATAAAAGGTCGTTTTTACCAGGCGAAACAGGCTTTGTGTATCTGTGCCATATGTTGCATCATATATGACCCTTTATCCGTACTGGATGTGAGCTTTCAATTATCCTTTGGGGCCACTTACGGTTTACTGTTATGGGGAACCACGTTATATCAGCGTATTCAATGGCTGCCGTCGTGGTTGAAAGCACCCGTGGTTCTATACCTGTCGGCGCAACTATTAATATTGCCGTTACAGTTATATTACTTTCATTATATAAGCCTTGTAGGTATTATAGCGGCCTGTATAGTAGCGCCGTTATTAGATATAGCTATCATGTGTATAGTCTGTACCGTATTAATCAGTTATATTGTGACGATACCCTTATTGTGGTACATGATAGACTTCTTATTGCGCAGTTTCTTATATATAAATTATTTGCTGAGTCATAGTCATATCGGCTTGATCTGGATCGGTATGATGGAGCCTTGTTGTGTTTATTTATATTATGTTCTCCTCTATGTCTTTACTTATTTATTAGAACCGGAAACGAATCGGTCTGGAAAATTAATTTTTCTTTGTTCTGTCTTAATGATTTCTACATATATACTTTCCTTTATATCGATGCAATATCATAAAGATACTATTCTTCATTACATACCGATGAAGCAGTGTAATGTTTTGCTATGCATAACGCCAAATCATGAGAAAGCATTTATATATATTGATGCACCGGATAATATTAAGGTGACCCTCAATGAATATTACATTTATAATGCTGTTCGTGCCTATGGTGTAAAGCCTCGTGACGTGGAGGCTATATACTTTCACAGTAATGGAAAATCTGCTGTGCTATATCAAAATCATATGGCACAAATTATGGTATATAATGGACAAAGAGCGGAAAAAAATCTACAATTAAATGATGAGATTCATACGGTTTTTATAACAAGTCGGTCTCATGTCATCGATGAGCTGTTCGTTCAGGCTCCACGCAGTGAAATATTGTTCGGTAGCGCTCATGGCGCTATGCGTGATGTAGATCCGTCTGATGAACATATTCACATATTAGGATATAAATTTATAGGTGATGTACATCTGTGAAAGGGGGATATATGGCGCAAATTTATCTTATCTACGGTGATGAACCGCAGCTGATAGAAGAAGAAAAACAAAAATTTCTCGCTACATATCCGGACCTTCCCGTAGTGGTACTCGATGATGAGGCGGGGCCACAGAAAATCAGTGAACAACTTTGTGAGGATTCATTGTTTGGGGATCAGAAGGTATTTTGCCTTGTAAACCTGCCTATTATTCGTAAAAGCGGTAAAAATAGCGATGCATGGACACCTTTATATGAACTACTCATAGATTATAAAGGTGATAATCCCATAGTGCTTATCTATCACGATATGATCGACAAGCGAATCAAGCAGAATAAAGAGATTTTGGAGAGGATTTCCAATCATCAGTGTAAACGTCTTGAAGGGGCCGACCTTGTGATGTGGATACATCAATATTGCACGTCTCAGGGATTTAAACTAACTCCTGATGCACAGGAATATGTGTCTCATCTCATAGAGCTGTGGCAGAATGTTCCGGTTTCTTTTATGCGAACCGAGTTTGACAGATATTTTTTACAAATTACGGGTGAACGGGTCATTACGGAAAAGTTTCTTGAGGAAAACAGCAGTGACTACGGAGCAAAAAATATTTTCGCTTTTAAGGAAGCGTTATTGAAACGCGATGTCAATACCTTATTGGAGCTGTTTCCGTTTATGTTCAGTTATAAGGAACTGGACCGCGCCATGAGCTATATTGAAGGTCAATTACGTCTTCAGCTGCTCGTCAGCGAATGTCGTCAGGCCGGCATGTCCGTAAAAGCTGTCGAAAATCTATGTAAGGATAATAATTCGTCTTTTAAGCCGTATCCGATCAAGCTGGCCTATGAAGCGAGTTCACGTATATCGATTAAGGCATTACGTGCCTTACTGAAGGGGCTGTACGAGATTATACTTGACAGTCGCAGCAGTAAAGGCGATATATGGCGATTTAGAGATTTATGTATGACCTATTGTGGGTATAAAGGATAAAGATGAAAGTACGTTATCGTGTTGTACCAAAACAGAATAAAAAATCTTCGTTTTATGTGAACTGCCATAGTCAACAAGTCACCATTCAAGCTGCAGATTCAGCTTTTACAACATTGTTAAGTCTTCGTGAGCGATTGACTAGATGGTATGAGGAAAAAAATATTTCCTTTGATGCTATTCCTACAAATACAGATACGGCTTGCTGCTTTGCCTGGAAGGTTGACACTGAAACAGGAGAAGGACTAGACACGTATTATTACGGTGGCGGCTGTGGTGCCGGTGAATGGATTGAGGAGGCGGAAGCTCGTCGGGAAGAGGAAGAAGCCGCATTGCGTCCTAAATACGGGCAATCATTTGCAGGCATACAGGATTCGGAAACGGAGAGTCATCGAGACTGTTACGATGAATATGATGAAGACGATTTTGCTCCTTTCGTCGAGGCCGTAGAATTAGGGTATTTTGACAATAGTCCCATTGTGATGCCATCACAAACTGCAGCGGCATCAACGCAAGGTAATACGGTTGCATCTATCAGCAGTGGTCAAAAGAAATCCGGCACGAAATCTCTGTCATCTAAAGGGAGGAATTCAAAAGGGGCTGTAAAGGCTTGTAATGGAGACGGAAAATATCCTCGTCGTGCATCGAAGGAGATGCCTCCTGACGAAGGTATGATTGTAGGTCCACGCTTTGACGGAGATCCGGTTTCGATTATGTCCGTTCAGTCCAATGAAAACAGTGTTATTTTCGAAGGCGTATTTGTAGGACTTGAAAAACGGGATACGCGGACAGGAAAATCCATTGTTTCTGGCAGTATCTGCGATAAAACGAATAGCATGAAATTTATCAAATTTACAGATTCCCCTGAGGATGGCGATAAATTATTAAAGCAGCTTAAAGGTCTTAAAACCGTTATGGTACAGGGAAATGTGGCCTATGAAGAGCGCTTCGATAAAGATTTTGTTTTATCTATCCGTAGTATTAAAGAAGTGGATCGTACCTTTGAACGTTCGGAAGACCGTCCGGATTCTCGAGTCGAGTTACATTTACATACGAAGATGAGTGATAAAGACGCTCTCGTTTCCGTTAAAGATCTCTTTAAAACCGTAAAAAAATGGGGTCATCCGGCCGTGGCCATTACTGATCACGGTGTAGTACAGGCATTTCCTGAAGCGCAAGCCCTCGGTAAGGAATTGGGCGTTAAGGTAATTTACGGTGTGGAAGGATATCTCATTGATGATGCTACCGTAGAACGTGATGAAGAGCCTGTATTAGATAAGAAGAAACCGAAGGTTAAGGATAAACGATATCATATTATTCTGTTGGCGAAAAATATGGTAGGTCTTCGTAATCTCTATAAGATGATTTCTATTTCTCATCTGGAACATTACAAGGTTCGTCCTCGTATTCCTCGTTCCGTCATTGAAGAACATAGAGAGGGAATCATTATCGGCTCCGCCTGTGAAGCCGGTGAACTGATGCAGTCCATCGTTCGAGGGGCGACGAAAGAAGAATTGCTACAAGTCGCGTCCTTCTATGATTATCTGGAAATTCAACCGCATACGAATAATACCTTCCTGGTTCGTAAAGGATTGATGCCTGACGAACAAGCTCTTATCGACATGAATAAGACTGTTATAGAGCTTGGTGAAGCATTGAATAAACCTGTATGCGCTACTTGTGACGTACATTACTTGCATCCGGAGGAAAAAATCTATCGTGAAATTATGCTTACCGCATGCGGCTATCCTGATGCTGATGAGCAACCGGACCTGCATTTGCGTACAACCGATGAAATGTTGGCATCATTCCCTTATTTGACTCCGGAAAAAGCCTATGAAGTAGTCGTAACGAATACACGAGCTATCAATGACAGTATCGAAGAGATTAAGCCTGTTCCTGACGGAACATATTCACCGAAAATCGAAGGTGCCGATGAGGCTTTTACAGAAATGTGTTATCGCAATGCGAAGGCGATTTACGGAGATCCGTTGCCACGTGTCGTACAGGAGCGTCTGGACTATGAACTGGACTGTATCATTACCAATGGATACGGCGTATTGTACTATATCGCTCATAAGTTGGTAAAAAAATCACTTGATGACGGGTATCTTGTTGGTTCCCGTGGATCCGTAGGCTCATCCTTTGCGGCTACCATGTCAGAAATCACGGAGGTTAATCCGTTGCCTCCCCATTATGTATGTCCGCATTGCAAGTGGTCGCAATTCTTTGAAAATGGCGAATATGCGGGCGGATTTGATTTGCCTCGTAAACAATGTCCTGAATGCGGTCATGATCTAGAAACCAACGGTCACGATATTCCGTTTGCTATTTTCCTCGGATTTGAAGGGGATAAGGTACCTGATATCGACCTTAATTTTTCCGGTGATTATCAGGCAAAGGCCCATAAATATACGGAGGAACTATTCGGACGTGATAATGTATTTAAAGCAGGTACCATTGGTACTATTGCGGATAAAACGGCTTTCGGTTATGTAAAAAAATATGCCGAAGTGCGTGGAATACAGGCTCGAAACGGTTTTTTCGAGAATCTTGCCAAAGGCTTCACAAATGTTAAGAATACGACGGGACAACATCCGGGGGGGATCATGGTATGTCCTCGTGATATGGATGTGCATCATTTTACGCCGATTCAATATCCGGCGAATAAAAAGGATAGCGGTGTTATTACAACACATTTCGATTATCACTCTATCGAAGGGCGTATGACGAAGCTTGATATTCTCGGCCATGATGATCCGACTATTATTCGGATGTTAGAGGATTTAACAGGTATAGATGCGAAAACGATACCGTTTGATGATCCGAAGACATTGAGTCTCTTCTCATCTACGGAGGGAATCGGATTAACACCCGAACAATTACAGGGGGATCAGGTGGCGAGCCTTGCTGTACCGGAATGCGGGACGAAATTCGTACGCGGTATGCTTGAGGATTCAAGACCACAAACATTTTCCGACTTGGTTCGTATTTCTGGATTTTCTCACGGTACTAATGTATGGCTTGATAATGCACAGGATCTCATTAAAAATGGAACCTGTAAATTGAATGAAGCTATTTCTACCCGTGATGACGTCATGAACTTTCTTATTCATCGCGGTATGGACAGGAAACATAGCTTTTTTGTTATGGAAAATGTCCGTAAAGGTAAGGGTATTGAAAAGCGGAATAAACAAGGTGAGGCAACGACGGAATTTGAAGCGGAAATGCGAGATAATAATATTCCGGAATGGTTTATTGAATCCTGTAAAAAGATTTCTTATTTATTCCCCAGAGCCCATGCGGTGGCCTATGTAATGATGGCGTTCCGTATCGCATGGTTTAAGGTTTATCATCCGCTTGCATTTTATGCGGCGTACTTCTCTATTCGGGCGAAGGCCTTTGATTTACGAATTATGACAGGGGACCTTAAGACCCAGTTAGCTGAATTTAATCGGATAAAAGCTCTGGATAAAGCTGCCGGCCCGAGAGAAAAAGATCTTATGTCCGCTTTAGAAGTATCGATGGAAATGTACCAGCGAGGCTATCGATTCAGCAATGTTGATATACAGCACTCGCAGGCTCGACGCTTCAGTATTAAGGACGGTGCCTTATTACCGCCGTTTTTAGCTATTGATTCATTGGGTGAGAAGGTTGCTGATGCCATAGTAGAGGAACGGGAACAAAAACCGTTTACGTCCTTGAAGGACTTGCAACGACGTTGTAAAGTATCTAATACTATCATTGATCTTATGAAAGACCTCAAATGCTGTGGTGAATTGCCTGAAGACGAACAAATGTCACTCTTCGGGGCGTAATCTGAACTTACTACGCACTATAAAAATATCAAATCTTTGGACAGATGGGAGATAGAAAGAATGGTTAGTGAATTATTAAAGTCTTTTGATCTTAATCTGTATTCATCGGATATCCCGGGTGTGTATTTTAATGAATTTGGAGAATATGTCGATGAGGACGGTAATCTGTTGACTCCCTCGCAGATCGACGAAATAAGACATAAAGACGATTACGAGGACGATTATTATCGTTAATAAACAATAATAGATATAGGACTTTATCAGCGTATACAATTGTTAAATTAATCAACAAAAGGGGCTGTAACAGAATGTGGTTTTACCACATTCTAGTTGCAGTCCCTTTACAATATAAGAAATACCAAGAAAATTAGGTTTATAAAATCCTAGATTTTCTTGGTGTTTTTTGTTTTTAGACGCACCTAAATAGGCCATTAGGCCTATTTGCATTTTTCTTAGTTTAAGCAGTTCCTTTTACGGTGAATACTGTTGTATGAATTCGTCCTGCTTGTATTCGGTTGTGTAGTTTTGTAAGATTAAATCCCATCGCTAATAGGTACAACATTTTATGTACTTTACCAGTCCCTCGATGTAAAAAACGTCTAAATCCAAGATCCTGTTTTAAGACACCAAATGTACCTTCCACTTGAATGGAGCGGTTAATCCGCAATTGGACACCTGTATCACTAAGCAGTCTACGTTGGTTTTCTGCCAATACGGCATCATAAGCAGGGGTAATCTCAATTCTCTTTATAGGATTTACTGTTGTCTGTTTCGCATACGGTTGGCAGTCTTTTTTGTATCCACATCGGTTACAGGATTCACAAATATATACCTTTCGCTCAGATACAAATCCTGTTTTCTTTTTAATGTTACGTGTATAGGCATATTTTAATTGGCGCCCTTTAGCACATATAAACGAATCCTCTTCCGGTATATATTGCATATTACGAGCTTTACCAATATCGGTAGTCCATACCTTAGTCTTTTGTCTTTCATAATACTGTGGTTTTATACAAGATAGATACTGGTTGTGTTTTAACCACGTTAGGTTTTCATGGCTATCATAGCCGGCATCTGCCACTACATATTTGAAATGTTGTGTGTGAAGTCGTTCTAATTGTTGTACAAACGGAATTAATGTATTGGTATCATTAGGATTAGGGAATACACCAACTCCCATAATATATTCAAAATGAACAGCCAATTGTATATTGTAAGCAGGCTTAAGCTGTCCATTACGCATATGGTCTTCTTTCATACGCATAAACGTAGCATCAGGATCCGTTTTAGAGTAACTGTTACGTTCACCCATAATATACAATTGCTGTTCGTATTCTTTTCGCTTCTCATATAAGGATTCTGCTCGTTCGTACAAACGTTGTAACGGTGTTTTATGCTTGCCTTTCCCTTGTACCAACACCATATGCCGTACTTCAATTTCTTTAGCTAAAAAGGTATATACAAATTCATCGTTCATATAAAATGCATCTAAGCCCAATTCATTCCAGATATCTTGCTTGAGTACAGATAATTTAGTGGGTAACATAGATAGCTTTTTCTCTACAGCTTTACGCCATACAAACGTATATTTATTGGCATTAGCTTCTAGCTTGGTCCCATCAATAAATACTTCATTAAAGGTTAGTGTGTCACGTCTCGCAATCGTTTCCATTATCTGCGAAAATAAATTCATGAGTATATCTAGCGTACAACGTGCAAAAAATCGTTGAAACGTCATATGACTGGGGGTAGCATAACCTTGTAGTAGCCACATATAATTAATATTTTCCTCGCATTGTTGTTGGATCATACGTGTAGAATACACGCCGTTGGACATAGCATAGACAAAAATCTTAAACAGAATGTGCGGTGGAACTTTAGATTTTCTCCCGTTAGGAGAATACAAATGCTGTAACTCTGTATAGTCTAATTCCTCCAATACAGCATCGAGTAACCGCACAGGCGCTATTTCTTTTATCAAAAGGCCATATTCCAATGGTAAAACTAGTTGGCGAGGCATCGCTAGTTTGGTATAATTAAATTTATTGGTGTGGTTCTTTTTCATACTTAAATTATACCAATGGAATGGGTCCTTCGGGACCCTTTTTCCTTATAAAATACAGAAAAATAGCTATTAGTTGATTGTATATAATCAACTAATAGCTATTTTTAGTAGAAAGGGGCTGTTTTGTTACAGCCCCTTTTGAAAGATTTGCAGGATTAAATTGTAAAGTTAATCATTAATATAAGGATTTATATTTCATCCAGTTTGTTTTTGCCATTTCTTTGAGTTCCGTACCGCGACCGTCAAGAATTGCATTAATCAAATATTTACTGAATCCTTTAGCTTGCTGGTATGCAATCTTAGGAGGCATAGCAAGTTCCTGTTTATCGACGCGCACATTGATGATAACAGGTCCGTTATGGTTGAGTGCTTCCTTTATTTTTTCGTCTACCTCACTGGAATTTTCAATGCTGATACCCTTAATGCCGGCGGCTTCAGCCAGTTTTCCAAAGTCCGGATTTACGAAATCCGTTGCGTAGTCAAGATATCCGGAGGCCTTCATTTCCATAGCGATAAAGCTCAGTTCCTCGTTGTTGAATACAAATACTTTCACAGGAAGATTTAACTGTTTAAGTGTAAGCATTTCACCCATCATCATCGTAAAACCACCATCGCCGGAGAGGGAGATGACCTGGCGATTCGGACAGGCATTCTGCGCCCCTATGGCATGCATCATAGCATTAGCCATGGACCCATGATTAAAGGATCCTAGAATGCGGCGTTTACCATTGGTTTTCAGATGCCGTGCCGTCCAAATGACAGGAGTTCCCACATCAAAGGTAAAAATTGCATCCTCAGCAGCTAATGTATTGAGACGGTTCACGAAATATTGAGGGTGAATAGCTACACCGTCCGGTTCTGCCACGGCATAGCTGTCAAGATCGGAGCGGAATTTTTTATATGCCTTGCGGATTGTATCGATAAATTCCGTGTCGTCACGTTGAGAAATCAGTGGTAACAACTCCTTCAAGGTATCCTTCACATTGCCTATGATTCCCTGTGTTAAAGGAACACGACGCCCTAAGGCGCCAGAATCTCTATCGATTTGAACAACCTTCGCGTTTTCAGGATAGAAGGGACGATACGGAAAATCTGTGCCGAGCATGACAAGGGTATCACATTGTTCAATAGCGCGATATCCTGATGTATATCCCAATAAACCCGTCATACCTACATCATACGGATTGTCCCATTCCACCCATTCTTTGCCTCTGAAAGCGTGTACAACAGGGGACTGTAAACGTTTAGCCAATTCCACAACTTCGTCATGAGCGCCTTCACAACCGGCACCGCAGAATAAGGTAATACGCTTACCGGACTCAAGATGAGCTGCCATTTCTTCTATATCACTTCGTTGCGGGATGATATGAGGTAATTTAGGATGATGCCATACCGATAATTCATCAACTTCCATTTCCATAACTGCAATATCTCCAGGAAGGACAATAACCGCAACATCCTGATTGCCTACGGCCGCATTCATGGCTCGGAATAAGATTTCCGGCATTTGTTTAGGACTTGATACCAGTTCACAGAAGCAGGAGCACTCTTTAAACAGATTTTCCGGGTGTGTTTCCTGAAAGTAACTCAAACCGACTTCAGACTGGGGGATGTGAGAGGCAATCGCCAATACGGGCACACGGTTGCGATGGCAATCAAATAGACCGTTTATTAAATGTAAATTTCCTGGACCGGAGCTACCCGCACATACTGTGAGTTTGCCCGTTAATCCTGCTTCAGCACCGGCGGCAAAGGCTGCAGTTTCCTCATGGCGTACATGTTCAAACGCAATCTTACCGTTGCGACGCAAACTATCGTTTACAGAGTTCAGACTGTCTCCTGTAATACCATAAATACGTTCTATACCCGTATCGGCAAGAACTTCTATTAGAACATCTGAAATACGTTTTTTTGCCATACTATCACCTATATCTATATATAATAATAAATATCAAAATAATGATTTATTAAACCATATAATCTATACTAAACCTGTTCAAATACTAATTATGTGAGAAATGTTACAATTGTCTTATCCTTGCATAAGGCTTATAAAAGTGTTACTATTAATTTATAAACAAAATAGATGAGTCTTTGGGGATAGGTGAAATTCCTTACCGGCGGTATAGTCCGCGAGCCTTATAGGTATGAATCGGTGTAATTCCGATACCGACAGTAGAGTCTGGATGAGAAAAGACGGAGCACATAATAGGTATGTGCTATTTATGATGACCCGAAGGACTATGCATATAGTCCTTTTTTTATTGAGGTGATATGTGATGGATGACGTAGTATATATGAAACGCGCCATTGCACTGGCAAAATTGGCCGCAGGCCATACGGCACCCAATCCGCTGGTAGGGGCCGTAGTTGTAAAAGATAATGAAATAGTAGGTGAAGGGTATCACCATAAAGCGGGGACCGCCCATGCGGAGGTTCATGCTTTGGATCAAGCCGGAGATCGGGCAGAGGGTGGAACTTTATATGTAACATTGGAGCCTTGTTCTCATTACGGCAAGACCCCTCCATGTGCATTACGTATTATTGAATCCGGTATACGTCGAGTTGTTATCGGCAGTACTGATCCGAATCCGCTCGTATCAGGTAAGGGGATTACTATGTTGAAAGAGGCAGGTATCGAGATAGTATCCCCAGTTTGTTTATGCGAATGCAGTGAATTGAATGAGCACTTTTTTACTTATATTCAAACGGGTAAACCCTTTGTCACCTTAAAGAGCGCCATGTCATTAGATGGTAAAATCGCCACTTTTACAGGTCAATCTCAATGGATTACAAATGAATCATCACGGCGTGACGGTCACGTATTGCGAGCCACACATGATGCGATGCTTATCGGCATCGGTACGGTATTGGCCGATGATCCGCAGCTGAACTGTCGTCTTAGTGATGAAGAATTAGGTAATGCCTTGCTGGATAATGATATTCTCAATAGTCCCATTCCGGTCCATCAACCGGATGTTATCGTTCTGGACAGTTTGGGTAGGACGCCTGTTACAAGTCGTATTTTTGATGTGAAGGAGCGGTCGGTGCATATTTTCGTATCTGACGGTTGTCCTAAGGAACGCATTAAGGCCCTTGAAAATGCAGGGGCGATTATTACGGTTATAGAGACCACATCTACACGTAAGAGTCATAAAACGGATATTCTCATCGATATAAAGAAATTATCTATTGATGATGTTCTCACAAAACTGGGCAATTTAGGATATACATCTCTTTTAGTCGAAGGGGGCTCCGCCATCATCAGTTCCTTTGTAGAAACGAAGAACTTTGATAAGATTGTTACCTATATCGGTGATACGATTATCGGTGGCACCGATGCGACACCGGCTGTAGGCGGCAGAGGTTTTGAAAGTTTAGACGGTTCACCTCGGTTAACTTTCACGAAATCGACGGTGATTGATAATAATATTCGTATCGAGGCGTATCGTCAGGGAAGGAGGGGCGCTTATGTTCACGGGAATCGTTGAAGAAATCGGACGTGTTGAAAACATAAAAAAAGGCCCTAAATCCTTAGCCATAACAATACGGGGTAAAAAGATCTTTGATGATTTGAAAATAGGCGATTCCGTAGCGGTCAACGGGGTATGCCTGACGGCTAGAACAATCGGAGATGACGTGTTCACCGCTGATGTTATGCCCGAATCGATTAAGATGACGACGTTTACAAATCTGAAGGTTCATCAACCGGTCAATCTGGAACGTGCCATGCCGGCAAACGGTAGGTTCGGTGGACATATTGTGGCCGGTCATGTGGACGGGACAGGACGTATTATCAACCGTGAGCAAACGGACAATGCCGTAATTTTTACTATTGATGCACCGACATCCGTTATGGATTATGTCATTTATAAAGGTTCTATTACTATAGATGGCATCAGCCTTACCGTTATGCGACGTACAGACAGTAATTTTTCCGTATCCATTATCCCTCATACATTGAGTGAAACTATACTAGGTACTGCTCATATCGGTACGGAGGTGAACCTGGAAACGGATATTGCGGGACGTTATATACGTCATTTTATGAATATCGGTGTTGAACCGACTGAAGATAAAGAAGAAAAATCAATGCATTCCCTCCTGGTAGAGAATGGATTTATATAAGTAATAAGGAGAGTGTTCCCATGAGTGAACAATTACATTCTATTGAGGAGGTTTTACAGGACCTAAAGGTCGGTAAACCTGTTATCATCGTTGATGATGAAAGCCGCGAAAATGAAGGCGACCTCATCATCGCCGCTGAATTTGCCAGTCAGGAAAATATTAACTTCATGGTCAAATATGCACGCGGCATCGTGTGTACGCCGATGCGTCGCGAAGCTCTTGAGAAGCTTGGCATTCCTGCGATGGTATCTAAAAATACGGATAATCACGAGACGGCTTTCACAGTGACCGTGGATCATGTAGATACCACAACGGGCGTATCGCCGGCGGAACGGGCGTATACGATTCAAAAATTGTTAGACCCGAATGCCAAACCGGAAGATTTCCGTCGACCTGGACATGTGTTCCCGCTTGTCTACAGAGAGGGAGGCGTTTTAGTTCGTCAAGGCCATACAGAGGCATCTATTGATCTTTGCCGCCTGGCCGGGCTACAGGAGGCAGCCGTTATCTGTGAAATAACAAAGGATGACGGTGATATGGCCCGCTTGCCGGATTTGTTGTCATTTGCAAAGAAACATGATCTTAAAATCGCATCCGTTGCAGAACTTATCGAATATCGTAAGCAACATGAAGATATGATAGAACTTGGAGCTTGCTCCAAATTGCCCACAAAATTCGGTGATTTCAATATCTTTGTATTTAAGAATGAATTAGATCACAAAGAACATTTGGCAATCGTTAAGGGCGATGTACAGAACTGTGATGACGTTCTCGTACGTATTCACTCAGAGTGTCTGACGGGTGACGTATTCGGTTCAAAACGCTGTGATTGTGGTGAGCAACTAGATCACTCATTACGTGCCATTGAGAAAGAAGGCAAAGGCGTAGTTGTCTATATGCGACAGGAAGGCCGTGGTATAGGATTAACCAATAAGATTAAGGCCTATGCATTACAGGAGCAAGGTCTTGATACGGTGGAGGCTAATGAGCAATTAGGTTTTCCTGCAGATATGCGCGAATATTCATTGGCGGCTCAAATCATCCGTTTCTTGGGCATCAAGAGCATTCGTCTGTTGACGAATAATCCGGAAAAACGCCATGGACTGGAGCATTGGGGGATCGATGTAAATAGTCGAGTGCCGCTCATCATTGCCGCGAATAAATTTAATGCAGGCTATTTAAAAACAAAAGAAGAGAAAATGGGTCATATGTTAGAGAATTAACTCATATCGGCTTCAACACTATTCGTATAATAAAAATTCTTTTGAAAAAATACAGGAGGATATAACATGATGGTTCAAGAAGGTAATTTATTAGGTGCCGGTAAAAAATTTGCTATTATCGGTTCCCGTTTTAACGAATTTATTACGACAAAGTTGATCGGCGGTGCAGAGGACTGCTTATTACGTCATGATGTAAAACAGGAAGATATCACTGTAATTTGGGTTCCCGGTGCTTATGAAATTCCGTTAATTGCTAAAAAAGCGGCTTTGTCCGGACGTTATGATGCCGTAATTTGTGTAGGCGCCGTTATCCGCGGTGCTACAAGCCATTATGATTATGTATGTAATGAAGTGGCAAAGGGCATTGCTCATGTTTCTCTGGAAACAGGTATTCCTGTAATGTTCGGTGTCGTTACGACAGAAAATATTGAACAAGCTATCGAACGTGCCGGTACCAAGGCGGGTAATAAAGGATATGATTGTGCTATGGGCGCTATCGAAATGGTTAACCTTATTGATCAAATCTAATAGAATGTGCAGGAAATACTGGAATGGATTATATAAAACGTTTTACCACTCGTGAAGGGGTCCGTATGTCATTGGCCGTTACAACGGATACGGTTGAAACGGCACGCATACGTCATGATTTATGGCCGGTTGCGACGGCTGCATTAGGTCGTGCCATAACAGGGGCCATTCTGTTAGCCGGAGACTTCAAGAACCATGAAAATGTAAGTCTTCGCATTAAAGGTGATGGGCCTCTTGGCGTTGTCCATGTGGATGCTTTTTCGGATAACACGGTGCGCGGCTACGTAGATGAACCACATGTGGATGTACCGCTTAAATATGAAGGAAAGCTTGATGTAGGTGCGGCGGTTGGTCATAATGGCGAAGTGCAGGTGACTCGTTTCACACAGCTTGCACAGGATTATACATCCGCCAGTCCTATCCAAAGTGGTGAGGTGGCGGAGGATTTGGCTTATTATTTGTATGCCTCTGAACAGGTGCCGTCAACTATCAGTCTTGGTGTATTGGTTGACCCTGATTATCACACGGTTGTAGCCGGCGGATTTATCGTACAGGCTTTACCGGATGCAACGGATACGGCATTAGCACAGGTAGAAAAAAACATCAACGAATTAGGCCCTGTAACTGAATATTTAAAGGCTCATCCGGATGGTACAGGCCTTGTAGAACGAGTGCTCGACGGACTGACTGTTAATGAAGTATATAATGAACCGATTCATTTTCAATGTCGTTGCGGTCGAGATCGTTTTGCCGGTGTTCTTATGACATTACGTGAAGAAGATAAAAAGGCTCTTCTAGAAGACGAAACGACAGAACTTGTATGTCATTACTGTAATGAAAAATATCATTTCAGCCGTGAGGAACTGAAAGAGATGTTCAGCTCGAAAGGTCTTATACAATAAGACCTGTAAAGATGATTATAAAATATAGAGGCTATAGGCTTTTGGTATAGCCTCTTTTTCTATTCTGTGAGACAATAAAGACGAACATGTATTAATTACAGGAGGTTACTATGAGTGCAATTGGTGTAATCGGCGGTACCGGTGTATACGATCCATCTATCTTTGAAAATATTCATGAAGAATCATTAATGACACCATATGGTGAAATTGATTATGTACAAGGTACATACCACGGAAAGACCGTTATTTTTGTGGCCCGACATGGTAAAGATCATACGATTCCTCCGCACAAGATAAATTATCGTGCTAATATTTGGGGTTTAAAAAAATTAGGTGTTACCTTTATCATTTCTACGACCGCAGTAGGTTCATTAAACGAAAACTTTAAACCCGGTCATTTTGTATTAACGGACCAATTCTTAGATTTTACCAAAAACCGCATCACCACATTTTATGAAGGTGGTGATCGTCCGGTGGCTCATCTGGATGTAACTAATCCATATTGTCCGGAATTGCGGGACATTCTGGAAAAGGTCGGCACAGAACAAGGCTTATCTATTCATAACGGCGGGACCTATGTATGCACAGAGGGCCCGCGATTTGAAACGCCGGCCGAAATTAAGATGTTCCACATGCTTGGTGGCGATACGGTAGGTATGACAAATATACCTGAAGTAAATCTCGCAAATGAGGCGGAAATAGCATATTCCACAATTTCTATGATTACAAATTATGCAGCAGGAATTTCCGAAGATGTCTTAACGCATGGAGAAGTGGTTGAAATGATGGCGAATATGGCATCACAACTTAAATCTCTTATTCTGGGTGCCATTGATGTTATCGATGTGGATGCCCGCTATGATGCACATAATCGTATGCATGAATACGGCGGCTTTAAATTATAATAAGGTTCTGAACCGTACAAAGGGGGATCTATGAATAATATTGAGTGGCAAGAGTCTACTTTAATCTTATTGGATCAGACGAAATTACCTACAGAGATTTCATATATTAACTGCACCGACTGGCGTCAGGTGGCAGAGGCGATTAAAATGCTTCGTGTTCGCGGGGCTCCGGCTATCGGCGTTGCTGCCGGCTATGGACTTATTTTGGCGGCTATGGAGGCAGCAAGACTTGATGCTCCGTTTAACGAGCAGTTAGTTACTTTTTATGACTTTAGTGAAAATCTTAAGGAAACACGTCCTACCGCCATTAATTTGGCATGGGCCGTAGAGCGCATTGTAAACCTGGTGAAAGCTGAGGCTAAAACTTCATCTGACATGGAGCACATTATAAAAATTATTACAGCAGAAGCCGAATTGATTCATAAAGAAGATGTAGGACTTAACAGACGTATGGCCGAGGCCGGGGCCTCTTTATTTGAAGGGCAGCGCAATTTACGTATTCTGACGCATTGCAATGCGGGGGCATTAGCTACAGGCGGAGTAGGTACGGCATTGGGTGTCATTCGCAAACTACATGAAAAAAGTCAGTTGGAACGCGTTTATGCGGACGAAACGCGTCCGTTACTTCAAGGGGCACGTCTCACAGCCTTTGAATTATATGAAGACGGTATTCCCGTTACATTGGAGACGGATAATATGGCGGCTTATGCTATGCAACAAGGATTAATTGATGCCGTAATTGTCGGTGCGGACCGTATTACCACAAAAGGCGATGTAGCGAATAAGATCGGCACTTATGGATTGGCTGTTCTCGCTAAATTCCATAATATTCCGTTCTATGTGGCTGCATCGTACAGTACATTTGATTTTACCTTAAAAAATGGTAGTTACATTCCCATTGAAATGCGAGATGATTATGAAGTTACATCATTCCACGGCGTACAAACTGCACCGGAAGGCATAGATGTACTCAATCCCGCTTTTGATGTGACCCCCCATGAATTGGTTACGGCCATCATCACGGAAGAAGGCGTTCTTACACCTGACTTTGAGGAATCTATCGGTAAATTGCGCCATATTGTACATAACAAATAATTGTATTCGTTTTTTCATAGATTTATATAAGAAATTTTATAGAGGTAGATATTATGCAGTCGTTGATCAAAGATATTAATCTTGCTCCTGAAGGACGCAAGAAGATTGAATGGGTTTCCAATTTTATGCCTACATTGAATACATTGGGCGATCGTTTTGAGAAAGAACAGACTTTCAAAGGACAAACCATCGTGGTAAGTATTCATTTAGAGGCTAAAACCGCATATCTTGCAACCGTATTAAAACGAGGCGGTGCCGATGTTATCGTAACAGGTTCTAATCCGTTATCCACTCAGGATGATGTGGCGGCAGGGCTCGTAGACATGGGAATTACCGTATACGCCTGGTATGATTGTACGGATGAAGAATATTTCAATTTCCTTCATAAGGCACTTGATCACAAACCTCATATTATTATCGATGACGGTGGAGATCTTGTAAATTTATTACATACTTCGCGCCAGGATGCAAAGGAACGTCTCATAGGCGGCAGTGAGGAAACAACGACAGGTGTACATCGTCTATATGCATTGGAACATGCAAAACAGTTGACGTTCCCTATGATTGCCGTCAATGATTCGAATTGTAAATATCTTTTTGATAATCGCTATGGTACGGGACAATCCGTATGGGACGGCATCATGCGTACGACGAATCTTACCGTAACGGGCAAAAATGTCGTCGTTGCCGGATATGGATGGTGCGGCAAGGGTGTTGCCATGCGTGCCAAGGGACTCGGTGCCCATGTATACGTAACCGAAGTGGATCCAATCAAGGCGATTGAAGCTGTATTCGACGGTTTTACCGTATTGCCTATGATTGAGGCCGCCAAGGTGGGGGATATTTTCTGTACCGTAACAGGCTGTAAAGATGTTATCGTAAAAGAACATTATGAAGTGATGAAAGATCGGGCTATCATGTGTAACGCAGGTCACTTTGATTGCGAAGTGAATGTAAAGGATCTCACGGAGGTTGCTGTAAGTCATGAACGTGTACGTCAAAATATTGAAGGATATACGATGTCTGACGGTCGCAAACTATATGTATTAGCTGAAGGTCGACTCGTAAACCTTGCGGCCGGAGATGGTCATCCTGCTGAAATTATGGATTTATCTTTCGCTATGCAGGCATTGGCAGCGGAACATATTTTGCATAACGGTGCCAATATGGAAGCAAAAGTGTACGTATTACCTCATGAACTGGATAGGGAAGTTGCAAAAATCAAATTATATTCCATGGGATATAATTTGGACACGTTAACACAGGAGCAAATCGATTATTTGACAAAGGTGAATTGATAGATTTAGTTCTGCTAGAGCGAAATCTGTAAATGCTTAGAAAAGGCTTATGTTGCAATGTTAACTTAAAGGAGATATTATGTCCGATTTATTAATTACCCATGTGGACATCCTCACCGATGAGGGGGTTCTTAAAAATCACGCCATTGAAATTGAAAATGGCTATATCACATCAATTCTAACCGATGATGAAGCCTCAAGCGTGAAAGCAAATGCGAAGGAAACTCTGGATGGGAAGGGGCAGTTGGCCGCACCTGGCCTTGTAAATACTCATACTCATATTGCGATGGGGCTGTTTAGGAATTACGCGGATGATTTGGAATTGATGGACTGGCTGGAAAATGCAATCTGGCCGACAGAGGCCAAATTAAACGATGATTATGTGCGTTGCGGCACACAGCTGGGCATAGCGGAAATGTTACGATCCGGCACGACTACTTTCAGCGATATGTATTTCTTTATGAATACGACTGCGGAGGTGGTGAAGGAAACGGGGATACGTTCCGTACTGTCTCGCGGGCTTGCCGGTGTTTCTCCGACAGCAGACCAGGCATTGGCGGAAAATACGGATTTATATCGCACTTGGAACGGATTCGATAATAATCGTATCAAGGTTTTACTGGGACCTCATGCACCCTATACATGTCCCGATGCATACATGGAAAAGGTTATCGCTTTATCACATGAGCTCAATTGCGGCATTCACATGCATCTATCCGAAACAAAGGGGGAAGTGGAGAATGTGATGAAAGCAACCGGTAAAACACCGATTGCTCATATGTATGATTTAGGACTCTTCTGGAATACGACATTGGCGGCGCATTGTGTACATGTGACCGACGAAGATATGAACATTATGGCTGAAAATAATGTAGCCGTTGCCCATAATCCTCAATCCAATTTGAAATTGGCAAGCGGCATCGCCCCTGTTCCTGAAATGATTGCCAAAGGTATTACCGTAGGTCTTGGAACCGATGGCTCCGCTTCTAATAACAATGCGGATATGCTTGAAGAAGTCCGTTTAGCGGCGACCCTTCATAAAGCTCGTCTATACGACCCTAAAGCTATTCCCGCGCAAGTTGCATGGGCTATGGGGACTGTAGAAGGTGCAAAGGCGTTAGGGTATAATGATTTAGGACTTTTGAAAACAGGTTATCGTGCTGATATTGTATTATATGATGTATCGGGCATGCACTGGATGCCTCGCTACAATGATTTAGCCGCACTTGTATACTCCGCTAACGGCTCTGATGCCAATACCACAATTGTAGGTGGTAAAATTCTTATGAAAGATAAGGAACTGCTTACTATTGATGAGGAAAAATTAAAAGCTGAAATCAATAAGGCTCAAGCTTATTTTAGTAATTAGAAGCGGCCAATCCTAAAATATAATTTATCGTGAACTATACCTTTGTTGATTCTATCATTACGGATAATCAACAGTAAAAAGAAAACCCACTCATGATCATTGTAGAGTGGGTTTTGTATTATATAGAGGCTTACTTTATTTAACTGCTTTTACCAAGAACATGGGTACGGGAATGTAAAATTCGTCTTCTTCATTGTAGATGCGAGGTCCTACTGTCGGATCAACGGTGACAGATGTAACCCCTAATGTATTGAGTAATTCTGTATCCCAACGGGGGCGTTGAAAGGATGAAATTTCTAACATATGGTATATAGTATGGCATTTATCGAGTAATTCAGGTCTGATATGTTCGTGTGCATTGTGCACAGATGCGGGCAAGTGATGATGATTTCTAGCGTGCTCCGCGTCATAATTGAGCAACAGTCCTCCGGGTTTCAATACGCGAAGCCATTCTTTATAGGCATGATCCGGATTCGGTAAATTCCATGTTACATTACGTGCTACTACAACATCAAAGATCTCATCATCAAAGGTTAAATGCTCAGCATCCATAACGAAAAATGTAGCGTTGCAGGCCAATGATTTACTTAATGAGTTGGCCTCATGAATCATATCAGGTGTAATATCGATACCGTGAACTTCATGTTCTTGCTCTGACAGAATGATACTGAAAAAACCGGTCCCGCATCCGATGTCCAATATATGTAGATTTGAACCTAACTTATTCAGATGACTCATCAGTTCATTACGCCATAGATTTAACTTTGTACTGTTAAGCTCCTTAGCACGTAAAGCACTGAAATCATGAGCGCGCTCGCTCCAGTATGATGTAATAAATGTTTTATCCTCCTCCGTAGGAGTATGATGGTTAAATATATCGTTCATAGCTCTTCCTTTTTATGTATATTATATATAGTATCATAGATTGAATATGAACTATACAAGAAATATCACATAAATTTATAAAGAATCATTCATGAAAGACATCTAATCTTTATGCTATAATACTGTTATATTTCGAATCGATAGAAATCAAACGGCTTTATGGTATCGATTATTATGTAAGAATCATAAATTAATTCGTAAATTTGCTGAGAGCTTGTGATAAGAGGAGAGTACATGATTTTACAAACGGGACAGCGCACGGATATTCCCGCCTTTTACGGCCTCTGGTTTGCAAATCGTATACGTGAAGGGTATGTAGATGTACGCAATCCGTATCATCCCGAATTGATAACGCGTTACAGAATTAATCCCGATATAGTGGACGGCATAGCCTTTTGTACAAAAAATCCGGGTCCCTTCATACCTTATATGGATGTAATCGACCCTTATCGTCAATATTGGCACATGACTATAACACCGTACGGAACCGATATTGAACCCTTTGTGCCGCCTTATGAAACGGTCATTGCAGGATTTAAGAAAATCAGTATGCTTTTAAATCCTCAATCTATGGTGTGGAGGTATGATCCGATTATGTTAACTCATGCCTATACCTTTGATTATCACTGTGAAAGCTTTCATAAAATGGCAAAAATGCTTGAAGGATACACTGATACGGTTGTGGTCAGTTTTATAGATATGTTCGATAAGGTAGCTCAGAATTTTCCTGATGGGTACCGTCCGGATATAGAGACACAGATGAAGCTCATCGGTGAATTCGTATCAATTGCGAAGGCTCATCATATGGAGCTTAAGACCTGCGGGGAAGGGCCTATATTTTTCAATATAGGAGCAAATACCTCCGGATGTTTGACTCTCGATTGTTATGAACGGGCGTGGCGTGTTAAGTTGAAGGCGCCTAAACGTACACCGGCTCGGCCCGAGTGTAGTTGTTACTTGCACGGGGATATCGGTGCTTATGACAGTTGCAGTCATCTTTGTAGGTACTGTTATGCCAACACTAATCAAGAAGCGGTACGACGAAATCGACTGCGTCACGATCCTGATTCAAGTTTACTGTTGGGACATGTCTTAACAGGTGACATAATTCGAATGAGTAATGAAACGAGTTGGATTATCGATGAACCATATACACAAGATTCTTTATTCTAGTAGAGTAGGTGCTGTATGATTACACGAGAGAGAACTGAAGAACAACAAGAAAATAATTCTAAACCTGTATTGGCCATATGTTATGACTTTGATAAGACATTGACGCCTGACGATATGCAGGCTCAGGGATATATTCAATCCCTGGATATTGATGTGGATGCGTTTTGGAAGGAATCGAACGGACTAGACAAGCAGCACGATATGGATAATAATTTAGCCTATATGTATATGATGGCCACTAAATCATATGGTAAACAATTTCTTACAAAGGAGTTGTTAGCAGCTTATGGCGCTAAGGTGAAATTATATGACGGTGTACGAACCTGGTTTGAACGAATTCGACAATACGGAGCGGAAAAGGGCGTATGTATTGAACATTACATTATTTCATCGGGACTGAAGGAAATGATTGAAGGTACGGAAATGGCAAAAGAGGGGGCTTTCACCAAAATATATGCCAGTGCGTTCCTGTTCGATGATAAGGGCGTTGCCACATGGCCTGCACAAGCCATTAATTATACAAATAAAACACAGTTTTTATTCCGCATTCAAAAAGGTGTGCTCGATATCAACGATCCTCGTGTTAATGACTATCTCAAGCCTGAGGAACAGCGCGTACCGTTTCGCAATATGATTTATATCGGTGACAGCGATACGGATATTCCTTGTATGAGCCTTGTTAATGCTAACGGCGGTCATTCCATCGGTGTGTATGATCCGGAAGTGCAGAATAAAGATAAAGTCTATAAAATGATGCGCCATCATCGTATACGGTATTATGCGCCGGCCGACTATAGTGAAAGCTCACATCTTGACACGATAGTTAGGCAGATTATCGATAAAACTGCCGCTTATGAAGCTCTTGAACGCCAATATGTAAAAGATAAACAAGAGGCTGAAAAGAGTTACTAAATTATATAATGTAACATATACATAATAGAAAGATTATTTACCTGTTTAGAAAGGATACACATGAATATCAAAGAGATTCCTCAAAATTGGATAGATACCTTTAATCGATTAGGCTCGGAGGGCGTATGGAAACCTACCGTTGATTATCAAGATTTATTTAATCGGGATGAACTGATGGGAAAACCTTTATTTACATTACCTATGGGGACGGTAAATTTTCCAACAGGTCAACTTACATGTTGTGATCCGCTTATTATGTTGCCTCATATGCCCGATACATATGTTCGGACCGTAGAACCCGGAACCTATTTATTAGAGACTAAGGTAGCTGAATTTGAGCAGAATACATTTCGTTATGTAGCTACTCGTGTCATTTTTACCGCTAATGAACCGGTTTACTATGAATTGGCTTTAAAAGGGTCTGAGAATCTTGACGAACTGAATAAGGACAGCTATGTAGGATTTCCCGTTGAAGCGGGCTTAGCAACAATTGTTGATGAAGCGACAATACAAGCTTATGATATGTTCTATAAGGATTGGCATCAACAGAATCCTGAAAAAAATATATATGATGATTACTATAGTACTCTTTTTCAGCTGAATGCGTTGGCTTATCCAAGATACCAACGATCAAAAGGGGATTGGATTAATTTCACGATTCCTAATACGGAATTATCGATTCCCATGATTCAATCGGGATTTGGAGATGGTTTATATCCTGTATATTGGGCATTTGATAAAGATGGTAAGATATGCCAAATTATCATGGATTTCATTGATTGTACAGAAGCATATAAAACAAATTAGATTTCTTTTAGGCAGTATTTCATTAAGAGTCATTATTGATAGATCAATATAAATTGAATAAGCCGTCATGTATTCTCATTTGTTATCAAATAAAACAGTAAATAAGCATTAAATAAAAAAGCACCTGGATTGATCATATCGATATTAATATGATTAATCCAGGTGCTTTATTTTAATTAAATTTTCATAGTATAAATATATCTGAATATTATAAGACTAGGTTAGATTATATTATAGGTTAGATTATATTATAGGTTAGATTCCAAAGACCCAACGGACAACAACGCGTAAACAGCTGAGCAGTAAAACCGTTTCCGCCATAAAATGCAGGGAAGCCTCCATACCTTGACCGAGACGTTTAAGACTACCTAGTTTAGCTTTTGTTACAACTTCGCACCAGCACATATAAAAACCTCCGTAAGAGTTGATATGAGTAATTTAGATAATTTATATGACTATTTTACAATTGAATCCAATTAAATTCAATAACAATTTATGCCAATTGTTATTGATGAATTATATGAAACAAATAATTCATTGATAGATAAGGAATCTTTTAGGTGTAATATAAATACCGTGAACTTTATAAATAAAAACTGGCTTATTAAAATATTGGTTAGTTTTCTTTTGTTTTTAATTACTTCCGATAACGATATATTATCGGAAGTAATTTATATTAAAGAAATTGGGCTCTAATGGCCCAATCACTTATATTATGCGTTTTATAACTTATTTACGTTTAAATGTATAGGGTTCGTATTCTACATCTTTGTGACGGTTAGTCCACCAGTCCCAACCGATTCGTGCAAGCTTCCAAGCTATACAGCCTATAATGATGCCTAGTACTAAGCTAGTTAATACATCTGTCGGATAATGTGCAAACAGATATACTCTTGAAAATCCTACGATTAACGATACAATCAATGCTATAATTCCTAAATATCGCTTCTGAGGCGCGATTTGACCCAACCCTAGGTAAATGGTCATGGCTGATGCAAATGAACCAAAGGTATGTCCTGACGGGAATGAATACGTGTTAGCTAATGGCAATGCTGAAATCGACGGTACCGTAACTTCCGGAAAATCTACAAATGGTCTTAATCTTGCTACATGCGGTTTTAAACCTTGGTCACCGATAATAAGTACAAATCCTAATGCAATGATGATTGCAATGCCTAATACGCGATATTTTTTCTGAATCATCAATAATAAAGCGATTATAATCCATAAAATACCGCTACCGGTTATTTTTGACAAGAATGCCATGATAGGCGTTAAAAAACTATATACAAGGTGGTCATGTACATAGAAAATCAAGTTGTGATCAAATTGTAATATTGCGTCCATAGTATCCTCTCATATCATAACCAAATGAGAAAGAGTGAGAATGATATATATTCAAATTATTTCTCGTTATTCGGTTCTTTTACAACTAATTTATATTACTATCTCATTTACGAGTACAAACAATAGCCTAAACTATTTATAACGTATGGTCAATAGTTCAGGCTATAATTAATGAAATCTTTAATTAATGTTTTTTTACGGATTGAGCCGATCTTGTCGTAATAATCGTATCTACCGGATCATATACGGACTCGTACACATCGGTTTGACTGACACCGTTGCCATAGGTAATTTGTCGATATGTATTCATCGATAGACCGATATGGCCTTCCTGCGTCTGATTTTCTTTGATTGATGGATCCACCTTGTTAATCGTTTTATTAGGAATTTCCTTTCGATCACCTACATATATGGATACATCTTTGGGCTTGTCCTGAGGTGTACCGATGATATATATCGTCAATGTTCCTCGGCCTATCACACTTATGATATATACGGATTGCTGATATGGATTTTTAAACTGAAAGTCCAAATAGCACCATGCGACGGTGGCATCACGACCGGCCGGAATATATCCGACAGGCTCAAAATGCGGCGTACGCTCAACTATTGTCATACCGGATAATAAAGCGGTATTAAATATTGTGGAACTCACCTGGCAAATGCCGCCACCGACTCCGGGTACGAGTTTACCGTTAATCATAACCGGTGCATCATCATACCCGGCTTCTGGTGTACGCTCCCCTACAATTTTATTGAAGGAGAATACTTCACCTGGTTTTAATAAGGTGCCGTTGATTTTATCGGAGGCCAACTGAATATTATGCGTACGACTCGTATTATTGGCATCATAATTCGTCGTATAGGACGCTAAAACCGCAGTTAAAGGCTTAATGTCCTGATCCGTTACTTTTATTGTATTTTTCGTAGTATAAACCATATCTATATGCGTTATGGTATTTCCTGCAGCTATATTGTCTTTAATTTGCTGTAATGTAGCATCAATATCGATCCGTTTGCCTTCTTTCCCGGGATGCATGACAACCTGACCGCCTTCTACTGATAGATATGCGTCATGACCGGGTGTATCAATAGTCTTTGCTAACTCCGATAAATAGGTTCTGCTCTTCACCTCATCCAGCTTGTATTGTATTTCAAAGTGCTGTCCGTAATATAACGCATGGAAACGATGATTAATGAGTGTCCATAAATCATCTTCGTAGCCATATGTTGAAATCGCTTTCACCAATGTCTCCGTATCGACATTAATGCCGAGATCATTATATGATGCCTGTTTGCTGGTCTGTCCAATATCGATAGTTACCGTATGAGATGTAGCATTAAATAATTCAGTAATACGATTTTTCAGCTCATCCTTTGGCGTATTGGATAAATTCATATCGTTATAATACACGCCGTATGATACATGTTCTGTCGGTATATACGTGCAACCACTGGTATTAATAGTCAGTATGATGGCACATAATAAAAGATATTTCCTGTTCATAAATCCTATATGACTCTCCCTGATTAGTATTTGTATTCCTTATATTATAGCATATGAAAAGTTATTCTATGATACAATTAGAGTATACATGTAAGGTAAAAGGTGAACTAATGTCAGGATCCAAGGAACAACAGAAACATTTTTATTTACGTCATAATGATGCCCTTATGAACAGTACTAAACTTTCTATGAAAGCAAAGCAAAGTATTTTGTTATCCAAGGCGGAAAATACGGTAGACGCCTATGAATCGGATTGGAAAGATTTTGTAGACTGGTGCACGTATCAAAAGGTATCTTATTTCCCTGCTACACCGGAAACAATCGTAAACTATATCAATGATTTAGCGGATTATGCAAAGGCAAATACTATATCACGTAGAATCAGTGCCATTTCAGAAAATTATAATGCTTCAGGCATTGGAGAAAATCCCTGTATGGCCCCCATTGTAAAGCAGGCACTTCGCGGTATTCGTCGATTAAAAGGTACATTCCAACAGGGGAAAACCCCGGTATTACTGGAAGATATTGAAGATATTTTAGATTGTATGGATAAGCTCGATATGCCTGAGCTGCAGTTATTGCGGGATAAAGCTATCTTACTGATCGGTTTTATGGGGGCTTTTAGACGCAGTGAAATAGCGGCTTTAACAATAGAAAATTTACAGTTTTCCCCTCAAGGATTGGAGATTTTTATAGAGTCCTCAAAGGCGGATCAGGAAGGTCAAGGCGCGGTGGTAGCAATTCCATCTATTCCCGGGTCACCTCTCGATGCAGTACGCGCCTTACAGCAATGGCTTCGAGCAGCTGGGATTACAGAAGGGCCGGTTTTTAGAGGTTTTACAAAGAACATGAATATTCGTAAAAATGCTATTTCCGATAAAATGATTGCGGAGATTGTAAAAAAATATGTATCTCTTATTGGTCTTGATCCGGCCATGTATGGTGCTCATAGCTTGCGTCACGGATTTGCTACTACGGCTGCAGCTTATGGCGTAGAAGAACGTAATATCATGCGCCAAACACGCCATCACAGCGTTAATATGGTACGTAGATATATTAACGAGGCCAATAAGTTTGTAGATAATCCGATTGCCACAATTTTTGAGAAACGATTTAAATAATGATTTCAACCAAAATATAATAATATAACAAAAAGCAGCCGGTTTTGTAACTGGCTGCTTTTTGTGTGGAACATATAATTCCATATATATTTAGTTTTGAGCCACATAGTCCAAAGCTCTAACTGGACTACCTTTAAGATTAGTCGGTACCTTTAATACCGTACCGGGAACGAGTGTACCGGAATCGTCAATTTTATTTAATTCCTTCATGGCATATACTACTTCCCGTACATCCATATCCGTATGAGCTGTACGCGCCGCAATATCCCACATGGTATCCCCCGCTTGTACTTTTACCTCACGTACAGCATGCGGATTAATCTGCACTGCAGGATTTGTCATATGATATCCAAATAATACTGTTAAGCACATCCCTACCATTATCATAATCTGTTTCATCTCATACCTCACATTTATATCGAACATAAATTTAGGAACATTTGTTTGTTTACATGTTAATAATAGCATGCGAACGAATGTTCGGTCAAGTCTTTTCAGAACAAATGTTTGCAAAAAATTATAATTTTATCTATAATAGACCTATAAGATGATATTAATGATGTAATTTCTATTTTTATAACATGATAAGATGACCTATTTTACTGTATCGAAGATATTAAGACATTGGAGGTAGCCCCGTGAGACGCCCTGCAACAGATATAAATACAAAACAGCGACGTATACTAGATTTTATTAAGGATTCTTTACATAATGAATACCGTTGCCCTACAGTTCGTGAAATTTGTACACATGTAGGCCTCAGCTCCACTTCTACGGTACAGTCTCATCTCAATGCGTTAGAGAAATTCGGTTATATTAAGCGTGATCCGAATAAAAATCGGGCAATTACCGTATTAGAGGATATAAAACCAAATATTTCCGTCAGCGGTAACAAAACTTCCAGCTCCGATAATTTTGAATTTCTCGGTGCCGGACTCAAGCAGGTGCCTCTTATCGGGACTGTACAAGCCGGCATGCCTATTACGGCTGTCGAAAATTTAGAGACTACATTGACTTTACCTGTACAATTAACTGGTGATTCCGATTGCTTTATGCTCCGCGTTCAAGGGGAATCAATGATGAATATCGGCATGTATGAAGGCGATATGCTTATTGTACGCCATCAGAATACAGCGAATAATGGCGATGTTGTCGTTGCCCGCATCGATGATGAAGCGACGGTTAAACGTTTTTATAAAGAAAACGGACATATTCGCTTACAGCCGGAAAATGATGATTTTGACCCTATCATCGTTGATGATTGCCATATTGAAGGTTTAGTTATCGGTCTAGTACGAGATCGTATTTAATGTTAAAAATATGCCTGATGAATATCTTTAAACGATAATATTTTTAAATGATATCTAAAAAATACCTTTAAACAATATTTTTACAATATAATACTCTATATACTATATAAATAAAAAATGTTGGAATGTCTCGAGTAAGAGTTATCATTCCAACATTTTTGTTTTTACCCTATCTACGCAGACTGGCAAAGACTGATCCTGATACATTATGCCATACGCTGAATAGGGCGCCGGCTAAAGTCGCTAACGGATTCATTGCAAAATTGGTGGCTGCTAATGTAACGGCCAGCCCACTGTTCTGCATCCCCACTTCTATGGCGAGTGCCGTAGCTTTGTCGTGTTCCAGTTGAAAAATTTTACCTACACTCAGCCCCAAAATAAGTCCCATTATATTATGGATTCCTACCACGGTTAAAGTCAGTAACCCGGAAATCAGTATTTTATCCCTATTAATAGCGATGATCGCAGCTATTAACAGAACGATAGCAAATATGGATAGTATAGGGCTGATGGATCTGATTTCCCGTATATGTGATTTACTTATCCATTGTACGACGCCTCCCAGTATGATAGGCAGTAAGACAACTTTTACCGTCGTAATCATCATGGGTAATAACTCTATATGGACCCATGCTCCACCAAGATATAGAATGAGTAATGGCGTTACAAGCGGTGCCAATATGGTTGAGGCTATGGTCATTCCCACAGATAAAGCTACATCACCACGGGCAAGATAGGTTATGACATTACTGGCGGTTCCACCCGGGCAGCATCCGACCAGAATAATTCCTATCGAAATATCCGCAGGTAGAACAAATATATGACATAACAGTAAAGCGCTCAAAGGCATAATCGTATATTGCGCAATAACCCCTATACAAATATATTTGGGATGCTTAATGATGCCCTCTATATCTTTCAGACTGATGGTAAGGCCCATGCCAAACATAGCTATTCCCAGTAAATATGGCGTGTAGGATATGGCCCATATAAAATAATCAGGTATCATATATGCGATACATGAAAAGCCTAAGATCAATAAGATTATATATTTTGATACGAAACGATTAATGGATACCATGATATTCATATAACACCTCATTGATGTAATTCATAGGAAAAGTTATCAATAAGGCGTGTATGACCAATGTATACCGCTAAGGCGATTAATACAGGTCGATCTATTGTATCAACAGGCTGCATTGTGACGGCATCAACAATCGAGACATAATCAATGTCGGCTAAAGGTTCTGTATTGATTACATCTGTCATAGCATGGATAATGGAACTAGTTGAACTGCCGGGGGCTATGGTAGTTTGACCTACCTGTATGGATTTATATAATATGGTAGCCGCTTTTCGTTCTGCTGGAGATAAGTATGTATTGCGCGATGATTTGGCTAATCCGTCCTCCTCTCTTACGATAGGAACACCTATAATTGTAACCGGAAAATTTAAGTCTTCTACCATTTTACGGATAATAGCCAGCTGTTGCGCGTCCTTTTGTCCAAAGTAAGCGTTATTGGGCTGCACTATATTAAATAGTTTACTCACAACAGTGCAAACGCCTTTAAAGTGAATCGGTCGCGTAACACCGCATAGGGTTTTAGATAGATCGATAATATCCACAAATGCCTTTGGATTGTGATACATCTCGGTTGCATCCGGTGCAAAAATAGCATCTATACCTATAGAGTCACATAAGCTTGTATCACCCTCAAGATTACGCGGATACGCATCTAAATCTTCATTTTCTCCGAACTGAGCAGGATTTACAAAGATTGATACAATGACCTTATCGTTTTCCGCACGGGCTCGACGCATCAGTGCGGCATGTCCTTCATGCAGATACCCCATCGTCGGTACAAAACCGATTGTATAGCCTTCTTTTCTCCACTTATTTACAAGTGATCGTACATCATGTACTGTGTTTATAACGTTCATGAAAGTATCCTCCGTCAATTTATAGAATCGAAGATAGTCCTATACAGTCTACTGTATTTTCAATCAATTACAGCTATAATCAATTACCGTTATTTTGATCAACTAATAAACCATGTTTTTCATAGTTTCTTATATGACTTATCTTATTTTTTTCATCTACAAATACAACGAGAGGTTTATGACTCTCAATGTCATGCTCATCGATTTGTGCATAACACATAATAATGATTTTATCATTTACCTGCACATTTCGTGCGGCCGCTCCGTTAAGACAGATTACCCCGCTACCGGGTTTGCCTGCTATGGTATACGTGGTAAATCGTGCACCATTATTAATATCTACGATTTGAACTTGCTCATATTCTCGTATTCCGGATGCATTCAATAGATTTATATCAATAGTAATGCTCCCTACATAATCAAGTTCGGCTTGTGTTACCGTAGCTCTGTGAATTTTGCCTTTCAGCATTGTTAGTATCATGTTAAACTCCTTGTGTAATAAATGTATCCGCCATCAGGTCGGTTCTGATTTTCACAATCATTCTGTTTATCATGAAATTAACAGTAGACTAGAGTATAGTTAAAAATACTATCTCCACGTCAGATTATATCATAATTTAAAATTAATTCGAGAATTTGTAATTATATAAATTTGAAAGTCCATTAGGTCCTTTATAGGATCATAAATA
The DNA here is from genome assembly GCF_900187285.1 of Veillonella rodentium. NCBI lineage: Bacteria > Bacillati > Bacillota > Negativicutes > Veillonellales > Veillonellaceae > Veillonella > Veillonella rodentium. The sequence goes on along the minus strand of NZ_LT906470.1, from coordinate 1,031,878 downwards.
TATACACAAAAATAGCCGTCACTACATCTGTAATGACGGCTATAAATTGTTCTCTATTTAAATGGGCGAAGAAATATTTACTGCTCGTTATACTCAGCTAGCGCCTTATCTATATAAGCTGCTTCTTCTTCTGATGGTTCACACATAGGCAAATTAAATGCACCTGCAGGCAAACCAAGTTTACGAACTGCATATTTTACAGGAATCGGATTTGTTGTAATAAACATGGCTTTTGTAATTTCAGCCAAAGTCTGATGAATACGTATCGCTTCGTGATTATGCCCTGCTTCAAAAGCCTGAATCATAGCATTGATATCCGTGCCGGCTACATGGGCAACAACGGATACGACACCACATCCGCCAACGGATAAAATCGGTAATGCCAAACCATCATCTCCGCTATAGAGCATAAAGGACGGATCCGGTAATAATCGTTTAATTTCAGAAGCGATCATTAAATTACCGCTTGCTTCTTTAATTGCACAAATATGCGGATATTCTTTATGTAAACGGGCTAAAGTATTTGGAAAAATACCGGTACCTACTCGCCCCGGTACATTATACACCATAATAGGCAATGTAGTCGCCTCGGCGATAGCTTTAAAATGTAAATATTGTCCCTGCTGATTTGGCTTATTATAGTATGGAACAACTACGAGTAAACCATCAATTCCAGGAATCATTGACACTTCTTTTACAAAGTCTACAGATCCTGCCGTGTCATTTGATCCCACATTAGCGATAATTGATCCCTTGTGACCGCATTCTTTGGCAATTGCCGAGAAGAGTCTCAATTTATCCTCTCTGGATATTGTTGGATTTTCACCTGTTGTACCGCATACGACTAAACCATCCGAGCCATGATCTAATAAATAATTTGCAATTGAAATGCAATTTTGAATATTTACAGATCCATCCTCATTGAATGACGTAACCATAGCTGTTAATACACGTCCGAAGGTTTTCATATCTGTCCTCCCCCTGATCGATAATTAGAATGCTTGTTTTTCCACCAAGTATTCGGCAATTTGTAAAGCGTTTAATGCAGCGCCTTTACGTATTTGGTCCCCTACAATCCAAAAGTTCATTGCCTTATCGTTATATAAGTCTTTACGGATACGACCGATTTCACAGTCGTTTTTATTAGATGTATATAGTGGCATAGGATAAATTTGTTCCGCCGGATTATCCTTTACCTGTAGTCCAGGGAATTTTTCACATGCCGCCTTGAAAGCTGAAACAGATACAGGTTCTGCAGTTTCCACTAATACGGATTCAGAGTGCGAACGGTATACAGGTACACGTACCGTAGTCGGAACCACTTGAATCGAATCGTCATGAAGAATTTTTTGAGTTTCATAAACCATCTTCATTTCTTCTTTAGTGTAATCATTATCGAGGAAAACATCTATTTGTGGTAATAAATTGAAAGCTACGGGATAATGTTTCGGTGCCGATCCTGTTGGTAACAAATTAGCCGTCATTTCCTCGCCTGCCGTATATTGTTTAACTTGATTTTCAAGCTCTTCAATACCTTCCTTGCCGGCCCCGGAAACGGCTTGGTATGTACTTACAATGATACGTTTAATTGGAGAAATATCATGTAGCGGTTTCAATCCTAAGCTCATGATAATAGTGGAACAGTTCGGGTTAGCGATGATGCCTTTATGTTTCAAAATATCCTCCGGATTAACTTCCGGCACCACGAGCGGTACTTCAGGATCCATTCGGAATGCACTTGAGTTATCGATGACGATGGCACCTCGTTTAGCCGCCTCCGGTGCTAATGTTTTAGAAATTGAACCACCTGCAAACAGTGCAATATCGATATTTTCAAAGGACTCAGGCTTTGCCTCCTCAACTACATATGTTTTACCGTTTACCGTTAATTCAGTACCGGCGGAACGTGCGGAAGCTAATAATTTAAGGTTTTCATAAGGAAAGTTTCGCTCTTCGATCAGTGTAATAAATTCGGCCCCTACAGCACCGGTTGCACCAAGAATTGCAAGATTTGGTTTTTTCATGAACATGTCTCCTTGATTATATATTATAAATAATGCTCCAATCCGTATGTTAAGCCCGGCACAGAAGCTATCTTTTTACAAGCCAGTACAACACCCGGCATAAAGGATAAACGGCTTAAGCTGTCATGGCGTACGGTCAATGTTTCATCGTACCCGCCGAATAAGACTTGTTGATGTGCCACATAACCGGGTAGGCGCACACTGTGTATCGTTACATCATCCACCTTGGCACCGCGTGCACCGGGTAAACTTTCACGTGTCAAATCCTCATCAGCTGTAACCTGTGCCGCCAGTTTAGCATCATTAATTAATTTCGCTGTCAGAATTGCAGTACCTGACGGTGCGTCATATTTGTGATTGTGATGCAATTCAATGATTTCCACATTCGGAAAATAAGGTGCCAACTCAGAGGATACCTTCATCATCATAACGGCACCGAGTGAAAAGTTAGGTGCCACCAGACAGTTTGCATTATGTTTACGACCGATTACATCGAGCTCATCCCGCTGTACCGCCGTTAAACCTGTTGTACCGATTACAACGTGAATACCGGCAGCGAGCATTTTTTTTGCGTTTTCGTAGATAACTGCAGGACTCGTGAAATCGACGATTACATCAGGTTTTGTATCACCTAAGATCTCATCCACAGAAGAATTCATGGTAATACCTAAAGGTTCAATACCCGCTACTGTGCCTATATCCTGACCTGATTTTGTAGGATCGATACCGCCTACCAAAGCTAATTCGGAATCATTATGTACCGCTTTGACCACTTCACGGCCCATTTTGCCGCCGGCACCGTTTACCGTTACTCGAATCATATATCCCCCTCCCAAAAAGGCCAGTGGAAGTATCCACTGGCCTCATAGTTTATACAAATAATATAACTAATACTAAAAGATCAATGATAGCACTCCACCAATAATGTATTGATGACAGTCATCCACTTATTAAATAGACAACCAGAACGATGTTTTGGCAATCATCGAACTTCGGCAAGCATCCCTTTTATCATGATTCAATGCATGCCGGCTCCTCATGATTACTCTTTATACTCGCTCCTCTACCAATTTATTTAGTTAATATAATTAGTATAAGAAATTATACGCTTTTAGTCAATGAAAATGGTCAATTAGTTCCTGTGCCGCCGCTAATGCCGTCTCGGACATACTGCGACCTGACATCATTGATGCTATCTGTATAACCCGTTCTTTACTGTTTAAAACCGCTAATGTTGATACAGTTCGATCATCCTGTTCTATCTTGGATAAATGATAGTGCTGTTTCGCAATACTTGCCGTCTGCGGTAAGTGTGTAATACAAAACACCTGATTCGTTTTTGATAAACCCAAGATTTTTTCAGCTACCTTTAGAGCAATATCGCCGCTGATGCCCACATCAATTTCATCGAATACCATCGTTTTGTATGTATCGGTACGAAATACCGATTTGAAAGCCAATGCTATACGCGCCAGTTCACCGCCGGAAGCTACCTTATGAAGCGGTAATAACTGCTCCCCTTTATTCGCTGTAAACAGTAATTCGATGGATGCTGCGCCCAAAGCCGTCAATTCATCGGATTGAACGATTTGAAATTCTATATTTCCTTTAGGCATGCCGAGGTCGACCAATTCTTTCTGCAATGCAGCAGTGATGATCTTTGCATTTTTTGAACGGATTTTTTCCAATTCAATAAGGGCTGCTTTTGCCTTACTTTCAGTTTGATGTAAACGCTCCTCCAATTTATCCTGAGCGAATACCAAATGTTCTAATTCCTCAAGTCGAGCCTGCGCCTTGTCCTCATAAGCTAGGATATCCTCAACGGTTTCACCGTATTTTTTCTTCAATCCATAGATTGTAGTATCGCGATCCTGGCAGAATTTGTAACGTTCCTCATCATAGCTGATATTATCTCTATAGCGATCTAGCGATTGAGCCGCTTCTTCCAATTGAAAGTAAGCCGAATTTACCATTTCGGATACATCTTTTAAAGATTCATCGTATTTAAGGAGATCATTGACCTCTATCTTGATTGAATTCACCGTATCGAGTAGTGGTTGCCGACCGTTATAAAATGCATCATAACAGGAACCGAGGACCTTATCGATATGTTCAAAGCTATCGAGGCGTTTAAGTTCTTCAGAAATAGCTGTATCTTCGCCTACCGTAAGACCTGCATCCTCAATCTCGTCGATTTGATATCGTAACATATCAAGTTCGCGAGCTCGTTCCGCCATATTTTCCTGTAAATGATCCACCTCTCGCTTTGCTTCCTTATAAGCCTTATAAGCCTCTACATATTTTTTATAAGCCCTCCGGCCTTCCGTATTATATGTATCCAAGTATTCGTGATGCGTATCGGCCTGCAATAGGCGTTGATTACTATATTGACCATGAATATCCGCCAAACACTGTCCGATTTCCTTAAGTGCTTTAAGCGGTATGGGCTGATCATTTGCAAGAATCGTAGACTTACCGTTCTTGTTAAATGATCGAGATAGTATCAAATCATCGTCTTCGACAATAATATTTTTCGCTTCCAATAATTCTTGTATACTTTTGTGATTGGCGATGTCGAATATTCCATCTATAACAAAACTATCTTTACCGTGACGAATAAACTCGCTACTTGCGCGCTCTCCTAAAAGGATACTGAAGGCATCCATAAGAATGGACTTCCCTGCCCCAGTTTCGCCGGTAAAGATAGTAATACCATCGTTAAATGAAATATTCATTTGCTCAATCAACGCAAAGTTATGAATGCTCATTTGCGTCAACATATTTAGTCCTTCATTAAATCTTGAATTCTAGCTAAAATTGCAGGAACTTCCGCTTCCGTTTTGGCAATTAACAAAATTGTATCATCCCCGGCTAAGGTACCGATGATTTCATTCCATTTTGCATGATCGATAGAAAATGCAACAGATTGAGCTGAACCCGGAATTGTATGTAGCACGACTTGGTTTAAACTGTGATCTACTTTGATTAGAGAATCTTGGAATAATCGATTGATGCGGCTGCGAGAAAGAACTACGTTTTCCTCCGGAGATAATGCATATCGATAATGCCCATCACCTGTAGGGATTTTGATTAACATCAGTTCCTTAATGTCTCTGGAAACGGTAGCCTGTGTTACCTCAATCCCCTCTTCTAATAAGGCCGCTGCCAATTCTTCCTGGGTCTCAATCGCCTTAGACTGTACGATTTCTTTAATTTTGTTATAGCGATAACGTTTCATGTTGAACTCCCTTTTTTAAACCTGCACATAAAAGAGAATAGTATCTTTCTATTTATTATTATACCATATATTCATAATTAATATATGGTATATATCGCATATAGTATACGTCTTATGCATATTATACTAATATTTAAAATATTGTTAACATTCAATATACTGATTAGCTATAAATGCATAGCCTATAGTATTCATCTATTTATACGAAATTAATAATTTAAGAATTACTATATACCAATGTATAAATAAAAGACCCGTTCTCGGGTCTTTTATTAGTTATATATGCATTAAAGTTATTAATAATAACAAATACACTATCGCTTCTGTAAAATAAATAATTCAGGGGGCTGGTTTACCTGATTCATCGGCTGCCAATGACATACATTATACAGCTTCTGATTCAATTTTTTTAAATACGATTGCAAGTATTCTTTTTCTGCTAACCCCTCTTCCGTTCCAGGATAAGCAACAACCGTAATAACTCCGGAGTTATCTAATTTTTCCAGACCTTCTTGAATGGCATTAATGGTATGATGCGGTTCAGTTATAATTTGATGATTACTTCCTGGTAAATATCCTAAATTAAAAATCATCAGATCAATATCGTTATCCTTAATATCTTCTGATAACGCTTTGTCGTGAGATCTATGAATAAATGTGAGACTCACGTCCTGGGCAATTCCGTTAGACCGCAGCAATTCTTTACTGGCATTAATGGCCTGCATTTGAATATCAATACCGTACAAGTGACATCCTTTTTGTGCACGCTCAGCCAGATATAATAAATCATGACCGTTTCCGCAAGTCGCATCGACTACGACTTTGGCATTCGTCATAACGCGATCCCATATGAGATGTTGAAATTGAACGGCATTATTAATATTTATCATAAAAACATCTCCCTTGAGAATGTATATTATAAAAGCTCATCCCTGCGTGATGCCAGTTTCTTAAATAAGGTGCCAAAAAAACATTGATCTTTAAAGCGAACGAACAGACAATATACGGGATTTGAACTGATATGCAGTACTTCCTGATTTGTAAAAGTATAATCAAAGGTACCATCAATACAGATATGAAGTTGCGGCTCCCGTTCCGGCATCGTGATTTGAATGGTATCATCTTCTTCAAGGACCATGGATATGCCCTGAATCAAATGAGGTGCCACAGGTGTGACGATAATCGATCGGTTATCCGGCTTCATAATCGGACCTCCTGCCGAAAGGTTATAGCCGGTGGACCCCGTAGCTGATGCGATAATCAATCCGTCAGCAGGATACATTTGCGTATGTTGATTATTAACGGACATATTGATGCGAGCCATCTTAGCCGGTTCCGCACGGGTGATAACGATTTCATTAATAATAGGGACTAATTCTTCTTCATCGCCATTATTGCGATCTATATATGCATATAAGTGGCCCCGTTTTTCAATATTATAATCACCTTGAGCTATACGTTTTATATGACTTTGTAGCTGATGAACCTCAATCTGATTTAAGAAGCCCAATTCGCCTAGGTTAATACCGCATACGGGTACTTTATAAGGATAAATTTGACGCGCCAAATGGATGATTGTGCCATCTCCACCAAAGCTGAATGCGATATCAATCTGTTTGAATATATCAGGACGCGGTAAGATATTTGTTTTTGGAATTTGTAACACTCGAGCAGGTGCATCGGATTCCAAGTCATCCGGCAAAAAAACTTCAATCTGTTCTTCTTTACAAATATGAGCCGCCATTTTTAAGACTGCCATAATATTGCTTTTTCCCATGTTTGGAAAAAATCCGATACGCATAGTATATCTCCTATAATGAATGAGCTTCACTTACGACACAATTTATCAATTCGTCATCTATCGGCAAAGCTCCTTCTTTACTTTTCTTAAAATATCCTAAGAACTCAATATTACCTTCCATTCCCTTGATGGGAGAATACGTTAAGCCGTAGAGATAAAGACCGCAATCAAAAGCGACATGTAATATTCTTCGTAATACATCCTTATGAACAGCTTCATCTCGAACGATGCCGCCCTTACCTACATTTTCCTTACCGGCTTCAAACTGAGGCTTAATCAAGGCAACAAGAGAGCCTTCCGCCTTTAATAACGTGGTTGCCACCGGCAATACTTTATCAAGAGAAATAAAAGCTACATCGATGGATATAAAATCAACTTGTTCGCCTAATTGCTCCGTTGTGACGGTGCGAATATTCTGCTTTTCCATATTGATAACGCGAGGATCCTGGCGTAATTTCCAAGCTAATTGATTATATCCCACATCGATTGCGAAAACCTTCGTAGCACCGTTTTGTAATGCACAATCCGTAAATCCGCCCGTGCTGGCCCCGATATCAACCATGACCGCATTCTGCAGATTGATGGGATACATTTTGATAGCCTTCTCCAATTTAAGCCCCCCGCGGCTTACATACGGCAAAGTGTTTCCTTTAACGTGAATATCGGCATCTACAGGAATCTTTGTCCCCGCCTTATCGATACGTGTAGTATCCATAAAGATAAGGCCTGCCATGATAGCGGCCTTCGCTTTTTCTCTGCTTTCAAAAAGTCCCCGGTTGACAAGAAGCACATCTAATCGTTCTTTAGTACTCATATGACACCATTATACACATAATAAAATTGAATATACGCTACGAGAATACCGAGAATCAATCCGCCGAATACTTCAACCGGCGTATGTCCCAGTAATTCCTTTAGGGCTTCCTTTCTGGTTATAACGACCGGTATATTACGTTTCGAAAAGTAGTCCACAATCTGATTCAGGATCTGTGCTTGACGCCCCGCCTCTAATCGTACACCGGATGCATCATACATGACGACAATAGAGAACACCAGAGAAAGGACAAATAAATCCGATACGCCTCCATGTTTTAAAAATATTGCCGTCGTGGTAGCAATGACAAAGGATGTATGAGAACTTGGAAATCCTCCCGATCCTACCAGCCGTTCGAATCGCAATCGACGAAAACGCACTAACTGCCATATAAATTTGATGGCCTGTGCGGAAAACCAGCCCCAAAATGCGGCCTGAGCTATATAATTATGTGCTGTTTGTAGCAATATATCAATCATTCCATGTACCTATATCAGGTATAAACCTCTCTAATTTGTTCGTTCTAACAGATAATCAATTAACGATTCAAGGATGTCGGTATCATAAGCGACGCTCTTCAATGCATCATGTGCCTGTTTGCCGACCATATGGGCCTGTCGTATCGCCCCTTCGAGACCCAGTAATGATACATAGGTCGACTTGTGTTGTCGAATATCGCTTCCTGGCGTTTTACCGAGTTCCTCTATCGTACCTGTTACATCTAGGATATCATCGGTTATTTGGAATAGCAATCCTAAACAATTGGCATACTCCATAAAAGCCTGATATGTATCTGCATCCGCATCTCCTAAAATGAGCCCCAGTTCAACAGCGGCATTAAACAGTGCTCCTGTCTTGCCTCGATGTAAGACCTTCAGTTCCTCCAGCGGGATATGCCGATTTTCGCTCAACAAGTCAAAGGCCTGCCCCCCTACCATACCCTCGGGACCTGCCGTTTTAGCGACACAGCCAATAGCTTTGATTCTCTGCTCTGCGCTGGCAGCTTTATTGGAAACCATTAACTGAAATGCATAGGTTAAGAGGCCGTCTCCGGCAAGAATTGCCATTCCTTCACCGTAAACTTTGTGATTTGTCAAATTACCGCGACGATAGTCATCATTATCCATGGCAGGTAGATCATCATGAATTAAGGAATACGTGTGAATGCATTCCATAGCGCAGAGAAACTCTTTATAATCCGCAGGGTTCTTATCAAACATTTCAAGAACAGCCTTGGTCAGTATAGGGCGAATACGTTTACCGCCTTGCATAAGACTATATTCCATGGATTCATAGAGCGGTGCATATTCTGCGTTAGGACTCTTCAATATTTCTTCGAGCCATTGTTCAATATTGTTTTTACTCGATTCCAAGTATGTTTTGAACATATGAATCTCCTTATTCACTGATGCGAACCTCTTCGATAATCTGTTGGACCTCAGTTTCTACGGAATCTAACATGACCGCACATTCTTTTACCAAGGTGAGCCCTTTTTTATACTGCGTCAATAATTCAGAGATTGTCATGTCTCCTTCATCTAATTTTTTAACGATTTCTTCTAATGCTTTATATTTTTTCTCATAACTTTTCAGTGATGCGCTCATCTATATGCACCTCCTTAATCGTGGCAGATACATTACCGTCTGACAATATAATACGGATATTATCTTTAGGCTGTACCTGTGATACGGATGTAACCGATTGTCCTTTATGTTCAACTTTAGCATAGCCTTTCAGCATCATGTGCAATGGATTAAGTGATTCCATTTGCTGAGCCAGTAATGCTAAATTATGACGTTCTGTACGACAGGCTTCAACTGCCGATGTATTCATCGATTGTGAAAGCTGTTGCAACAGTGTCTTCTGTTTATGTAAAAATTGAAGGGCCGGAATCCCCAGCTTACGATTAAACAGTACGGTTAAATCCGTTCTTTTTTGTTGTAACGTATATTGTATGAACTGATGTAGGAATTCTTCTTTCTCCAGTAACTGTTCCTGTAATGTCGTAAGCGGTAAAACCGATAATTCCGCCGCATGGCTTGGCGTGGCCCCGCGGACATCTGCTGCGTAATCGCATAATGTATAATCCGTCTCATGTCCCACGGCTGAAATGATAGGCGTATGGGCTTTATAAATCGCCTCCACCACAGCACGGTCATTGAAGCACCATAGATCCTCCATAGATCCGCCGCCACGCCCGACAATAATTACGTTTACATCTGGATCCGCATCAGCAGCGGCAATACCTTTGGCAATAACGGGTCCTGCTGCCGGTCCTTGAACCGGCACGGAATACAATTTAAATTGTACCAGCGGATTACGCTTTTTACTCACGTACAATATATCATGCAGTACCGCGCCCGATTGAGATGTGACGATGCCGATACACTTTGCCATATACGGCAGAGGCTGTTTATGACTGTCATCAAAATATCCTAATGCTGTTAATTCCTTTTTTAATGCATCAAATTCAAGCTGTAACGGACTCTTTTCCCCTATCTGCATATCCGATGCGATCAGATTTAAACGCCCCATTTTATTATAAAAGTTTACGGATGCTTTCACAGTTACCAACAAGCCGTTTTGAATAGATGAGGCAAGCCCTTTTTGCATGACTGTACTGGACCACATGGTTACATCGATAGCGGACTCCTCATCCTTTAATGAGAAATACATATGACCGCTGCTATGCCGCTTTGCATTGATAATAGTGCCGCTTACATAGACGTTTTTCAGCAGATATTCGCGATCCAAGGTCCGTTTTATTAAGTTGTTTAATTGCGTAATAGTTAACACATTCACGATTATATGATAACCTCTTGTAAAAAAGCCGCCCCGAATGCATTACCTGTCGCATTATCAACGGAAAACCGAGGATCTGCTACATGTAATTGTATATGTTGACGTTTACAATATTGTTCGAGCCGTTTTCGTAAAATGGAATTACTCATGACTCCACCCACCGCAACGAGTGTTCTTACCGGATATTTCTCTAAATGGTAGGTAAACATTTTTTCCAAAGAATTGCCGATACATGAAAAGACGGCACGCGCCAGATCAGACTTATCCACATTTGGCTCAATCCGCCTCATAGCGGCGCTACAAGGACCGGCAAAACTGATCCATCCCTCTTTTACAGAGGACGGCAATGAATTGTAGGATTCAGCTTGTAATGCGAGTAATTCTAGTTCGCGTCCGGCAGGAAATGACAGTCCCATCGCGACACCGATACGATCCACAAATTGACCGCCCTGTAAATCTTTAGATCCGCCGATGATATGAGATGTAAACATACCGTTTCCTTCATATCGGCAATGAACGAGTTCCGTTGTACCGCCCGATAAATGTAATGCCAAAAACGGCTCTGTCGGTATAGTCTTTATATTCCGTAAAGCCGCCAGGATATGATTTTCCTGATGGGAAAAGATATGAAGCGGCACATCCATCAAATAGCTTAATGTCTGTCCTTGTCCCAACCCCACCATGAATGCCGGCATATAAGAACATTCTTCACGGCGAGGAAATCCGCTGACACCGATACCTTCGATAGATACCTTGGGAAGTTGTTTGATTAAATCGGGTAATGCTCTCGTATGTTGAAATACCATATTTGATTGTTGCAGCCCTCGTTCGCCGGCTTTTACATGGAGGAGTTTTCGCGCTTCTCCGACAATATTGAAGTTGTTGTCGACAATAGCGCAACTGGTCGTATAGCAACTCGTATCGATACCTAAATAATAACGCTTCATTACTTGCTCTTATTGTATGCATCCAGTATGGCGTTTACCAGCTTATAGGATGCATCGGACCCGAAAACTTTTGCCAATTGAACCGCCTCATTGATAGCAATGGAGGGCTCCAATGATTCTTTATCATTTGTCATTTCCCAAAGGGCCAATCGTAAAATTGTGCGATCCACCTTATCCAGATGTTCAACCTTCCGGCTTTTGCAAAATGGTTGTAATTGTTGATCCAGATTATTTTGATTTGCTAATACGCCCTGTACTATTGACTTAGCATATTCCATATTCATGGCTTTCGGTACATCCCCTTCAGGAAATTGTACATCCACTTGATCGGTATGAAATTCATTGGCAAATAATAATTGAAAAGCATATTGACGGGCTTCTCGTCGATTTTTTTTAGTTCCCATGTGAAGTCGGCTCCTTTTCTTTCACAATCCCTTCAATATGTACATCCACCTTTACATGGTCAAGATCGAGCATATTTTTTAAGGTCTGTTGTATTTCTATTTGTAACTGTTTGGACAAGTCGATGAGATTATATCCATATAGAGCTTTAATATATATATTGACCTCTAAAAATCCTTTGCGATGCTTTACGTTAATCCCCGGTAAATTACGTTGACCAAAGGCATGTGTAATACCTTCTACCAGTTCATCATAAAAACGGGGGCTCAACGAGTGAATCCCCGGGATAGTTCCCAGCGTTTTAGTCGCCACATCAATAATAACCGAATCGGCAATGTTAATAGTATCCACATCGAGTCCATAATTTAGTTTATTATCTGAAGTCATAGATACCTCCTATGTCTGAGGTGTGGGTACAAGATCGTCAAAAACGATATCCTGTACAACAATATCAATAGTTTGTACTTCAATTTCAGTATAGGATACCAATGCTGTTTTAATACGTTCCTGTAATCGCAAAGCTACATCAGGAATTCGATATCCGTATTGAATGCACACATATAATGTAACCGCAATCGCACCTTCATCATTAAAAGATATCTTAACGCCTTCATGATCGGTTTTGCGACGAAGTAGGGTATTTACTCCATCGTTAAAGGTGGAGCTCATATGATGAACACCCTTAGTATCCAAAGCGGTAATGGTAACAATGGTGGCATACACATCATCACTGATCTTAATTTTTCCAGATTCTAGTTCAGTATTTTTTTTAGTCATACTGGCCTCTTTCATAAAAAAGCACTTATCCCCTATATATAATTACATAGACGACAAGTGCTCATAGTGTAAATGTTACGATATATGGGGAATAAAATTCCATGAAAAGATCTGTCCCCAATACATATCAAAACGTATTAGGCGCGTTCGATGTATTGACCTGTACGAGTATCAATACGAAGTACATCATCTACTTCAATAAAGAGAGGTACTTTTACAGTATAGCCGGTTTCGAGTACAGCCGGTTTGTTACCGCCCGTTGCAGTATCGCCACGGATGCCGGGATCTGTTTCAACAACACGAAGTTCCACAGCTACAGGCAAATCAAGACCGATTACGATACCTTGGAAGAACATGATAGAAACTTCCATATTTTCGAGAAGGAAATTTTTAGCATCACCTAATTGTTCAACATTCAATTCAACTTGATCATAGGTTTCGTTATCCATGAATGTATAAGCACCGTCGGATTCATACAAGTATTGCATACGACGACGATCAACATGTGCTTTAGGCACTTTTTCACCGGCATTGAATGTACGTTCAACTACGGAACCGGTTTGCAAATTTTTCATTTTTGTACGCACGAATGCCGCACCTTTACCGGGTTTTACGTGTTGAAAGTCAACTATCTGCCATACATTACCGTCAATTTCAACGGTTACACCTGGACGAAAATCATTACTGGAAATCATCTAACTCTTCTCCTTTTAAATACCTATTTCAACTAACTCTTTCGGACTGTGTGTCAACACCTCATAGCCGTCAGATTTGACGATGACACTATCCTCTATTCTCAATCCGATAACACCGGATATGTAAATTCCCGGTTCTACCGTAATGATCATATTTTCTTCAAATACCGTATCGGATTTCGGATTGGCTACCGGTTCCTCATGAATCTCAAGCCCTACACCGTGACCGGTCCCATGGTTAAACTCCTTGGTATAACCTTTATCACGTATATAGTCACGACAAACCGAATCCAGTTCTTTGCCTGTAATACCGGCTCGAACTGCGGCAACACCTCTTTTTTGTGCTTCCAATACGATACTGTACAATTTTTTTTGCTCATCTGACGCCGGTCCCATAACTATGGTTCGGGTCATATCGGAATGATACCCCTTATATACGGCACCAAAATCAAAGGTCACAAAATCTCCGATTTCAATTACCTTATCACTGGCTACACCGTGAGGCATACTGGAGCGTTTGCCTGAAGCGACGATGGTCGCAAAAGACGGTTCTTCCGAACCGCGCTTTAGCATTTCCGTTTCTAAGACGATTCGCGCCTCATTTTCTGTCATACCGACCCTTAATTGCGGTAATAATGCGGAAAATGCGTCTTCCCCAATCCTGGCAGCTTTCCGCAATAAATCGAGCTCATCTTCTCTCTTTACGGCACGAAGCTTAGCAAAATTAATAGACGTAAAATTAAACCGTTCATCCAACGTATCACATAAGGTCTCATATGTATCGACAGGCATATATTTACCTTCTATACCGAAAAATCCCTCATGAATATGATTATCGTTGCAAATATCTACAAGAGAATCCATAACAGTCGTTTCATATTGAATTACCTCATACCCCTCACATTGCATTTGAGCCTGTTCGGTATATCTGAAATCGGTAATCATAAACGCTTTTTCCGAGGTGATAACCGCAAAGCCAGTAGATCCTGTAAATCCTGCAAAATAGTGAAGATTTGTAGGACTCACTAAAATAACACCTGTTAACTCTTGTTCTTTAATATACTGCTGTAGCCGATTTAATCCGTTCATAATCATGCTCCTAGTCTATAAAGTACATCTAATATTACCATAAATTGCCTATATTGAATAGGATTTCATGCTACTTTTTAAATGCGTCCACCTCTGATGGGGTTAATTCCAGCATGGATCCGACCGTCTCGATACCGTTTAAATCAACAGATCCGATGGAAAGGCGCTTTAAATAAGTTACCGTTCCTCCCGCAGCACCGATCATGCGTTTTGCCTGGTGATACTTTCCCTCTTCGATTGTTATGTGCAAAGTGTTTTGCGAAAGAATTTCTAATTCAGCCGGTTTACAGATCGTTCCGTCACCTAATACAATTCCCTCACGGATGCGCTGCAATCCGTCAGCTGATAATGTACCGTCATACTCAACATAGTATACCTTTGGTATATGTTTATGACCGTTTATGATAGAATGCCCCCATATACCGTCGTTAGTCAATAACAGAAGGCCTTCCGTGTCCTTATCAAGACGTCCTACGGGGACGACGCCCATCTTCCGAAATTCAGGCGGCAGTAAATCCATCACGACAGGATGCATCGGGTCTTCCACAGCTGTCACATACCCTTTCGGCTTATGAAACTTAATATAGTATGCCTGCGTACTATTAACCGGTTGCCCGTCAACAGTGATATTATCCGAATCCAGATCAATATGCATATCTTTTTTTGTTGCCACTATCCCATTCACAGATACACGTTTATCTTTGATAATTTGATGTACTTCCTTGCGACTGCCGTAGGCTTTATTGGCCAATAGTTTATCAAGTCTCATTACTGATGTCCCTGTAACGTATCTACGTGAGCCGTATCATTCAATAGGTTCAGTATATTATGATCGAATTCACCCATGCCATTGTAAAAGACACGATTAATCGCCGTGTTGCCTTGACTGAAATTCCAGCAATGACTAATGGAGATATCCAGCAATTTGCATAACAATGTCCGAATGGTGCCGCCATGACAAGTAATGAGTAATGTTTCCTCTTCGTCATTAGCGGAGATAAAATCTTCCAGTCCTGCCCATGCGCGCTCCTGTAATTCCTTAAAGCTTTCACCATTTGGAACTCTGACAATATGAGGTTTTAAATACATTTCATCGATTAAACCGGGCCAACGTTCTTCAATTTCTGAAAACAATAAAGCCTCCCAATCTCCGAAGTTTAATTCCCGCAATCGTTTATCAGTCGTGATCGGTATCGACTGCTCTTGTCGAATCGATTCGGCCGTCACCAATGCACGCGATAAATCGCTTGATAAAATTCTGTCAAAGTGTACATGACTGAGAGCCTCACCACAAGCCTTAGCCTGTGCCAACCCGTTTTTATTCAAAGGAACATCAGTGATACCCTGATATTTTCCCATCTTATTCCAGTCAGTTTCACCGTGACGAACGATATATAACGTTTTCATATATTTTCCTATGTCTTAAATATTTCTTCCATTATACCTGATACGGCCACATTTGATTCATGGTCCTTGATAGCCAGACGAATCCATTGATTACCCAGTCCTTCATAGTTGTCACAATTACGCACAATCATGTTATGCTTCTTCAAAACTTCATTGATCGAATCCGCTGTAATACCGTCTCTCTCAATGTGTAACAGCATGAAGTTCGCTGATGGCGGATATACCGTAATGCCTTCTATAGCCGACAAACTTTGATACATAAACTTCTGTTCGTCCTGTAAGTCGGATTTTGTTCGTTTTACGTAATCGGAATCATTGAGGGCTGCCTCCAGATAGGCCTGTGCCAAAGTATTGACAGACCAGGCTGGAATAAAAGATTGTAGCTGTTTAATGATATTCGGATTTGCAAATACAGCACCGATTCTTAGCCCCGGCACGGCATAAAATTTAGTAAAGGAATGAACTATAATGATGTTATCAAATTCATTAATGAGCTGTCGCATGGATTGCTCATTATCACGAAGCATATCATTTCCAACAAAATCTATAAATGACTCATCGATGACGAGCAGACTGCTTGCATCGGCTAACATACCGGCAAGGATACGTATATGGTTGATATCAAGTAAAGTTCCGTCCGGATTATTTGGATTCCCCAGGAAAACGATAACTCTACCGTCCTGCCCCTTTAATTCTGCCGAAAATGTTTCTAATGCTAAATAAGGTATCTCAAAATACGGTACACCATTATCATCGATACGGGATCGATAGAATATATCACGGACCGGAATATGACTGGCCTCCAAAGCTTCTTTATATTCAGAAAATCCCGGCGCTGGAACAAATGCCCCTGTATAATTCGGCAGACGACAAATCGCGTAGAGCAGTTCAGCCGCTCCGTTCCCCACAACGATCTGGTTTTTATCTACGCCATATGTATCGGCAATCGCATTTAATACATCGTCATTTGTAGCATCCGGATAATGATTAATATACCGCAATCGTTTATGTAGCGCATCAAGTCCTTTCTGATTAGGTCCTAACGGATTAATATTAGCGCTGAAATCGATAACTTCATACGGTTCAATACGTTGTTCATGGGCAAACTTAAAAATATTGCCCCCATGTATATCTGACATAATATTCTCTTTCTGTTATAAACTTTATTTTCATCGCTTGATATAGGTCAATCCCTCATTGGTTGTTTCTACAGTATCTACATACGTTAGATGTGGTAAAGTTCGCATGATTTCATGCTTACAATCATCAATACCGCGATAATCAACGGGAAATAATAAGCCCATAATAGTACCGCTATGAGCGATAATAGTACCGACACTATGATAATGTACACCGATATCGTGAAAGTTGTATAAATCAGGTTTATATAGAATTCGTTGATTGCCGAAGGCGCTCAATGTAGCGGCTTGCCCGATAAGATTAATATCATGGGTCTTTAATCCTCGTTTAAAAAGATCCAATGATTCTTTTATAATTGGTTCTTTCTCCTTGATTTTTTCCGTTAAATCATCCTGTCGGTTGAAAGCAATCGTATCGATACTGCCGCCTTCATCAAAAACGAGAATGTTTAAGGGGGGACACATACCTAAATGTTCGGATATAGTCCCTTTAAAATAGTCAAATTGCGTAATTCCCGGATAAAACGAAGCATCTGTAGGTTCAACGGTTAAGCAGATACGCTCCAGCTCTTTAAATGATAATTCACGATGTATTGCAAGGGCTGTCGCCATGGCCGTAACGGCGATATCAGCGGAACTGGATGCCATCCCCTTTCCTTGTAAAATGTCCGATCTCACATATACTGATGTATCCATTTTATCCTGTTGGTTTCTATCTAAAACAAGTTGTCTGGCACGAGCTGATTTTGGTTGCAGGGAACAAAAGTAATTATAAAAAGGATGTTTCACATCGCTTAATGCATAGGAGTATCGATTTATGGGACAAGTCACTAAAAAGGACTGTCCATCAATGGACCCTTGGAGAAATTCTCCACATGTACCGGGGGCTCTCACATAATAGGTCACCATGAACTCCTTTCATCAAATGCATTAATATTAGGCCGGAGGTAAATACTTTGTGATTTACATTCTAAAATACTGCTGGATTGGATGCAACCGTAGCGGATAAGATAGATAAAATGATGATATATACAAATAAAAGCAATACCTCTGTCACTTCTGTAACAAAACCATATGTATCGCCTGTAGTACCGCCCAATTGTTTTACGATATATCCGTTTAAAGCTATATTGATAACATAAGCGATAATCATGCTTACCACATTGATTTGGAAAATACCTAATGTAGCGTATACCAAAATGCCTAACCCTGCTATATATTCTACATCAGGCACGGAAATCACCGCATAGATTCCATATAGTACGGTATACAAAATGCTGCCGATGAAAAGCAATATAAGAGGCATACAGAATGTAGAAATCGTATTATATAGCATCACATGCTTGGGGGCAAAATTTGCAAAGGCCGCGCCCATGCCTTCTTTACGCGCATAAGGATACGCTCGAATACTGAATACCATGGTCCATCGACTCATGAGAGGCATCATGATAAGTGCCATCGGAATAAATTCAGCGGATGGAATAGCCGCCAATAATTGCCATTTTAAAAGCGTAACAAAAATAAAGGCAACGACCCCGAATGAACCAACATGACTATCCTTCATGATTTCAAGCTTTTGCTCCCGCTCACGGCCGGAAAACAATCCGTCGCTGGTATCCATCAAGCCATCCGCATGAAGTCCTCCGGTCACCAGAAACTCAGCTACTACGATGATCAGCATTAGGGGCATGCGGGGTATAAATAAGGACAAAATACCGTATAATAAAGCCAAGGATAATCCTATAATCAAGCCTACATAAGGAAAAGCGGCCACGGATTTACCGAAATCCTCTACTGACCAATCTGTCTGGTTTACTAATTTTATACGTGTTAAAAATTGCAATGCAATAAAGAAAGGTGTCATTGTTCCATCATCCCATAGGTTATAACTGTACTGATAATAACCATCAGCAATGTTGTAAAGTACATCATATAAATAGATCTCGTAATATGATTGCGATTCATAGCTTCAATAGGGTCGCCCATATATTCGCGAAAGGTCATTTTATTGAAATATTGATTGTATCCGCCTAAACGAATGTGTAAGGCTCCTGCTACCGGTGCTTCGGCATAACCGCCATTTGGACTTGGATGCTTATTGGCATCTCGAAATCCTATTTTTAAAGCCGACTTTGCATCAAATCGTAGGAAAAATGCGGATATGACTAGAAGAATAAATGTAATACGGGCCGGAATCCAATTTAAGATATCATCCAAACGGGCCGCTACACGACCGAAAAATAGATATTTCTGATTTTTATACCCCATCATGGAGTCCATCGTATTTGCGGTTCTATAAAGAATAGCACCCATCGAACCGCCAAGGATGAAGAAAAATAGCGGTGCAACGATACCGTCAACTGTATTTTCAGCAATTGTTTCTACCGTAGCGCGTGTAATTTCACCTTCATCAAGATCGGCTGTATCACGACCTACGATCCAGGATAGTCGTTGGCGGGCACCTTCAATGTTTCCATGTTTTAAAAGTTGTCCGATTTCAAAGCCCGCTCCTGCTAAAGAACGAGGTGAAATAGAAATATAAAGTAAAAGTACTTCAATGGCGTAATAAACCCATTCGTGAATCACGCCGCCAATCCAAAGTATAAGCGAAGCGAGAATATATACGATCAATAAAATAAGACCTACCGCAATACCTCCGTACCATAATTTCTTTGTATCATTATCGGTTTCCTTGTAAAGAACGGCTTCAAAAAAGGAGATAATGCGTCCGATAATCGCTACCGGATGATATTTACTTTTAGGATCGCCTATAAAGATATCCAATAAAAATGCTAACACAGGAATACAAACTAAACTATATTTTGTAAACCATTGCCATATTGTTAACTGTTCCATTTAAATCCTCTATGTTAATTCAAATTAGACATGATATAATTCATATCCAGATGTTCTTCCACGATATCAGCCAAGCGATTATATGCCGCATCCTTATGTTCAAAATAATGGAATACGACATCCAGCGGTTTCAATCCCTTTCGTTCACGCAATTGGTTAATGATAAAACGTCTAAATTCGTCATTATCGAATATGCCGTGAATATACGTTCCCATGACCTGGTGATTTCCATCAATAAAACCGTCCACCACCTGTACAGGTGTTTCACTGCGACTTGTGATAGAAAAACATCTTGTAACGGAATCTTCCAGCGGGGTCGTATCCCCCATATGAATCTCATAACCTACTAAATCCGAGCCCGTATAGGTGCCGTTAAGAAACTGTAAGTTCGATGCGTTGAATTGAACCTGATGAGTTGTTTTTTGATCCTTCATGGTCGTTGTCGATTCAACGAGTCCAAGGCCCTCTACTTCATCGATATCACCTTCCATGTGATGCGGATCAAAAATCGTCTTACCGAGCATTTGATTCCCTCCACATACACCGATAACAGGTATTCCGGCAGCAGCTAGCTTCTTAATCTCTTCAGCAAAGCCGGAATTTCGCAGATATGTAAGATCCGCCAAGGTATTTTTAGAACCGGGCAATATGATGAGATCCGGTTCGCCTATTACGTCTCCCGGTCCTACAAAGCGCACTGAAACATCCGGTTCATAATTGAGCGCATCAAAATCCGTAAAATTGGAAATCTTCGGGGTCTGTATAACGACAACTTGAATGTCCTTGCCGCCGCTGTTGTGTTTATTCTCCAATGCTACGGAATCTTCTTCATCAATATCAAGATTTTCAATAGCAGGAATAACACCGACCACCTTTTTACCGGTTTTTTCCTCTATAAATGTCAACGCCGGTTCCAATAACTTAATATCTCCGCGGAACTTATTGATTACAATGCCTTTAATTAAATTCCGTTCTTCAGGCTCCAGTAAGTCTAATGTACCTACAATTGATGCGATAGCACCACCGCGGTCGATGTCGGCAATGAGATAAACAGGTGCATTAGTCATCTTTGCAATGCGCATATTGACGATGTCGTTAGCCTTGAGATTAACTTCCGCAGGGCTTCCGGCCCCTTCGATGACAATCATATCAAAATTGGAATTCAAAAAATCGATGGATTCCTTGACCTTATCCAGTGCAGTTAATGAATATTTTGTGTGATATTCATTAGC
Organism: Veillonella rodentium; assembly: GCF_900187285.1. Lineage (NCBI taxonomy): Bacteria > Bacillati > Bacillota > Negativicutes > Veillonellales > Veillonellaceae > Veillonella > Veillonella rodentium. Next base: position 1,010,654 of record NZ_LT906470.1, on the reverse strand, counting down.
GCTATATACACCTACAGGTTTTCCCATGAGAACAACTTGAGATGACTGATTACCTGTAGGTTTTAATAAAACCGGATTCATCTGAACGATCGGATCAATGCCGGCAGCCTCCGCCTGTGCCACCTGAGCACGACCGATTTCATCGCCCCATTTCGTAACGTATGAATTGAGGGCCATATTTTGAGCTTTAAAAGGAACTGTTTTATACCCTTTGCGGTAAAAAATTCGACATAAAGCGGTACACAGAATGCTTTTACCTACGTTGGAACTGGTTCCTTGAAACATGATTTTTTTAGCCATTTATATGAACCTCCTGAGATTTTAATTCAATGGTTACACCGCTAATCGTCAAATATAACTGGTCTGCCGCATCGGCTACCGCGCGATTAACACGCCCCGCAATATCTCTGAAATACCGAGCCAATTTATTATCAGGTACAATACCCAATCCGATTTCATTCGTAACAAATATAACGGTCTTATCTTCCGTTGATTGAATCGCCTTCAATAATGTATGTAACTCTGAAAGTATAGATGCTTCTAGCTCATTTACATCTTCTTGTCCCGTGATAGAGCCGTGTTTTAACATATGATTCGTGGTAAACATGGTCAGACAATCAATGAGCACCACATCAGCAGATGAGGAAATATCGTCCCATGATGATGCAAGATGAAGCGGTACTTCATAGTTTCTCCATAACGCCCCTCGTCTCTCCTGATGCTTTTTGATTCGATCCGACATCTCATCATCAAAGGCTTGCCCTGTCGCCACATAGGCCTTTTGTCCTTCGAATGAAAGCGCTAAAGATTCCGCAAATTCACTTTTTCCGCTACGTGCTCCACCGGAACACAAGATAATTCTGGATTTCATAATGCACCTATACAAGAATTTATAATTTCAGTATCATTATAAGTATAACAAAGGAGCGATACTATGGAAATTATGAATATGAAATTAAAAATGATGGCCACCTTATGGGATAATACCTATCGAGTAGCTATCGACGACGGTCAAGGTAAATACATCGGTACCGTACGCGTGGTGGTAAATGTACCTCTACCTCCGGAGGCGTTACCAGATAATGCACCGCAGGTAGAACCACAACTATTGGTTCTCGTGGAGGATTTCGACTTTGGCGCTGACAAAATCATCAGCTTTGAAGCGACATTATCAGATTTATTACGAGAAAAATTCAGATATGAAATTCCTCATATCTTCTTCTATTACCCAAGCCCTCAAGATGTATTAAACCAAACTATATCTCAATAAGGTCTATAACGAGCAAAAAGCTATGTATAAACATAGCTTTTTTATTTATTCAGCTCCGATTTCTTCCTCTACGCGGCACAGGATAAAGCAAAGGTCCGATAAGCGGTTTAAATATCGCAAATTCGATTCATGAACGCTTTCGCCGCTATCTAATACACGCCATAAAGCTCGTTCTGCACGGCGTGCTATCGTTCTCGCTACATGCAAATACGCAGAGGATCGTTTATCCCCTGGAACGACAAAATTAGATAGAGGTTCTAATTTCTCATCAAATTTATCGATCACTTTTTCAAGATGCCTTACCTGTTGGTCCGTTACATCCGGAGCCTTATTGAGGCTCGCGATATCCGCCATCAGCGTCCATAATGTACGTTCCAAATCATATAATTCTACTTGAACTCGCGCATTTTCCGCATACGCTCTGGCAAGACCTATAAAGGCCTGTAATTCATCGATTATACCATAAGCTTCCACTCGTAATGATGATTTCGGTACTCTTTCGCCCGTATATAAACCTGTCGTACCGGTATCACCCGTTTTAGTATATACACTACTAGCCATATAAATACCTCCTTATAAAGAGAACATGATACGAATGTAAACGAGTTACATGATATGAACGTTAAAATTATTTATATTCCGGAAACCAAAGATGTACTTCACGCGCTGCCGATTCAGGAGAATCGGACGCATGAACCACATTGGAATCCATCGTTAAAGCATAGTCACCACGAATACTGCCAGGGGCCGCATCTACAGGATTAGTAGCCCCGTTTAAAGCACGTACAGATACAATTGCATTTTCACCTGCTAAAACAAATGCAAGAACAGGTCCGGATGTAATAAAGTCAACTAATTCACCGAAGAACGGTTTGTCTTTATGCTCCGCATAATGCTCTTCCGCCAGTTCACGAGGCACCTGTAGCAGTTTTAATGCCTTAATCACAAGACCTTTACGTTCATAACGGCTTAGAATTTCACCGCTTAATTGGCGTTTTACACCATCCGGTTTGATTAAAACTAATGTTTCTTGCATGGCTTACCTCCTGTTAAGGCTGAATGTATTTAGAATTTTGTGCTTGTTTTTTCAATTTTTCAATACGTTCCTCTGTACGTGGATGTGTACTGAAAAGATTACTGAAACTTTCACCAATACCGACCATAGGATTGATGATAAACATATGTGCCGTCGCATTACTTGCATTAGGTAATGCACCATGTTTGGAGTAGTAATCGATTTTAGCCAGAGCCGATGCCAGGGCCATCGGATTACGACACATGTCACCGCCGCCTTCATCAGCCGCAAATTCACGAGTTCGAGAGATACTCATTTGAATGAGTCCCGCAGCAAGAGGTGCCAGTATAATCATACCGATGAGGGCTAAAGGATTGCTTCCCTGTCCATCTCGGCTGTCTCCGCGGCCCATGAAAGCAGAAAACTGCAACACCTGAGCTATCATTGAAATTGCACCCGCCAACATAGCGGCAATCGTACTGATCAACGTATCGCGATTCTTAACATGTGTTAATTCATGACCGAGAACGCCTTCAAGTTCATCATCCGTCAATAGCTGTTGAATACCTTGCGTAACAGCTACCGCCGCATTGCTCGGATTTCTGCCGGTAGCAAACGCATTCGGCACCTCGCTGGGGATGATGTAAACCTTCGGCATAGGCAATTGGCCGTTTTTGGCCAATCTTTCGACCATACCGTACAATTTTGGATTTGATTGCGCTGTTACAGGCTGTGCATGATATTGGGCAAGAACGATTTTGTCACTGTACCAATAGGACATGAAATTCATCCCCATTGATATGACGAACATCAATAGCATGCCGTTTCTTCCGCCGATCATATCGCCTGCAGCCATTAAAATAGCTGTTAACAGCGCTAATAAAAGAGTTGTTTTTATATTGTTCATAGTTTCCTCCGATTATAGTGTTGTGGCTATGCTACAACACTATAATTATACCATAAACTATATAATTCTTGCTCCTTTTGTATCAGCTTCCAGACAATATATTTTATTTTCAACGCCATGAGATTTGAATACCTCGCCCATAGCTTTTGCGACGTTTTCAACATGACGTTTATCGGTATAAGCGATTAATGTAGAACCGGATCCGCTAATAGTTGCACCATAGGCCCCTTCCGTTTTAGCGGCCATAAATACATCATCACAATGAGGAATTAAAGCTTTTCGATATGGTACATGTAAATTATCCTCTAAAGCTGTAGACAGATTATCTAACTGATGTGTAATAAGACTCGTTACAAACAGAGATGCATGGCTCACGTTTTGAACCGCCTCTTTAAAAGGAATATGATTAGGCAGTACGGACCTGGCATATTCCGTAGAAACCAATACCTCCGGTACAACTACGGCAAAATGCAGCTCCTCCGGAACGGGAATTACCGTATTCAATACTTTTGTTTTCAACCCGGTTGCACAACATAAGTTTCCGTAAATCGCCGGCGCTACATTATCAGGATGACCTTCCATGCGATTGGCAATTACCAGAAGTTCTTCCTTAGTCAACGGATTTTTAACGAGGGTATTCGCCAATAATAAACCGCCCACAATAGCGGTGCTGCTACTACCTAAACCACGCGAAGGAGGAATTAATGTTTCTGAAGTAATATGACCGTAACGTATGGGTTCCTGAACCGTTGCAAAGACCTGATCCATGGCAAATCCGATGAGATTTTTCTTAGGATCCTCCATGCGGAGGATGTCGGCACCAAATCCTTCAAATGTATACGTGTACGCCGTGGCATCCGCAATAGGTGTAAAAGTAAAGATATTATACAAATTTAAAGCTAATCCCAGACAATCGAAACCGGGGCCGCAATTAGCACTGGTAGCCGGAACTTGAACGCGTATGGTTTTCATATCCATTAATCTTCCATAATACGAATAACACTGTTGACTGATTGAACAGATCGCAAGCTGTTAAAAGAGTCTATAAGATTTAAAATGTACGAGCGAGGGCATTTAGACGTGACGATAGCAAGCACTGCCATTTCAGGATCCATATTGCGTTGCACAATAGACAGAACGGAAATTTTTTGTTCCGCTAATTTAGCGGAAATTTTTGCTAAGACACCCGTTTTATTATCTACAGCGAGTCGTATATAATAACTGGATTGAATTTTACCTGGTGCGTAAATATTCTTTTGGTCGTAATAGAATGATTTCAATTGACCGGTAGATCCGTTAGAAATATTTTTTGCAATCTCCATAATATCGCTTACTACGGAACTGCCCGTCGGCAAGCTGCCAGCGCCGCGACCATAGAACATGGCATCATCGATTCCGTTGCCTTTCACATAAATCGCATTATAAGAACCGCGTACGGAAGCCAACGGATGAGTAACCGGTACAAATGCCGGATATACATTAAGCGATAACCCTTTATTTGATTCTTTCGCAATGCCTAGTAATTTGATGTTATAACCGAATTCTTTGCCGAATGCAATATCTTCCGTATCAATTTTTGTAATCCCTTCAACGGATACATCGTCAAAGAAAATACGGCGATTAAAGCTGATGGATGCCAAAATTGCCAATTTACGGGCCGCATCGAGACCCTCTACGTCAGCCGTCGGATCCGCCTCAGCATAGCCCAATTCTTGGGCTTCTTTTAGTACATCTTGATAGCTTAAACCTTCATCGGTCATCTTGGATAAAATAAAATTCGTCGTACCGTTCATAATACCGATGAGTTCCGTAATATGATTGCCTCCTAAAGATTCGTACAATGTACGAATAATAGGAATACCGCCTAATACAGAGGCTTCAAAGCGCAGATCCACCCCATTTTTACTTGCCAGTTCCAATAAATATGGACCCGATTCAGCCAATAAATCCTTATTAGCCGTAACGACGTTTTTCTTCGCTTTAAGAGCTTCCTCAACACAATCCTTAGCAAAGGTTGTACCCCCCATTAACTCCACAACGATTTGAATCGAATCATCTTCTATAATATCTTTTATATCGGTCACATATTTGGTTGCTGCAGGCAAAGTAATATGACTGTATTTATCGGGATTGCGCACAAAAATTTTAGCAATATCAATATCAACACCGGTACGATCTTTAATGATTGCTGCATTAGTCTGCAATAAATTAAATGTCCCTTGCGCGACCGTACCGAAGCCTAATAAAGCGATTTTAACAGTGGTCATAATAATTCTATCCTCAAAATACGGACTAAGCCTGTCCTAAAATCTCTACCTTAATAATGCCCTTCATAGAGCGGATTTCATGCAGCAAATCCTCTAGAGAACCTTGTAAATTTTTTGTCTCAAAAGAAATACTGCTGTTGGCAATCCCCTGTAGCGGAATATCCTGATTAATCGTTAAAATACTGCCGTTTCGATCGGCGATTGCTTTCAATACACTGGATAACATCCCCGATTCGTTCGACATAGATACGGTTATGCTTACAATCTTACCTTGAGCGATTTCAAAAAACGGAAATACATAGTCCTTGTATTTATAATATGCAGAACGACTCAAATCCATTCTTTCAACGGCTTCGTTAATCGTCTTAACCTCACCTAATTTTAAAATTTCCTTTACCTTAATGGTTTTTTTGATCGCTTCCGGTAAAATATCTTCTTGCACAAGATAAAATTTATCTTTTTTTGGTTTAGACATACGATACACTCCCTTACTGTTCATGCGACGTTTCCTGAGCCACAAATTGTCGCCCATATAATGTTAACACCGCATACATTCCAATAAAAAACGGTAAATACTCCGCTACAACGCGCCATGCAACAGCCACAATACCAACTGTCCCGGCCGGCACAAATGAACCGAATAAAACTACGAACAATCCTTCTGCGATTCCTGTTCCCCCTGGTGTCGGTGCAAAATATAGAATGAGATTTAATAGAATCATCCGATCCAACACATCGATGATATGAATATCCGATGTAAAAGCATACATTAAAGCCGGTGCAATACAATATAAACAAAGAAGACTCAATCCGGATTCAAGAAATACGACAATAGACTGTCCCGGTTTCTTATATAATAACCCCAGTCCCTGATTTAAGGTTTCAAGCTTCGATAACCAGTCTTTGGTTTTATCTTCTTTAAAATACTTAGCTAAACGATATACAAATTGTCGCATATATTTAGTTTGTAATATATATGTTCCTAATAAGGTCGCTATTACCGCCACAACAGCGAATACAAGCAGCATATTCCGTGAAATATACGGTATTTCAATGGCGTCGTGAAGAAAAACGAACGGTAACATCACTACGAGAAACATAATCGAGAATACCGTACGTATCAATACGATAGGTGTCCCCTTTCCCAACGGTACACCATAACTTTTAAGAACCAAAACCTGGGCTACGGCCCCTCCGCTGGCCCCCGGCGTCAACATGGCCATAAAGTAGTTACTAAATATAACGCGAAGTACAGCTTGAATTGACAGCTTATAACCACCTATTTTTACGAGTCTCTGCAATCGTAATCCATCAAAGTACATTCCCAAGATTAAAGCCAGAAGTGCTAACAACAACGAAGCAGCATTAAAGTCTCTTATCGTTTTAAGCGCTTCCAGATCGATGGTGTAATATATGATACCTGCAGATACACTGATGAGTAAGAGAAACATAAGAATGCCTCTCTTCATCATCTTACTCATACCAAATCTCCGTAATTAATCAACTCAATCTTATGCTGATTAATATATAAACGCGTATGATGCGAGCAAACTGCTTTCAATTCATCCTCCCAGTGATATCCCCAGTCATAACGACTGCTGAGGGCTCTATCATCATTGCCCGGATGCATCATCAACTCGTGGGTACCGCTACGGTGATTGACCTCTTTCAAAATTCCCATTAAAGTCTTTTGATTGATATGACCTCCATTTATCATGCCCCAGAAGAATTGGGTACTCATAATATTATTCCTTCTGATAAAGGAACGTGCATTATCCGCTACCGATGAGAGACCCACTTTGCCGAGAAAGCGGACGGGATTGTACGAATAATTGATAAATCCGCTCATCTCCTGAGGAATGCGAATCGCCTTTATACCATACTTTTTCGCCTGTTCAACCACAAGTGGTAATACGCTTGGAAGAATGTGCATATGTTGATGCCCGTCAATATGTGTTACATCAAGACCTGCATTCATAATTTTGGATACTTGACTCTGTATTTCCTTACACAATTCATCAAAATTAATTTTATCCGTATAAAGTCTTTTTATAAACTCCACATAGGTATCGGGAAATCTTCCCTGTTCCGTCAATAGTGACGATACCTCAGATGGATCACATACCGGTTTAAGGCCTCCAACCAAAGCGATATGAATACCGATGCCCAACTTTGGGTTTTCTTTAGCCATACTTATGGCTTCTGTAAAAGCTTCGCCTCCTGCTAATAAGGAGGTACTCGTAATAATACCTGTACGATGACCGTCAATAATCCCTCTGTTTACAGAACTATGAAGGCCAAAATCATCAGCATTTACAATAAGTTTGGACATAATCATCTTCCTTTTCATTAAAAAAGGGAGAACTTTGTTCTCCCACAAAGGATATATGTTATTGTACCAAATACAGATATCAAAAATCAATACAAAAGTCCTCTACTTGTATACTAGCAGAGGACTTTTAAAATATTATTTGATAAGCTGTTCCTGCACTTTATACATGCAAAGTGCCGCAGCTATCGATACGTTGAGAGATTCTATATTTCCATACATAGGAATAGAAATACGTCGGTCAGAGAGAGCTAATATCTCCTTTGATACACCATTACCCTCGTTGCCGAATATTAATAAACTGCGCGAAGCGTACCGTATATCCTGATATGGTACTGAGTTCTCCAAGGATGTTACATAAGTTGTTATTCTCTGTTCTCTGATTACATCATAAAATTCCGATAGCGATACATCCTCATATAAAGGAATCTTATGTAGTGCACTCATTGTGCTGCGCACGGTCTTATCATTAAATGGGTCCACGGTTCCTTTCAACAAGAATATTGCCTTCACGCCTGCCGCTACGGCCGTACGTATAATGGTCCCTAAGTTTCCCGGATCCTGTACCCCGTCCAAGGCTACATATAAACCGTCCGTTATCTGCAAATCATCAATAAAATATTTAGGTTTATTTGCTATGGCCATCACACCTTGACCATGAACGGAGTTTTCCAACTTATCGAACAAAGGGTTCTGAACGATATATATCGGTACAGATTGTATATCTGATACACTTAATAGCTCCTGAACAGTGTTTTCCCGCATTTTCGATTCTCGTATAACGATAACTTTAATAGCTCCCGTTTTCGCCACATCACGAATCGATCGAATACCTTCGAGGACATATTCATCATATTTCTGACGATACTTTCGATTGCTTAAGGCGACCATGCGCTTAATCGTCTTATTGTCTTTTGATTGAATATACTCCATACTATCTCCCGTCACGTTGTTGTCGCCATAAATTATAAAATGCGCCCTTATTCTTTATAAGTTCATCAAAAGAACCGATTTCTTTCATTTTACCATATTCCAAATATACGATTATATTCGCATCCTCAACCGTGGATAAGCGATGAGCCACGCTGAGAATGGTCTTACTGCCCCGTATACGCTCGATGCCGGCTTGAATCGCTTTTTCCGTATGACTGTCGATATTTGCGGTTGCTTCATCCAATAATAATATTGATTTCTGGCTCAATAATGTACGGCCGAAAGCGAGCAATTGTTTCTGTCCGTCCGACAATAGAGAACCCAGATAGCCTACAGATGTTTTATAACCGTCCGGCAACTGTTGAATCATGCCGTCCAAATTCACCTGACGGGCCGCTTCCACCATATTCTCATCGGGAATAGAGGTATCGAATAACTTAAGATTATCCTCTATAGTTCCTTTAAATAAATAGGCCTGTTGAAAAACATAACCCATAATATGTCGTAGTAAGGAACTGTCATAATCCGCAATATTGATATCATTTATATAAATTGCACCCCTGGTTGGTTTATGAATGCCCATCAATAGTGAAAGTAATGTAGTCTTGCCGCTGCCCGACGGACCGACAATGCCTATAAATTCACCGGCATTAACGGATAATGTAAAGTCTTCCAAAGCATATTCATCATTATCAAGATAAGAAAACCAAACATGGTCAAATCGAATACTGCGAATCACTTTAAATTCATCGGGAACAGATGTAATCAACTGTCTATCTTCTTCCTCCAGCAAAGGAACTAACCGTTCCGCACCGGCCAAAGCACTCTGCAGTGAATTGTATTTATCGGCGATTTCTTTCATAGGCTGAAAGAAGCGGTCCATATATTGAATGAACGCGAAAACTGTACCTGCATCGGCAACGGAGTCGACCAGATTTGTCGTCGTAAATATAACGATAAGGGCAACGAAAAACAGCCCATCCACAAGAGGCCTGAAAATAGAGAATGTGGTAACCTCGAAAATACCTGCCGCTAAAAATCTTTTGTTTACCTCGTCATAACGATCCTCTATATTGCGTTCACCACGATAGGTTTTTACGATGACAATATAATTTAACAGTTCTTTAATACTCGCATTGGATGCCGCCACAGAGGTACGTACCTGGCGGAACGCCTTGCGGGAAAACTTCTGGTATATCCATATGATACCTCCCATAATAGGCACAAGTATTGTCATGATAATGGCTAAAGGGATATTGATGAGATACATAAAGCCTAAAATACCGATAATCATGAGAGAACTGCTTAAAAGACTTAAGATAACTTCTGTATATAGTGTTCGTAATGATTCTACATCATTGGTAATACGCGTCACCCAGTTGCCTATAGGTAGTTTATAAAAATCTTTATATGATTTATTGAGTATTTTCCGAAAGATAATTCCCCGTATATGGTAAATAATCTTTTGACCGAATGATTTTAAGAAATAGTTTTCTACAAATATACATATAATACTGCCCAAAATCGTTATGGCATACAAGACAGCGTAATATTGAATTACATGTATATCACTTGTAGAAAAACCAAGATCGATGACCTGCTTAGATAAGTAAGGCCGCAGCAATAATAAGATAAGATTTCCTAACAAAGCAACTGCGGCTATCATCAATATACCCATATATGGGCGTATATAGGCACTTAAATGTTTAAATAAAGCCCAATCATTCCGGACATTACGCTTCTTCATGTGCAGCCCCTCTCTGTGCCATATATAATGTATAATACAAGCCCTTATTATTTAATAGTTCTTGATGATTTCCGGATTCTACGATACGCCCTTCATCAAAGACGAGAATGCTGTCAGCCTTTTCTATTACCTCTAAACGTTGAGAAACACAAAGTATGGTTTGTTCATGAACGGAACGTAGTGTATCGAGAATCGTATGTACCGTAATCGCATCTAACGCAGAAAAGCAGTCATCTAATAACAAGTAAGGAGCATTTTTATAAAACCCGCGTGCCAAATTGATACGCTGTTGTTGTCCGCCGGACAGGTCACGTCCTTCTTCCCCTAAGACATGTAGATCATCGTGCAGATAATCACCCAAATCTCTATACAAATCCGCTTTTTTGGCGGCTTCCTCCAATGATATGTGATGAATGGAACTCTGTCCGAAGGTAATATTGTCTGCAATTGTAGAACTCAATAAATAGGATTGTGTAGGCACATAGGCAACGGAATTACGCAATATGCCTAAAGGAATATCCGTAATATCACGGCTGCCGAAATAAATTGATTTTCTAGGACTTTTCTGCAAGCCGATCAATAATTTAAATAGTGTACTTTTACCGGATCCCGGTTTGCCTACAATGCCTATAAAAGAACCCTTCGGTATTGTTGTCGTCACCTGCGATAATGCCTGAGCCTTTGCGTTATCATAAGTAAAGTTTAAAAATCTGACATGAATATCCTCTAACGGCAATATGGAACCGGTATCCCTGATATCTTCCGGCGGTAATTCCATAAAATCCATGATGCGGTCTAGCGATGCCAAACCCTTCTGTATGATGGATATGAGTGAACCGACACTGATTAAAGGACCTATAATGAGCATGATAAAAGAATTAATGGTAACAAACTCACCGATGCTCATACGCCCCTCCACAGCGAGATGCCCACACACAAAGATACTGATACTGATACAGATAAACGGTGCAATCCGTGTGAGCGGTGTCAAAATAGAATCATATAAAGCGACATCCATATTCTTGTTGTAATTTAACCGATTGATATTATCAAACAACTTTTCAATGACGGATTCACGATTGAAAGCTCGCATCACATCCATTCCCTGAAACAGTTCCTGTCCAAATTCAGTCATATCGCTGTACGTCGTTTGTGCACTTCTCTGTTTAATCCTCAACTTACGTCCCAACAGAAAAATTGCAATCAATGTAAATAATACAGGGGTCATAATTTGAGCCGCTAAGAAAATGTCAATTTTTTGGATTAATACTACGGAGCCCACAATGGAATAAAATACGATATCCACGACGATCATCACACCCAATCCTAAAGCAACGCGCAACGATGTCACATCATTGGTCATCAGCGCCATCACCTTGCCGGGGCCGTTCATTTCGTAATAAGTCGTCTCGATCTGCAGCGCCTTTTTACAGAGTTTCTGACGAAACTGATACTCCATCCTACGAATGGACCCCAATAAAGTACGACGGGAGATAACTTTCAAAATGGTTATAATAATTAATAATGCCACAAAATACAAAATATAACGAACAAGTCCCTCTTTATTATGACTCAATGTATCGATAGCATTCCCGATAAATTGAGGAACCAATAAAAAAGCCACATCAATTGCCATCAACAACATGATACCTATTGCATAAACCCAACCCTCACGGCGGAAAAAATCTTTAAAAAAATCTACAGATTTCATAATTCCTCTCAATTATATTTAACATAGTCTATATGTATCATAGTATGTTTACTATATAAATGCTACTATTTTTTTCGTTCTATTATCAATACTATTTCTTTTCTGAAAGTATATCGAAATTTTTGATTTACTTATAGATGTGTAAATGATATACTATGCATAGATACAAGACGTATCCTTAATTTACTTAACATTGAAACTCTTAGGAGGAATACAACATGGAAAAACGTACTGGTGTAGTTACATTTGCAGGTGGTCCTATTACTTTGGTGGGCCCTGAAGTTAAAGTAGGTCAACAAGCTCCTGATTTCACGGTTTTGAGCAATGATTTACAACCTAAAACATTAAAGGATTTTGACGGTAAAGTAAAAGTAATCTCCGTTGTACCATCTCTTGATACAGGTGTTTGCGACGCTCAGACACGTTGGTTCAACCAAGATGCTACTTCCCTTTCCGACGATGTGGTAGTATTGACTATCTCTATGGATTTGCCATTCGCTCAAAAACGTTGGTGTGGTGCTGCCGGAGTTGATAAAGTTGTAACTTTATCCGACCATAAAGACACTTCTTTCGGTGAACACTACGGCTTCCTGATCGAAGAACTTCGTCTTCTTTCTCGCGGCGTTGTGGTAATCAACAAAGATAACAAAGTGACATATGTTGAATATGTACCTGAAGTAACTCAAGCGGTTAACTTCGATGCTGCATTAGAAGCTATTAAAGCAGATATCTAATATACAAAAAAAATTAGTTTATATTGCACAGCTATTTTCAACTATAATAATATATGAATTCGTTTTCGAGGACCGTACATTGTACGGTCCTTTTTAATATATGAAATAAACGGTTAAAAGATCTCGTCTAATAGTATATAATATTCGTGAAAACACATATAAAGTATCGATGAAGTAAATTAATCAAGAAAGGTTTTGTATCCATGAAAAACGCCTTAAGAATAATCCTCTTTATTTCTTTTACCCTTCCACTATGGATAAATACAACACCGATTACCTATGCAAATTCAATAGAGCGGAACGCATCTGCAATTACCGACACCGATATAAAGATATCTAAATCACCGGTAATTACAAAAGAGTCTGCAGACCAGTCAATTCAGGAAATCAAAGCTATTGGTTTTGTAGACACTGATGGTTCCAAGCTAAAAGCCATAGCGATTCATTATAATATGGATCTTAATGGTGCAACCATAGATACATCAACTTATACAATCCATGATTATGGAATGACACTTTCCGATAAAGAACTCACACAAGGAAATAATCCAGGAGCCATAAAAAAAGTATATATTAATGACAAACCAGAGATTTCTAAGCGTGCCAAATCACATGGCTCCTACGTCATTATCGAAACAAATACCGCCTATCAGGGAAGCCGTTTTCCCCGCTCCTACGAGATTACTATGGCTGTAGGCGTGAGACAAGAAAAAATGCTTTATCTAAAAGATAAAATCATAACACCATCGATAAAAGAAAGCAGCAATTATACAAAACAGTCTTATATCGGATATGATCCAAATACAGGAAAAAATCGTACCCCCGAAACATATGATTATGCAAAACCAGGCACTTATATAATCAACGGGCTTGATGGTTATCAATTACATACCATTGAAAATGGTACCGCTTTTCATGCTGCACATTGTTTTGACGAAGCTAATGGGAAATTCTGGGATTTCGATTTGCCATATGCTATTTATGTGCCAAAGGATTATAATCCGCATAAACGATATGGACTCATCCTGCATATCCACGATGCTGGTTCAATGAGTTCGGATCCGATGTTAACATTGACAGAATCACAGGCTGCAACAAACTATGCTTCCGATATATTCCAAAAAGAAGCTAAAAAGCAAGGTCTAGACGGAGTTATTGTAGTCTGCCCGGCAATCACTGAATTTTACAATATGGATAAAGATAATCCACACTATTCTCTGCGTATGGCGCGCGATAATTGGACACTTAGTTATGCGGTCCCAGCAATTTGGAAACTTTTGGATTATATTACTGAAAATTATTCTATTGATAAAAATCGTATTTATGGTAGCGGACAATCAATGGGTGGTATGACAATAATGGCAATGGCAGCTCAACGTGATAATTACTTTGCTGCTCTTCTTCCCATTAGCTGTAAATGGGGAAATAATTTCAACAAAGATTATCCGTTTAATGACACTGTCTATTACAATGCTCCTGCCGATGGTACCGTCATCTGGAAAACAGATAGTGATGGCAATCCAACAGATTATAACAACTGGTTCTATATGGTCTCAGATGATAACATACTCTACCTCAATACACCTAATGAAAATATAGAATATCGTTTGCTTTATCAAGACCTTCAAAACATAACAATTCCCACGGCAAAACTTGTATTGGATAAAAACACCACAGCAAAAAAACGCAACAAAGTAATTCAAAAGCTCACTAAAATGCCCAATAAAACCGGAATTTATCAAGCCATTCTAACGGGTAATGTTGGACATATGTCAGCATGGTTTTATGGTCATGGTACACCAGCTTGTTATAACTGGTTGCTATCGCAAAATAGAAAAACGGAGCTTGCACGCCAAAAACTGCCACTCAATCAGCCGTTTATTCTGGCTGATACACAAATTCATACGGAAAATCGTATTTTTTCACAAGATCGCCAGAATTTAAGTAAAAAAATCTATTATCCAACAGGAAAATATGGATCCGGTACCGAAGGCTATAACTCCGGTTTAACTGTATTGGGGTCAGATAAAACCCTTTCTCCGGGGTGGACTCCGCAAAATAAGAAATCATCCGTAAATATGTAATATGGATATTTTGTTTATTTTGCTTAATTGTAGAATGAAATTGAACAAATAAAAAATCCATAGTGAACCTTGTGTTATGATTTAGGTGCCTAATCAAAATATAACCGAGGTAATCACTATGGACTACAATAATCATAACACGACATTACGCACAAACAAACACTTAAACTTCGAAGAACGATTTTATTTAGAAAAGAGAATCGTTCTAGGAGACAGTATTACTGCAATTTCACGTGCACTGGGCCGTTCCAGAACAACTATTTATACAGAATTAAAACGCGGTACTGTAATTCAAATTCGACAAGGTAAATCGCAACTTGTATATTTAGCTGATTCTGGACAGGCAACCTATGAAAGACAACGTATGGGCTCCTTTAATACCATGAGAGTTGGTGCTATAGAATCTTTTATAAATTGGATTGAAAGCAAAGTTCTAAATGATCATTGGTCCTTTGAGGCTGCTGTTGGATATGCTAAACATAAGGGTTTGTTTGTGCGTAATGAAATGGTTTGTGCTAAAACTTTATATAACTATCTTCACAAAGGTGTATTGGGAATAAAAGCAATTGATTTACCATTGGTAGTACAGCGTTCCCAACGAAAATCTATTTCTAGAAAACATAAGCGAGAACTTGGTAAATCCATAGAGCTTCGCGATCCTAAGATTGAAACGCGCGAGGAATTCGGACATTGGGAATTAGATACCGTCCGTGGAATAAAAGATAAGACAGACCATGTTTTAATCTCTTTACTTGAACGTAAAAGCAGATTGTATGTGGCTTTACGATGTCCATCAGCACGGGCTACTGATGTAAAAGAAACACTGTATGCATGGTTAAATACGTTTAAAGATGTTAATCTAGCCTGCTTGCTTATGTAAAACAATAGCTGCAGATAACGGTTTAGAGTTTTCAGAGATATCTGATTTAGAAAATGAAACTTTGTCTATTTATTTTGCTCGACCTTATTCTGCTTGGGAACGTGGGTCGAACGAAAGGCATAATGGTTTACTTCGTAGATGTATACCGAAAGGAATGCCAATAAAAGCCGTTTCAGAGGAAACAATTCAACGAACACTTCAATGGTGTAATAATTTGCCACGCAAGCTTCTAAATTATAGAACCCCTTTGGATGTCTTTCTTGAAGAAGTTAATAAAATTGTAGATTTGGATACTGTTCAATTTCATATTGCAATTTAAGTTTTGTTTATTTTTCTTATTTTCCTTATTGTATGATTTTAACGAGCCTTCCAAATTAATATGAAAAATGAAATAAGCCACCTAAGAATCAAATTAATGATCCTTAGGTGGCTTATTGCTCGTAAAAATATCATCAGATACATTAGTTTTATTAGATCTCATTCTGATAAATTCAAAAACGGTCAAATCTCTTTATAAAACTTATATCAAAATATGTTTTTGCTGTAATTAGCGTATTTAGCTTCCAGTTCTTCCATTTTATCGTTCATTTCAATTTGCAATTTTGATGCTGTATCATACTCGCCTTCATACAAAGCATCGATAATTCTCGTAAATAAAGATTTTCGATCATCACTATCTTTAGCAAGATAAAAACGTAAATCATTAACCTCTGCAAAACGCTTATCATCAACACTGTTGCGGCTGTCCGTATGAATCGCCACCATATTGCGAACGGTTTCAAGATTGTCAGGAATGATACGGTTCGCTAAAACAAGTCTCCACCGTTTTAAAATAGATGCGATAAAGGAGTCCATCAAATCTTTACTGAAAGCATCCCCCTGAGCCAATGTTTCCACTAATTCAGGGTTGTTCTTATAGCCGAGAACATTTTCCCATACAGTAGCCGGCGCAATACCGAACATCTGATTACGTTCCTCTTGTGTGAAATCTTCAAATACATCCTTTTCAGAACGATATGCACGATTCGTATCCAAATAATCTGCTGTTTCACCCGGTGCTTTAGATAATTCAGCCTCCAATTGAACCTGTGTTTTTCCGGAGCTA
Organism: Veillonella rodentium; assembly: GCF_900187285.1. NCBI lineage: Bacteria > Bacillati > Bacillota > Negativicutes > Veillonellales > Veillonellaceae > Veillonella > Veillonella rodentium. The sequence continues at coordinate 993,672 of NZ_LT906470.1, read as the reverse complement.
ATAGCATACTTCATACCGTCAAAGGCGGAGATAAAAATCAAAGCTAATGCAGTATACGTATTTGTATATGGATTTGGAGAACGTAATTCATAACGTGTAGCCATCGGATTATCGATATCGCGGATCAAGCCGCAAAGAATTGTACGGTTACGACTCGGCTCAGATGGATCCGTCCCCAAGGAAGTTACAATACAAACAGGGGCTTCAAAACCCGGTTTTAAACGATTTAGCGAATCCGTTGTAGAACTGATGAACGGATTAATTGCTTCATAATGCTTCAATAACCCCATAATAGCCCCGATACCCAAAGCGCTTGTAGCTTCTTTACGCATATCTTCTGGACTGAATAAGTTGACTAATTTACCATTTTTTAGTTTAGCCATTACACCGAAGTGTGTATGTTCACCGGAGCCGGCTACCCCGATGATAGGTTTTGCATTGAACGTAACATCCAATCCATTTTCACGGAATACTTCACGGACAATAATACGGGCCTGTAATTCGTTATCCGCAGTTTGCATCGGATTGTTCGAAAATTTCCAGTCTATTTCAAGTTGTTCCAATACGACAGATTCATGTCCATCCTCATCAAGTTTAGCCTTTACACCACCAACTTCTTTATGGCCCATTTCTGCAACCATACCATATTGATCAAGACGCTCTACCGCCTGCTCCAAAGCCGTGCGTACAGAGCCGTGCGTACGTTGCCAATACTGTTCCTGTAATTTTTGAGAAACGGATAATTCCTTTTTTGTTACCGTTTTAGATGGTGTTTTAACCCAGAATTCCAACTCTGTTGCAGATGTGAATACAATGTCGACTATATCGTCTTTACGTATATGAGGCATACTTGGAAGGCCATGTTCCTTAATGAGCTCAAGTAATTCTGAACGTACATAGTCACAAGCGCGTTTTAATATGGAACGGGAATCTACATATCGATAGTTATGCATCAAAAATGCTGGAATACGAAGCGTTCCTGTAGGAAGACCCGTCACTTCATCGATGTTTTCATAGTTGTAATCGATAAACCAGTTTACGGTAGGATCCCCCCACATATCTACGCGTGCATTATTTAGTGTAGCAATATTTGTAAGTACTACAGAGGAACCGTCTGTCTGAACAGCACGACCTTCAAAGAATGATTCATAATCATCAAAGAATGAGGACATCGGAATTTTTTCATCCGTGTCATTGCCGGCCAAATCAACCCCTACCAAGGATACGAATTTAATCTCCGGATGCTGTTCCAATAACGCCAGCACACCTTCTTTTCCGTATTGACCTGCAGGGATGTAATACAATAATTCATTAGTAGCCATAACTGTTCCTCCTAAACTTTATAAAATAAAGACTCCAACAGATAGATGTGAATACATCTACATGTGGAGTCTTCGTTGACTGATTATTTTCTTGAACACATAATAGCATATCCTGAAAATACATGTCAATAACTTTTTATAGAATTTTAATAGCGCAATTAATACATTATTACTAAATCCAATCTTAATAGTAACAATTTGGTAATTGATATATCTGGAAAAATTACTGTATCTATCAAAATCGGCCTAATGTAAATAATCTTAAAACAGCCGAATATAACTACCCTAGTTGTTCTTTAACGATGGAATTAACGAGTTTACCATCAGCACGACCTTTTGTTTTAGGCATAACATGTTTCATGACATTACCCATGTTAACATTATCACCGCAGGCTTTAATCGCATCTTGCACAATCGTACAAATTTCATCCTCGGTCAATTGAGCAGGCATATACTTTTGCAGCACCGCCATTTCATCTTTCACATGAGCAATTAAATCCTCACGTCCGGCCTTGATAAATTCCTCCAGGGAATCCTGACGTGTTTTCATTTCCTTCGCCAAAATGCCGAGAACACCGGCATCATCAAGTTCTACCTTATCGTTGATCTCCGTGTTTTTAATTGCGCTATTTACCATGCGGATAACAGATAATGCGGTCTTTCCTTCTTCACGAGCCTTCATTGCGGCTTTCATATCTTCTTTTAATTGATCCTTTAAGCTCATTATAGCCTCCTTTTAAAATAGTAGAATACTCTAATCTTACAGACTAACCTTTAGATAGCCGAATTATATAAAGAAACCCTAATTCCGGATTTCATGAAGCCATGAAAAGGCAGAATTAGGGTAATCATCTTATGCTCTGAATTTGCGTTTTCTTGCTGCTTCAGATTTTTTCTTTCTTTTTACGCTCGGTTTTTCGTAGTGTTCGCGCTTTCTAACTTCAGACAAAACACCTGCTTTTTGGCAGGAGCGTTTGAATCGGCGAAGAGCACTTTCAAGCGTTTCGTTTTTACCGACTTTGATTTCAGACATCTATATCCCTCCCTCCAAAAATAATCTCAGGGAAGTGCTGATAATTTATATACGCACATATACATATTATATGCAGTGTACCAGTATCTGTCAATATTTTCCGGTATATTTTACAGGATTTTTAATAGGCCTTGTAAAGTAGTCTGACATCTGCATAATCAAGCTTCAGGCCATCCCATCTCTTCACCGCCCAAAAGATGAGCATGCATATGAAATACGGTTTGACCGGATTTTTCGCCAGTATTGAAAATCAAACGATAACCATCTTTAGAAATGCCAAGCTCTTTTGCAACATCACGAACAAATGGTAGTAATCCCTCAATATAATCTTCGTTCTTTTCATTAAGATGAGCAATGTTAGAAACGTGATTTTTGGGCACAATCAGTACATGTACTTTTTTGACAGGTTGAATATCATGAAATGCATAGAACTTATCATTCTCTAAAACTTTTTTAGAAGGAATTTCACCATTGATAATTTTACAGAAAATGCAGTCGCTCATAATTAAACTCCTTATTCAATAATCAAATAATTATCCTCTAATCCTGTAACAATCCCACCGATGAGATCACCAATTTTATGTAATCCATCAGATTTAATTTTACCATTTACATATTCACTTGTTAAACCCGTATAGTAACCATTCTCTTCTTTCTCGATCAGGATTTCGCCGGGCTTGCCGATGCGGGACTTAGCATATGCTTCATAACCGGATTGGCTAAGACTATTTAAAAGCGCTACGCGAGTCTTTTTAACAGCCTCGGGTACTTGATTCGGCATGGTTGTCGCCGGTGTGCCTTCGCGAATGGAATACGGAAAGGCATGAATATGAGTAAAACCGATTTCTCGAACGGTCTGTAAGGTTTCTTCAAAATCCTCATCCGATTCCTGAGGAAACCCGGCGATGATATCCGTCGTAATCGACAGATCTTGAATGCGAGCTCGTAGATTTGCTATCAAATCCTTATATTCTTGCAACGTATAATGTCGTTTCATAAGACTTAATACATGATCGGATCCGGCCTGTAACGGCAAATGTAGATGCGGACATACCCGTTTGTCTGTCGCCATTAATTCTACCAACTCATCAGATACTTCAACGGATTCGATGGAGCCGAAGCGGATACGATATAAGTTTGGAATTTCAAGCAATGCTTTCACCACATCCGCTAATGTAGGACGCCCCGGTAATTCAACACCATAATTTCCCAAATGAATGCCGGTCAGAACAATCTCATGAAACCCGTGTTCCACCAATCGATTCGCTTCCCGTACAATATCATCGATTTTACGGGATTTTAACTGGCCTCTCGTATAGGGAATGATACAGAATGCACAATAATTGTTACAGCCTTCCTGAATTTTCATAAACGCTCGTGATTTGTCGGATTCATTACCATACAGTGGCATTTCTTCAAAATTTGATTCCTTCATAATATCTCGGACAGCATTAATTTGACGTTCTGTAGATTCCAATTGTTCAACAAGCTCTACGATTTTAGACCGATTATTCGTGCCGATAACGAGATTAACCCCATCAATGGCCGCAATGGCATCGGGATCAAGCTGTGCATAACATCCCGTCACGATAACATAAGCATCCTTATTTTGGCGCTTTGCCTTGCGAATCAACTGCCTGGATTTTTTTTCCCCCATATTCGTAACGGAACAGGTATTAATTACATAAATATCCGCCTTTGTATCGAAGTCGACCGCCTGATAATCATTCTGTAGAAATAAACCTTTCATGGCATCCGTATCATATTGGTTAACGCGACACCCCAAGGTTGTAAAAGCAACGGTTTTCATTGCACCTCTCAATTCTAAATCTATATCTGTTCTAACCTTATAATTCCAATTCATATTGAATCATCGCTAACGCGCCTATGGCAGCCGTTTCAGCTCGCAAAATAGTATTTCCCAATGATACCGATTGACCACCACATTCTATAATAGCATTGATTTCCTTCTCTTGATAGCCCCCCTCAGGGCCTATACAGATGAGGACTTCCGAGATTGACGAATCGGATGATATATTTTGTAGTATATTCTTCATGGTCAGACCGGTTTCATTTTCATAGGCCACCAGTTTTAATGCTTCTTTTTCAATCGTTAATACTTGTGAAAGTGTCTCTCCTACAACAAGAGACGGTAACTGATTTCGTCCGCATTGTTGGGCCGCCTCCAGCATAATCTTTTCCCATCGTAATGCCTTGGAAGTCAGTTTTTTATCATCGTATTTAGCAACGCAGTTAGATGTACTTACTAAATAGACCGTATCTACATTTAGTTCGGTCGCTTTCTGTAATACCCACTCCAGCTTTTCACCTTTTAAAAAAGATTGGACCAACACAACACGATACATAACCTCCTGTGAATCTACGTACTCGATAAGTTCAGCCTTCGCTTTCCCATCTATTTCTTCCATAATTCTGTAACTACCACATCGTCCATCACTACCGGTGACGGTTATAGGTCTTTCAAGACGATGACGAAATACATGAAGTACATGATGGGTCACATCTTTCGGTAATTCAATATATTCACTTAATGGCGTGGAAATAAATATTTTTTTCATCGTTTCTTTAATGCAAATGTATGCCAGGGACCTGACATTCGCTCCTCAGTAATATTCCAGTTATTCATGATGTACGGCATAATTTCCTCATAGCGCTCATCAATGATTCCGCTGATAATTAAAACGCCCTTATCATCCAATTTTGATCCTATCTGCGGCAACAATATTTTTAACGGATCTACCGTCAGATTAGCAAGAATAATCTGTGCCGATCCATCAAAGTCACTATCCAGATTACCGCAAATAATATCCGCCTTTACATGATTAGTATCACAGTTGAGACGGGCTTGCTGAGCCGCATACTCTTCGATATCAATCCCTACAAGATGTACAATTCCTAAATAAGCTGCTACCAATAGGAGTATGCCTGTACCGGTTCCTATATCGAGACAGGTCACATCATCAAGATTCATAGATTTGCTATATTTATCTAGCAACTCCGCACAGGTTCTCGTCGTTTCGTGAGATCCTGTACCGAAGGATATGTCCGAATCGATTTCTATAATTGTTTTATTATCAGTATTATCATAATCCTGCCAAGCCGGCTTGATAATCAATCCGGGAAGTATTTCAGTAGACCCGATATATTGCTGCCACGAATTCAGCCATGTCGATTCATCAAGCATATGTGACTCAATTGATGAAACTTCGATATCGGCCTCTATAAGTCGACTCTTTAAATCCGCCTCTATCATCCTCACATCTGAGGTTGCATCAGCATATAGGGTGTATTTAACCAAATCTGGACTATCCTCAATATCCTCTTCTACGATTCCATTGTCTGTATAATCGTAAAAAAGAGTAGTCACCTCATCGGTGGCTACTCTTTCACAGACAATGGATATTTCTATCCATTGCATATATGCTCCTTTATAGGGAATGTGAAGGAATAAACCATTCTTTCACATGAGCTGTTCATTTCGTTAAACAGTCCTTTATCTTATCAAAGAGACTTTTACTTACTTGTAAATTATTGACGTCCTCATCGCTTTCATTAGCAAATCGCAATAATAACTCACGTTGTGTATCGGTCAATTTCTTAGGTGTTTGGACATTTACCACGATATGTTGATCCCCCCGCTGTTTAGGGTTGCGCAAATAAGGAATACCTTTGCCCTTTACGCGGAACGCCGTTCCCGTTTGAGTACCTTCCGGAATCTTTAACTCTACTTTACCATCTAAGGTGTTCACTTGTATAGAGGCACCTAATGCAGCTTGAGCAAAGCTGATATTCACACGACTGATAACGTCATTGCCATTTCGTTCAAATTCCTTGTGAGGTCGAACGAAGATATACACATAAAGATCACCCTTAGGGCCACCTAAGATACCAGGTTCCCCTTCATTGGCAACGCGCAATCTGGATCCGCTATCCACGCCGGCAGGTATTTTGATAGAAATTTTTCGTTTTGCCAACATCTCACCGGATCCACGACATTTAGAACATGGTTTCTCAATGATCTTACCGCTACCGTGACAACGTGAACATGTACGGACAGATTGCATCCGCCCAAAGGGGGTATTTTGAATAACCGTTTCTTGGCCGGATCCCTGACAGTTTGGACACGTATCGACACGAGATCCCGGTTCACCACCGGTACCATGACAGTGATCACATTCTTCATGACGATGTACTTCAATGTCCATAGACTTACCAAAAGCCGCATCTTCAAAGGAGATATCTATATCTTCGCGTAAGTCATTGCCTTTTTGAGGTCCCTGTTGTTGGCGTCCACCCCCAAACATACCTCCAAAGATGTCGCCGAAAATATCACCGAAGCCACCGGCTTGACCGCCAAAACCACCAAAGCCGCCTTGGAAACCTCCGGCCCCCGCACCGCCTCCTTGTTTGAAGGCGTCGTGACCGAACTGGTCATACTGTGCTTTTTTAGTTTCGTCAGACAATACTTCGTAAGCTTCGTTTGCTTCTTTAAACTTCGCTTCCGCTTCCTTTGGATTATCTTTATTTACGTCCGGATGGTATTGGCGAGCCTTTTTACGGAAGGCCTTTTTAATTTCATCCTGAGTGGCATTTTTACTGACCCCCAGGATGTCATAATAATCTCGTGCCATTCGTTACCAACCCTTCTTATTTCTTTTCGTCATCCACTACCGTATAATCCGCATCTACAACATTATCATCAGCTTTTGCATTACCTTGTTGTTCAGTACCGCCTGCAGCTTGTTGTGACTGTTGAGCAGCTGCATACATTTGTTCAGCCAACTTATGTAATGGAGCAGTCAAAGCTTCGCTGTCTTTCTTAATGTCATCAATGTTGCCGGCTTCGATAGATTTCTTCAATTTATCTTTTGCTTCTTCCACTTCTTTCATCAAAGCAGCATCGCCCTTACCTTCAAGGTCTTTTAATGCTTTTTCAGCTTGGTAAACTAAAGAATCCGCATTATTTTTAACATCTAATTCTTCTTTTTTAGCCTTATCTTCCGCTGCATGAGCTTCCGCTTCTTTTACCATGCGATCGATTTCCTCTTGTTGTAAACCGCTGGAAGATGTGATTGTGATTTTTTGTTCCTTTTGAGTACCTAAATCCTTAGCTTTTACGTGTACGATACCGTTAGCATCGATATCGAATGTTACTTCGATTTGAGGAACCCCGCGAGGAGCTGCTGGAATGCCATCCAAGTTAAAACGGCCCAATGTCTTATTATCCGCCGCAAATTCACGTTCACCTTGTAATACATGGATGTCTACAGACGGTTGATTATCTGCCGCCGTGGAGAATACTTGAGATTTAGATGTAGGAATTGTTGTATTACGGTCGATAATGCGTGTAAATACACCGCCCATCGTTTCAATACCGAGAGACAATGGAGTTACATCGAGCAACAATACATCTTTAACTTCACCTACCAATACACCGCCCTGAATAGCTGCACCGATGGCGACACATTCGTCAGGGTTAACGTTTTTAGTCGGTTCTTTACCTAATACTTTTTTAATAGCTTCCTGCACAGCAGGGATACGGCTGGAACCACCAACAAGCAATACTTTATCGATATCGGATGCAGAGAGGCCGGCATCTTGCATCGCTTTACGTGTAGGTTCAATAGTGGCCTGTACCAAATCAGCAGTCAATTCTTCGAATTTTGCACGGCTCAATGTTACATCCAAATGTTTTGGACCTGTTGCATCGGCAGTGATAAATGGCAAGTTGATATTTGTGCTTGCTACACCGGACAATTCGATTTTAGCTTTTTCTGCCGCTTCTTTTAGACGTTGATCGGCTAATTTATCGGTGGATAAATCGATACCGGTTTCTTTTTTGAACTCTTCAATAAGGTATTTCATGATGCGTTCGTCAAAGTCATCACCACCGAGATGGTTATTACCGGATGTAGCCAATACTTCAAATACGCCGTCACCTAATTCAAGAATGGATACGTCAAATGTACCGCCACCAAGGTCAAATACGAGAACCTTACCGTCTTCATCCTTATCTACGCCATATGCAAGTGCAGCCGCCGTAGGTTCGTTGATGATACGAAGAACTTCAAGACCTGCAATGGCACCAGCGTCTTTTGTAGCTTGACGTTGAGCATCTGTAAAGTATGCTGGGACTGTAATAACAGCCTGTTTTACAGGTTCTCCCAAATATGCTTCCGCATCGGATTTAATTTTTTGAAGAATCATCGCAGAAATTTCTTGCGGTGTATATTCTTTACCTTCTACCTTAACTTTATAGTCACTACCCATGTGACGTTTGATGGAAATAATCGTGTTTTCCGGATTAGATACGGCTTGGCGCTTTGCCAACTGACCAACAAGACGTTCACCGTTTTTAGCAAAACCAACGACGGAAGGAGTCGTACGTGCACCTTCCTGGTTAGTAATAACCGTAGGTTCGCCACCTTCCATAACAGCAACACAAGAGTTTGTAGTCCCTAAATCAATACCAATTACCTTTGCCATAATATATGACCTCCTAATACTATATAATCTACTCAACAACCTTTACCATCGCCGGACGAATACAACGTCCATCAACGGTATAGCCAGTTTGCAATACTTCACAGACCGTATCAGATTCATATTCATCTGACGGTACACGCATAATCGCCTGATGGAAATTCGGATCAAACGGTTTTCCCACAGCTTCAATAACAGCTAAACCATGTTTAGATAACATAGCCATCAGATTCTGATGAATCATGATGAATCCATCTAGGAATACCTTTGCATCACCTTCTGCCGGAGATTGAACAGCGCGTTCAAAATTATCCAAAACAGGAAGTAAATCGGTAAGCACATCGCCTTTAACGAATCCTGCAAGTTGTTCCTTTTCCTGATTCGTGCGCCGCTTAAAGTTCTCAAAATCCGCCTGTAACCGTTTATAGCGATTATCAAAGTCAGCTTTCAACTCTTCCAGCACTTGAGCGGCATCTGTTACCGCCTCGTCGGATTCTTCCACGACTGAATCTTCAACAGGAGGATTTTCCACCTTCTCATCAGTCGCCTCTTGTTTAATGTCTTGTTCTTTCGCCATTACATTCCCTTTCTATTTTTGTTCTTTTATCATGGTTTCCATTACGTGTTTCATATGTGACAGCATGCCGATGATGCGCCCATATTCCATCCGCGTCGGGCCGAGGATAGCCAGTGTTCCTATCGGTTGCTCTTGATTTCTGAAATCAGCCTGTACCACACTCATCGTGTGGAGGGCCTCCGTCTGGTTTTCCACGCCTATTTTTACCTTTATCGGTGTCGGCGAATCATCTTTCAATAACTGTCCTAATTCATTCTGTTCTTCCACTAATGAAAGTAAGGGCTGTACCTTTTCAACAGATTTAAACTCCGGTTGATTTAACAACTCCGTAGCGCCTACGGAGTAGAATAACTTACGTTTATTAATCGCTCGTAATAAGATTTCCGAGAAAACCAATAAAACCTCCTTAGGTCCTTCCATATGAATCAAAATTCCACTCAACGCTTCGGCCGTAATATAACCGATGCTTACATTCTGTAAGGCATTACTGAATTGTAATGCTAAATTCTGTAATACATCCGGTGACACGCTTTCACCAAAGTACATCAACTCGTTATCTAACGCCCCCGTCTCGGTAATCACGACCATGATAGCCTGATGACCGCCTAGAGGCAATACATGAATATATTTCACTAAGGCGCTGTCATGCGCCGGTGCAAGAAATAAACTCATGCTATGACTCACTTGTGAAAGCAGTTTAGCCATATTGAAAAATAATTCACTCGTTGATCCATTGGAGTGTTTCCAAATCATTTCTATTTTTTCAGCATCCTGTAATGGAACAGGTTGTCGATTCATCATAGAATCAACATATAAACGATAGCCCTTCGATGAAGGAATACGTCCCGCCGATGTATGAGGTTGCTCCAAATAGCCTAATTCCTCCAAATCGGACATTTCATTGCGCACCGTCGCAGGGCTGATACCGAGATTATAATTCTTTGCAATCGTTCTTGACCCTACCGGTTCTGCGGATTTAACGTAATCTTCAATTATGGCTTTCAAGATGCGCTGTTTTCTTTCATCCATAATAACACCTCTTGTTAGCACTCATGAAGTTTGAGTGCTAATCGCATGTATAATATTATCACACTTACATAAATTGTCAAGCAAAATTATCCTTAAAAAGTCAAATAATATCTATTTAGTCAAAAAGACAATTTGTATTCCAGAATCAATTAGTCAAAAAATCAAAGTCGGTAAATAAGAAAACACTTATCCTATCTCACTTTTGACAATGCTCTATTCATTTCTCAAATAGATAAAAATAAATCTAATCGAAAAATAAATTGTTAGACCTGTAAAATAGGGCAAGTGTTTTTATATACTATTTAGTTTATTAATTATAGCTCTAAACCTTCAAGCGGATTTCCCAGTCTCGCTAATAGTTTTCCCATACGTTCCCGAGGTGCACCATTTTCCGCATACCAATCGACCAAAATATCAACAGCTTTTTTAGCCTGTTCCACAGATAAATTTCGAGCCAGTATTTTTCCGGCCTCCGGTTTAATCCCCGTTGTACCACCAACGGCGAGCATAAAACCATAAGATGTACCGATAAAGGCTATATCCTTTACCATGGCATCCGGACAGTTACGTCCACATCCGCTGATACCGATTTTACACTTATGAGATGTTTTACGCCCATAATGTTTACGTTCCACATAGTCCGCCAGCTCTTGAGTCTCCATTTGGCCATTCTTACAATGCCCCTTTCCGACACAAGCGATAAGCGAATTTACACCGCGATGAATGACCGTAGTAACCCCTTCCGGCAATTCAGAAACAAGTCGTTCTTTATCCTCTTTTTCAATACCCGTAATCTGCAACCCTGTCACGACATGACGAAATGAACCGCCATATTTTTCAGCTAGTTCTATACATGCTTTCATTTGCTCCAATGAAAATTCATTATGTAAGCCGTGTAATATAACCGATGTCTTCATCGTTCCTCCTCAAATCCAGCATGCTTATTCATCATCATCCTATTAATCCTAACATATCAGATTTTGAGAATCTGTGAGAAAAGGCATTATTCACGAATAAATTGACTAAAAACATAATTCCCGTGCTTTGCACCTTCAGGCGTCAAATGATAGGCACCATGATGAAAGTTCATCAATCCTTTAGCAACTAATTCATCTATGCTCGGTCCAAATAAATTTCGCACAGAAATACCAAAATGATCCTTAAATAACTGCTCATCAAGGCCCCATTTTGTTCGAAGTGCAAGAAAACAAAAATCCTCCTGCGCTCGTTCAATAGATATGTCGTCCGTTTCGACAATCGGCATTTCATATCGATCGACCAATTGAATATACGGCATGACATTGCGGTTGTTACTTCGTCGCACGCCATCATAAAAGGAGTGTGCACCGGCACCAAAACCTAAGTAATCTATATAGTGCCAATATTTTAAATTATGGCGACTGTACGATCCGCTTTTAGCAAAATTAGAAATTTCATAGCGTTCAAATCCGAGCTCACATAGACCTGTCATCATAGCATCATACATGGATTCATCTATACTTTCATCGGGTATAGAAATCAAGTTCCTTTTTACGAGATGATACAAATACGTCCCCACCTCAATTTGAAGTCCATAGGTTGAAATGTGGTTAATCGGTAAATCTCGAACGATTTCTAAGTTTCGCTGAACATCGGCCACCGTCTGATTCGGCAATCCATAAATGAGATCAATATTGATATCCTCAAAATCGGCATTCTTCGCATCCTGTACGACCTGTACGGCCTTCTCCGCCGTATGACTGCGATGCAACCATATAAGAGCCTTATCATCAAAGGTTTGAATACCGAAGCTGATACGGTTAAAGCCGAGATTGACAAGCTTAGTTAGATATGTTAAATCAACTTCTCCAGGGTTCGCCTCTATGGTCATATGGCAGGGATCTGTAAGGGTAAAAGTATGACGTATTTTATCTAAAATTATTTTTAACTGATCTATGGATAATTCCGTCGGTGTCCCTCCACCAAAATAAATTGTATCGATAGGACGAAATTTCGATTCAGGATGCACATTAGCCCACAAGTCGATTTCCTGCACGAGAGCATATACATATGTCTCATAATAATCCTGTAAATTTTGATATGCAGGGAAATCACAATAAATACACTTCTGTTTACAAAAAGGGATATGGACATACAGCCCCATATCCCCTATTGTAGACAGATCCATAGTTTTTGAATCTGTTTGTATCATATTAATCCTCAACCTTGAGTATAGCCATAAATGCTTCTTGTGGAATCTCAACGGATCCGACGGATTTCATCCGTTTTTTACCGGCTTTTTGTTTTTCCAATAATTTACGCTTACGTGAAATGTCGCCGCCGTAACATTTCGCGAGCACGTCTTTTCGCCATGCTTTCACCGTCTCACGAGCCACAATTTTCGTACCTACTGCAGCCTGAATCGGAATTTCAAACATTTGACGCGGAATGAGTTCCTTCAGTTTTTCCGCTAATGCACGCCCTCGTGTAGCCGCTCTGTCCTTATGCACAATAATGGACAACGCATCAACAGGATCACCATTTAATAGAATATCCATCTTAACCATCGGCGACTGCTTGTAACCGATTAATTCATAGTCAAGAGAGGCATAGCCCTTCGTAGCGGATTTTAATTTATCGAAATAATCATAAATGATTTCACTCAACGGCAGATGATAAACGACGGACACACGTGTCTCATCAAGATACTCCATCGATTGATACTCGCCGCGTTTATCTTGGGACAATTCCATAATAGTACCGACGAAATCTTTAGGAACAATTGTTGTAGCCTTAACATATGGTTCCTCAATATAATCGATTTCAGTTGGAGGCGGCAGTTTCGCAGGATTATCTACTTCAATCATTTCTCCGTCTGTCTTGTATACCTTGTAATTTACAGACGGCGCCGTAGTAATAAGGGATAAATTATATTCACGCTCCAGACGTTCTTGAATAACATCCATGTGCAACAACCCGAGGAAACCGCAACGGAATCCGAAGCCGAGCGCCAATGACGTCTCCGCTTCATATTCCAAAGCGGCATCATTGAGCTGTAATTTTTCTAATGCATCACGAAGGTTTTCATAATCCTTGGAGTCCGTCGGATATAAGCCGCAATATACCATGGATACGGCCTTGCGATATCCCGGCAACGGTTCCGGTGCCGGATTATCCGCCAATGTAACAGTATCACCCACATGACAGTCCGCAACATTTTTAATGCTCGCCGCAATACATCCTACAGAGCCGCACGGTAATTCTTGTACAGGCACGAGATTCGGCGTAAATATACCAAGCTCAGTTACATCAAAGTCCTTCTTGTCATGCATCATGCGAATTGTATCTTTGGTCTTAATAGCCCCCTCTTTAACCCGTACATATGCAATAGCACCCTTATACGAATCAAAACGACTGTCAAAGATTAATGCCCGTGTCGGTTCATCCGATTTATCCGGTGGAGCCGGTACCTTATTGACGATAGCCTCTAAAATATCGGGAATACCAATACCGGATTTTGCGGAGCAGAGTACGGCTTCAGATGCATCCAGACCGATTATATCTTCGATTTCCTGTTTTACCCGATCAGGGTCGGCCGACGGCAGATCAATCTTATTGATTACAGGAATGATTTCCAAATCATGCTCTAATGCAAGATATACGTTTGCCAACGTTTGAGCCTCTACGCCCTGTGCGGCATCCACAACCAGCAATGCTCCTTCACAAGCCGCAAGAGACCGTGATACTTCATAACTGAAATCCACATGACCCGGCGTATCGATCAGATTGAGAATATATTCGTCGCCATCGTGCGCTTTATACAAAATACGTACGGATTGGGCTTTAATTGTAATGCCGCGTTCCCGTTCCAGATCCATGGAGTCCAAAACTTGTGCCTCCATTTCACGTTTTTGCAGTGTGCCCGTATATTCAATTAATCTGTCGGCGATGGTGGACTTACCATGATCAATATGGGCGATAATACAAAAGTTACGAATGTGTTTCGTTGACATAATCTATTATACAAATCCCGAGATTTGTATACTCCTTTCTAACATACCTGATCGATAACAGCACCTCCCAGTAATTGGGTGCCGTTATAAAAGACTACAGACTGTCCCGGCGTGATAGCCCGTTGCGGTTCTTCAAAGACGACCTCCATCATATCATTATCCAGGATTCGTGCTTTACAAGGTGATGGATTAGCAGCGTAACGAATCTTTCCTTCCGCCTTTAATTCCTTATGAATCGTATCATCCAGGAAATTATAAAATTTACAGAGCATACGATTGGTAAAGAGTCGCTCATTAGGGCCTACGATAACTTCGTTTCGTTCACCGTTAAAACCGATAACGTATAGAGGATGCTTATAAGCGATGCCGAGTCCCTTACGCTGCCCGATGGTGTAGTTAAATAAACCTGTATGCTTACCTAATACCTCTCCATCTTCGGTAACGATATTGCCGATTTTCAGTTTTTCTTTCATTTCCTCTACCACAAGTTTTTGATAATTTCCGTGAGGCAAAAAACAAATATCAACACTATCCGGTTTCTTTGCAACCGGTAAATCAAATTCTTCGGCCATCTTGCGGGTTTCTGTCTTACATTGCCCCCCTAAAGGAAACATGAGATGACTCAAAATGCGCTGGTTCATATTATACAATACATAACTCTGGTCCTTTGTAGGATCTATGCCCTTATGTAATTCATATAAACCAGTCGATTCATTATAGTTAACCTGTGCATAATGGCCTGTCACCATGTGTGTCGCACCCAGTTCAATAGCACGATTGAGCATTAAATCAAACTTGATATTTTTATTGCAAAATACACAAGGATTCGGCGTGCGTCCGTAAGAGTATTCTTTTACAAAATAATCAACCACATTGTCGTAAAATACATCTCTTGCATCGATTACATGATGCTCGATACCAAGAAAATCACACATTTTCTTGGCGTCCGTAACAGCTAGAGGCACCGAATCATAAGGGGTTCCGCTCACCCACAACCAAAGGGTGATGCCAAATACTTTATAGCCTTGTTTCAGCAGCATGGCAGCCGTCAAAGAACTGTCCACACCACCGCTCATAGCTACAGCGATAACTTTTTCCATACTTTCTCCTTTTAATGATCTGTTGATCATAAAACGATCAGGGTGAAAGCCTGACGTGTAAAAACACTAGTTCGGTGTAAAAGTCCGAGTAGTATCACTATAAAATCATAGTAATTTATATTATAGCTCAGAAACAGGTATATTGAAAAGATTTGAAATAAAAGAACCCCTCCCCATATAGAGAAAGAGATTCTTTAGATTATCTATGTTTCAACAATTCTTCTGCGGCGCCTAAAATACCGAGCATGGAATGTTCAAATACTAGTCCGCCTTGCATAAAAATTGTATATGGAGGTCGAACGGGACCGTCTGCACTCAACTCTATGGAAGATCCCTGTACAAATGTACCGCCGGCCATGATAATTTTATCTTCATAGCCCGGCATATCGCCCGGAATGGGATACACATGAGCATCTACAGGAGAATACGCCTGCATACCGCGGCAAAACTGTTCCATTTCCTTCCCGTTATTCAAGTTGATAGCCTGAATCAAATCATAACGATTCGAATTTACCTTTGGAAATACGTCGTAACCGAGCAGTTCACCTACAGCGGCGGTATATACGGCACCTTTTAGCGCCTGCAAGACCACATGAGGGGCCATGAATAATCCCTGGAAGAACAATCGATATCCCGGCGTATAAGAACCCATATGGTCTCCAAGACCCGGTGCCGTCAATTGATATGCCGCATCCTCTACTAAATCCGTACGGCCTACGATATAACCTCCTGTCGGAGCCAAACCGCCACCAGCATTTTTAATGAGCGACCCAGCCATGATATCGGCGCCAACCTCTAACGGCTCTTGTAACTCTGTGAATTCTCCATAACAATTGTCGACAAAGCAAATTGTTTTCGGATTCTTTTCTTTTACAGCATCTACAATAATCTTAATGTCCGCCACAGATAAAGGTTCTCGCGTACTGTAACCGCGAGATCGTTGAATGACGACAACACGCGTATTGTCATTAACCGCATTTGTGATGGCTACAACATCATAAGTATTATCCTTCAAAGGAACCTCAGTATAAGTAAAGCCTTTTTCAATCAGAGAGCCTCTAACTACACGGATAGAGCCTATAACCGACTGCATCGTATCATAAGGAGCCCCTACAGCATAAATGAATTCCGTACCATTCGATCCATTCCCCATCAACGCCATCAACGTTGTGGCCAATGCATGTGTACCGGATACAAAGTGAGGCCGTACAATGGCTTTTTCACCTTTAAATACATAGGCAAATACCTCATCCAGTTTTTCTCGGCCCACATCGTTATAGCCGTACCCTGTAGTTCCGTTAAAATGATAATCAGATACTTGGCATTCTTTAAAGGCTTCCAATATTTTTTTTGTATTCGCCAATGCGATAGGTTCAAATTTTTTAAACTCCGGTTCAGCCATTTCAAGGGCTTTGGTGCGTATTTCTTCTAATGTCATACTAATCCTTCTCTATGAATTAATTCCATAGCTGTATTAAAAATATAATCCTTAGACGTCGTATCATTTATATGAATCCATTGGATATATGGCATCCGCTTATACCATGTAATTTGTCGTTTTGCAAAATGGCGTGTATTTTTTTTGATTAACTCCCGACAAATATCGAGTGTAATAGACCCATTTAAATATTCGACGACCTCTTTATAGCCGATGCCTTTGAAAGCTTGACAGATGGGATTTACACCGCTTTCCACCAACCGCTGCACTTCATCGACAAGGCCTACGTCAAACATCATATCGACGCGTAAGTTAATGCGTTCATATAATTCATCACGATTGCGCATAAGTCCTATAACAGGACCCTTATAAGACAATCCGTCTTTAGTCTGGTTGCGTAAAGACTCCTCATCACCATGATGTAATATTTCTATGGACCGATATAAACGATGCTTATCCGTATACATAATCTCAATGTGATGGGCTTCGCCCAATTGTCGAGCGTACCTACGCAGACCTTCAATACCCTCTCGCTCATAAAGTTCATCTAATGAAGCTCGTAATGATTCATCAGGCTTTACATCATTAAAATTATAATTTTCTAATAATGACTGCACATATAAGCCTGTTCCACCTGACAGAATCGGTAAAATCTTACGAGAAGATAACTCATCGATAATATGTCGTGCCTGACTCTGGAACATTGATACCGAATAAGAGTCATCGGGCTCGAGAATATCGATTAAATGATGTCTTACGCGATGTAACTCCTGAGCAGACGGTTTTGCCGTACCGATATTTAACTGTTTATATACTTGATAGGCATCTCCAGAAATGACTTCTCCATGCAATGCAACCGCTAAATCTAAAGTGAGATCTGTTTTTCCTACCGCTGTAGGCCCTACGATGGTAATTAATGGATTCACACTGTCTCCTTTATATATACGCCATAACCGATACGACTGTATTTTCCGCCAATCCATTGATCCGGTGGATATAATTGAAAGATAGAACTGAAAGGTCGCTCCTTAATAATAAAACCGTATTTAGCGATACGCATAGCTTCATCTATGATAGACTTTGTAATCGCGCTTTCTACCGTATGTCCCCGCAACGGCTTAAATTGTGGACTATCCTCAACAGGCACTTCAAACATGGGATCAAAATAAAGAATATCTACAGCATTATCCTTTAACGTAGGCAGGTACTCCTCAAAAGATGCATGATGCATCGAAATTCGACGTAGCGCCGCCGTCACCTCCACCTGCCTATGCTCATAGTGGCTCAGTCCATAGGATGTTGATAACCATATGGGTAATGATGCTTCTAAACACGAAATATGAGCATAGGGAAATCCGTAACTTAAGACAATGCTGTCACTGCCAAGCCCCGCTGTACAGTCTAATAAACTGAACGTTGAAAGCATAGATACGGGGTTTAACGCTGTCAAAATAGATTGCACAGCATTAATCAGATGATCTCCTTCCCCCCTCTGTATGCGTAAAATACGTAATTGAGCCATGGACAGATGAAATGTATGATGTTGAGAAGGCGAAAAATATATAGTCAGTCCGTCTCCGGACAAAACAGCGATATAATCTGGGTGATACGCTTCAAAAAGCTGTATCATCGACGATTTATTCCGTTTTACATAAATCATAGGAATAGAGGAAGCCAAACGCTTAGCTTCCTCCTGAATGAAACCATTTGATTTTTGTGATGTGGTAATGATATTCATATTAAGACCGCAAAAACAATTTCCCTAACTCATCGGGTGTAAACTTGATAATCGTAGGACGCCCGTGAGGACATACATACGGCTTTTCCGTATTAAATAAATCCTCAATCAATGTCGCCATCTGATACATGTTCAGATTATGTCCCGATTTGATCGCACCTCTACAGGAAGCATAGGCTAGCATTTCATGTCGTAGCTGTGCCTTTGTAGGCTTTTGATGATCATGCAGATACGAAAATACATATTGTAAAATCTCAAATGCTTTCGACTCCACCAAATCAACAGGGGATCCTACCAATTTAATCTGTGCAGGTCCTCCCAGCTCCACATCAAAACCTAAATCGAGTAATACGTCCCGCTCCTCTTCCACGAGCGTCATATCATCCTCTGTAGCCTCCTGCAGCTGAGGAACAAGGATAGATTGCATAGGGATCGCTTCCGATGATTTACATAATTTATCATAACGGATTCGCTCGTGTGCGGCATGCTGATCTATAATATAAAGATCATCGCCTTTTTTAGCCAAAATATAGCAGGAAGCGACTTGTCCCATAGGTAAAAATCCGGAGTTCTGAATAATTCGCTCCGATTGATTCGTTTCCATCATATCCTGTTTCAGGGATTTGAATTTCTCCACATCCTCCGCCGTATAACTGGTATAGGCGGCTGGAACGGAGTTAAACGTATCATCCCTAAATGTTTCCTGTTCATATGTAGACTTTGGAGGTGGCGGCGTAAAGCCGTGACTCTTTAAAGAGTCTACAAACTGTGAGGTTTCATCGCGCATTACCTCATAACCTTTATTGCGACGACCGCCAAAAACCTTATCATACTCTACGGGTGTAGCGATATGTTCGGCAGACTGCATATCATCTCTCACCATCGTTTCCGATTGATACGAATCATAAGTACTTTTACCATGAGTATTGGCAGTACTTTCACCATTCGCATCAATGGACCCCGGCATATAGGAAGAAGATTCCCGTTCATACCGTTGATGCAGAGGATTATTCAATGCATTAAGAATAGCATGATAAACAGCTTTGAATATTAATTTTTCATCAGAAAATTTTACTTCGCTTTTACGAGGATGCACATTGATATCCACCATATCAGCCGGTACAGTAATATGAAGCACGACTAGGGGATAACCGTTTTTCGGTAACAACGCATGGTATGCATTATCGATAGCCTTCATAATGGTCTTGTCGGATATGACACGATTATTGACGATAATAGTCTGCCACAGTCGCGTACTCTTTAACAATGTGGGCTTACTAACAACACCGTCAATATAGATAGAGTCGCTTTCATAGGCAACAGAAAACACATCATCCTTCGTTTTATAACCGTAAAGGGCCGCCACGGTATCGATTATATTACCATTGCCGGGCGTTATAATGGACACCCGGTCATCGATGGTAAGTTTAAAGGATATATGAGAATTACTGAGGGCTAATTTACCGACAATATCCTGAATTTTAGATGATTCGGTGCGCTCTGTTTTGAGAAATTTACGTCGTGCCGGCGTGTTATAAAACAAATCCTTGATTTCAATAGTCGTTCCCGGTGCCGCACCATAGGGAATGCAGTCCGTGAAAGTTCCGCCGTCCACGGTAATACGCGTGCCCAATTCGTCATCAGCTTTACGCGTAATCAACGAAAAATGAGAAACCGATGCGATGCTGGCTAACGCTTCACCTCTAAACCCTAAAGAAGCGATATCGAAGAGATCCTCCACCTGCTGAATCTTGGACGTCGCATGACGTAAGATAGCCAATCGCGCATCCTCTTCGGTCATACCGATACCGTTATCGGTAATACGCATATAGGAAACACCGCCATCTCCGATTTCAATCTCTATATTCGTCGCCGATGCATCGATAGAATTCTCGATAAGCTCTTTTATGACGGAAGCAGGACGTTCAACGACTTCACCTGCGGCTATTTTATTGATTGTCTTTTCATCCAGTACATGAATGGTCGGCATTATTTACCGCCTCCTTTGCGAGCCTCCTCTTGTAGCTGATATAGTATATTCAACGCTTCAATCGGAGTCATGCTCATCACATCTAAATCAAGTAAGCTGTCTACCACGGAATGAGTAAATAGATTCCCCGTCGCCTGTTCACTTACCTGTTTTACGACATTGGAAGCTTGCGGTATAATCACGCGTTGATTCAAATCATTGGCATCGTTACTCTGATCCTCTAGAGAGGCAAGAATAACTTCAGCCCGTTTCAGCACGGAATTCGGTAATCCCGCCAATCTGGCCACGTGGATACCGTAACTGCGATCGGCACCACCTCTGATAATACGACGCAAAAAGGCAACATCTTTCCCCTTTTCCTTAACCGCAACCGTATAATTTTTCAATTTACTATAGGTTTCCTCTAAGGTGATAAGCTCATGGTAATGCGTAGCAAACAGCGTCTTACCATGTATGTGCTTACATATATGTTCAACGACGGCTTGAGCAATACTTAATCCGTCAAAGGTACTCGTACCACGGCCTATCTCATCAAGGATAATAAGACTATTAGAGGTAGCATTTTCTAAAATATAGGCAACCTCTTTCATTTCCACCATGAAAGTACTTTGACCCGTAGAAATATCATCGCTGGCACCTACGCGTGTGAAAATTCTGTCTACAGGTGAAATAGATGCCTCCCGAGCGGGGATAAACGAACCGATCTGCGCCATGATCATCAAGATGGCGACTTGTCTCATATAGGTGGATTTACCGGCCATATTAGGACCTGTAATCAACAGAAATTCTTCATCATCATGATTTAATACCACATCATTCGGTACAAAAACCTCACGCTTTAAAAATTTCTCGATTACCGGATGCCGTCCATCGCGAATATTGATCTGCCCGTTCATTGCTAACGTCGGACAAATATAATTTTCTTCGTACCCCACCAATGCTAAAGAACAGAGCACATCTAAATCCGCCAAAGCTCGTGCCGTCTCTTGTATATCCTTGATAACCGCCTTAATCTGTTCTCGTAAGTCCTGATATAACCGGTGTTCGAGAGCGATCATCTTTTCCTTTGCGCTGAGGATTTTAATTTCAAACTCCTTAAGTTCCGGTGTAATATACCGTTCCGCATTAGATAGTGTCTGCTTACGAATAAAATAATCCGGCACCTGTTCGGATTTATTATGAGATACTTCAAAATAATAACCGAAGACCTTATTATAACCGGTCTTTATTTTGGAAAGTCCCGTTGCAGCCTTGATGTCCTCTTCCATCTTGGATAGCCACTTTTGACTGTCTGTAGTCAACGAACGTAATTCATCCAGCTCTTCATTATATCCGTCTTTTATAACGCGCCCTTCTTTTAGTGTAAGAGCCGGCTGCTCCGCTATGGCATTATATAGTAAATCATATAATTCACGATGATTTTGAATGCGTTCATTAATAGATGTCAACGCTAAACTGGAGCAAATGCCCAATGTATTTTTTAAATCCGGCAATACGGCTAACGATTCCCGTAAAGCAGTCAAATCCCGTGGCGATACGGAACCCGTTTCCACGCGACCTACAATGCGTTCAAAATCATAAATACAGTCGAGCTTACTGCGCAAATCTGTCCGTTCACCTCCACGAGTGATCAGTTCTGAAATAGCGGATTGTCGACGTTGAATTTGATTTATATCCGTCAAGGGACTTTCAAGCCATTGTTTTAACAGACGAGCTCCCATCGGTGTAAGGGTTCTGTCCAATACATCAAGCAAGGTTCCCTTCTGACCGCCGTCGCGAAGATTGTGCGTAATTTCCAAATGGTGCAATGAGGATGTATCTAGGATAAGTCGATTACCTACACTCAGCTGATGTACATAATTGATATGAGAAATCGGAGATTTGATGACATCCTGCAGGTATAGCAACATATACCCCAATGCTTCCCATACATCTTCTTCCATCAGGCCCAAATCGCCAAAATGGGCTACCGCCTGTTCCGCTACTTCCCGCTGTGTATGATAGGTGGAAAACGGAGAAAATACAACATGACTGAATTGATTACCGATAAAGTCTCGAATTTCTCGAGGTAATTCGCTACCTTCAGGCAAAATGATTTCCGTAGGTCTATACATGCTCAGAGCATCATACATATCACTCTTTTTATCGGATTCAGTAATGCGATGCCAAATGACTTCACCGGTTGATACATCGGAAAAAACGAGAACCCACGAATCTTTTACCATATAAAATAAAGCTAAAAAGTTATTGGCCCGTGCATCATTGGCATTTTCTGTCATGACCGTCCCCGGCGTAATAACTTTTATGACATCCCGTTTTACAATGCCCTTAGCCGCTTTAGGATCCTCCAGCTGCTCACAAATAGCTACCTTATAACCTTTTTTAACCAACGTCTCTATATAGCTTTCAGCAGCATGAAAAGGAACGCCACACATCGGTGTGCGTTCCTCATCGCCCGTAGAACGTCCCGTTAACGTTATATTCAATTCTCGAGATGCTAACAAAGCATCATCATTAAACAATTCGTAAAAGTCACCTAACCGAAAGAACAGAAGTTCATCTTTATATCTCGATTTGATATCAAGATACTGTTCCATCATGGGTGTCTGTTTTTTACTCATATTCACCTCATATATTATGAGTCATATCACATATTCCGCTTATATTTATATATACCCAATCGATTATTAACAAAATAAATAAAAGGATACAACAATTTATAAACTACAGGGGCCAGAGACAACATACTTCCTGTAAAATTAATCAGCCCAGTCTGTTTAAGTTTAGGATTCATATCCACAATTTCATGGCCGTCCTTTGTGCCCCACTGAAAAGAAACATCCATTTTACTGAGCATATCATGTTGTTTTGTATGCTTAGCCACATAAGGAGAGATCATATCCAGATATAACGTGAATTCCGAAAAAGAATCGGTCAATAAGGTCAAAAATCGTGTCATTTCATCCGGTGAAAGATACATGACTACGCCTTCACTGACAAGCAGCAGCTTACGTCCGTTTATTTCAATTTTCCCAGTCCATGAATCATCAGTTATGGAACTTACCAGATTATGCACCCGTTCATAAGGATCAAAAAAATGTGTGCGTGCCTCAATCACTCCCGCAAAATCGATATTATACCAATCAATATAACCGTTGTCGACTCGATAAAACATAGTGTCTAAACCGGCTCCTAATGATACGACGATACAATCCGGATATAGAGATATAAATTTTCGTATCTCCTCATCGATTACCTTCGCCCGTCCTAAAATTCCGTAATAGGACATCTTAACATCTTTAAATTGATCAAAATCAAAATCTATTTCTTTTAAAATATCCCATGATTTTTTATCTTTCAATACGGATTGTTCGGACTCGTAATCTCTTGCTCGCGCATACAGCGTCAATAAGGCCGTTTCACCTACAGCGTTTAAATCCAATTTCATAGTTACACCTTCTTTATAGAAAATACGATATCTAAATGGTGTTCATACCTATGAAAATCATCAATATACAACTTTTATACTACTCTATTATTATAACACACATAATTTCCAATCATCACCTACATACAATAAAAAAGAGAACATCGCCACCACATGTAGTACCATTAGAACGTAAATTTTATAATCTAACGTTACACATGAAACAACGAGGACGAGTTCTCTTTAACTTCGACAGTTTATTTTACGATGCTTCCGTAGCAAACCCATGTTTGAGCTTTATCAATATGAGCGGAAACGGTATCACCGATTCTCAATGATTCATCTTTTGAAAAGAGAACCATTTTATTACCTGATGTGCGTCCGAACCACATGGTTTCATCCTTTGCACTAGGACCTTCTACAATGATATCAAATACCTTACCTTCCATTTCTTTATTTAACTCTAAAGAAATTTCATTCTGTATATCCATCAATTTTTGTAGACGCACGCGTTTCACTTCTTCCGGTACCTGTTCATCCATGGTCGCAGCAGGCGTACCGGAACGTTTCGAGTATATAAATGTATACGCCATATCATAGCGAATATCTTGTAATAACTCTAATGTTTGTTCAAAATCCTCATCGGTTTCACCCGGAAAGCCTACAATAATATCGGTAGTAATTACGATATCTCTAATTTTCTCTCTGCAGTATTGTAAAAGTTCTTTATAATGCTCAACCGTGTAATGACGATTCATTTTCTGCAAAATTCGATTGGAACCGGATTGAATCGGCAGATGTAGATGTGTTACCACATTACTTGAACGGCCTAACGCATCAATCATAGATTTCGTCATGTCCTGAGGGTGGCTCGTCATATACCGAATACGCTCTATGCCAGGAATACCGTCTAACGCATCTATGAGTGTTCCGAAATCAGTACCGTCTTTAAAATCCAAACCGTAGGAATTCACATTTTGCCCGAGTAATGTAATCTCTTTGAATCCTTTTTGTCCTAACTCCGTCACTTCTTTTACGATTGCAGATACGGGACGACTGATTTCTCGACCTCTGACATGAGGAACAATACAATATGTACAAAATTTATTGCATCCGTTCATTATAGGAACCCAAGCAAAAAATGTACCGTTAGGTTTAGCTTGTAACTCCGGTAAGACCGTATTATCCATATCAACATTGATTTGATGCGCATGAGTGCGTTCCACTTCGACAATCATTTCGTTAATATGGCGGATATTATGTGTCCCCAGTACGATGTCAATATGAGGTGCCCGTTTAAACATATCCGCCTGATTTTTCTGAGCCATACATCCGGTAATAGCGATTATTAAATTTTTATTTTTCGCTTTTAAATGCTTTAATTCACCGATACGACCGTACACCTTCGTTTCCGCAGTCTCCCGAACAGCACAGGTATTCAATATGATCAAATCCGCCTGTTCCACATCATCAGTAGGAATATAGCCTACTGACTCCAACTGATGTGCCAGCCGCTCCGAATCCGCCGTATTCATTTGACAACCGTAAGTATAAATATAGTATGACTTCATTCCAACTCCTACATATGTTTTATAATTTTCCGTTTTGTTTCTACAATATTCTTCACTTTGATGGACATTCGCTCGATAGACATACCGGTAATATATTCAATCTCATTGCGTACGGACTTTTGCACCTGTTGCATCAGATTCTTAACGGGATACCCGTGTTCAATGACAACGGCCATATCCAAAACGAGTCCGTTCTGTCCTTTATTGCTCTTTTTGAAAGAAATATCACTGGATTCATCAACACCGGCAACTTTTTTAATACCGTTTCGAATCAGTTTGATAATCACATCATCATCGAATGTCAGGCGTCCGTAATAACTGAAAGCCGGACGTACGACAGACCGTTCAAAGCCTTCAGACCCGATTTGTCCCAATGTATCCTGATCCTGTCTTTTCAAGGTTCGACGGCGCCACATTGTCTTAATCGGATCTATAAGATATCCTTTGAAATGAGGTTTAAGCTCCATCGTCGGAACTGGAATAATATGCTTGCCCTCCTTTAAACGCGCATGTTGAGCGCGCTCTATTTCCTTCGGGGTCGCCACATCTTCAATGCGTATATAACGGTCCGGATCCTGTAACCCCAAAGCCTTCGTTATTTTTTTCACCATATTATCAGATGTGCCGATAATCATTAATTTATTCGGATTGATTTTATCCAGTTGATCACGAACAGACTTCACCTGCACAGGATCCTGGAATATAGCGCGTCGTACCGCTTTCAGACGACTTGATTCCTTTTTAGCGGAAAACCCTGCCACAATTTTATTATCATGAATTAAAATACCATCATCGATGATGCATTCTATTTTATTTTCATGGGCTAGAACAAGTGCACGATGACTCTTGCCTGTCCCGCTGCTGCCAACAAATGCAATGACTTCCATACTTTACCTCGGTATTTATAATAAATCTATAAACTTGGACACACTTTCACTATCGACCACAAAATCACCTAACTGTGCAGGAGGTTTACCTTGAATGCCATGATAATCCGAGCCGCCTGTAATAAATAGATGGCGTTCCATTGCCAAAGCCTTATATTTCGATTCATCCGTACTATCGTGCTTAGAATGGTATACCTCAATACCGTTAAAATCAAACGCTAACAACTCTGCAACATAATCATCGTTACGGATTAGCTTCGGATGAGCCATAACAGCTAAGCCCCCCGCTGTATGAATAATATCGATAATCTTTGGAACTTCAATCTTAACCTTAGGTATATAGCAGGGACTGTCCTTATGTAAAACGGTGGAAAAGACTTCGTTAATATCCTTTGCATATCCATTATCGATGAGTAGTTGACCTATATGTGGTCGCCCATATGCCCGAGCATGAGGAAATGTGTTTTCTAGCATGTCCATCGTAATATGATAACCGGCCCTGTTACAACGTTGAATCATCTTTTCAACGCGCGAAGCTCTTTCAGCTTTCACATAATTGATAAACTGCAGAAGTTTCTCATCGGTCTCATCAAAACGATATCCTAAAATATGAATATCTTTACCTTTATAATTACCGCTGAACTCACAGCCTGTAATAATCTTTATAGATTGTGCAGAATCCCATTTTTTCTGAGCATCACGCAACATCATGATTCCATCTATTTCATCATGATCTGTTAAGGATATCATCGATAGATTAGAAGCTAAACTATGACGAAATAAAGATTCCGGAGCTTCAACCCCGTCTGAAAATGTGGAATGCATATGAAAATCAACTAACATACATGCCTCCCATTATAATTACCTTATTAATTAATTATGACTGATTCCTATAATTAATTCAAGAAGAGGAAAAAATTGCGATTCCAATGAATATTCATCGAAATCGCAATTTTAATTATAAATCTTGCAGTAATTCGGTCACCTTAGATGTAACCATACCGATAGCACAAGTAATAGTTTCACCTGACTTACGAATTTGAATCTCCACTTCATCATTTTCTACGGTACTCTTACTTACCGTAATACGCAATGGATAACCGATGAGGTCCGCATCTTTAAACTTGACACCGGCCCGATCCTTTCGATCATCTAATAATACGTCTACATCGGCTTGATGCAAAGCATCATAAATTCTCTGACTTGCCTCCATCAAAACCGAATCCTTCGCATTAATAGGCACGATAACGGTTTCAAACGGTGCAATGGCACGCGGCCAGATGATACCGTTTTCATCATGATATTGTTCTATAGCCGCCGCCAATGTACGGGATACTCCGATACCATAACAACCCATAACCATCGGATTTGGTCGACCGTTTTGATCCAGGAATGTAGCTTGCAACGCTTCAGAATACTTTGTGCCTAATTTAAAAACTTGTCCTACTTCAATGCCTTTAGCATGTTCCAAAGTACCGCCGCAACAAGGACATACATCATCGTCTGTAATCAAACGAATTGGAGCGATGATGATATCATCCACATCAAAATCTCGTTTTGGATTGATATTGATATAATGTGCATCCTTTTTATTAGCGCCGCCACACACATTATATGTTTCCATAACGGACTCATCCACAACGATAGCAAAATCATCAGATTGGTGTAATCCTACAGGACTTATAAAGCCGGCCGTCAAACCTGCTTTTTCAAGTTCTTCCGGCGTAGCCATTTCCGGTTCCACCGTACCGAGCACAGCATGTTGAACCGCAATTTCATTAACCTCATGATCGCCTCGGACGATAGCTAGAACAACCTTTCCGTCAATTGAAAATACCACGGCTTTAATCGTTTTCTCCAACGGCAGATTAAGCATATCCGCAACAGCTTCAATAGTACTAGCATGAGGAGTATCCACAGTTTCGAGATCCTTATATGCTTCTTCATCCTGCTTCATAACACCCGGTTTACCGATTTCTATATTGGCCGCATAGTCACAAGCTGTACAATACACGATGTCCGCTTCACCGGCATCGGCAATAGCCATAAATTCATGAGTCCCGCTACCGCCGATAGCACCACTATCCGCCTCAACCGGACGGAACGTAAGACCGCAGCGGTTAAAAATGTTCATGTATGCGTCATACATGGATTTATAGGATTCATCAAGACCTTTTTCATCTATATCAAAGGAGTAGGCATCCTTCATAATAAATTCGCGACTGCGCATCAAACCATATCTGGGACGACGTTCATCTCGGAACTTACTCTGAATCTGATATAAGTTTACAGGTAATTGACGATATGAATTAATTTCGTTTTTTACTAGAGTTGTAATCATTTCTTCATGAGTCGGTCCCAAGCAGTATTCATTTTCATGGCGATCATGGATGCGCATCATTTCCGCACCATATGCTTTCCATCGACCGGACTCTTTCCAAATCTCAGCCGGCTGCAAAATAGGCATCATAATTTCCTGTGCGTTAGCACGATCCATTTCTTCTCTTACAATAGCCTCGATTTTTTTTATACTTCTCCACCCTAATGGTAAAAAGCTATATAAACCGCTGGCCGTTTTCCGAATAAAGCCCGCTCTCAACATTAACTGTTGACTCACCACGTCTGCATCAGCCGGAACTTCACGTAATGTAGGCGCATACAATTTACTGGCTAACATAATTACTCCTCATCCAATGATTCTAAATATTGATCGATTTCTCTAAATAATGTATCAACAAGTTCAGATTCAGGCACGGTTTTAATAACCTCACCTTTTCTAAAGACAATACCTTGTCCGTCACCGCCGGCAATACCGAAGTCGGCCTCGCGTGCTTCCCCGGGACCATTTACAACACAGCCCATGACAGCCACCTTAATAGGTACCTTAATAGAAGCTAAGCGTTCCTCCACAATTCCGGCCATATCGAACAGATTTACCTGACATCGTCCACAGGTGGGGCAAGAAATCATGGTAGCCCCAAAGTTTCGCAGTCCCAGATTACTTAAAATACTTCGGCCTACTTCGATTTCATGAATCGGATCTCCCGTAAGTGAAACCCTCAATGTATCTCCGATGCCGTCCAATAATAAAGCCCCGATCCCCATAGCGGATTTAATGGTTCCTTGTTTTATCGTTCCAGCCTCCGTAACACCTAAATGCAATGGATAAGGAATCTTATCAGACAGTTTACGATACGCCTCAACCATAAGAGGCACCTCGGTTGCCTTAATAGATAATTTCATCTGACGATAATCGAGTTTTTCAAGAATACGAACATGTTCTAATGCGGTATCCACCATTCCGTCTGCCGTAGGATGTCCACCATGAGCATCGAGAATATGCTTTGGCAATGATCCCGCATTGACACCGATTCTAATCGGAATCTGCTTTGGTTTTGCTTTTTCTATAACGGCTAATACCTTTTCTTCACCGCCAATATTTCCGGGATTAATACGCAAACCATCGACATTATTATCAATTGCTTCCAAAGCTAATCTATAATCAAAATGAATATCTGCAATCAAAGGAATAGAAATACCCGCACGAACAGCCTTAATCGCCTTTGCGGAAGCCATTGTAGGCACTGCGACACGTACCAACTCACAACCTGCTTCAGCGAGATGATTAATTTCCGCAATGGCTTTTTCCGTATGTACAGGATCCGTAGTAATCATCGACTGAATACTAATCGGTGCGAAATCCCCAATTTTTACTGTACCTACATATATACCATTTGTAGGTTTACGAATAATCATTATAATCTCCTAATTGTATTATAGTAAACGGAAAATATCCTGAGTTGTCACATATAGGAATAATGTTACCAATAAAGCAATGCCGACCATTTGAATGTACATAAGCGCTTTAGCCGGTAACTTACGGCCCGTAATGGCCTCCACTATAATAATAATCAGATGTCCACCATCAAGAACCGGCAACGGTAATAAATTGATGACACCTAAATTAATGCTGAGGAATGCGGCAAATGCTAAAAGCGGTGCAAATCCGGATTGAGCTACCGTTCCTGCCATTTGTGAAATGCCTACAGGACCTGATAACTCAGCGGTTTGTGTACCCCGAATCATCTCATATAATCCCTGTATCATAGCTATTATGGTTTTACCTGTATCGATTACAGCTTTTGTGAAAGCTTCACCTACACCGTATTGCTCACTGGTAAAGCTGGGATAAATACCAATCTTTACTGATCCCTGCTCCATTTTAGGAATAACAGTCGTTTCGATGCTTTCACCATTACGATTTACCACAACAGGAACACCATGATTAGCGGTCCCCATTAAGCTAGGACGAATTTCTTCCCATTTAGTAATCGGCTTACCATCAATGGTTAGAATGCGATCGTTAGCCTTTAAATCAGCCTGCTCTGCAGCACTACCGGAAATAACATTCCCAATAACCGGTTCATCACTATATGTCATATTGCCTACCGTTAAATTTAAACCGAAGAAAATAACGATAGCCAACAAAAAATTAAATACTGCACCGGCGGAAATTACGATAAACTTCTTCCATGCCGGCTTTGTATAAAATGAACGTTCATGGAGTTCCTCCTCCGGACTCATACCGGAGATACGATTAAATCCACCCAATGGAATAATGCGAATGGAATACAAGGTTTCACCCTTTTTCACCTTCGCTATAGCCGGTCCAAAACCGATAGCAAATTCATCGACTTGCATACCCGACATCTTGGCCGTAATAAAATGGCCTAATTCATGAATAAATACAATTAAGCCAAATACAAAAATCGTGGCTAATGCCGTTGTCATATATACTCCTATGGCATCAATGATATGGCCTTTTCTCTGGCCCATCGATCGATGGCTAATAAATTATCTAATGTAAAAGTATCTTCTCTCCCCATAGAATCAAGAACAGCTGTAACAACCTTATATATATCGCCAAAGGCGATTTTATCATCTAAAAATGCATAAACAGCCGTTTCATTTGCCGCATTAAATACGGCCGGTTTAAAGCCTCCCGCACGACCTACCTCATAAGCAAGTCGTAATGCAGGAAAATCATCATATCGAGGCGGCAAAAATTCTAATTGTAACGCCTTTGCAAAGTCCAGATGAGTCATAGATAAATGCTCACGCTTCGGGTACGTTAAAGCATACTGGATAGGTTCACGCATATCGGGATTACCCAATTGTGCCAAAATAGCCCCATCCTTCATACGAATCATGGAGTGGACAATACTCTGCGGATGAACTACCACATCAATATGATCAAAATCAAAATCGAAAAGCCAGTGAGCCTCTATAACTTCAAGGCCTTTATTAAATAGTGATGCCGAATCAATGGTAATTTTATTACCCATATTCCAAGTAGGATGACGTAAACAGTCCGCTGCTGTAGCAGATTGAATAGATGCGGAATCCCAAGTTCGTAACGGACCTCCTGATGCAGTTACAATTAGTGAGTCCACATTACTGCGTTCCTGTCCTTCTAAACATTGGAATATGGCGCTATGTTCACTGTCAATCGGTAAAATCTGAACATTATGCGCCTTGGCTAAGGATGTAATAAGTGGTCCACCGGCCACGAGTGTTTCCTTATTGGCAAGGCCTATTGTCTTCCCTTTCTTGATAGCCTCAACAGTCGGTTCGATGCCGACAGCACCTACAATAGCAGTCACCACCATGGATGCTTCTTGAATAGTGGCCGCCGCAATGAGCGCCTCTTTACCGCCGATTAATCTGGTAGATCCGGTATAACGCTTTTGCAGTTCTTCAAATGATTTTTCATCGACAATACCTGCTATTAACGGCTCAAATTCTTTGATTTGTTTCTCTAAAAGATCGATATTATGATGCCCCACTAACGCGACAACCTTAAATTGATCCGGATGCTGAGAAACCACATCCAATGTTTGTGTACCTATGGAACCGGTACTTCCTATAATACTGAGATATTTCATGAGAGGAATCCCCTAATGTCTATGAAAGCATCAATACGTAAATAAGTATCGCCGGAGCTGTAAACAGCAAACTATCAAAGCGATCCAATACGCCGCCATGACCCGGCAGTAAAGTTCCGGAATCTTTCACATTACATAAACGCTTCAATTTTGATTCAAATAGATCACCTAAGGGTGCTAAAATTCCGCAAATCATCCCTACGTGAATACCGAACCAAAACGGAATTCCCACAATATAGGAGAAAACAGCACCTGTAACGATACATCCGATAAATCCACCGATAAAACCTTCTAAAGTCTTATTCGGACTGATAGTCGGAACTATTTTATGCTTACCAAAAGCGCGCCCTGCAAAATAGGCAAATGTATCACTGGCCCAAGTAGTGAATAACAAAAGCCACAATATAATAACGCCCCAATTATACAGTTCAAAAGGCATAGGTAATGACATGTATACCGAGTCATGGCGAATAATTAGTAACGACGCCATACCGATTACTACATAAAGTAAACCGAAGACGCTGTACGATACGCTCGACATGGTATATTTACTTTCACCGAAGGTACACAACATATAATTAGCGAATAAGCCCAACACAATTATGGCACCAGCCAATACATACATCTGTGTAGCCAATGCAATCATAATCAATAGCACACTCGCGTATCCCCATATAATAGACATACGCACATGTTTAGCTTTACCTAACAAGACAAATTCACGCCACCCCAAAAGTGCCAATATCGTGATAAGTGTATCATAAACAGAGCCGCCTATTGTAATGGCCCCAAGAGCAATGATAAACCCTATAACAGCAGTTATAACGCGTGTTTTTAACATTTCTACTCCTCATATAAGCCGCCAAATCGGCGTTCCCGTTTCTGATATGCAATTACAGCTTCAATCAATGTATCCTTTGTAAAATCAGGCCAATGTAAATCTGTAAACCAGAACTCCGCATAGGCAATCTGCCATAAGAGAAAATTGCTGATTCTATAATCACCGCTAGGACGAATCAGAAGATCCACATCGCTAAACTCCTTCGTAAACAAATGTTCACTGACATAATTCTCCGTAATATCATCAATACGAATAGAACCATTAGCAACAGATTCGGAAATATCACATATGGTTCTCACTATTTCATCACGTCCACCATAATTAATTGCCAACTGCAAGGTGAGCCCTGTATTATTCTTCGTTAATTGTTCTGCATCCTCAATGATGGATTGTAATTCTTGTGAAAGTCCGCCTATAAACCCGATAAATCGGATACGGACATTATGCTCATGCATATATTTCACGTTTTTATTTAAATATTCTTTTATCAAAGACATCAAAAGAGAAACTTCCTGTTCAGGCCGTTTCCAGTTCTCCGTAGAAAAACCGTATACGGTAAGCGCCTTGATGCCCAGTTCATCAGCAGCGATAACAATTTCCTTTAATACATCGGCACCCGCCTTATGTCCCATAGAACGTGGCATACCTCTGCGTTTCGCCCAGCGGCCGTTTCCGTCCATAATAATAGCAACATGTTTCGGTATAGCATTATTATCAATGTCAGATGTGGAAGGCTGATTACGGTTAAATATTTTCTTTAGCATAGTCTACCTCGATAGAACGTCCAAAGTCGGAAGCAATCATTGGTCTATACACTAATACATGTAAACACTCATCAACTCCGGTAATACGTGCTACATACAATCCTTCGTTAGCGATTTCAAAATATCGGTTGAAGGATGCTCCAATCATCACCTTAAAAGGAATATGGGCAGCCTGCAAACGAGACTTTGCAAGCTGCCATGGCATCCCAATAAGGGTATTAGAATTGCACATTATACTTCTAATACATCCTTTTCTTTCACTGCTTTTAATTCATCAATCTGTTTGATTTTAGAATCTGTTAGTTTTTGAATCTGATCTAATCCGTCTTTAACATCATCTTCGGTAATCGTTTTAGCTTTTTCTTCCTTCTTCAATGCATCATTCACATCGCGGCGAATATTGCGAACCGCAATTTTAGCATCTTCCGCTTTTTTATGAACCACCTTGACGATTTCTTTACGGCGTTCCTCTGTTAATTGCGGAATAGTCAAACGAATTTGAGCCCCGTCATTACCAGGGTTCAAACCGAGGTCAGATTGTAATATGGCTTTCTCAATAGCACCAATCATAGTTTTATCCCATGGAGCGATAACAATCATACGCGGTTCCGGTACGGAAATATTTGCAACTTGATTGATTGGAGTCTGACTGCCGTAATAATCGACCATAACTTTATCAAGTAAAGCAACACTAGCACGCCCCGTACGAATCGATGCAAATTCATGCTTTAAAGCCTCAATGGACTTTGTCATGCGCGCTTCTTGCTGTTGTAGTAACTCTTTAATTTCCATCTGAATCATTCTCCTCGAACTATGGTCCCGATTTCTTCACCCTTAGCGGCTTTAGTAATATTACCAGGAATATCCATGC
This sequence comes from Veillonella rodentium, assembly GCF_900187285.1. Classification (NCBI taxonomy): domain Bacteria; kingdom Bacillati; phylum Bacillota; class Negativicutes; order Veillonellales; family Veillonellaceae; genus Veillonella; species Veillonella rodentium. The sequence goes on along the minus strand of NZ_LT906470.1, from coordinate 958,643 downwards.
TAAATACGATAATAGGAATATTATTATCTTTACATAATGTAGTAGATGTAGCATCCATAACTTTTAATTCTTTTGTAATAATATCGTTATATGTAAGCTCATCAAATTTTACGGCATCAGGATTTGTCTTAGGATCGGAATCATATACACCATCAGCAAATTTTTTTGCCATCAAAATAGCATCTGCTTCAATTTCGGCGGCGCGTAAAGCAGCCGTAGTATCAGTCGAAAAATATGGTTTACCAAGTCCCGCACCGAAGATGACGATGCGTTTTTTCTCTAAATGACGAATCGCACGTCGACGAATATAAGGTTCGGCGATTTCCTGCATTTCGATAGCTGTTTGAACACGTGTATCAACCCCAGCCTGCTCTAATGCATCTTGTAATGCCAAGGAGTTCATCACTGTAGCAAGCATGCCCATATAGTCGGCAGTAGCTCGGTCCATCCCTTGATTGCTTCCCGCCAATCCTCTCCATAGATTACCGCCACCAACAACAATAGCGATTTCTAAATCGGTAGATTTTGCCAAACTGGCGATTTCCTGGGCAAATTTTTCTACCACATCCGGATTAATACCGAAACCTTGATCTCCGGCTAACGCCTCTCCACTTAACTTCAAAACAACACGCTTAAAGTTTCTCTTTGCCATGTGTATACTCCTCTATTGCAAAATAAGAGAACACTGTACGGTGTTCTCTTATTAAATCTTACTTATTTACCAACAGATGCCATTACTTCAGCTACGAAGTCATCTTGACGTTTTTCAATGCCTTCGCCCAAACCGTAGCGCACAAAACGACGTACGTTGATGTTTTCACCGATTTTTGCAATATTTTCATTAATGATGTCTGTAACGGATTTGTCGCCATCCTTAATGAATGCTTGTTCTAATAGGCAATTTTCTTTATAGAATTTTTCAATACGACCGGCAACCATTTTTTCCAAAACAGCTTCAGGCTTTGGTTTGCGGCCCGCTTTTACGTCTTCTTCAGCTTCTACTTTAGCTTGTTCCAACAGTACTTGTTTTTCATGTTCGATTACTTCTGCAGGAACTTCTTCACGGTTCAAGTATGTAGGGTTAACAGCAGCGATTTGCATAGCGATATCGCGTGCCAAATTTTGGAAATCGTCCGTTTTAGCAACGAAATCAGTTTCGCAGTTAACTTCTACTAATACACCGATACGACCGCCCGCATGAATGTAAGAAGAAACAACGCCTTCTGCCGCAATACGACCAGCTTTTTTAGCTGCCGCAGCCAAACCTTTCTCACGAAGAAGGTCAACCGCTTTATCAATATCACCATCGGTTTCAACCAATGCTTTCTTAGCATCCATCATACCTGCGCCAGTCATGTCGCGCAATTCTTTTACCAAAGCAGCAGTAATTGCCATTATTTTGTTACCTCCTAGTATTAATTAAGGTAAGGATATAGTCCTTACCCTAATTATATATGTTATAGATTTATCTTTCAAATGCCAATCCGACAACGATTAAGCCTTACCGTCACGAACCATTTCAGCGGAATCAGCTACCATGTTATCCAATGCTTCTTCAAAGGATTCGCCTTGGCGACCTTCAAGAACAGCGTCAGCCATTTTACCAGCCAACAATTTTACAGCGCGAATAGCGTCATCATTTGCCGGGATTGGAAACTCAACTTCGTCAGGATCGCAGTTAGTGTCAACCGTTGCCACAACAGGGATACCCAATTTCTTAGCTTCTGCAATAGCGATTTTTTCCTTTTTAGGATCGACTACGAAAAGCGCCCCCGGCATTTTAAGCATATCTTTAATGCCGCCAAGGTATTTTTCCAATTTATCCATTTCATGACGAAGACCGATAACTTCTTTCTTAGGCAATACTTCGAAAGTGCCGTCTTCAGCCATAGCTTCCAATTGTTTCAAACGTTTAATACGTGTTTCAATTGTTTTGAAGTTAGTCAACATACCGCCCAACCAACGTTCGTTTACGAAGAACATGTTAGCGCGGATCGCTTCTTCTTTAATAGCTTCTTGAGCTTGTTTTTTAGTACCTACGAACAAGATTACTTCACCTTGGGAAGCAACTTCACGCAAGAAACTGTAAGCTTCTTCTACTTTTTTAACTGTTTTAGACAAGTCAATGATATAGATACCATTACGTTCAGTGAAGATGAATTTCGCCATTTTAGGATTCCATCTTCTAGTCTGATGACCAAAGTGTACACCAGCCTCTAATAATTGTTTCATTGATACAACTGCCATTGTGGCACCTCCTGTTAATTAACTTCCGCCGCTTCATCCTTCGGGCCACCCAAAATTAGGCACAGTACCGAAGTCCACTGACGTGCATATTTTTCATACCCACTAATTTTAACAAAAAAGTTTTTTAAAAGCAAGCAAAAGAGAGGCGAATTCCAAAGAATTCACCTCTCTAAATATTCTATCAATTTGTCCGAATCGCTTCAATCATCTTAGCCCGATTTGAAGCTCCGAATACTGCGTATCCCGCTACGAGTACCGTAGCACCAGCTCTTTTAATAGGTACACAGGTTATATCGTTGATACCGCCGTCTACTTCGATTACAGCCGAAGTATTATCAACCTCTTCAAGTAACAGTTTTGCTTGCTTAACTTTTTTTATGGCATTCGGAATAAAAGACTGTCCCCCAAACCCGGGGTTTACGGACATGATTAAAATCATGTCAAGATCAGCCGCAATATCTTCAAGAACAGCAACCGGAGTTCCCGGGTTCAATGCAATGCCGGCCTTCATACCGCATTGTTTGATATGCTGCACCAGACGATGTATATGAGGTACCGTTTCCTGATGAAATGTAAAGTACTCCACACCTATCTTGGCATACTCTTCAACATAATCTCCCGGGTTCGTCACCATCAAATGAACATCGAAAGGCATCTTCGTATACGGCCGGATAGCTTTCACAACAGGAGCACCAAAAGTCAGGTTAGGCACAAAGTGTCCATCCATAACATCGATATGTAATAAATCCGCTCCAGCCGTTTCAATAGATTTTAGCTCTTCACTTAAGATAGCAAAATCAGCAGATAACATAGATGGTGCAACTTTAATCATCTTAAAACCTCTTTCTTTGATTCTCTATGTCGTTTCGTATGGACATATACGCATCATAGCGCCCCTTATGAATTTGTCCGGATGCTAACGCTTCTTTAATGCCGCAAATCGGCTCATGTTCATGATAGCAAGGATTAAATTTACAATCCTCTACATATTCAGCGAATTCAGGGAACAATGTAGGCAATCGTTCCAAGGATACATCATTAAATTCGATAGCACTGAATCCGGGAGTATCCATAATAAAAGAATCCGTATTCAAACTAAATAATGATGCATGACGCGTCGTATGTCTGCCGCGCTTAATTTTATCACTTACTTCACCTGTTTGGAACGTAAATTTCGAATCCACCGCGTTTAGAAGACTGCTTTTACCAACCCCTGAGGGTCCTGCAAAAGCAGTAATCTTATGATCTAATACACGACGTAATTCATCAATACCCGTCATAGCATAGGTTGACGTCATAATCACATCGTAACCGATAGATCGATACAGATCCACCAGCGACATCGTAGATGCATCCATTAAATCGCATTTATTGACACATAATATGATAGGAATATCCGCATGTTCAATCATAACGAGCATCTTATTCAATAAAAGCTCGTTAATATCGGGCTCATGTGCAGCCACGACCAGGACCACCTGATCGATATTGGCCACAGCGGGGCGAATCATCGAATTATGACGCTCGTGAATAGATTCTATAAATCCATCGTTGGAAATAGTAACTCGATCACCTACTAATAAACTGTAACGTCCTTTTTTCAGTCGTCCACGAACCTTGCATTCATGAACGGTTCCTTCTTCATCCTGCACATAGAAGTAACCGTTCATATTTTTAATAACAATGCCTGTAATCATACTGCCTCTTATAATGCCGTATCTTGAACTAATGCGCCATTGAGATACACTTCGATACGAACATTACCGACACCTGATACTTTTTTAACTATGCGGTCACCAGGTTTATTCGTATCATCGTAAATTACGGCAGAACCTTCATCATCTTTTACGATGATCTTCAGTTCCTGATTTTTTGATCCCGGTGGTACTGTTACGTCAACGGTTCCGGTTGTTTTATTGCCGCTTTGTTTGGACTCGTCCTTCTTTTTGTCCTTATATTCGGTCGTAAGATTTAAGGACGAACCTTCATCTACCTCATCGCCGGCTTTGAGACTTTGTTCTGTTACCACAGATTTATCCTCTGCAGAACCGGCCACCTGATTTACAGCGATATTAACCGCACTTAATGCATCGCGGGCCTCTTTTAAAGACATGCCCACTACATTAGGTACCTTAACTTTTTTTACCTTCGCCTTATTTACCACAAGGTCGATTGTAGCACCTTTAGACACCTTGGAATCACCGGATGGCGTTTGCGCGATAATGACACCGTCAGGCTTTCCGTCTACACTCTCTTGTGTAATCTTACCTACAACAAGTCCTAAATCTTTGAGGCGCTGACGAGCTTGATCCACCGTCAGACCGGATAAGTCCGGAACCGTAAGATCCCCTACGCCTTTTGAAACAACGAGATGAATTGTACGTTGTTCTTTAACCTTTTCACCGGCATTCGGCGTTTGAGAAATGACTTGTCCTGCAGGCACATCAGAATTTGTAACCTCACTGGTAGACACGCGTAGATGTTTATCTTCTAAAATATTTTTAGCGACGGATACCTGTTTGCCTACTACATTAGGCACATCTACAGTTGTATTACTCCAGAAATTACCATAAGTTAAAAATGCTCCTAAAAAGGCGATTAAAAAGATGACAGCCGCCCCTAGAACAATGTATTTCTGCGGGATAGACGCAATTTTATTCAACATACGCTTCTTTTTACTCTCAACTTTCTGACTACTCTCTCTATCGATATTGAAATCCTCCAGTGCGTCAGGGTCCACCGCAGGAATCATCTGTGTCGCAAAATCATATGGTTCATGACGTTGCGTTTTTCCCATTGTAAATCCTTGTGAAAGCCGCAAATCACTAATCATATCCGAGATTGACTCAAATCGATCAGCAGGATTTTTTGCCAGTGCTTTCATCACAACCGCCTCTAAAAGCGGCGGGATAGATGGATTGTATCTAGTCGGCGGCGTAACCTTTTCACGCACATGTTTTAAAGCTACCGCAATCGGTGTCTCTCCCTCAAACGGCACACGACCCGTCAACATTTCGTAAAGCACAACACCTAACGAATAAATGTCCGTATTTCCATCAATAGGCTTACCGCTAGCTTGTTCAGGTGATAAGTAATGGGCGGATCCCAAAATGGAATTGGTATACATTACTGTATTTGTCGCATTCATAGCGCGCGCAATACCAAAGTCCGTTACTTTTACACGACCCGTACGAGTAATTATCACATTATGAGGTTTGATATCACAATGAACTATCCCCATCGCATGAGCGTGTTCGAGGCCTTCCGCAATAGCAATAGTGAATTTCACAGCTTCATCAATAGACAATCGACCATGACGCGTTATATATTCCTTTAACGTTTCTCCGTCAACATATTCCATAATAATATAATGTAAATTCTGATCAAAACCTACATCATACATATTGACGATATTAGGGTGATTAAGTTTCCCTGCCGCCTGTGCTTCACGTTTAAAACGTTTAACAAATTCATCATCGTTAGCAAAATTTGCATGCAAGATTTTTATAGCTACAGGTCTTCCTAATAAAGTATCTTCTCCAAGGTACACATCCGCCATACCGCCTACACCAATTTTATCAACGATGCGGTATCGATTATCTAGAAGTATATCCTTTATATTCATAGCACTCATTATTTCTCCGTTTCTAGACTAGATTGTACCAACCACAATAGTTACATTATCTCCGGCACCGACATCATATACAGCCGTCATTAAAGATTCGATAGCTTGCATATTATCATCAATAGCATGCAGAGTGGATGCAATATCTTCATCCGTTACATATCCGCTTAATCCATCGGTACACAACAAGATACGGTCACCGGTTTGTACAGTCTCAACACCACTGTCAACCTCGAGATTTTCATCGACACCGACGGCACGGGTCAATAAATTTCTTTGAGGATGTGTAAGCATTTCATCTTTCGTAATGTCTCCGGAATCCAGTAATTCTTGTACCATAGAATGATCCGTAGTAATTTGTCTCAATACGCCGTCTCTAAAAATATAAAGACGGCTATCTCCAACACTGGCCCAATATAATTTATCTTCATCAATGGCGGTTACCACTACGGTAGTTCCCATTCCAGCCAGACGTTCTTCATGAGCTACGTGATCGACAATCCGCTGATTTGCATGAAGGACAGCATCACATAAGTCCTTCTGTTCAACATGCTCTATAGCGGATAAGTAGTCTCGTATTTCATCTACGGCATACGTGCTGGCAATTTCACCGCCGCTATAGCCGCCCATACCATCAGTAACAGCACAAATAGGACCGTCTATAAAAAAGCGATCCTCATTACGCTGCCGTACAAGACCAATTTTACTTAAACCAACAAAATTATTCATAAGTCTCCTTTTCCCGTCCGTGAGCAGCTTTCAGCTGTCCACATGCGGCTTGGATTGCATCGCCCATTTCTTTACGTACAGTGACAGATATACCGTAAGATGCGACGATATCTTTAAATCTATTCATATTAATCATAGATGGTTTATATAAATCAATATGTTCATTGCCATTAACAGGAATCAAATTAACATGGCAATTCGGAAAATCCTTACAGATTTGTCCCAATACATGAGCCTCATCAAGGGAGGCATTCACGGAATCAATCAAAATATATTCAAAGGTAATACGACGCTGAGTCGTATCATAATAATATTTTACCGCATCCAACACCTGAGTCAAATTATAATGAGCTCCTACAGGCATTATACTACGTCGAATATCATCAGTTGTCGCATGCAATGACAATGCGAGCGTAATCGGTAAACCTTCATCAGCGAGCTTATATATATTAGGAACCCAACCACAAGTAGAAATGGTCATCTTACGATAACTGATATTACAGATCGTAGGATCATGTAATAACTTAAGAGCATTCAATACATTATCATAATTTTGAAGCGGCTCGCCGGCCCCCATTACAACAACAGAGTGAATCGGCTGCTTTATGATTTGTCCAAAGATAACAACTTGACCCACGATTTCCGCTACCGTTAAATCACGATATAAACCGCCCTGCGTAGAAGCACAGAACACACACCCCATCGCACACCCCACTTGGGAAGAAACACATACGGAATAGCCGTAATGCTGCTCCATCAACACCGCTTCAACCCTACTGTGGTCATTCATTTCCAGTAAGATTTTACGGGTCTTGCCGTCAGGTGCAATCGATTCTGTAATTAATGCAGGTATAGATATAACACAATTATCCGTTAACCACTGCCGTAAATCTTTTGGAAACTGTGTCATTTCCTGAAAGTCAAAAACATACCTGTGATATATATAATCAAGTAACTGTTTTGCTCGAAATTTTTGTATATTATGATTCTTGAAAATAATTTGTAACTCTTCTAAAGACTTACCCAGTAATTCTATCATAAATTCTCCATTTCTTTTGATTATGATAGGCGCTTCATACGAGCCATAAAGAATCCATCCATATCATCCCGAGGAGGATAGGTTGTAATCATACCATCCTTAGATGAAGGTAGTCCTTTCAATTCTACAGGTTCAATAACAAAGTCTTTATGGTGTTCCAGAAACTTTTCTAATACATCCCCGTTTTCACCGTGATTTAAAGTACAAGTTGAATATATGAGATAGCCCCCTAGCTTCACCATTTTGGATGCGCGCTCCAGAATTTCCAATTGTAACGTCGGCAGTTCACATAGTAACTCTTTCGACTTACGCCAACGCATATCAAGTTTTTTTTGTAAAATCCCTAATCCTGAACATGGTGCATCCACCAGGACACGATCAAATTGATTAATCCACGAATCAGGCAAGGTCCGTCCGTCCTGTAATTTCATGGAGATAATGGAAACACCGAGCCGTTCGGCATTGGACCGCATTAATTGTAATTTATGTTCATATATATCACAACTCATGATAGCGCCTGTATTTTCCATTAAGCTTGCCATATGCATTGACTTGCCACCGGGTGCAGCACAACAGTCCAGAATACGTTCACCCGGTTGAGGATTAACTACATGGGCTACAAGCATGGATGCTTTATCCATAAACGTGATATGACCGTCCAAAACAGGACGTGCCTTTTCCAAACGGCCTTGATGTCCATCGATATAAATACATTCGGGAATATATTCATCCTGGTCAACGGTCCAACCTAATGCGCGCAACTCCTGTAAGCATTCATCAACACTCACCTTAATCGTATTTATACGAGCTGTTAAACGAGATTGTTCATTAAACCAGGAACAAAGATCTATAGTTTTATCTTTTCCCATTTCGTTTAACCACAATTCCACAAGCCATAGAGGTTGGTTATAGATAAATGATATTTCTTCCGCTTCAGATGTAGCCAATTCACCGATGGAGATACTATCCCTTTCACGCAATACGGACCTCATGACGGCATTGACGAAGCCTGATAAACCTCGCGTTAATTTTTTTGCTAATTTAACAGATTCATTCACTGCCGCACTTTCAGGAACCTTGTCCATATATAATATTTGATAAATACCGAGGCGCAAGATCTCAACGACCATGGATGATAATTTTTTTATAGGCCTGTTAGTGAAATGAACAATAACGGCATCTAAATAATTTCTTCTGCGAATAACCCCATAAACGAGTTCAGTGAAGAATCGGCGATCCAAATCCTCTAAATGATAAGTTCGCAAATATTCCTGCAGCTTTATATTCGCATAGGCACCGTTGCGATTGATGTCAGACAATGCTTCCACAGCCAATAAACGTATATTCGGTTGTTGCTTATTCTTAACTAATATCATGATTATTCCTACCAATCAATTGTTCAACTACTGTACGAACACGTTCGGAATCAACCTTTGTATTACAGCAAGGCCCGTTAGGGCGCTCATTTAATACACCGATTACAGGAATCGGAAATACATCAGCCATACCGCTTGCTAAATCTCGTTCACACGCAATGGCCACAATCGCCTTTGGACGTGCCTCTTCCACCTTCAGACGCGCCAACGTCCCGCCGGTAACAACGATAAATCGGCATCCGTAGTCCCTCGCTATTTGTAATAGATCCCCCACCTGACATCGGCCGCACTGTTTACAATTATTTACATCATGAGTTATCTTATGCACGCAGGAACTTTCCTGTAGACAATGTGGCGTCAATAAAAGAATCCGTTCCGATTCAACAGTATACATATCAAGTGTGACCAAATGATTGATCAGATCGATCATCGACTGACGTAACCGATCCTTTGTAATCCCTCTCAATTTACCGAGGGTCAATGATAAAGGAAACAGTCCATATATAAATCGGTTTGCTAGGCGCAAAATAACAGGATGTAATTTAACTATCCCCGTAGAGGCCACAATTAATGAAACACATAAAAACCATATGATACAAATAATTAGAACCAGAATTACACAGATAATCAGAGGCGCCATAGAGTGTAATTTTAAAAGTCCGGGCCATAAAAGATACATGAGAAAGCTCAAAAACCCGGTCAAAATGGCACAAGTCAAAGTGGATAGTACAAGATACAAAGGAAATGTTTCGTATTGCTTAGATTTGGTTTCCAAAAACCATCCCGTCCTTTATTTGATGACCATTTACAAAATCATTTGCACTGATCCGTTTTTTGTTCTCCGGTTGAACATCGATAAGACGGATAAAGCCATGATCTCCGGTAGCGACAATCAATCCGTCCGCATGTGAAACAATAGTTCCCGGAGTACAATCGGATCGGATCATCACCGATTTACCGTTGAGAACAATGTTATTATCATCAGCAAGAATCTGTTCAACAGAATCTGCACGCCATATCTTTAACCGCTTACCCCCTAAGAATGTATAACAGCCGGGCGCCGGATTAAGACCGCGAATCAAATTGACAATGGATACGGACGACCGATTCCAATCAATAAGCCCCATTTCCTTTGTAATCTTCGCAGTATGTGTTGCCTCTTCATCATTCTGAGGAACAGCATTAATTTCACCGTTAACCCAACGATGTAAAACAGGTACAATCGTATCTGCGCCAAGTTGTGCAATACGGTCAAAAAGTTCACCCGTAGTTTCCCCCGGCAGAATATCCGTCTTAACAATGTCAATAATATCCCCCGTATCAAGGCCATCATCCATATGCATGATGGTAACGCCGGTTTCTTTATCACCATTTAGAACTGCATAATGAATCGGTGCCGCCCCTCTATATTTCGGTAAGACAGAGGCATGAATATTGATGCATCCATATTGGGGAAGTCGAATTAACCATGGCGGTAAAATCTTTCCATATGCGATGACAACGATCATATCCGGATTCAGCTGTTCCAATTGGGCCTGAATCGTCTCATCCCGCAACGTAACAGGTTGATAAACAGGCAAATCATGAGCCAGTGCAGCCATTTTTACGGGCGGCATCTGTACCTGTTTGCCCCGCCCTTTTTGTTTATCAGGCTGACAATATACGCCTACAACAGAAAAGTCAGACCGCACCAACGCTTCTAATGTGGGAACGGAAAAATCCGGTGTTCCCATAAATACAACACGTAGCGATTTTTTACTAGACAATTTCTTTCTCCTCCGGATGATCCGATATTAATCGTAAATTCGTCGCTTTTTCAATAAATAAATGTCCTTCTAAGTGATCGATTTCATGTTGAAAAATTCGCGCCAAAAATCCTTCGGCTTTAATTGTGACCTTTTTATTATAAGGATCAATCCCCTTCACGGTAATCCTTTCAAATCGCTCCACATCGCCAAAATAACCGGGAACACTTAGACACCCTTCCGGTCCTACCTGTGTACCTTCAGCATGCATAATCTCAGGATTGATTAAAGCGATGAGTCCGCTACCTACCTGATCATCAACGACGATAATGCGTTTCGATACGGCCACCTGTGGCGCTGCAAGGCCAACCCCTTGAGTTTCATACATAGTCTCCGCCATATCATCAATAAGTGCTCTTAATTTTTTGTTTACATAGTCAACAGGCTCCGCCACTTGTTTCAGTACCGGATGACCCGCCTTAATCACATCTAATACCGCCATAAATTCTCCTACACTACACAGGATCTACATCGATAAGTAATCCTTCTTGCGTAAAAATCCACGAGTGATATATATATTTCTTCATATCAGTCAAATCAGTACCGCGAATCATAATCGCTAAACGGTACATATCACGAACCTTTTTGATACTTGTTTCATAAGGTCCGTTAATTGTTATATCCAGATTTCCCTTATGACGTTCCAAATCATTTACTATGCAATTAGCAACAGATTCCAGCGTATTCATATCCTGATGACGTACGACCATATGAATCATTTGACGGAACGGTGGATAACCAAGGGCTTCACGATTCTGTATTTCTTCATGATAAAAGCCTACATAATCATGAGTCTTACTCTTTATTATAGCATAATTTAAAGGATTATATGTTTGTATAACGACATGACCAGTTTTATCTCCACGACCAGCTCGTCCTGACGTTTGTGTCAATAAATCAAACGTTCGCTCCGATGCGGAATAAACGGGTATATTTAAAACTGAATCCGCCGTCAAAATGCCAACGGCAGTTACACCCTTAAAATCATGCCCTTTAGATACCATTTGAGTACCCAATAAAATATCATATTTATGATTACCGAAATCGTGAAGTATATCCTCCGCTGCTTGCTTATGCTTCGTTACATCCTGATCCAGCCTTGCGATGCGGGCATGTTGAAAGTGGGCTCTCAGTTCTTCCTCTACCTTTTGTGTGCCGGATCCGAAAAACTTGATACGCTTACTTTTACATTTTGGACAAACAGCAGGAATCGGTTCATGATGTTCACAATAATGACAACGTAACTCCTCACCGGCCTGATGATATACCATAGCCACATCACAGTGAGGACACATAATCGTCTCCCCACAATCACGACACATAACAAATGTGCTGTAACCGCGACGATTCAAAAGTATAATCATCTGATTATGCTCATCCAATGTACGTTGAATAAGATGCATCATGGCATCGGAAAATACAGAATAATTACCGTGCAACATTTCTTCTTTCATATCCACAATCGATACGGAAGGCATCGGTTGTTCAAAAATACGGTTCGGTAACTCCAATAACCGATATGTACCGTTTTGTGCCTTGTGATAGGATACTACAGAAGGTGTTGCAGACCCGAGAATCACCGGACATCCATGTGCTTCACCACGCCATAATGCAACATTTCTTGCATGATAACGCACCATATCTTCCTGCTTATAAGATGTATCATGCTCTTCATCGACAACGATGAGACCGATATCTTCGGCCGGTGCAAATATTGCGGACCGAGCGCCGATAATGATATGACTATCTTTACGACGCAATCGTTCCCAATTGTTATTGCGCTGCTGCACAGTTAGTTTACTATGAAAAACAACGACTTCATCCCCAAAGGTTTCCACAAAACGACGAACAATCTGATCAGTTAAAATAATTTCCGGCACCAAAATGATAGCGGTTTTATCCTGACTGATGCAGCGAGCGGTAGCTCGCAAATAAATCTGTGTCTTGCCGCTCCCCGTAACTCCATGAAGTAAAAATGGCTGATAAACATGATGATCCATAGCATATTGAATTGACTCATAAGCCTTCTGTTGCGCCTCTGATAAGGGAATTTTATATTCCTCCGTCAATAACTCATCGAAAACCGTTTTTGTAGCTTTGAATCGGGATTCTACAACGATACCATGAGCTTCGCTTACCTGCTTGATAACCATACGGGAATAACCTTTAGCCAATAATAAAGCCTTGGAAGCACCCCCAACCTCAAGCAAATAGGCAGCCAGTTCACGTTGTTTTCTTTTACGTCCGCTAAATTGATCAACAGAAAAATCCGGAGTGACTACAAGCCATTCCTCTTTCGGAGCTTCATAGGACTTTAACGTTTTATGAACCGTAAAAAGACGTAATGCATCACCATAGGAGCAAAGATAATATTCATTTAGTCGTCTTGCCGTATCCATCATTTCCGGTGTAAACCACGGTTCACTATCTAAAATCTGCACTATATTACGCAATGTAAACTCGGGAGACTCCGTTAATTCGGTATACCCGATAAGGATTCCTTCCTCTCGACTATTACCAAGAGGAACCAATACACGTGTACCGGGTAAAACAGTACCGAATTTTTTCGGCATTAAATAGCTTAACGGTTTATGTAGTTGTTTAGCCGGTCGATTAATAATAATCTGTGCAACACGCATAGGTTCACATCCTTCAATTTACTATAAAAGGTCTCAGTAGAAGTTCTACCAAGACCTTTTTCATTATAAGCCAGCTTCTTGTCTTAAAATTTGAGCTTTATCTGTACGTTCCCAAGGGAGATCAACATCTGTTCTGCCAAAATGACCATACGCAGCCGTCTTACGATAATGAGGTTTCAATAAGTCGAGCATTTCAATGATACCCGCAGGGCGTAAATCAAAATGTTTCTTAATCAATTCCTGAATTTTTTCTTCTCCGATATGTGCCGTACCAAATGTATCAACTAAAATGGATACCGGATGAGCAACGCCGATAGCGTATGCCACCTGAACTTCACATTTATCAGACAAACCTGCAGCTACAACGTTCTTTGCTACATAACGGGCAGCATATGCAGCAGAGCGGTCAACCTTGGATGGATCTTTACCGGAAAAAGCACCACCCCCATGACGAGCCATACCGCCATATGTATCGACGATAATTTTACGTCCTGTAAGACCTGCATCACCATGAGGACCGCCGATTACAAAACGGCCTGTAGGATTGATAAAAAATTTGGTATTCTCATCAACGAATTCCACAGGTAACGCAGCATCAATGACATAACGCTTAAGATCATTTTTAATTTGTTCTTGCGTTACTTCCGGACTATGTTGTGTGGAAATAACAATCGTATCGATACGTTTCGGTTTACCGTCAACATATTCTACGGTTACCTGTGTCTTTCCGTCCGGGCGCAAATATGATAAGGTACCATCCTTACGAACTTCTGTAAGACGACGGGATAAGCGATGCGCCAAAGATATCGGCATCGGCATAAATTCCGGCGTTTCATTAGATGCATAACCGAACATCATGCCTTGATCACCGGCGCCGATTTTATCCAATACTTCACCGCGACCGTCTTTAGATTCGAGCGCTTCATCAACGCCCATAGCGATATCAGAAGATTGTTCGTCAATAGACACCAGTACACCACATGTATCACAGTCAAATCCGAATTTCGCACGAGTATAACCAATTTCACGAATAGTATCGCGTACGATGCGAGGAATGTCTACATAGACATTAGTAGAAATTTCACCTACCACATGAACAAGACCGGTCGTAACCAGAGTCTCGCAAGCTACACGAGCAGCAGGATCCTTTTCAATAATCGCATCCAAAACAGCATCGGAAATTTGGTCAGCTATTTTATCTGGATGGCCTTCAGTAACTGATTCAGAAGTAAAAAACATATGTTTTTCTGCCATTTTATCCTCCTAATATAAAAAAAGCCTCCCATGAACTCATGAGAGACCTCCCATCTAATGGCTCGCACCATAGGAATTAGCACCTTTTCCCCTTGGAATGGTTGCTGTAGCTTCGCAGGGCCTGTCCCTCCACTACTCTTGATGAGTTACAGGATCATTATAGTGTATTTGTTAGTATAAATCAAGATATTTTAACGGCCAAATCATGTTCCGCTTTATGTAAAGCACTTTCAAACTGGCGATACATATGATGTCGGCCTAAAATCGTTAAGAAATCAGATTTATACATTTCGTGACGTATATCATAATTGACATCACTCAGCAAAACCTCTATACCTCTTTTCTGTAATTCTTCGATAATACCTCGCAAGATACGAAGACCGGTTAAATCTACAAATGGAACTTGTCCAAATCGGATAATTAAAAATTTAGGATCTTTATGTATGGAATTAAGAGCCCTTTCAAAAGCGCTGATAGCGCCAAAAAATAAGGGACCTTCAACGGTATATACCATAATTTCTGGGTGAATGGTAACCTCATGTTTAACTTGTGCCGACAGTTCCTCACAACTCATCTCATGAACATCAATGGTTCTCACCATTTTTCTCATGAATTGCAATACCGCCAATATAACCCCCACATTAACGGCTACGACTAAATCCGTAAAGATCGTCAAAAAGAATGTTAATATCAATATGATTCGATCCGCTTGCGGTGCCAATATAATCATTTTAATAAATCGCGGTACATCACTCATGTTGTAAGCTACGACGAATAAAATCGCGGCCATCGATGCCAATGGGATATACACGGCATATGGAGCCAAAAACAGTAGAATAGCAACCAATACGATAGCATGAACAATTCCCGCAATAGGTGATGTTCCACCTTGTCGAATATTGGTCGCCGTCCTTGCAATAGCCCCTGTCGACGCAATTCCTCCGAATAAAGGGGCTACAATATTAGCTACCCCTTGCCCGAATAATTCCGTATTAGATTCATGCTTCGTTCCGCTCATGCCGTCGGCCACAACGGCAGATAACAGAGATTCAATCGCACCTAACATGGCGATGGTAAAAGCAGGGCCAATTAACGAGAATATCTTATCCAATGAAAGATTTGGAATGGAAAATTCCGGTAGACCTTGAGGAATACCTCCAAAAGCGCTACCTATAGTCTTTACCGTAGGGAATTGATAGTAACTCTGAATCACTGTAGCGACAATCATAGCTACTATAGGAGCAGGTATTTTATTGATATATGGAATCTTAGGCAATATCAGCAATAGAACAAGACTAAGCAATGCAATACACAGAGTGGGAATATCCAAATATGGCAATGATTGAATCATGAGCCATAATTTTTCGTGAAAATGCTCCATATACGGTAATGACGGAAAACCAAAGAAATAAGGCCATTGTCCAACCCAAATGGTCACTCCGATACCTGCTGTAAAGCCCATAATCACAGGGGTTGGAATAAAACGAATAACAGTACCCAATTTAGCCGTACTCATAAGAATGAGCATAATACCGGCCATCATGGTGGCAATCTGCAAGCCTTCAAATCCGTAGTTTACCACAATACTGCTGAGCAGAACGATAAACGCTCCCGTAGGGCCCGCAATCTGTACTTGTGAACCTCCGAAAAGAGACACGAATATACCTGCTATAATGGCTGTATATATACCTGCCTGCGGCGTTACACCACTGGCAATGGCAAAGGCCATCGCCAACGGCAACGCTACAACGCCGACTACCAGTCCGGCAATAATATTATTACTCCACTGCGATCTTGCTAACCCGCCTTGACGATATGCCCTTTGTATTGCAAACATTTAACTAACACTTTCCTTCTCTCTATAAACCCATATACAAACATGTTAAAAAGTTATTTTGTACACTTTAATTTCATTAGCTCAGCCACTTCCGTAAGAATACATTTGGCCAATTCCGTTTTTTTCATGTTAGGAATAACCCGCGGTTCTTTATCGGGATACAAAAAATACCCTTCATTTGTATCCACATTAAAACCCGCATTACTCTTGCTTACATCATTGGCAACTAGCATATCCAGATGTTTTCTATGTACCTTATCCTGTCCATATGCAACGACATCCTGTGTTTCTGCAGCAAAACCGACTAATAATTGATGCGTTTTATGCACGCCTAAGCCTTGCAATATATCCGGATTCTTAACAAGTTCTAACGTCATGGAATCCATTTTTTTTATTTTATGATCCGCTTTGTTAAGAACTCTAAAGTCAGACACTGCAGCAGCCATGATGACCACATCGACATCTTTATATCGAGACTCAACCGCTTCCTGCATAGATATAGCCGAATCGACGGGTACATATTCCACCCCATGAGGCACATCGAGTGATGTCGGTGCACTCACTAAGATAACACGAGCCCCCATTTTCTGTACTTCCGCAGCAATGGCATAGCCCATTTTGCCGCTGGAACGATTCCCTATATAGCGGACGGGATCGATATTTTCTTGAGTGCCTCCGGCCGTAACTAGTACGGTTTTTCCTGAAAACTCTTCAGTAGCACAGAGTTCTGCTTCAAGCCACGCTACAATCTCCTCGGGTTCCGGTAGACGGCCGATCCCGGTCACACCGCATGCAAGCCAGCCGCTGGACGGTTCAAGGACGTGATATCCAAGGGCTTTCAGCCCCTCTATATTCCGCTGTGTGATTTGGTTATTATACATTTCCGTATTCATCGCCGGACAGATAAATTTTGGTGCTGTTGTAGCCAAAATAGTCGTAGTCAGCATATCATCGGCAATGCCCGCATAAATTTTAGCTATTACATTGGCGGTTGCCGGTACAACTATATAAGCATCGGCCCATGTAGCCAAAGCAATATGTTCTACATCCCAATTCTGAATTTGCTCAAACATATCCAAAGCCACAGGATAGCCGCTTATTTCACCAAAGGTTAACGGCGATGCGATATGAGTGGCATTTCTAGTCATAACAACCTTAACTTCGGCCCCTTTTTTGCGAAGGCGGCTGACAACTTCTATAGCTTTATAGGCTGCAATTCCTGCAGATACGGCGACAACCACATGTTTTCCCTGCATAGTCTACTCCTTTTAAAAATTCCTTGTATCAACGATACAAGGAATTGATTCATTTTATTTAATGCCTTCTTTAGTGCGTTTATAAGTGACTTCACCTTCAGCAATTTCATAAAATGCCAAAGATACAGGCTTGTCGGTAGCATGTGTATGTTCAGCAAGGCAAGGACTGCCGTCAGTGAGCTCACGAGCTCGTTTTGCTGCCAATGTTACCAATGTATACTTGCTGTCTACTTGATTTTCTAATGCTTTCAATGGAGGTTTTACCATCATACTATCACTTCTCCTTAGACTCTTGATATTGCTTATAAATAAATTGAATTTGTTCTTTATTGCGACTGATCTTACAGGACTCGGCCCGCAAGATAGAGGCTACCTTCTCCGAAGCATCCGCTAAATCATCATTGACAACAATATAATCATAGCGATGCGCCAATGCTAGTTCGGAACACGCTAAAGATAAACGCTTATCAATGACCTCTTTTGCATCGGTTCCTCGATTATGCAGCCGCTCGGATAACTCTGTTAAGGACGGAGGTACGATATAGATAAATACGGCATCACTAAAGCGTTCCTTTACCTGCATCGCCCCCTGTATATCGATTTCCAACAGTACACTTTTACCCTCATCCAATAGATCCATTACATGCTGCTTAGGTGTGCCATAGTAATTATCATATACTTTAGCATACTCCAGAAAGGCATCTTCCGCCAAAAGAGATTCAAATTCATCCTTTGATCGGAAAAAGTAATTTACGCCTTCCTCCTCGCCGACTCGTGGCTTACGTGTCGTCATGGAAACAGAGTAGACTAAATTCGGCATTTCTTTTCGAATATTAGAACAAATGGTTCCTTTACCTGCACCAGACGGCCCGGATATAACGATTAACAATCCTCTGTCTGACATATATACTCCTATGCTTCTACTGTATCTTCATCTACATCATATTGCACAATTCGATGTGCTACGGTTTCCGGCTGAATTGCAGATAATACAATCTGACCGCTGTCCATAACTAATACAGCACGAGTTTTACGTCCATATGTAGCATCAATGAGTAAACCCTTGTCTCTGGCATCCTGTACCATACGCTTGATCGGCGCCGACTCGGGACTGATGATGGCCATAACCCGGTTTGCAGATACCATATTGCCAAAACCTATATTCAATAATTGAATACTCATTCATGGACCTCCTATCACTCCACATTCTGTACTTGCTCTCTAATTTTTTCCAACTCACATTTTAAATGAACGACCCACTCCGTAACATTTGAATCAACTGTTTTGGAGCCGATAGTATTCACCTCTCGATTCATCTCCTGCAGGATAAAATCAAGCTTACGTCCTATAGGATTCTCATCTATAAGTGTGTTTTTTAATTGTACCACATGTGAGGTAAATCGGACAATCTCTTCAGTAATATCGGTCTTATCTGCAAGAATTGCAATTTCCTGCAAAAATCTGTCCTCACTGATACTCGCTTCCAGCTCTATTAAATAGTCTTTAATCTTTGATATAATATGATTTCGATAATTCTCTACGGCAACCGATTTATTTTCATCGATACGTTGAATCGTTGATTTCAACGTAGAAATTCGACTTAACAAATCCTCTTGAATATGATGACCTTCCTCACTTCTCATCTGTAATAACTGTGCAACAGCCCGACTCGTCGCCTCCGTCACAACGGATATCATGACATCTTCCGCAACAGGTTCATCCTGTTGTTGAATCCATTCATTTGATACGGACATAACAGCCGATAAGGGCACCTCTTTAATGGTTGTATAAAATCCCTGCTCCACCAACATCTCCTGAATTTGCTCGCGCAGCACACAATTGATGGTGAAAGTTTTTGGCCGTTCCCCTGCGTCTTGTATCGATACGGATACTTCTACCTTACCGCGAGCGATATGTTGTTGTATCTGCTCTCGAATAAGATTTTCAAAAGGATTGACTTGTTTTGGACTTCGTATAAATAAATCTAAATATCGTGCATTGACGGATTTGATTTCAACCGTGCAAGTAAGGTTGTCTGCAGTAGCAGTACCGCAGCCGAAACCTGTCATACTCTTCATGGACCATCCTCCTTACAGTTTCTCTTATTGTACCACGAAATATTCATTTTTGCTGTTCAAATACTAAGAAATCTCTTCGCTCTGTGGTATACTAAACTATATTTCTATACCATTCATTTATGAAAGGATAGCCATGAATTTAGATGGACTTACCATGTCCGTACTCGCCAAGGAACTGCACGAGCGATTACAGACAGGACAAATACAAAAATTATACCAGATCGATAAAACCACGCTATTATTCAAAATACGTGCACACAACGAAGATCAGAATCTGATCATTACCGTAGGCTCCAATCCGGCACTGTATCTAAGCCATCCGCTTCAGGACCTGCCAAAAGAACCGAGTTCCTTATGTATGTTTCTACGCAAACATATCGAAGGCAGTCGTATTGTAAAGGTTGAACAGATTAACGGCGACAGAATACTTTGTATCCAGTCGGATAAGTTGGAAATGGACGGGGCCATCAATTCCACCTATATTTATGTGGAATTGATGGGCAAGTATTCCAACTGTATTTTTGTACAGGATAATATAATTCTGGAATCTCTCATCCATGTCTCGCCCCTCATGAATCGCGAGCGATCGATTGGCCCTAAATTAACATATGAACTACCGCCAAATGCCAATCGCGTCAATTTGATGGACTTCAATAAAACGGAAATACTGAATCTTCTTACCTCCTTTGGTGCCGGTACAGTTCAGGAATCCATCCGATCTATCTTTAACGGCTTCGGCAAGCCGCTTTTAGATGAAGTACTGCACCGAACACTACTAGCAGGAGACGTATCCATAGAATCCATATCAGATGCGGAAATGAACAATCTGGCACAGGCACTCTACAGCCTTCGTATGGACTTAGGCTCAAGCTCGGGGCTCTATATATTAGAGAATAGCAATCACAAAAAAGCTTACGCCTCACTTCCTCTGCATAACTATGAAATTATCAAAATCTACGAAACCATTTCAGAGGCATTAGAAGAATCCATTCATTCCACAAAATCGATTCACACTGCGGATAAGGAGCTTGAAAAACTTCTCACCGCAGCCATCAAGAAGGAAGAAACACGTCATCAAAAAATTAAAACTGAATTAGATGATACGGAAAAGATGGAAACTTATAAATTATACGGTGATATTTTGATGATCAACGCTCATCTGCAGGTTCAATATCAACCATCCATAGAATTACCGAATCTTTTATCTGAAAACAATGAAATATTAACCATTCCATTGAAACCTCAATTGACGATCGTCGAGAATGCACAATGGTATTATAAATTATATACAAAACTTAAAAATCGTATGGTCAGCGGTAAGTACCAGCTCAATGCGAGCACAACGAAGTTGGAATATTTAAAGTCCATCTTATACAGTATCTCCCTTGCCACTACCCGTGAAAGTCTCGAAGAAATTCGCAGAGAATGTATGGATGCGGGGATTATCAAAAAATCCAAAAAGCCTCTGTCCTATAAATTGGGGAAATCCAATTACATTCACCTCACAATAGATGAAGGCGAGATCTTCATCGGACGCAACAATCAACAAAACGAATATTTAACACATCGCTTTGCCAAACCTACTGATATCTGGTTCCATACACAGGAAATTCAGGGCTCACATCTCATCCTAAGACTTAATGTGGAGCCGGATGATATGATTATATCCAAAGTAGCCCAATACGCGGCATACTTCAGTAAAGCTCGTGAAAGCAGTAAAGTGCCTGTTGACTACACCTATATAAAAAATATTAAAAAGCCACCTGGGTCTCCTCTCGGATTTGTCATATTCAATACGCATCAAACCATGATTGTAGAACCTAAAAAACCTGAAAACTATATCGAGTGAAAAAAGGCTATATGCAGCACCAGCTGCATATAGCCTTTTTTAATATAATTTTTCTATTACTGATTTTCTTCCGTCCGTTCTTCCGTTTGTTTCAAGCTTTCACGGTTCTGACGTAAACTTTCCAATGTTTTTTCTAAGTTGTTTTCCACATATTTAAGAACATCGCCGGCATATTGAATCGAGCTGGCTTTCAATTCTTCAGAGGACTGATTTGCTGCATTGATGATTTGATTGGCCTGTTCCTGAGCCTGTTTAACCAATTCACTTTCAGCAGTCAATTTAGCGATGTAATCCTTCGCCTGATCGATTAATGTTTCAGCCTGACGTTGGGCATCAGCCAACACCTTATCCTTCTCAGCTACGATACGACGTGATTCATCAAGCTCCAACGGTAAAGATTCTTGAATGGAGTCAATAATACGCATAATTTCATCTTCTTCTACCATGCGTTTAGTAGTCATGGGAATACGACTGCTGGATTCAATAAGAACCTCTAAATCTTCTAATAATTTTTCTGTTTTCATACAAATCACTCCTATTTATTATGTACCGTATTAAAGCGTTCTTCAAGTTTTAACTTTACATCATCCGGAACGAGACCATCCAGTTTTCCACCGAATTTAGCCAGTTCACGAATACCTGTGGAGCTGACAAAAGAATATTTATTATTTGTCATAATAAAAACAGTCTCAATGTCATCATCCAAATATTTTGCAAACAAAGCGCGCTGAAACTCGTATTCAAAATCACTCAATGCACGTAAACCGCGAATAATTATGGTCGCATTTTTAGACTTTACATATTCATTGAGTAAACCACCTGTACAGTCAATTTCAACATTCGGAATATGTTGGACGGAATTTCGAATCATCTCGACCCGTTCCTCCATCGTGAACAAAGAGTTTTTGTTCGGGTTAGTGCTGACCGCGATAATCAGCTTGTCCACCAACCGACTGCCCCGCTCAAAAATATCAACATGTCCATTTGTAACTGGGTCAAAACTCCCCGGACATATACCTATACGCACAGGTCTAACTCCTTTCAGCAGCATTTACAAAATAGGAAACCATCGTATAACCAAATTTTTGTACTTTGATACAATCCCATGATTCAGGTAATGTAAACACTTCATCCTTATGATGTTCCAACAGTAAAACCCCTGAAGATTTTAGCAAATTGTTCACTACCACGAAATCAATAGTATCCTGTATAAATCCATGCTCATATGGTGGGTCAGAAAAAATATAGTCGAACTGCTGTCCTTCTATATAATTTTTCACTTGTGAAAGTTTTCTCGGGATAATCTGTAATCGATCATCGACACGACAATGCACGGCATTTTCTAAAATCAATTTCCCCGTTTTACAGTCAACGGCCACTGCCCGAGCAGCACCGCGACTCAACGATTCGATTGCTACGGCACCGGTACCGGAAAAAAGGTCCAATACATCTGTACCGTAAATTCCCCTATTAGCCAACACATTGAATACACTTTCACGAACTCGATCCAGTGTAGGTCTAGTATTCATTCCCTTTGGCGCTTTAATAGCATGCCCCTTCGCAGTTCCGCCAATAATTCGCATACAATCCTCACAAGATTATACTCATTAATTATAGTATATAAATAACCAAAATAAAAGTATCTTTTACTTATGATACTTCAATTTTACTATTTCGTCCCATCAATTCTTCTAATGCTGCAGCAGGTGTTATTTTCTGATGCAATACATCGTGTAAAGCCGCTGTAATTGGCATCTCTATATCATGTTCTTCAGCCATCTTATGAATGATATCCGTCGCAAAAAAACCTTCTACCACCATATTGGTATGCTGCATGATATCATCCATCGTCCTGCCATCAGCTAATTGTTGTCCCGCAGAACGATTACGGCTGTGACCGCTCATGCAGGTAGCAATAAGATCACCCATGCCGGCAAGACCTGCATAGGTCTCTTTTTTCGCCCCTAAAGCAACACCGAAACGCGTCATTTCATGAAGGCCGCGCGTCAGAAGCATGGCTTTACAGTTATCCCCTAATGCCAAACCGTCCACAATTCCCGCCGCCAGTGCAATGATATTCTTTGTCGCACCGGCCAGTTCAACACCGATTAAATCCGTACTGGAATATATTCTAAAATTTTGACTATGCAAGGCATTTTGTAATTTGATGGCCACATCAAGATTTTCCGTACTCAATACGGCGGCAGCCGGTAGATTCCGGGCTACCTCCTCCGCATGGTTCGGACCTGTCAAAACAGCTAAGTTACATCCTACAGAACCTAATATCTCGGACATAACGGTAGTCAACAATTTTCCTGTAGTTTGTTCCACCCCTTTTGAACATAACACATAAGACTGTTCCTTATGTGCATAAGGTTGTATTGCCTCAAGGCTGGTTCGAACATGGACAGACGGAGTTACCATCAACACAATCTGAGCATTGCGAATACAGGCCTCCAAATCCGAACTGAATTGTAAAGAATCGGGTAAAATAACCCCCGGTAAATATTCTTTATTCTCGTGATCGATAGCCAATTGTTTTCCGAATTCAGGACGACGGCAATATATAGTTGTAGTGTTTCCCGCTAATGCGGATTTTATGGCTAATGCCGTTCCCCAACTACCGGATCCGATAACAACTACGTTCATATCATTCATCCTTTTTTATTCGTTCTACTTTCAACTCATTACCAGCCAATAGACGTTTAATATTATCCCGGTGACGTATCACTACAAAAAGACCGGCTAAAGCGCCAAATCCAACAAACCAATACGATTCACCTGTAAAAAACATCAAAAATGGTACCAATACAGCGGCTATGATAGATCCTAATGACACAAGTTTCGTCATATACACAATAACAGTCCAGACAAAAAGACAAATGCCGGCTACTATAGGAGATAATGCAATAAGCACGCCAAGTCCAGTTGCAACACCGCGACCGCCTTTAAAACCCAAAAATAGAGACCAATTATGCCCTATCATAGCCAAAATACCACCTAGGATCATATACATAGGTCCATAAGACGATAGTAATAAAACCCCGGCAGCCCCCTTTAAAGCATCACATAAAAATACCGGTAAAGCCGCTTTAAGACCTATAACCCGATACGTATTGGTAGCACCGATATTTTTAGATCCGTATTGACGTACATCCGTATTAAAAAATATCTTGCCAATAATTAATCCACTGGGAACAGAGCCTATAAGATAAGCTGACACAGCATATACAATAATCATCACATCAATCATTCTTCATCATCCCGTTTTTTACCGCGTAATATCAAGCGAATCGGTGTTCCTTCAAAGCCGAAGGACTCTCGCAATCGATTTTCTAGGAATCGCATATATGAGAAGTGAATCAACTCCGGTTCATTTACAAATAGAATAAATGTGGGCGGTTTAACACTGGCCTGTGTCATATAGTAAATTTTAGGAATACGACCATTACGGGATGGCACAGGGTTGACGGTTTGCGCATCTTGCAACAATTGATTTAACGTACCTGTCGATACACGACGATATTGTTGTTCGGAAACGAATTTCAACATATCCGCCAATCGATGAATGCGTTGTTTTGTCAAGGCCGATGCAAATAGTATCGGAGCAAATTGTAAAAACCCCAGTTCGTCGTAAATATCTTCGGTAAAACGCAATGTGGTTTTATCATCTTTTTCTACAAGATCCCACTTATTAACAACGATAACAACACCTTTACCGGCTTCATAAGCATATCCGGCAATTTTTTTATCCTGCTCCGTCACTCCATCCTGAGCATCGAGAACAAGCACTACAATATCAGAGCGATCCACCGAACGTAATGAGCGAACAATACTGTACCGCTCAACAGCTTCCTCAATTTTAGCTTTCCTCCTCATACCGGCCGTATCGATAAGAACGAATTTCTGTCCATCATGAGTCCAATGCGTATCGATAGAATCTCGTGTAGTTCCTGCCACATCTGATACAATCACCCGCTCTTGACCAAGCAACGCATTCGTCAATGAGGATTTTCCCACATTCGGTCGGCCGATAACGGCAACATGAATGGTGTCCTCATCATCTACATTCGTACCGACCGGAGGGAAGTGTTTTACCGTATCATCCAATAAATCACCGAGATTCATCAAGTTCTTTGCCGAAATGCCGATAGGGTCACCTAGGCCGAGATTATAAAATTCATAAATATTCGGTTCCTGATTTACACTGTCAATCTTATTAACTACAAGCACAACAGGTTTTCCGCTGGCTCTAAGAATATTGGCAACCTCTTCATCAGCAGGAACAATGCCCTGTTTGCCATCCACTACGAAAAGAATAACATCCGCCTCTTCAATAGCGAGCTCTGCCTGCAAGCGCATCATCTTAGGAATTACATGACTATTTTCTGTTACAAATTCAATACCACCTGTATCAATCATCGTGAATTCACGATTTAACCATTCCGCGTCAAAGTAAATACGATCCCGTGTTACACCGGGAATATCTTCTACGATGGAAATACGTTTATTAACAATGGCATTAAAAAGTGTAGATTTACCTACATTTGGACGACCTACGACGGCCACTAATGGTTTTGCCATAGTTTCACCTCATTATCAACTATAATACATTATAATATTTTATCATATTCCCCATACAGTACGCAAAAAGGCTAACCAAGGAAAACCTTGGTTAGCCTTCTATTAGACAATGAATTATTCAGCGTCTTCTGCAGTTTCTTTTGCTTCCATTAATTCAGTCAATGCCAAGCCCAATTTCTTTTCATCTTTATTAAGAGAAATGATTTTAACTTCAACTTCTTGACCACGATTCAAGTAATCTTCAACTTTCGCATTACGTTGTTTCGTGATTTGAGAGATATGAAGTAAACCTTGAATGTCGTCGTTAACTGCCACGAATGCACCGTAAGCAACCAAACGAACAACTTTACCTGTAATAATATCGCCTACATGCAATGTTTCTTCCGCCACGTCCCATGGGCTCTTAGTCAAAGCTTTCAAGGACAGGGATAATTTATTGCTTTCAGCATCAAAGGATTGTAATTTAACTTCGATTTCTTGTCCAACGGAAAGAACATCTTCCACTTTTTTGATTTTTTGCCAAGAGATGTCGGAAATATGAAGTAAACCCTCAATACCGCCGATATCTACGAAAGCACCATAAGGCATAATTTTGCGAACAACACCTGTATAGTTTTCACCAACGGTGATATTTTTCAAGGCTTCGGCTAATTTAGCTTGACGTTCTACTTCCAATACGGCACGACGGGAAAGAACCAAACGGTTTTTCTTTTCATCGATTTCAAGTACTTTAGCTTCGAATTCTGTGCCAACCAAGTTATCCAAAGATTTTACAAAGTGAACATCACCTTGGGACAATGGAATAAAACCACGAAGGGATTTAACAGTTACTACCAAGCCTGCTGGAATAGCATCAATACCTTTACATAAGATAGTTTCATCTTTTTCTTGTGCTTCGATAACGTATTGCCAATCTTCATCTTTAGCCAAGCGAGTCATGGAAAGATAAATAGGATTATCTTCTTTGATGTGATTCATGATAACTGCTTTAATTTCATCACCATTCTTTAACACATCTTTGGCAGATTCTGGTGCCGGATAAGAAATTTCAGTTCTATTCAAAATGGCTTCTGTTTTATAGCCAAAAGATACATATGCACGTTCATCTTCAACTTGAACAACTGTACCTTCTACAACATTCCCTTTCTTAAATTCTTCTTGACCTTCTGCTGCTAATAATTCTGCAAAATCTTTCATTGTCTCAATGACCTCCTTAATAATCCAGTCGGGAGTCGATGCTCCTGCTGTTACCCCTACCGTCTGTACTCGGTCAAACCATTCCAGTTGTAATTCAGTAGAGGTTTCAATGTGATAGGTTATACATCCAACGTCACGACATACCTCTGCCAATCGGTTTGTGTTACCGCTATTCTTACCGCCTATCACAATCATAAGATCAACACTACGAGCTAATTCAACAGCAGAGTTCTGTCGTTCTTGCGTTGCATTACAAATCGTTTTGAAAACCTTAAGATTCTTAGATTTTTTCTCTAATATGTCTATTATACTGTTAAATTTAAATTGTGAAAAGGTTGTTTGTACAACAACGCCCATTTTTTCCACAATTTGTAGTTTTTCAGCGGATTTTTCATCTTCGATGATTATTCCTTTATTATCTGCCCATAAATTAATACTTTTGACCTCAGGATGGTTCTTTTCACCTAAAATCACTAAAGTCATTCCATCTTCAATGACGGATTTCGCATCCTGTTGTGCTTTTTTTACATATGGACACGTAGCATCTACAACATTAAGTCCTTTTTCCTCGGCTTCATCATAGACAGCTGGCCCCACACCGTGGGAGCGGATAATCATAGTTCCCTCTTCGATATCCGATACAGCCTGAACGGGACTGACACCTCTTCTTTCAAGGCGGCCCACAACTTGAGGGTTATGAATAATAGGGCCTAATGTATAACTCTTTCCACAATGATTAGCCGCATCATCCGCCATTTCAACGGCCCGTTTTACACCATAACAAAAGCCGTGATTTTCCGCCAAAATTATTTCCATAGTATCTCCTGAATAGAATTATCGTGATATGAATCTATCATGCGTTGAATTTCACTTTTTACACGATCATTTACTTCTTGAATAGCCTCAGGTGTCGGTTTTGCTTTTTCTACTGAAATCTGTTCTCCAATAATACACGCTACCTTTCCCCGTTGCATATTATGCGATCCGATAATAGCTACCGGAACGATACCTATACCGGTGCGTAGAGCGATAGAAGCCGCTCCGTCATGAAATCTGCCCAGTTTACCGCTTTTCTGTCGATTTCCTTCCGCAAAAATGCCGAGGACCTTATTCGCTTTCAGTAATCCTAACGCATGTCGAATAGCAACCTTATCAATAGCACCACGATTCAAAGGAAATGCACCAAGCCAGGTACAAAGGAATCTTGAAATCGGATTTACAAACAATTCCTGTTTGGCCATAAAATGCACATGCCTTGGTAATGCATATCCGACTATACACGGATCATTATTACTCATGTGATTCGGCACAACGATAACTGGCCCTTCCATAGGAAAATTATCGCGTCCATAAACTTTTAACCCGTATCCGACTTTATAGCGTAACCAAAAAGCAGTACGCCATAGCCAGGTGGAAAATCTATTCATGATTAATTATCTCCTGTACCAACTGCAATATACGATTCACCGTTTCATCAAAAGTCATATCGCTTGAGTCTATTACCACCGCATCGTCGACACATACTAATGGAGATTCCTCACGATTCTTATCCATCTCGTCCCGGCGCTCTACGTTCTTAGTTATCTCATCCAAAGATTGTTCATTCGGTGTTCCTTGCACTTCAAGCCATCTGCGTTTCGCACGTGCTTTCACAGAAGCAGTTAGATATATTTTTAATTCCGCATCAGGTAAGACTACGGAACCGATATCACGGCCGTCAAGGATGACGCCCCCTTCATCGGCCAAAAGACGTTGACGTTCTACCAGATATTGGCGTACCCCTTTATGGGAAGCGACTTCTGAAACGGCATTGTTTACTTGAGGCGTACGGATAAAGCCGGTCACCTCTTGGCCGCGTACAAACACCTTACAGGCATCATTACCCGGTTCCATCGTTAACTCCAGAGTTGGAAGGATGGTCTCCACCGCCGCCTGATCAGTAGGATC
Source organism: Veillonella rodentium (assembly GCF_900187285.1). Taxonomy (NCBI): domain Bacteria; kingdom Bacillati; phylum Bacillota; class Negativicutes; order Veillonellales; family Veillonellaceae; genus Veillonella; species Veillonella rodentium. The sequence continues at coordinate 929,181 of NZ_LT906470.1, read as the reverse complement.
TATATCATCATGTAAAACAGCCCACGTAACGGAGCGATACATGGCGCCCGTATCTATATATAAGTATCCCAGTTGCTTCGCTACAACTTTTGAAATACTACTTTTACCGGCCCCTGCAGGACCGTCAATGGCAACAGCAATTTTTTTCGAACTCATATTATCCTCTATTCTTCATCTCCATGAACAGCGTGCATAGCCGCTACATAGCCCGTAGAAAAGGCAGCCTGTAAATTATATCCGCCCGTGAAAGCATCGATATCAAGCACTTCACCGGCACCATATACCCCTTGAATCAATTTAGACTCCAGCGTTTTAGGATTAAATTCTTTTAATGATAGTCCGCCTGCTGTAACGATGGCCTCCTCCACGGGGCGAAGCCCTTTTACGGTCAATGTCATATGTTGTAACACATGACATAGCCGTTGACGTTCTTCCCTTGTAATTTGATTAACGGGCTTTACAGGATCTAATTCTGCTAAGCGTATAACAACAGGTATTAGATTTTGCGGCAACAAATCCTTCATACCATTCGTTAATTGCTTCTTTGAATATAAATCAAAATCTTTTTGTACACGCTTATCCAATACATCCGTTGTCAAAGCGGGCTTTAAATTAATCTCTATAGAAATTTGAGGATTCTTTTTGCGCAATAATTTTCCCACCGTATGACTGAGTGACAAAATCGTCGGCCCCGTAATACCGAAATGAGTAAACATCATTTCTCCAAACTGCTTTGCCTGTACCTTATTTTTCGAGATAACCGATACCTCTACATTACGCAAACTGAGGCCCATGATATCCTTAACCCATGTTTCACCAGTCACAATCGGTACCAAAGAAGGTCTGATATCTGTTACCGTATGCCCGATTCGTTCCGCCAGTATATAACCGTCGCCGGTAGAACCCGTCAACGGATAGGAAGCACCGCCTGTACATAAAATAGCCGCATCACATGCGTATCGTTCTTTATCGGTTCGCACACCTATAACACGTCCATCCTGAACCGTAATTTCTCTTACGGATTCATTTAGTCGAACCTGAACATGATACTTTTTAAGAACTTTCATAAACGTATCGCGTACGTCCAAAGCAGAATCTGACTCGGGAAAGACGCGACCGCCGCGTTCAACTTTTGTCTTAAGACCCCAACTATGTAATAACTCCAATAAATCTTCATTACTGAAACGCTCATAGGCGCTGTATAAAAACTTACCGTTTCCCGGTGTATTCTTTATAAATTCAACCATATCCGCATTATTAGTGATATTACAACGACCCTTACCGGTAATTCCCATTTTCTTACCGACCATATTCATTTTTTCTAACAGTATGACACGAGCACCTTCACGACCGGCGATAACCGCCGCCATCAATCCTGCTGCGCCGCCTCCAATAACGATGATCTGCTTCATTTCTTATCAGACCCCAACGCTTTTAAAGCTTTCACCTCGCGAGGCGTCAACTCCCGCGAACCGCCTCTCTTTACACCGCCTAACGTAAGCCCCCCGTAAGCGATGCGCTTTAAATTGTGAATGCGATATCCGAAATGCTCAAACATGCGTCGTACCTGACGGTTCTTTCCTTCGTGAATTGTAATCTCCACCTCATGAATCCCGTTATGATCGTCAAAACCAAGATCTATAATCGTAGCCGGTGCTGTCATACCGTCTTCAAGATTGACACCGTTCGCAATGATTTGTAAATCTTCATCCCGTACTCGACCTTTGATGCGAACTTCGTATGTTTTTTCTACACCTTTTGAAGGATGTGTCAAATTCTGCGCCAACTCTCCATCATTGGTGAGCAATAATAATCCCTCCGTATATAAATCGAGACGACCTACAGGATAAATACGTTTCGATTCATTTTTTATATAATCCAACACGGTTTCTCTCCCCTGCGGATCCGATACGGATGTGATGACCCCTTTAGGCTTATTCAATAAATAATATACCGGTTTTTCTTGTGCCAATAATTGACCATCTACTTTAACGCGATCCTTTTGCGGATCGATTTTTACGCCTAGCTCCGTTACTTTACGGCCATTAACCTGAACATGACCTTCAGCAATCAATGCCTCCGCCTTACGTCGTGATGCAATACCACAACTGGCAATATATTTCTGTAATCGTTCCATATTACCCTTCTGTTTCCGATACTTCCTGATGCAGTGCATCTATCGATTCGACACCGGCACTGCGCAAAAACTCATCCGTCGTGCCATATAAAATTGGTCGTCCTACCGTATCCTTATGTCCCAGTTCAGCAATGAGAGATCTGGTAAGCAACTGTTTGATAATTTTATCGCTATTAACCCCGCGGACTTCTTCAATTTCCGCCTTTGTAATAGGCTGCTTATAAGCGATAACAGCCAATGTTTCCATTGCTGCATTCGATAATTTATCTTCCCGCTTGCGGATATGTCCCACATATGGCGCTGATTCACTGACACTCACCAATTCTACACCGGCACCGGATACACGAACACGTATCCCCCGATCATTCAATTCCAATTCAGATTGTAATGATTCAATATAATCAGCTATTTCCTGTTCTGAAAGCTCGAAAACATCCGCCAACATATCCAGAGATATCGGTTTCGCAGCAGAAAATAAAACAGCCTCTAAATGCTTTGTCGGTAACGACATAGTGTCCCCTTTCTACAAATTTTGTCCTACGGTTGCTGTAAAGATAATATCTTCACCTTCGCTCCGCATTTCCATCACTTGCTGTTTAAGTAACTCCAAGACGGCCATGAATATTGTAACCATACCGCTCTTCGTCTCAATAGCTATGAGTAATTCTCTAAAATAAAGGCTTTCACCACGGCGAATACGGCTGGACAGAGACAAAATCATATCCTCTAAACTATATATATCCTTTTCCACTTTAACTTCATGTAAAGATTCTTCATCAGATATTTCCCTTGCACGTTTCAATGTCTGATAAAAGATCTGATACAGCTGTGAAAGTTCAAAATTATAAACATTATCTAATCCCAGCACACTGGTTTCTTCGGGACGGCTAAAACAGTCGGAAGATGTGGACGTACGTTCCATAAGTAGAGCCGTGAAGTCTTTAATCTTTTTAAACTCCACTAACTTAGCCACCAGCTCATCCCGAGGATCTTCCGCTTCGTCCGGTTCCGGTTCCGCCTTGGGAAGCAGCATTCGTGATTTAATTTGCAATAATGTGGATGCCATAACGAGGAATTCACTGCTGTAATAAATATCAAAATGGTTCCAATTATCCAGATACTCCAAGTATTGGCTCGTAATCTCCACGATAGGAATATCGGTGATATCTATTTTATGTTTTTCGATAAGATGCAACAGCAAATCAAGAGGACCTTCGAAAACGTCCAGCTTGTAATTATAATCGCCCATAATTCCCAACCCTCAGAAATAATATATTTAACCATATAATTATAAAGCATTTATCATAGTACTTTCAAATAATTGTTTTTTTTGCATTCATCTGCTATCTTTATTAGAGTAGTTATTATATATTATTGTTTTCTTGTAAGAGAGGCTGTATTATGTCATCCATGATAAAGCAAATAGGACGTAATCCTATTTTTCGCTTTGGTATTATAGGCATTTTGTTATATATTGTACTGTACATCATCTACGAACCTATTACATTAGGATTAGATGTGGAAGATATTACAATTTTAGCTGTGCCTACCATTGTAGGTACATTTTTATTTCAGTATTTTATGGGCTGTACCGTGTTTCATCGCCCGTTTTTGGGATATGGATTAGTCGGCATCCTATGGGCATTGACCTTTCCGCTGCTATTTCACTGGTCCTACGTAAAGCCTCTATATTTTTATGAATTTGCCAATGATTTTCTCTTCGGTCTTCTCATCTTTATGGGGCTTTCAGGAATTCAATTTCTAATCACTCAGACTAATCGATTCCATAAAACGACATCATTTATCATGGCTATCCTCTCCATGATACTAAGCCTCATTCCGTTCCTACAAATCGGCTACTACATGACAACTTGGCATTGTTTAACTCCGGCCAGCCTTCTTGCAGTATACATGACTAATCCGGAGGAAGCCTTCGGATTTTTAAAAAATGCCGCCGGCATCCCTGGCCTAATAGCCGTCGGAATCGGTCTAATCCTTTGGACATACTTATTATATTGGTCTAATCTGGGCATGAAATATGTGGTAAATCTCAACACGACACGACCTATGCGATCCGCATTGCTCATCGCCTCGATAGCCGCATTTCTCGTATACGTGCCATTCTTTTTATTCCCCAAAACATGTATCGTAGCCAATTGGATTTCGGCCGGTGATTATGTAAAACAAATGCAGCAATATAATGATAATCATCATCTTGTATTCGATTCTTTCAATTTGGATACAACCGATACGGCTGCTAAAGAGACACCGGGTACAATCATTCTCGTCATCGGTGAATCGAGCTCTCGAGATTATATGAAAGTGTATAATCCAGCTTTTCCTTATGATGATACACCTTGGCAGGGGACTATGTATGCGGATAACAAGGACTTTATCTTCTTTGACAATGCATATTCATCCTATGTACAGACCATCCCCAGTTTAGAACGCGCCCTATCTGAGCGCAATCAATATGACGATCGGCCATTCCTCGATTCCGCCAATATTTTAGACATCGCTAAAAAAGCTGGATACACTACATCCTGGTTCAGTAATCAAGGTGTATTCGGAGAATATGATACGGCAATCTCGTTAATGGCGAAAACAGCAGATACGACGAAATGGGCGCATGAATCCTATGCATTCTCGGATCGCTACGATGAAGCGTTATTGCCCTTACTCAAAACCGTGGATCCTACCAAAAATAATTTTATCGTGATTCATATCATGGGCAGTCATATTTATTATAATGACCGTTATCCTCATGAATTCAGTAAATGGAAACAAGGGCGTTATCCTGACGGACAGGAAGCCTATGCGAACAGTCAACTCTATACGGATTGGCTGTTACAGCAAATTTATACATATGGTAAGGAAAAACTGAATCTTCAGGCTATGGTATATTTCTCCGATCATGGTGAAAGTCTCGATAAATCTCACAATCCAGACACATTCGACTTTATCATGACGCATATACCATTCTGGATTTATTTATCTCCTCAATATCGCGCTGCCTATCCACAAACAGTATCAGCCCTCAATAGTCATGAACATCAGTATTTTACAAATGATTTACTATACGATACCTTGGTAGGACTCATGCATGCACCGAGTCATAGATATGATCCGGAGCGGGATTTCAGTAACAGCAAGTATCGTTTTAACTTGCATAACCTTACTACCCTGCTCGGCGACCAACCCCTAACAAACGACCCTGTAAATGCAGGCAAATGATTTTTATATTAATTACATATATATAAATAAATATAACAGCCTCCTAAGGTTGATAGTATTTACTGCAAAACCAAGTAAATAGTTATCAAATTGCCTTAGGAGGCTGTTCCTCTGTAAATCATTTTAGATAAGTCCAAAATTATATTAAATAACTTATATAATTTCAATACTTCTATATTACTTATATTGTTCTAATAAATCGAGAACATCATCTTCTGTATAAATCTCAATGTCATGATTCAATAAACGTTCCACAGTCATACCATGTCCATTTGTAAGGGTTTTCGTAAAAGTACCATCGTAAATGCGTTTATATCCGCAGCTGGGACTTTTCGCTTTCATTAAGGCAATCTTACAATTATTCCGTAATGCTATATCTAATACGAGCTGTGCCCCATTTGAAAATGCATCCGTTACATCAGTACCATCACAAGTACAAATATTTGAACCGCATCGTTCCGCCGGCTGTCTCGGCGTATCTAACCCACCCAATACCTCCGGACAAACAGGAATTAAGTTAAATGAAGCTTCTAATTCTTTAAGGCAAGGAAGTGCATTATCCTTTCCGTCATAGCGACAAGGCACTCCGCAGAGACATTCACTGATCAATAGATTAATTTTTCTCTTCATAAATATCCCCTATAAGGTAATTACCATATAAAATAAAAAAGACTAACCTAGGTTAGTCTAATGGTGCCGAGGACCGGAATCGAACCGGTACGGTTGTTTCCAACCGACGGATTTTAAGTCCGTTGCGTCTGCCTGTTCCGCCACCCCGGCATGGATGACGTTTGTGGAGGCGGCACCCAGAATCGAACTGGGGAATAAAGGTTTTGCAGACCTCTGCCTTACCGCTTGGCTATGCCGCCATATAAAATTGGAGCGGGAAACGAGATTCGAACTCGCGACCCCCGCCTTGGCAAGGCGGTGCTCTACCACTGAGCTATTCCCGCATGTACATGGTGCCTCAGGACAGAATCGAACTGTCGACACACGGATTTTCAGTCCGTTGCTCTACCGACTGAGCTACCGAGGCATGATGGCGACCCCGATCAGATTTGAACTGACGATCTTCGCCGTGACAGGGCGACATGTTAACCGCTACACCACGGGGCCTTATCCAAAGTACTTGATTAGTATATCGGTTATCACAATATTTGTCAACACTATAACAAAAGATTTTTCATAAAACGTTCTTCATTCTGTAAGGTCGTAGAACCCTTATGTCCGGGCTCAACTATCAGGTTTTTAGGCAATGACAAAAGGTAACGAATACTGTCCAATAACTGTGATGCATTGCCATTGTAATTGTCTGTATTCCCTACATTTTGCTTAAAGAGAGTATCCCCCGTAAAAAGGTATTCTCCTATTTCAAGGCAAACCGATCCGGCACTATGCCCCGGCGTATGATGCACAGTTATCGTAAAAGGATTTAAATTCAACTCACCGGGCAACAGATCTTCACAGTCGGTATACATCTTTTTTTTATATACACTGGGACGCCGTCTAATAAGCTGTAACAGCTCTTGATCTTCCGGATGCAAATACGCAGGGATATGGTAATGCTCACAGATATCATCTAAAGCGGATACGTGATCACAATGACCATGTGTCAATAGTACGGCTAAAGGCTGTGAATCTCCTACCATATCGATTATATGATGACTATGAAAACCGGGATCAATGATTAGAGATTTTCCATCTTGAATCAATACATAACAGTTAGCCTTATATAACCCTAACGGACGTTTTATAATCTGCATCGTTCCTCCTAAAGAATTTTATAGCGTTTAAGAGGTTCTTTCTTGATAAAATAACCTTCCCAGAATTGAGGGTGTAACATGACGAGGATTGTAAATAATTCCAGACGACCTAATAACATATCAACAGATGCGATTAATTTAGCCGTATTAGGCATAACAGCAAACGAATCAGTCGGACCAAAGCCGCCAAAGCCTAAGCCTACATTGCTTAAAAATGCGGTAACAACCTGTAATGCATCATAAGTCGTCAATCCCGTACATGTCATTAAAAAAGCGGAGCCTACATAGATCAATAAATAAAGGAATATAAACTGTTGTGTCATCTGAATCGCTTTTTCCGGCATCGGCTTACCATTGATGCGCACAACCTGTACCATATCGGGATGAATTGATTTACGTAAATACAGAATACTGCTCTTAATAAGAGTAATAAGACGAATAATCTTTATACCCCCTGTAGTAGATCCGCTACAGCCTCCGAAAAAAGTACAAATGAACAGCATCATTTGCGCTGCTGCCGGCCATAAATCATAGTCACTGACAGCAAATCCGCTCCCGGTCTGTAAAGACACCAGGTTAAATGCCGAATCCCGAACGATCTGCAAGGGATCAGTATAGCCCGAATGCCATGCTAACGATATTGCCGTAACTGCAATACCAATAAATAAAACGAGCCAATACATGCGGGTTTCAAAATCATGTAAAAGAACCCCTATCCCCCGTTGCAATACCCCGTAATATATAGCAAAATTACCACCTGCAAGAATCATAAAGAATATAAACACAAAGCAAATATAATTGTTCTGCTCATAAATAAATGCACCTGCCGTAGTCGGCGTAAATCCCCCCGTAGAAATGATGGAGAATGCATAGTTTAACGCATCAAAAGGACTGAGTCCTCCCGCCCATAACATAAGGAAACATAATACGGTAAACACCACGTATAACTGCCATAATTTCAGAGCTATAGATTGTACACGAGGCATCACCACCCCGACCTTAGGTACGGATGCTTCGGCATTAAAAAAATGAGCCGCATCGGCGCCTAAATTTTTTAGAAAGGAAAGAATTAAAACGATAATCCCCATCCCGCCGATCCAGTGCATTAAACCGCGCCAAAGAATAAACGTATCCGGCAGCTCATCAACATTATAAATTATAGTAGCGCCCGTAGCCGTGATACCGGATGTAGCTTCAAAAAGGGCATCAAAACCATTAGTAAGTATTCCACTGCCTAGAAAGGGAATGGCCCCTAAAATAATCGTTAAAATCCAAATGGAAGATACTACAAGAAAGCCGTCGCGCAAACTGAAATTTTGACTGTCACGACCATAGCGAACAAGAACCGCCCCTAGTACTACGGAAAGGCCGGTAGTAATTAGAAATGACCAGTATGCAGTTTCAAATGCTATGCCATATATAAAGGGAATTATCGTAAATACCCCGTAAATATAAAGCAGCTTGCCCACCAAAGACATGACGATTTGAATGCGCATAGACCCTCCAGACTACGTAAGATACTTAAGTAATTTACTTACCGATTCAGGTAAGGTAAACATAATGATATGATCACCATCAAGAATCCTCGTGTCACCGCGAGGAACAATGGCTTCATCACCGCGTAAGATAACGCCGACCAAGGCTTTTCCGGGGAGGCGTATATCCTTTAACTGTTTGCCTGCCACCGGAGATTCATCAGTAATAGCGATTTCAATAGATTCCGCCTTACCGCCTTCAAAGGTGGAAATAGATACAACACCTTCTCCGCTACGAACAAAACGTAAAATTTGACCTGCCGTCAAGAGGCGCGGAGAAAATACGACGTCAATACCGACCTGCTCCATAAGCATTATATACTCAGGACGACCTACGCGAACTACAGTTTTCGGAATACCCATATGTTTTCCTACAAGGGCCACTAATAGATTCAGTTTATCATCATCCGTCAATGCGATGATAACATCACTATCCGCAATTTCTTCGGCTTCAAGCAGGTCAAAATCGGTACCGTCACCATTGATGACCATCGCTCTATCCACTTGAGCTGCTAACTGTTCACATCGCTCAAAATTTTTCTCAATAATCTTAACGGAAAAGCCGGCCTGTTCTAAAAGTACAGTCAGATTACGCCCCAATAAACCTGCACCGATGATGACAGCACGTTTGTAAAAAGTCGTATGATTATGAAACCATTGATTTTCTACCGTTTCTATCCCCTCTTTAAGTCCTAAAAAGAATACGCTGTCGCCGGATTGTAACTGACTTTCACCATGAGGAATAATCATTTCCCCATATCTTAGAATACCTACGAGCAGGACCCCTTCCGGGAATTGAATATCCTTCAATGTACGCCCCACTATCGGTACCTCATCATTCAGCTTGAATTCCATAAGGCGCACAGCCCCTTGTCCGAATTCCTCCACATCAATGGCAGACGGGGTTTCAAGAATTCGCAACAATTCTTGCGCTGTAACCATCTCAGGATTGATAAATAAATCTACGCCCAACTTGGCTTTCATATCGTCATCCATATGTTCAACCAGATTATTATCCCGTACACGGGCGATAGTCGTTGGCACACCCATGATTTTAGCCACTGCACAAGACAGCATATTTACTTCATCAGAATCCGTTACGGCAATAAACATGCCCACATCGGACATGTCGATTTCATTGAGCAGCTGTAAATCACTGCCATTCCCCTGGACTAAACTGACATCCAAAGTACTTTCAAGATTGTTAATGCGTTCCGGTGATTTGTCGATCACATACACATCATGATCATCCTGAAGCAATCGTTGTGCTAATGAATAGCCGACCTTACCGGCCCCTACAATGACAATTTTCATCGTCTTTATTCCTTGTCTTGTGACTCATTACCTGCGAGAGATGAACGACCGATGTCTGTAAGCAAGGTCCAACCATCCTCTTGAATAATCTTCTTTTCCTTCATCAAATGACCCAATGCCCGTTTGAAAGCCGCCTTACTGATGTTAAATTTATCTTTGATTAACATCGAGGACGACTCATCACTATAAGGCATTCTTCCTCCTCGGTTAAGGAGATATTCCATAATAATATCCCCATCCGATACGATGGCTTTTTCCTTTATAGGTCGCATTGATACATTGATACGCCCGTCATCACGTTTGAATGTAATGCGACCTTCAACCATTTCGCCCACCTTCAATTTTCTGGTCATTTCCGAACGATGCAAAAATGCAATCCATCGCTCCGGCGTAATGAAAAAGGCCCCATCGCTTGTCAAATTATAGATAGCCCCTTTTACCATCTGTCCCACAACGGCCTCCGTCGCCGCTTTAGAGGCGCGACGCATTTCGTCATCCACATCCATGGATACAGCCATGCGTCCGGATTTATCCGTATACAGACGAACCCAAACCTTTTCACCGATTTGTGGGCGACCGCGCATTTCAGCGTGAGGCATGAAAATTCCACGCTCTGTACCGACCTCGACGAAACAGCCGAAATTCGTCGTATTAATCACCTCTACATAACCGATCTGCCCAACCTTCATAGCCGGTAAACGCATCGATGCCGTCAAACGCCCTTTCGGATCCCGATATAGAAATACCTCTACTTCATCACCAATCGCAACAGGCATCATTTGCTGATCCTTGTGCAATAGAATATCATCGTTGGTATTCCCCGTTTGTCCATCTAAAAAGGCACCCTGATCGCTGGTACGCAGTACTTTTAATGTGGCAATCGTATTTTCCAACAATTCCGTCGCCATTTTAAACTCCTTCAAACGGAACTCGCTGAGCATCATTCCACAGTTCTTCTAGACCATAAAACTCACGCAATTCACTTCCGCCAAAAATATGACAAATAATATCGCCGAAATCCAAGAGAATCCACTCACCTTCTCTGTATCCTTCCCGATGACGGACGGTCATACCGAGTTCAGCACCTTTATCTTCAATTTCATCGGCAATACTTTGAGATTGCTTGATATTATTTGCACTGGTGATAAGAAAATAATCGCCCAACATGGAAATACCTTCTAAATCCAAAATTGTGATATCTTTTGCTTTCTTATCAAATTCAGCTTGTGCTAATTGCAATACAATTTCTTTAATATCTTTCTTTTCTTTCATTCTATCTCCTTATCGATTCTCTTTTTTAGCATTGTTATCATCACCGGGCTCTGTCGGCTTTGTAGTCGCCTTTTTTGAATCTTCAGAATCATCGGACCGCTTTGTAGTGAAGTTTGTCGGTGCCGATATGAATTGTGTCATTTCATTAGCCGGCAATGTTCCCATCATAATGCCAACTAATCGTTGTGCTTCTGTAGGGTTTATGTTCCAATACGTTTTATCTTCAATAACTTCCTTTTCACCCGGCAGAATATAAAAATGAATCTGATCTTTATTCATGCGCCCCACATTGTACATTAACTTGATAGCATCCATCGTGGAGATATTGCTTTCATAATGATCCCACACACGCCAAATATGCCATGCATTAGTGAGAAAGAAAGAATTATGTTCGTTCTCAACCCATAATTTCAAAAAACGTTCCTGACGCTGTAATCGTGTAAATGTGTCATTCTTCGGATCGGAATAGCGCAAATATGCCAGAGCTTTATCACTGTTCAATGTCTGATAGCCGCGACGTAAATCGATATCCTGTACACCATCAGCATCAAAATGTTCCATATTCTGTTCCACATAGATTTGCTGATCGCCTAATACATCATTAGTTTTTTTGAAAGCATCCTGATTCACCACGATGTAGTAAGGGATCGATATATGGAACATATCCTCTACAACGGCTTTTGTTAATTCAATACCGCCCTTTTCATACATAGTGTTCAGCATAACCGTTGCAGTCTGATCCCGATTATCAATCTTGCTGTTACTTGGTATACCTATGATATCCATTGTTTTCTGATCGATATTGATAGATAACAGAAATAAACTGTCACCTTGACTTGGATTATTTTCATCAGTACCGACTACGAGAACATAAACAGGCTTATCAAGGCGCTTCTGCTCTACAGATACAGTGGATACATCTTGTTTATCGGAGGTCTCCTCTACGGTGTTCTCGCTATAGCCCGTAATCGATCTATATACATACGATACACCGGTGTACACTCCCCATCCGATACCGCTGAGAACAGCTATAAGAATAATCCCTACAATAATAAGTCTGGTCCATTTAACCTTTGATTGTCGTTGACGTCTCCGTCTACGTCGGCGAGCTCGAGCTCGTTCACGATCTTCCATTACTTATACCCCATTATTTACACGAACGTAATATATCATTGCGACCGAGAATGGTCAGCGGATAAATTGAAAGTTGTTGATCCAGGAGATACCTTAAGGTCGTATCATAGCCGAGCAGGACCGCTGTATCCAAATCCTCATCGGCCGCCTTGCGCAACATATCTACACCGGGAAAATCCCGATTTGGCTCAATATAATCGGCTAAGAAGATGACTTTATCCAATTTGGACATTCCCACCTTACCCGTTGTGTGAACGCGAATAGCTTCCAGCACATCGCGATTCGTAACAGCGAAGTCTCGCTCAGCGCGTACCATCCCTGCAAGACCATGTAATAAAGCGCCGTTTTGCAACATTTCATCATCCACATCATAAATACTGCCCCGAACAAGATTCTGCATATCCTGCAAAGACATTTCTTTAGCACAGTCATGTAACATTGCTGCCAAACGAGCCTCATCCCGATTTACTCCATACCGCTCAGCTAATCGTGTCGCCGTTTCAACCACACCTAAGGTATGTTTAAAACGTTTTTTCCCCATCAACAGGCTAACAGCATCTTGAATTTCATCAAATGATAACATACTTCAATCCTTCTCATAAATATGATTGTCTTCAATATAATCAACTACGCATTTAGGCAGCATATAGCGAACGGTCTTTCTCTCACGCAAGCGCTCCCGCAAATATGTAGCGGACAATCTCATTTCAGGGACCTCCATGAGATGTATCTTGTCTCTTGCTATCGGTCCTAAAGCGTCTAAGGCGGCATCTATATCCGCGGATCCATCCGGCCTTGTAGCTCCGATAAAATGAACCTGCTCAAGTAACTCATCGATATATTTCCATGTCGGCAATGCACAAATCGTATCCGTTCCGGCGATAAAATAAAATTCCACATTCGGTCCATACAGATTCTTGAAATAATGAATCGTATCTACCGTATAAGACGGCCCGTCACGATGCATTTCCACATCGGATATTTCAAAATTAGGGTTGTCCATAACCGCAGCGGCTGTCATAGCGTAGCGATGTCGACTGTCGATAACATCATGTTGCTTATGCGGCGGAATACGGGCAGGAACAAAGATAACCTTTTCCAGGCCGAAGCTTTCACAGGCCACCTCGGCAATCATGAGGTGCCCCAAATGAATTGGATTAAAGGTCCCTCCGATAATACCTATCTTTCTTTTTTCTACCATAATAAGGTCACACCCTTTATGACAATGACACAAATAATGATAAATAAGAGTAATGCCTTCCCATAGGAGCACCATTCATATCGCCCCTTCGGGGTCTGAATATAACGATAATATGCCCTTATCAGATAGTATAGCTGTTTCACGACCGTACTTGACCTTCTCCAAACACAAAATACTTATAGGAGGTGAGAGCCTGTAATCCCATCGGTCCACGAGCATGTAATTTCTGTGTGCTGATGCCGATTTCCGCACCGAAGCCGAACTCAAAGCCGTCCGTAAAACGCGTGGACGCATTATGATATACGGTAGAGCAGTCCACGAGATTCATAAATACGGTAGCACGCATCGGCTCGTCTGTAATAATCGCTTCAGAGTGATGCGTCGTATACTGATTGATGTGATCTATGGCTTCAGCTAAAGAATCGACTATGCGCACATTTAAATCTAAATCGTTATATTCCGTACTGAACGATATATCTTCAAGAGGAATCGTGTTATTCATATATTTTGCCACATCTTGGTCACCATGGATACGCACCTTATAGGATTCAAGTGCATCCTGTAAGCGAGGCAAGAATTCATCGGCCACCGCTTTATGTACCAGCAGGGTTTCCATGGCATTACAGACGGATGGACGTTGTACCTTGGCATTAACAGCAATTTGTACAGCCATGTCGAGATCGGCATATTCATCAACAAAGGTGTGACATATACCGCTACCCGTTTCAATAACAGGAATCTTACTTTCATTGACAACGCGACGAATAAGTCCTACACCACCACGAGGAATGATAACATCGATATATTGTCTTTGCTCCAATAAAGTGCCCACCATATCGCGATCAAGGACTTCAACCAGTTGCACCGCATCCGGTGTAATTCCTTGAGTTTCCAATGTATTTCTCATAAGGTTTACGATAACCTGATTCGTATTAAATGCTTCTTTACCGCCCCGTAAGATGGTCGCATTCGAAGTCTTTAAGCAGAGTACACCGGCATCAACAGTCACATTGGGACGCGCTTCAAATATAATACCGATAACACCAAATGGAACAGCACGTTTTTCAATGCGTAAACCGTTAGGCCTCGTAATCGTTTCCAGTAGTGTCCCTACAGGGCTTTTCAGTTCAGCTACCTGGCGGATACCTAATGCCATCTGAGCTATTCTCTCCGGCGTCAATGTTAATCGATCCATCATCGTTTGCGGCACATCGTAATGAACGGCTTGGTCAAGATCCCTGGCATTAGCCGCCATGACCTCATCGATATGAGCTTCCAGAGAATCGGCAATGGCTAATAACGCGCGATCCAAAGAATCCTGATCAATTTGAGCCAGTTCATAAGAAGCTTCTTTAGCACGTTGTCCCATATCGACACATAGTTCTTCATATTGATTCATAGCAAAGCTCCTAATGTAATAAGACTAAATTGTTTCTATGTACAGCTTCATCATAGGTCGTATTTATGCCTAAGATATTTGCAATATCATTAGAATTATGACCTTTAATAGCCTTCATATCCGCTGTACCGTAATTCGTGAGACCGCGCCCGATTTCCTTTTCTCGATAATAAATAGAAATCGTGTCCCCCGGTTCAAATTCTCCCTCTACGGATATGATTCCGGCCGGCAATATGCTGGCGCCTTGATCAAGTATAGCGCGAGCACAACCGTCATCAACAACAATAGCGCCTTTTAATCGTTTTCCAAAAGCAAGCCAATGATGTTTACCGGATAAACTGCTGTCACGTGCCTCAAAAAGAGTCCCGATCTGTTCACCTTTGCAGACACGACGTATAGAATCTTCTACCTCACCGGAAGTGATTACCATAGGAACTCCGGAATTCGTCGCCATATGAGCCGCCTTAATCTTTGTATACATGCCGCCTGTTCCCATATCAGATCCGGCACCGCCGGCAATAGCAAAGGTGTCATCTGTAATTTCCGATACGGTTTCAATCAATGTAGCATCCGGATGTATTGTCGGATTTTCCGTATAAAGGCCTTCTATATCCGACAAAATAATAAGTAAGTCAGCATCGACAATACCGGCTACCGTAGCCGATAAGGTATCGTTATCACCTATTTTATATTCCTCAATGGCGACCACATCATTTTCATTAATAATAGGAATGACATTGAGTTGTAGCAAAGTATGCAGTGTATTGCGTAAATTCAGGTAACTGTGACGACCTGTGCTATCCTCTTTCGTCAGCAAAATTTGCGCTACCGTACGTCCATATTCACGAAACATGCGCTCGTACATATGAATCAGAACGCCCTGACCCACGGCGGCCGCCGCCTGTTTTAATACGAGATCACGCGGTTTTTCTTTAAATCCTAGAGGTGCCAACCCCGCACCGGTAGCACCGGAGGATACGAGAATAACTTCCTTCCCCTGATTAGCCAAGTCAGACAATTGACGTACCAACTTTTCAATACGCTCTAAATTTAAATGTCCATTGGCATAGCAAAGAGTACTACTGCCTACCTTTACTACGATTCGCTTTGCCTTTACGATAGCGCTACGCATAGGATTAGTCCTCCACTGATGAAAGCAACCACATGAAATCTACAGGCGAAATGGTTATTAAAATACATTCAATATAAAATGCATCTTACTTCGGTAAAATAATCTTCGGTTCCTTTTTCGCCTTATATAAAACGCCGTTGAATCCGATGACTTGTACAAGTTCTGCGCCCAACATATCCGCTAACTCTTGAAAAATCGTCTTCTCCTCAGGGCTGTTGTTATGTAACTTGACTTTGATGAGTTCTCGTGCCATCAATGCCGCACGTGCACTGTCAATCACACTATCTTCCAAACCGTTTTTACCGATTTGTACGACCGGTGCCATTGTCGCCGCCAAAGAACGTAAATACCGTTTTTGTTTTCCTGTCATCATTACTCCTACTCTCGGAATGTAAAGCGTTGATCGCCGATAACAACTTCGTCACCGTCTTTACAACCTTTTTCCTTCAATTTAGCATCTAATTCCATAAAGCGCCAAATGCGTTGAAATCTGCGAAGCGATTGATCGTCACTCAGATTTGTCATAGCTACCAATCGTTCAATTCGTTTACCGGTTATATAGAAAGCTGCATCATCACCGCGAGTAATTACAAATTCCACATCTGGTTTCGCCTCATACATCACCGTATCGTCAGTAGCCTCAGGTTCCGGTGCATAATTTTCCACGTAATAGTATGCCCGCTCCATAAGTTCAACTAAACCGTCACCGCTGAGAGCATTGATGAGGAACACCTCATATCCCTTATCTTCAAAATATTTCTTCGTATCAGAAATCGTAGTGTCATCAAAGACCAGGTCGATTTTATTCAATGCAACGATTTGCTTCTTATTCGCCAATTTCTCAGAATATTTACGCAACTCCTCATTAATAGCATCAAAATCAGCCTTCGGATCACGCCCCTCGATACCGGATACATCCAATACATGAATCAAAATATTGGTACGTTCGATATGGCGCAGAAAATTATGACCTAGCCCCACACCTTCACTGGCCCCCTCTATGAGTCCCGGAATATCGGCCAATACAAAGCTACGTTCACCGGAAAGTGTCACTACACCGAGAACCGGTGTTAATGTGGTAAAATGATAGGCCGCCACCTCCGGCTGTGCTTTAGATACCTTTCGGAGAATACTAGATTTACCCACGCTCGGATACCCCAGTAAGCCCACATCAGCAAGAACCTTCAATTCCAATTGCAACCAGAATTCTTCACCGGGCTCGCCCTTTTCCGCAAATGTCGGTGCGCGATTGGAACTGGTCTGGAATCGTGCATTACCGCGACCTCCACGACCACCCTTAGCAATGATGTACATATCCCCATCATTGATGAGATCACAAAAAATTCGTCCCGACTCTTCTTCTTTTATCACTGTACCTAAAGGTACGGGAATGATAAGCGGTTCCGCCCCGCGACCGTGTTTATTGGAGCTTTCACCATTGCCGCCCGCAGGGGCTTTAAATTGCCGCTTATATCGGAAATCGACGAGAGTATTAATATTTTTATCGGCTTTAAAGATGACATCTGCCCCTTTACCGCCGTCACCGCCGCTGGGTCCACCATTAGGAACGTATTTTTCACGACGGAAACTGGACATGCCGTCACCGCCGTCACCGGCTTTCACAAATACACGGGCTCGATCTATAAACATATGTTGACTCCTATGAACTATTATTGTAACAGTTCCACTGCTTTTTGAATTTGAATATCTTCTAATGTGCTCGTTGGAGATACCCCCTTCGGTAAATCCAACTCTACATCAGGACTAATGCCGATACCGTCAATAACACGATCATTCGGCGTATGATACTTGGCTATAGTCACCTTGATACCTTCATTATCAAAGCTTGGGTATACGGACTGTACCGTTCCTTTACCATATGTGTTAGTCCCCAAAATCGTTCCCAACTTACGATCCTGAATAGCACCCGCAATGATTTCAGATGCACTGGCGGATCCCTTATTGACTAAAACAACTAATGGAATTGTCGTTTCAGAACCGTCTGATTTATAAGTAGCCAATTTACCGGAACGATCTTGAACAGTTACGAGTGTTCCCGGAGGCATAATATAATTGGACAGCTTTTCTGCTGTAGAAAGTAATCCGCCCGGGTTATCCCGTAAATCAAGAACTAATGCTTTCATGCCTTGGGACTGCAATTCCTTATATTGAGTTTCGAAATCGTCAGCCGTATATTCTGCAAATTGGCTTACTCGAATGTAGCCGATTGTAGGTGTAAGCATTTTACTTTTTACAGTAGGTAAAACAATAGACTCCCGAGTGATGTCAAAATGAAGCCTTTCCCCATTTCGTTCCACATCAAGTGCTACTACTGTTCCGGGTTCCCCTCTGATAAGTCCGGAGGCCTGATCAATAGGAACATCTTTGGTAGATTGACCATCAATGGTTAAAATATGATCACCAGTTTTAACTCCGGCTTTAGCGGCCGGTTGATCCTCCATGACGCTGACCGCATATAACCCTTGTTCGTCAATACCTAAAACCATACCGACACCGGCATATGTAGCGGAAGTCTGTTGTTTTATATTACTATATTCATCCGCATTTAAATATACGCTGTGAGGATCCCCTAAAGAATCCACCAGCCCCTTTAGCATTCCGTCATACAATGTAGACTTATCCATAGGCGTCATAAAGACTTGACTGGCTGCATAATAAGCAACAAATAATCGCGGCAACCCGAAAAAAGAACCTGATAGGTACCAGAAGGTAAGCCACATGATGACGATACCGGCCCCTATATATCTCAATAAGGACCAAAGTACCGTCCGTGTATCAAATTTCATCTTATAAATATCCCATTGGATCCACAGGATCCCCGCTTATACGAACTTCAAAATGCACGTGTGGGCCGGTACTGTTACCGGTACTACCTGCATAGGCAATAACTTGCCCTTTTCCAACATCCTGTCCTTCAAAAACGGCTAAATCAGAATTATGACCGTATAAAGTCGACATACCATTACCATGATCGATAACTACGGCATAACCATAACCGCCCATCCAACCGGACCAAACAACAGTACCGCCATCAGCCGCATGAACAGGAGTACCTTCATCAACCCCGATATCGATACCGGAATGATAAATCGTGGTTCCCCAGATCGGATGTGTACGATAGCCATAAGGCGAAGTAATCTCACCACTTACAGGCCAACCTAATTGTCCTGTCCCTTGCACCCAGGTATATCCTGATGATGAAGCCTGCTGTGCCGCGGCAGCTCGGGCTGCCGCCCGTTCCGCCTGACGCTGTTTCAAGAGTGCTGTAATCTGCGCTGAGGATGCATTTAACTCTTCAATCGCCTTCATAGCTGTCGCCTGATCAGTTTTAGCCTTCTCTAATACGACGGCTCGTTCTTGCTTTTTCTGTTCAATTTCAGCTTGTTTCGCGACAACTGCCTTTTCTAATTCTACAAGTTTTGCCCTGGATTGTTCCAACGCTTGCTTACGAGCTTCAATTTCAGCGCGTTCCTTTTTGATTTCATTGATGAGATTTATATCGGAATCAATGATGCGTTTTAAAATTTCCAAACGATTCGCAAAGTCATTAAAATCCTTTGAGCCGATAACCACATCAATATAACTGAGACGCCCGTTGATATAAATATCTCTTACCCGTTTATAGAAAACGGCCTCACGACCCTTTAATCGTTTTTGAGCTTCCGCCAATAACTTTTCATTGACAGTAATATCATTTTCAACGGCAACTCGTTGCTGTTGGATTGTTTCCAAATCATGTTGTGCCTGCCGCAACTGTACTTCAATTTGTCGCAATTGTTCAGATACGCTGACAATAATACTTTCCGCATCTGTCTTAATTGCATTCTGTTGATTTACCTGTTGTTGAATGGCATCTAGCTGATTTGTTAAATCCTCATCTTCCGCCGCTATGTATAGAGGTGTTCCCAATACGACTATACCTGTTAAAAGCGTCGCTACAAGACGTGACTTAAACATGTAATATTTCATAAACTATTACACCTTCATATATTGTTTTAAAGAAATAGTACTGCCGATAGCACCGACTACGATGCCGCCACCTAAAATATATAGTGCTACATCATAGAAAAATGGGAACATCGGTACTAATGGAAAGAATGCCAATGATTCGGATACTTCCATCGAAATGAAATGATAAAACTCACCTACGCAAAGAACGGCGATTATGGCCCCTATAAAGCCCAACAGCATGCCCTCAATCAAAAACGGCCAACGAATAAAACCATTCGTAGCCCCTACGTATTTCATGATGGCGATTTCTTTACGACGTGCAAATACGGTAAGGCGAATTGTATTGGAAATGATGAACAATGTAGCAGCCGCCAGGAAAGCAATCAATACGATGCCACCGATTCTGATAACTTGAGTGATGCGGAATAACTCCTCCACAATATCTTGTCCGTAATGCGTACTTTCAACCCCTTGGAAGGTTGTCACCAGTTTAGCGGTCGTCTTTACATCATTCGGGTTATCAAAGGTCAATACATACGAATTAGGTAACGGGTTTACCCCACCTAAAGCATTTACCAGCTGTTGCTGGTCCCCCAAACGTTCCTTAAATTCCTTCATGGCCTGTTCTTTATTTACAAATTCCAAATGTTTCAAATTCGGAATCGCCTTTATCTGTTTTCCCACAGCCATAATCTGATCAGTTGTCAGACCGTCCTTAAGGTATACACTTAGCTGCACCTGATTTTCCAAGCTGGATGCCATATTGTTCAAGTTAATAACACCACAAAGGAAAACACCGAGCATGAATAAGGACAATGCCACCGTCGAGATAGATGCCAACGTCATTAATCCATTGCGCTTCATCGACTTGAGGGCTTCTTTGAAAAAGTATTTTAATGTTCTAGGCTTCATTAACTTCTGCACCTCTCATATTATCACTCTGTACACGACCATCTTTAAGACGGATAACACGCTTATTTAAGTACGAAACAATATCCATATTATGAGTAACCATAATAACAGTAGTGCCGAAATTATTGATATGTTTAAATAAATCTACAATATCCCGACTTGTTGTAGGGTCTAAATTTCCTGTCGGTTCATCAGCAATAAGAACGGTCGGACGATTGACAATAGCTCGAGCGATTGCAACACGTTGCTGCTCTCCGCCGGATAAATCCTCCGGCATGTCATTCGCCTTATCAGTCAAACCCACCAATTCAAGAACATGACTCACTTTTTCTCTGATCATCTTTGGTTTTTCCTCGATTACTTCGAGAGCGAAGGCGATATTTTCAGATACCGTCTTATTAGGTAAAAGACGGAAGTCCTGGAATACTACGCCCAGTTTTCTACGCAACTTCGGAATTTTACTGCGTTTCATGCGCGTAACATCAAACTCATCTACAAGAACAGTACCCGAATCCGGTACGACTTCATGAGTTAATAATTTAAATAATGTCGATTTCCCTGCACCGCTGTGACCGCAAATAAGCACAAATTCGCCGTCATTAATCGTCAAGCAAACGTCATCTAATGCAGTGGAACCATTATCATAAACTTTACTAACATTCTTAAATTCAATCATGGGGGTCCCCTTTTATTACTTACGAGCGATTACACGTTTTGCTGCTGCCACAATATCATCTGCGGACAAACCGTATTTTACCATCAATTCTTTTGGTGTCCCGCTCTCCCCAAACGTATCTTGAACACCGACGAATTCCATAGGTACCGGATTATTAGCCACTACAACTTCCGCCACGGCAGAACCGAGGCCACCGATGATATTATGCTCTTCCGCAGTCACGATAGCACCGGTTTCAGCAGCTGCTTTTACAATAGCATCAGCATCGATAGGTTTAATAGATGCCATATTGATAACACGAGCCGATACATTGGACTGACCTAATATTTTAACCGCCTCAAGTGCAGGTCCGACTAAAGCGCCGCATGCGATGATAGTTACGTCGAATCCATCAGCCAACATTGCAGATCTACCCGGTTCAAATGTATACCCTTCCGCCGTTACATCCTCTACACCGGCACGACCCAAGCGAACATATACAGGTCCTTCATAAGCCGCAGCCCATTCAATAACAGATTTCGTTTCCCGTTCATCAGCCGGAACGACAACTGTCATATTAGGCAATGTACGCATACAGGAAATATCTTCTAAACTCTGATGAGTCGCCCCGTCTTCACCAACGGTAATTCCCGCATGAGTGGCACATACTTTCACATTGAGTTTCGGATAACATACAGCGTTTCGAATCTGCTCAAACGCACGTCCCGTCGCAAACATAGCAAAGGAAGATACAAACGGAATCTTTCCTGCCGCAGCCAATCCGGCACCGACGGAAATCAAGTTCTGTTCCGCAATTCCCACATTGAAGAAACGTTCAGGGCATGCCGTTTTAAATGTATCGGTCTTGGTAGATTTAGATAAATCCGCATCTAAAACGATAATATTCTGATTGGCTTTGCCAATGCGAGCCAGTGCATTGCCATATGCTTCACGTGTTGCTTTACCCATTATTGCACCCCCATAATTTCATTCACAAACTCCGTACCTTGTTCAGCACTCGGAGCCTTGCCGTGCCAGCCGGCTTGACCTTCCATTTCTCCGACGCCCTTACCTTTTACGGTGTGCATTACGATACATGTAGGTCCTTCTATGAAGGCCTTTGCCGCTTCGATGGCATCATGCAGTTCATCGAGATTATGACCATCCACCTCGATTACATTCCAGTTGAAAGCTTTAAATTTTTCAGGAATCGGCAATGGAGACAATACCTTTGTAATATCTCCATCAATTTGTAATCCGTTAAAATCGACAAAAGCAGTCAGATTGTTAAGCTTATAATGGCCGGCAAACATAGCCGCTTCCCATACTTGCCCCTCTTCGAGTTCACCGTCCCCGAGAATGGAATAAACACGATAATCAGCATTATCGATTTTACCGGCTAGAGCCATGCCACAGGCTGCAGATATCCCCTGCCCCAAAGAACCCGTAGACATATCTACGCCCGGTGTATGTTTCATATCCGGATGGCCCTGTAACATATGATTGATTTTCCGAAGATTGAGGAGCTCCTCTTTCGGAAAATATCCCTTTTCCGCCAATGTCGCATACAAGGCGGGTGCCGCATGCCCTTTAGACAATACAAAGCGGTCTCTATCAGGATTCTTAGGATTTTTAGCATCCACATTCATCTCTACATAATAAAGCAATGCCATTACATCAGCGATAGATAAAGAACCTCCGGGATGCCCTGATTTGGCAGCCGTAACAGACTGTATAATACTAACGCGAATAGCTTTTGCTTTCTCTTGAACTAATTGTTTAACATCTTGTGTTAATGCAGCCATAGAGACCTCACTTTCTGGATACTATCCATATATAATTAGAAATCCTTTAATAATGAAATAGCGATTTCCGCATTGCGTTGAGAATCGGATCTCAATGCTCGGATGCGGTCATAGGACTCCTGATAAACAGTCTTTGACGTCAATAATTCATGGCAACGTCTATATAATGCTTCCTCCCTCAAATGAGTCATCGTTCCAATAGGTTCTTGACCAATCATATGTAAAAAGCTGGTGATTTTCGGATCATAAGAGATTCCGATAACAGGTTTTCCCATGAGAGAACTGAACACCAATGCATGGAGACGTATACCGATCATCAAATCCACATTTCCGGATAAAGATAATTGTTGCTCTGTGGAAAATGGGCCTTCTAATACAATAGCCCCTTTCGGCATAAGCCCGGCAACCAGTTTTGCTTCTTTAGTATCCTCAGGATGAGACATAGGGATAAATATAATTTCTACTTGGTCCTGTTCCTGTAAGCGCGCCAACACATTAGCCAGTGATTCCCGATACTCCGTATCCTCTTTCCAGCTGCGTACTGCAACACCAATACGCTTAGGTGATATCCCGGTATCAGGCAACTTAGACGTGTATCCGTCTAATATATGCTGACCGATAGATATATCGGCTTTATTCATAGCCAGTACCGCATCGGCGGTAACCTCTACATCCTCAATTCCTAAGGACTCCAATTCATCTTTAGAAATGGAGTCACGTACCGTAATGGCATCTACAAATTTCAACATGCATCCTACGGCACGGCGTGTAGATTTGCGATTGAGAGGTCCTATACCTTGAGAGTAAAGCATAACCTTTTTACCCATCAACTTTGCGAGCCCCATAATACTCAAATAATAATATGTATTACGTATACTCGTCGCATCTTGTAAAAGACTGCCGCCCCCGCTGATGACCAAATCGGAGCTCGCAATGGCTTTCACAATACCTAGCGCCGAAAAGGTACCGACAGCATGAATAGCATGTTTCTTACTGGTCTCTCGCGGATTGCCCGAAATAACCGTTATATGCGCATCAGCCTCTTCCTTACGAATTGCATCAACGATAGCACATAACATGGCTTCATCACCGGCATTGCCAAAACCGTAATAACCGGAGATAACAATATTACTCATGTTTTACCTCCTGCTGTTGAAACCATTGTGTTACGTACATCATAAAACGTATCGCAATAATCAACGCAAGACCGATGACGACACCTATAAGCAATCCATCATAGCCGCGCATGATGGACATAAATACAGGGGTCCGAATATGACAGAATGTTTCAACCATGGATGCAATACCGATAACACCGGTAATCGTCAAAACAAAATGAATCACTGTAGGCCATTTTCTAAGGAATCCAAAAGTAGCTAACATCAACATAGGATGTCCAATAATAAATTCCTTTTCACGAGGTCGTGCATACAGTGTATTCTCAAGGAATCGGCGAAGCATCAATTCAAAACCCGGTACCGGCACACCTGCCGTATGACCGCTGCGCCCTAAAAATACCCAAGCTGCACCACCTAGCGCGGCAATGATAAAGAATACATAAAACTTAACGTCCATCGTAAGAAACTCAACAACGAACTGTTTGGCTTCTTCTTTAGAGTTAATCATGCGCCCTTTCCAGAGAGGAAACCGTTGTAAATAAGCTATCATTACAAGAATAATAGGCAATACAAATGTTAATTTAACACCTCTGAAAAGTGCAAACTCCATAAAGAATTTCGTATTTCCCAGAAGAGCGGCGATGAACATTCCACCTATAGCCGCGAATAATGTGGCGACAACAAGGTATAACACGGAAAGCAGTATGGATTTAACCGTACCCAACGGGCGAGAAGCGTCATAACGGCGCCATTCCTCCATCAGACAGATCATAGCACCTACAGGTGCCAGTACAGCTGATGAAAGGGCCCAAATTTGAGTAATCAACGTACCGCTCGTAATAATAAAAATTACGATGGACACTAAAGAGATACCAAAGAATGCAACTAACTGCGTATGTTTAGGCATAGGTATAAACATCTGCGCCACATATACAAACAATGCCACCGCTCCAATCATACTTAATACGACAAGCAGTGGATTTGGCGTATACGCCGGATAAATATCGGCAGGACCGAATTCATAGCCTTTTGCAGATAACTTATCTGTTGCCATCGCAATATAATTAATTGTCGTTTGTAACACGGTCTCATTATTTTGACCGGTTTCATATACAGGGAACAAATTATAGCGAATGTTACGTTCAATATCACTGATATAAAAACGCTGAGCGGACTCTTCAGGTGTGATTTTCTTTAATTCATCTTTAGCGATAGTATAAACGCGACCTACACTATAGCCATTCTTGGCAGCCATTTCAAGAAATCCTTGTTGCGGCTCATATTGAAGCTGATTTACCGCCTCAATACCGACTAACGGGATATGGTGTTTATTTAGCAGTTCCACTGTTTCATCAATGTGGTTCGGTGCCCCCAGAGCTTCTTTCCCGGCAAAAATCATACCGGTCACATGAGGTACACCATCTAGACGATTAAAAACATATTGAATATCTTCTGATGTTACATTTCTGTAGTTAGTAGGGCGAACAATAACATTAAAGCCTTTATCGGCCACTTCCTCAGCCTGTAATTTGGAAATGCCGAGATTCATCTTTTTATAACTGTCTTCTGTAGCACCGTATAATTCAATAACAGGTCCTATGCTCGTGTTGAGTTCATGTACCTTATCCTTGCCGATACGATGATACAAGTCCTCTCGAATTTCCTTGTAATAACCTTCCTTACCTGAAGCAAGTGCTATATACAGAGCCCCCGGTTTTACAGATGCTCCGTTAACACGAACGGAATTCATATCTTGCGCAGTCAATAATCTGATTTGACCGGCATCGTGCGCCTTTTCCAATGTGCGATCATAAATGGCAAATGCTGTGACACCTGCATTCCGCAATGCATCAAAAGCTTCTTCCTGACTTCTTTTTTCAAAGGCATTGGCACGCAATACCGCATCGTAGTCAACGATATTTTCAATATGATTTTGAGACTTTTCAATTTGATGTCGTTCAAATACCAAGTATAACGATGATAATAAACCAACAATAATACAAAGTATAAGAATCCAAGAATACTTATTTTTTTGTGCGCTCCGACGATTCACGGCAAATCCTTTCTATTTGAGTACAGGGATAACTTTGATATGAATTTCCCCATTAGTAACGTCAATACGTTCCGCTTTCACAGGAATCGGGAACGTATTGAAATCGTAAATTTCTGTAGTTTCCAGAATACCAGATGTAAAGCCCGGAATCGTTGCACCGTTAAGAGTAAATCTCTTAGGTGCAAAAACCAATGTATTTCCCTTTAATTCCAACGTACCTTCAAGTTGAATAGTGCCTCGGAACACCATACCAACATTCATATCCCCGGATAAGGTAATCTTATCATTACCGATGTTCACCTTAACATCTTTAATGGTATTACCCGCTTGTTCACTCAAAAATGCAGATAAATCCGCACTTGTAATAACACCGTCGATGCTAGCTTTCCCCACGCTAATCACATCCAGTTCCTGATTAGCAATCAGAGAAACAGGATTAATTAAAATTTGCTTTGCATCATAATCAAAGTTTACAAAATTCAATTTGCCTAATCGTACGTTTTTAAGCGTGCCCGACACTTGATCCGCTTCCCCATATAACAGTTTAAAGCCAGGCTGGACCTCTACATTGACCACTTGAGAATCAGGTTGTAGAGACTTATTAATTTCTTTTTCAATGCGCGATTCCACATAGTTAGGCAATAAAAATTGAGTCGCTAAGAAGATGCCTACGACAAGCACCAGTAAAAAGAGTAAAAATTTTTTCATCAGGTCTCCTAAATCGTTAAATCAGCTTCCTTTTTCAAGTACCCTTCGATGAATTGATCAATGTTACCATCCATAACGGATTGTACATTGCCGGTTTCCACGCCGGTACGATGATCTTTTACAAGATTATATGGATGGAATACATAGGATCTGATTTGACTGCCCCATTCAATGGCCTGATAGGTACCACCGATTTGTTCCTTCAATTCAGCCTGTTTTTCTAGTTCCAGTTCGAATAATTTAGCTCGCAATAATCGTAATGCCTGTTCTCTATTCTGTATTTGAGAGCGTTGAGACTGACATTGTACGACGATTCCCGTCGGTCTATGAGTCATACGGACAGCGGAGTCGGTCTTATTAATATGCTGTCCGCCGGCACCACTGGCCCGATACGTATCAACTTGTACATTCTTCATATCGATATTGATATCTACCGTATCATCGATTTCCGGCATAACATCAACAGCTGCAAAGGATGTATGACGACGCGCCGCTGCATCAAATGGTGAAATCCGAACAAGACGATGTACACCCTTTTCTGATTTTAAATACCCAAAACTATTTTCGCCTTTAATGAGAAACGTAGCCGATTTGATACCTGCTTCATCGCCGGGCTGTTCATCCATAAGTTCAACAGAATATCCCGATTTTTCAGCCCAACGTAAATACATACGAATCAGCATAGAACACCAGTCTTGTGCCTCTGTACCGCCGGCTCCGGCATGGAAAGTCAGAATCGCATTGTTTGCATCATATTCACCGCTCAATAAAAGCAATACCTCTTGTTTCTCAACGGTTTCTTCAATATGGTCAACATACTCTTTAATATCGCCTTCCATTGAAGAATCATCTTCCTCAATAGCCATATCCAGCATGACGCCGGCATCTTCAATATCGCTAACCAATTGTTTATAACCTTCCACAGCATTTTTCAGTTGTGTCGCTTCTTGAGATATCTTGCGGGCCTTATCCGGATTATCCCAAAATGTGGGATCACTCATCTGCACGTCAAGTGTAAAAATCCGCTCTTCCTTCTGAGCGATGTTAAAGTGAATCCCTCATTCCATAAATACGTTCTTCCAGATTTGCAATAATCGGTTTTAAATCCTCTAACAATTTATGTTCACCACCTTCGATAATGACTCCAGTAAAATGAAAATGGCCGTCGCCCAAAAGATCTCCCACTGAGCAACGTGCCATTCACAAATTTTAATCTATATTTTGTGGCTCCAACACATCTTCATGATGGGGTTGTGCACCTTCCAAGTGATCAACAGGTTGTTCAATTTCCTCAATCAATTGTGCACGAATTTTGTATAACGCCATGATTGTTTCATCTTGAATCGCTTCAATCATACGTTGGAACATTTCATAGGCTTCAAATTTATATTCCACCAACGGATTTTTTTGTCCATATGCACGAAGACCGATACCTTCACGCAACATGTCCATATTATCCAAATGTTCCATCCATTTGTTATCAACAACGCGCAACATAATAGCCTTTTCAAGTTGTCCGAACATAGCTTCGCCAAGCATATCCACACGATCTTGGTACTCTTCATGAGCAATATCCAATAAGCGTTCCAAAAGGTCCTGACGACTATATTCCTCCATATCTTGAGCTGACATAATATCTTCTGTTAAGAAGTATTGACTCAAATGTTTATATAAGCCTTCATAGTCCCATTCCTCCGGATAGAGTTTTTCATCTGCATAAGTATCTACAGACTCAGTCACCAGCTTATTAATCATTTCATCTATAGTTTCACGCAACGATTCATTGCATAAAATGCGACGACGTTGTTCATACAGGACTTCACGTTGTTGATTCATAACATCATCATATTCAAGGACATACTTACGAATATTATAGTTATGATCTTCTACTTTCTTTTGAGCTCGTTCAATTGATTTAGTAATCAACGAATGTTCGATAGGCTCGTCTTCTTCCATGCCTAATTTATCCATGATGCCCGAAATATTGTCGGCACCAAAGATACGCATCAAATCATCCTCTAAGGACAAGAAGAACTGCGATGACCCCGGGTCACCTTGACGGCCTGCACGACCGCGTAATTGATTATCGATACGACGGCTTTCATGACGTTCCGTACCTAAAATAGCCAAACCGCCGAGTTCAGCCACACCTTCACCGAGGGAAATATCAGTACCGCGACCGGCCATGTTCGTGGCAATGGTCACCATACCCATTTGGCCCGCATCTGCAATGATTTCCGCTTCTTTTTCATGATGTTTCGCGTTCAAAACCTTGTGAGGTACACCGGCACGTAACAGCATATCTGAAAGTTCTTCAGATTGCGTGATGGAAGTTGTACCGATCAAAATCGGTTGCCCCTTCTGATGGCGCTCTACAGCATTTCGTACAACGGCACGATACTTAGCAGCCTTCGTTTTAAAAATCTGATCCGGTAAATCCACACGGGCCAACGGTTTATTAGGTGGAATCGGCAATACGTCCAATCCGTAAATATCGTTGAATTCCTTTTCTTCCGTTTTGGCTGTACCGGTCATACCTGCTAACTTTTCATACATACGGAAATAGTTCTGAAATGTAATGGATGCCAAGGTCTGGCTTTCACGTTCAACCTGTAATCCTTCCTTTGCTTCGATTGCCTGATGCAAGCCATCGGAATAACGGCGGCCGAACATCAAACGTCCCGTAAATTCATCGACAATAACGACTTCATTGTCCTTGACCACATAATCGACATCGCGATGCATCATTGCGTAAGCACGTAAGGAGGCACCGAGCAAATGATTCAACTCGATATTTTCAGAATCATACAGATTTTCAACGCCAAGCATTTTTTCCACTTTAGCAATACCCGAATCCGTAGGCGCAATGGTCTTCTGTTTTTCATCAATCGTATAGTCTTCATCTTTTACAAGATGAGGAACGATTTTAGCCAACTTATAATAATTATCCGTAGAACGTTGACCAGGTCCCGAAATAATCAATGGAGTTCTAGCCTCATCGATAAGAATAGAGTCAACTTCATCGACGATAGCATAATTCAAAGGCCGCTGCACCATTTGCGATGCATCGGATACCATGTTATCACGCAGATAGTCAAACCCGAACTCATTATTTGTACCATATGTAATATCGCAAGAATAAGCTTCCTTACGTTGATTATAATCAAGGTTTGCTACGATAAGACCGACAGATAGTCCTAAAAATTTATATAATTTCCCCATCCACTCGCTATCACGCGTAGCCAAATAATCATTGACAGTAACAACATGAACACCTTTACCTGTAAGGGCATTTAAATATACCGGCAATGTCGCTACCAAGGTTTTACCTTCACCGGTACGCATTTCTGAAATATTTCCACGATGAAGTGCAATACCGCCGATCATTTGCGTATCAAAATGACGCATTCCCAACACGCGTTTAGATGCTTCGCGAACGACAGCAAATGCTTCCGGTAATATATCATCCAGGGATTCACCCTTTTGTATGCGACGCTTAAACTCATCTGTTTTAGCAACTAAATTAGTATCACTGAGCTTTACATAATTAGGTTCAATTTCATTAATATGGTCGACAATAGTGCGCATCTTCTTAATTTCATGAGCGCTATTATTGCCAATTAGCCTTTGTAAAAAGCCTAACAAACAAATCACTCCTCTACAGGACATCTTACATTATCTTATCTAATTTATTATAACGAAAACGCCTTGAATAGTCAAAGAATTCAAGGTGTTTTACTATTATTTCTCCACATTACCGTTCCATAATAAACTCAAAATTAAAAGATATATTTTTAACCTGATATACTTTCATTGACAGTCGATCTAGAAAAGTCTACACATAAAAAGTGGATGACATAAATAGTCATCCACTTTTTTATAATAATCGGCCGACTCTGACAATAGAAAGGAGTTTAGAATAAATGGTCAACCGATATTATCAATTATTGAAGTTCCGGTTCAATCAAACCGTAGAACCCATCATGTCTGCGATATACGACATTCATACTTTCCGTTTCCGCATTGAAGAACATGAAGAAATCATGTCCGATAAGATTCATTTGCAAAATAGCTTCCTCTACATCCATTGGACGTACAGCAAAATGCTTCCGTTTTACAACTTCGATGGTTTCTTCTTCCACAGGTACATCCAGTTGAGCAGGATGGAACGCTTCCTGTTTTTTGAAACGTTTAGCTAAACGAGTTTTATGTTTGTGAATTTGTCGAATAATTTTATCTACAACTAAATCGATAGCTGCATACATATCATCATTTGTTTCTACACCGCGAA
This sequence comes from Veillonella rodentium, assembly GCF_900187285.1. Lineage (NCBI taxonomy): Bacteria > Bacillati > Bacillota > Negativicutes > Veillonellales > Veillonellaceae > Veillonella > Veillonella rodentium. The sequence goes on along the minus strand of NZ_LT906470.1, from coordinate 897,546 downwards.
GTACGATTTTATCCACAAAACAAGTAATTTCTATAGTAGATTTATCTCTTACAACGGATAGCACCGCTTGTGCATCTAACTCATCATCAAAGTAACGGGTCAATTTGCTCAATCTTTTTTCGATATACTCGCGAAGAGCATTTGTCACTTCAATGTTTTTACCTCTGATAGCTACTTTCATAAGTCAACACCCTTTCTAAAAATCAACCACGAGATACGAGTGCTTTACATAATTTATACTAATGTCTCGTGCTATATTTAGTATTTCTACACAAGGCGGTTAAACTCCTCTTTTTATTAGAAAAAATTTTTTTAATTTTTGCAGAATTATAAAATCGCTTTATAAGATAACTCAAAAATCCCAATACCAAAGGATATCGGGATCTAATTTATGTTGTATTTATGTATTTTTCAGTATGTGATTACGCTTTAACAACATTTGCAGCTTGAGGGCCACGGTTGCCATCAACGATTTCGAATTCAACATTTTGACCTTCAGTCAAAGATTTAAATCCTTCATCTTGAATTGCAGAGTAATGCACGAACACATCGCTACCGTCTTCTCTTTCAATAAAGCCATAACCTTTTTCTGCGCTAAACCATTTCACTTTACCTAACATGGTAACATCCTCCTAAAAATATATATATTGTCTTGCACTACATTTGTATCATAACACAGCATGTATAAAATATCAAACGTTATTAACCGCGCTCTTAATGAATATACAAAATTTTTTTATTGGAGATAATTTTCTTGTTATACTCGCAACATCCGTTATAAATCGAATTATAAGAGTTCATGACAAAAGCAGATCAACATCATATTAATAATAAAAGTATGCATTAAAAATTATCAGTTACACCGTTGAATGCATAAATTATTGTTATATCACAAATATTTATAGGCATAATCGATTTTTATAGATTTAACTGTCTATATATTCACTGTTTGACACACTTATTTTCACGACTAGGAATTGCCATCATCATAATTTTTTATAGGTATAAAGCCATTCATTTATCATGAATTTAAATATGAACCATTTCAGTTTTCTTCATGAACAAAAAAGAGATGTAATTAAAACACAATGTAATCACACCTCTTAATATCTCTCAATTATGACTAATCTGATGTCTATCGATTATGACTGATCATTATAAAATTTTAGATAGGAATAATTTTGTTCTATCATTCGTCGGCGCTTCAAATACATGTTTAGGAGTATCATCCTCTAAGATTAAACCGCCGTCTACAAACAGCACTCGGTCCGCCACTTCTTTCGCAAAATTCATTTCGTGAGTAACGATAACCATCGTCATCCCCTCATAAGCAAGAGACTTCATAACATCAAGTACTTCCCGAACCATTTCCGGATCAAGAGCGGAAGTCGGCTCATCAAAAAGCATTACTTTCGGTTTCATCGCTAACGCACGAGCGATAGCCACACGTTGTTTTTGCCCGCCCGATAAGGAATCGGGATACGCATTTGCCTTATCAGCTAAACCTACTCGATCAAGTAAAGCTTGTCCGACTTTCTTAGCCTCCTCATCAGATAGTTTACGCACCTTCTTTTGCGCCAGTGTTAGATTCTCCATTACTGTCATATGAGGAAATAAATTGAAATTTTGGAATACCATTCCCACTTCAGCGCGTACTTCGTTCAATTTCGTCTTATCAGCCAAATCCATGCCATCTACAATAACCTTGCCCGATGTAGGCTCTTCCAAGTAATTCATCGTACGCAACACCGTACTTTTACCGGATCCGGACGGACCGATGATTACCACAACTTGCCCCTGTTCAATATGCAAATTGATACCTTTAAGTACTTCATTTTTACCGAAGGTTTTATGTACATTTTCTAATCTAATCATTTAATGCTGTATTTCCTTTCAAGGTATCCAACTAATTGTGAAATACTCACCGTCATTATGAGATAAATAATTGCAACGGTTCCCCAAATCTCAAATGACGCATACGTTTTTGCAATAATTAATTGACCGCGACGTGTTAACTCTTCAAATCCGATAACAGAAACCAATGAAGAATCTTTCAACATCGCAATAAATTCATTCCCCAATGGAGGAATAATTGCTTTGAAAGCTTGCGGCATAACGATATATCGCATCGTTTGCCCCCAAGTCAACCCCAGAGAACGTCCCGCTTCCATCTGCCCTTTATCGATAGATTGAATACCGGCACGGAAAATTTCAGAAACATAGGCACCGGAGTTAATACTACATGCGGTTACAGCAGCAATAAACGGGTCGATTCTCTGTCCTGTAAGCATCGGCAATGCAAAATAGATTAAAAATATTTGTACCAAAAGAGGGGTACCACGAATTATATCCACATAACATTTAGCCAATAGTCTAACTATACTAAAATTTGATAAATTCGCTAAAGACACCAATAACCCGATAAAAAATCCACACCCCACCGACATTGCGGTTATTTCTACTGTTACTAGGGCTCCTTGCAATAAAAGCGGCAAATTACTAGATATGACATTCCAGTCCATTCATTACTCCCTATACTATTTAAAATCTACAACAACGGGCATATCTGCAGGTGCATCTACATTAAACCATTTTTTATATAATGCATTAAATTCGCCATCCGCCTTCATCTCTTCAATAGCTTTGTTTATTTGTTCCTGTAAAGCCTTATTATCTTTATTAATTGCAATACCGAGATATTCTTTCGTATTCGGATATGCCATATATTTAATCTGTTGGTCCGGATGTTTTGTAGTGTAATATTGTGCCACAGGCAAATCGATAACCGTTGCATCAGCCCCACCATTTTGTAATTCTAACAGAGCTTCATTACTATGGTCAAATTCTTTTACCGTAGTACCTTCAATTTTATGTGCCAAATCGGAACCTGTAGTACCTAATTGAGCCGCAATTTTCTTACCTTTTAAATCATCTAGAGAGTTGATATTTTGACCATCTTTAAATACAACGGCTAAAGCATTTTCATAATATGGAGACGAGAATAATACTTTTTCACTTCTTGCTTTTGTAATGGTCATACCGGAAGCGGCCACATCGATATCGTGTGTATTCAAAGCCGGAATCAACGCATCAAACGCAACATTTTTAAGTTCTACATCTTTATTGATACGCTTGCCGATTGCACGAATCAATTCGATATCAAAACCGGTATAATCCTGTGTTTTTTCATCTTTAAATTCGAACGGTACAAAGGTAGCATTCGTACCTACAATTAATTTATTAGATGTGTCAGCGGTGGATCCACAGCCACCTACAACAGCACCGGCCATAATCAACATACAACTACCAAGAATTAGTTTTTTAAATTTATTATGTAACATAGTATCAACCTCATAAACTTAATTTACAATTACTATATTGATAGTATAGACACAAGGTATAAATATGTCAATATTTTTGTATATATTATTCCATTTAATCGTTATATTTCCGATATAATCCTCTTCGGCTATACAATCCATGAATATTTATTACACCAATGTATACTCTATTTGCTTTAGCCATAGGATTTATAACCGTTTGCTGATATACATATGTATAAAAGAAAAAGCACATGAGAAAAGCCTCATGTGCCTGTATACGGCTGACCTGGTTTTTGCCCCCACACTCGCCTGCTGGAAGGTTCGCTCATAAGTCTGTGACTCCCCACTACTACTTCTCTCGTGTTACCGGCAGGACTTACACCTAAGCCGCACCATGCTCACAGCCTCTCGGGCTGCTTATGTGGATCGTTTCGCCTGCGACTGGCATCGACTTGCAACCACAGACCCGTATAAAGTTATTATAAATAATATTCTCATTACTGTCTAGGTATACGCCTATTAACCTTAGGGTTTAATTGATGTATTCTTTTAATACCACATAAACATAAAACTTTTACCCACATAATATAACCAAACATACCGACTATTTATTCTCAGTAGAATAAAAATAATTTTTTCAAGTCTTTTTTTCGTTGTATAGAAAATAGGAATAGAATACATAAAAATTTCTTCATAATTCTATCATTTTTATTAAATCAATTTTTTAAAGCACCATTCTTATTGCATTCCTAAAAAGTCAATCATTTTTTGTATGATAAATATGAATACTAGCATCATAGGAGAACATATGTCTCATACACAAAAAAAAATTTATGGTGTATAATACGTATACTGTTAATAAAGAACGAACCAAAAGTTGTACGATATAAACATTTATACTTGGGGATGTATAATATATTATGTAGGTGAGTAAAGGGGTTTACTATGTTTATGTTATCATTAATGCAGCCGTCCGGGCTGTATGAATTGGAGAAAGATAGTCTAGAGGCCATCAGTGCACAATTATTGCAGATGATACAGATGAAAAGCTATCATCTATATACGCATTCCATCCAGGTTGCCAATTATGCGGTCAGTATCGCCGCAAAAATGGGATTGCCGCTAAATGAAATTGAGCAAATTCGTCATGCCGCCTTACTCCACGATGTAGGTCTCTTAATGGTACCTAATGCACTTATACAAAAGTGTCCATATCTGAACAAACAAGAAATGTCCAAATATAAACAACATGCTGCAAGCGGTGCCAACATGATTGAAAACTATCCATGTTGCCAGCAAATCTTGCCCTATATCCGCTATCATCACGAAAAATGGGATGGCTCCGGATATCCGAAGCATTTACGCGGCGCTAATATTCCATTAGGCGCCCGTATTATCGCCGTTGCTGATTATTATGACACGACGGTTAATCCATCCACCGAATTTTGGGCAAAGACCAAGGCGAAAGCAAAAGAAGAACTCTTCAGTGCATCAGGCTCTCTCTTTGATCCCGATGTGGTGAAAGCCTTTATCGATGTCCTAGGATAAAATTATGTCTTAGTCTAAAGGTCTATGCTCTGGACTAAAACATAACTTCAAATCTTATAGTTAATGTGCTAATTTAAGATACAAAATAATTTATGAACTATCATTAGAAGCTCCCACTGGCAAGTGTAAGGGCTTCTAATTTTTTTGGCCTCTTTAATCGCAATATTTTAGCTACCGCCTCCAAGGTGGCACCGGTCGTATAAATATCATCCACAATAAGAATTCTCTTTCCTTCCAGATTAACATCATCATAATCACAATGCATCATGAAAGCATCGTTAATATTAGCTTGCCGTTCTTTATGTGTCAGGCTCCACATATCACGCTCCGTATCAAATTTGTAAAGGCAATCAAGCCACGCAAAATATGTAGGATACATATGATGTAATGCATCCGCCCAAGGTTTAAAAAATAGATCTACCTGATTATATCCGCGTTGTTCTCTCTTAGCCGCACCGGATGGAACAGGAACAATATAATCAAATACATACGAGTTTACAGTAACACTGTTAAATTTTCTGTGCATGTAAAAGTTGTACGATACTAGAAAAGGAGCAGCCCCTTTGGACTGCTCCTTTTTTTCGTTGAATTTGACATCATATATCATGGACTTCATACCGCCCTTGTAGTCGGCCAATATGCATACATCATCTAAATGATGTAAAAACTTATTAGGTACATGGCGAATATGTAAAAGTTCGGTAAAACAGGATTCACACCAATCCCCTTGTGATGCTACCTCAGCACCGCAATGCGGACATGTAGGAGGAAATAAGAAATCCCATAAACTCATTACGAATCACAGCTCCCTTGTATACGTTCCTTAAATAATGTATACCGTTCATCAGCATTTACCGTATGAACCGCACGATCAATAGCGCTCGTTGTGCCGACGATGATAACCTTACGCTTAGCACGTGTTACAGCGGTATATAATAAATTTCTCTGCAACATACCGCCGTATCGAGGTACAAAAGGAATAATCACCACACCATATTCACTGCCTTGACTCTTATGCACCGTAATTGCATAAGCAGGCATAATCATATGTGCATCATCGATAGAAAGACGCACTTCCTTATGGATAAAACGGATGCAAATATCCGTTCTCGTAATGGCATAAATGATACCGATTTCACCATTAAATATGTCCAAATCATAGTTATTCAAAATTTGAATAACCTTATCTCCGACGCGGTACGTAATACCATTAACACGAACCTCACCCTTATGACTGTCAGGAGGATTCAATGCTTGTTGTACATATTGTGATATGCGTGTACTCCCCGCTTCACCGCGACGCATGGGGGAAATAATCTGAATGTCCAGTTCATCCTCTATATGCTCCTGCTCACGCTTATACACATCAATGATAACTTTCATCAGCGCATCATAAGAGTTTACAGGTATAAAAGAAAATTCATCACCATTACCATCAAGTTTAGGCATATCGCCCCGATTAATAGCATAAGCACTGTCGACAATTGTATTACCAGAGTTCTGCCGATAAATCTGATTTAACCGTGTATAGGGCACACAATCACTGTCGAGTAAATCCTTCAGAACAAAACCAGCACCTATGGGCGGCAACTGATCCACATCGCCCACAATGATGACATGAGCCTCCCTAGGAATAGCCGCCATGAGAGAATAAAATAAACGCACATTCAACATGGAGGCTTCATCTATGATGATAACATCAATGTCGAGAGGATCATCTTCATTCTTCGTAAAATCATATGAATCACTCCCCTGCACGGGTACCAATAAACGATGAATCGTAGTCGCTTCAAACTCCGTCGCCTCCGTCAGACGCTTAGCAGCACGCCCGGTCGGTGCACAGAGAATGATACGCCCCAGGCCCCCTAATTGAAAACCTTTCACCAGGGCCTTAATAATCGTTGTTTTACCTGTACCCGGTCCACCTGTGATAAGAGAAAATTTTTCAAAAAAGGATAGTTTGATTGCTTCCTTCTGAGCATCACCGAAAGTAATATGATTCTCCTGTTCAAACCGATCGATAAAACCCTGTATATCAAGCGATATAGGGTCAGCTTCCAGTAGAAAGTCACGCGTATAATTAGCGCCTTCCACTTCGGCTACATACATCTGAGGCGGATAGATATAGAGAATATCATCATGATAGGTGCTGCAGAGAGCACCTTGTTCCAATAAGGATTGAATAAAATCAGCAATATCATCTACATCTGTTTGTAACAGATCATCCATGCGAGCGATAAGCTGGTCCACCGGTAAGCATGTATGACCCTGATTATCGAGATTCCGTAAAATCCATTCAAGGCCGGCCTCCAGTCGTCGCATATCGCTGCCAGTAATTCCAAGATTTTCAGCCAGCGTATCTGCTGTTCCGAAAATCATATCCTGAGCAACACGAAGCAATGTATACGGATTATCCTTGATTACATCGACAGCTTGTACCCCATAGTATGTATAAACGGTACGACTCCATTTCGATGAAATATGATGACTTTCAAAGAAATGATTCAGATCCGCTAAGATGCCTTCCCCCAATAAGGTATTAAAAAGTTCATCCTTAACGCTTTGTCTCAGCCCCGGTACCTCCTTGATTTCCTCCGGTCGTTCTTCGCGCAATACCTCTAAGATCCGAATACCGAAATAATCTAATACCTTTTCAACAGATTTTTCACCGAAGCCTTTGATGCCGAGATTCATCAGGTATAATTTAGCAGCCCCCATATTATCGGGTTTCAATTTCTCTATACTGAACGCATCAAACTGAAAACCGTATTTCGCATGTTCCACATATCGACCGCGAACTTCGATATCCTCGCCTTCCTTAGGAGATTCGAACTTACCCGTACAAGTAATGTATTCCTCATTATAATCTTTCAATATAAACACACAATATGTGCGCTGTGTGTTTTCATATATAGTTCGGTATACAACTCCTCGTATGGCGTCCATTATTTCTCCGTATTCGGCAAAGCTTCAATAATTTCTTGTACCGCATCGGTAATACTGCCTTCATTACCGATTTTAATATGTGCAACCTGTTCATATAAAGGATACCGTTCTTCATAAACATTGAAAATGTACTCGATACTTTCCTTTACAAGAGGCCTGATTTCCAAATCCAAATCATCCAGAATATGATTGACATCGCGATTCACGAATACAACCAACCCGTTGTTTCGCATGAGTTTAACCGTTTTATCATAGGTAACCGTACCGCCACCGGTCGCTATCACCGACGGTTTATTCCGGATCAGTTCTTTAATCGTGGAATATTCATACTTACTGAAAGCATCCTTACCATCGTAAATAAAAATATTCTGCACCGATTTACCGACCTTATCTTGAATGGTCTGATCCAAATCGTAAAAATCACGCCCCAATTCCTTTGCCAGCATTTTCCCGACCGTCGTCTTGCCTGCACCGGGCATACCGATAAGGAAAATATGTTTATGCATATGCTCTTTCAAAAACTCGTTACTCATGGATACAACGGTTTTTAAATAATTTTCCACATATGGCGACAAATTTTTATCCTTACAAAAATCTCTGTGTAAAGCAATGATATCTTCATCACGCTCTTCATCGATAAGCGGCAAGTGATGCTCATCCTTATACTTCCCGATTTCCTTTATCAGGTTCAACCGTTTTTCAAATTCTTTAACCAATACGGCATCTATGCTATCAATTTGTTTACGAGCTTCTTTAATATCCATTAGAACACCCTCTATCCTCACACGTCAGTCAAAATACGCAACGCTTTCTCTTCATCGACTTTCATCTGATCGATTAGATCCTGCAAATGGCTGAATTTAATCTCTGACCGTATATACGCAATAAATTGAACAATAACACTTTGTCCATATACATCCCGATCAAAGTCAAATACATGAACCTCACATCGATGATATTGATTCTTAAAGGTCGGATTATCTCCGATATTGCCGACCCCGTTATACCATTTACCATCAATACGTACACGATTTGCATAAACACCATCAGGCGGAATCGCCATTTCATCAGGCAATAGCAAGTTTAACGTAGGAAATCCCAACGTCCGTCCCCGTTGATCACCTTTAATTACGATTCCCTTGAATTGATACGGTCGCCCCAACCACTTTGTGGCATCCTCCATACGCCCTTCTTGAATCGCCTTTCGAATTTCCGTACTGGAAATCGGTTTCTCCAAAGAATCGCAAGGTAATAGCGGCTGTACCAAAACACGGATATCCGTAGGTTCTAAAGTCTGCCGTATATAGGAAGGATTTCCCAATCCCTGCGCACCAAAAGTAAAATTCTCACCCATTACGATTGCTGCTACATTCATATTCTTGCATAGAATTTTAAGGAACTCCTCCGCCGTGACACGCAATAAACCTGCCGTCATAGGTAACCGTAAAACATAGTCCACATTCATAGCCGATAAAATATCGTCCATAACAGCCTGCTGAACCAGTAACTTCGGCACTCTATCCGGATGTAAAATGGTCAACGGATGACGTTCAAATGTGACAATTATACTCACCGCCTGTGCTGATTTAGCCTCTTGCACAGCCTTATATATAACTCGCTGATGACCTCTATGAATGCCGTCAAAGGTACCCAAGGCATATACTTTTCTATCTTTGATTTGGCGCAATTCATCAAACGAATGTATTTGCTTCATACTCATCCTTTAATAAAAATATTTTTATCCACCTTCAATGTGTGGTCTGTTCGCTTCATAATACCTATAAACCCGTGAGGTCCATAGGCTCTATAGAGATGACCTGTTTCTGTGAAAGCAAAGTCTTTACCGATCGGTAACTCCTTGCCTTCTATCATCATCCTTAATTGTACACTATTTACAACTACTTGCGAAAGATGGGAAACCGCCGTATCTGTCGGTAATAGTAAACTTTCACCATGGACCATCAGCTCTTCAGCCATCTTGGTCATGGAGATATCAAAAGGGCCCACCTGTGTACGTGCCAAAGATGTCATCATTCCCGGAATTCCAAGAGATATGCATATATCGCGCAACAGGGATCGGATATACGTGCCCCCTGAGCAGGTAATACGAACTGTAAAGTAAGGAAATCCATATGCAATGAGTTCAATCTGCTTAATATGAATTCGACGTAACGGCAATTCTACAGGAATCCCCTTACGAGCATATTCATAAGCGCGAATACCGTTGACCTTGATTGCCGAATATTTTGAGGGCCGTTGATACTGCTCGCCTTCAAAGGTTTTCAATATGCTTTGTAGTTCATCAAAACCAGGCTTGCCAATAGATTCATCTAAGATAGACGAGCCTGTCTGAGAATCTACGAGAACCCCTGCTCTAAGAGACATATCCGCATCGGGTAGTACCGGACTGCCGGAACTATCCTCCGTATCCGTAAAGGTGCCGAATTTACATTCCGCTACATAGGTCTTGTCAAAGTCTTCCGTGTATTCGATAAGGCGAGTTGCCTTACCGAGAAATATAGGTAATACACCATATGCCATGGGATCTAACGTTCCGCTATGACCGATGCGTTTTTCTTTTAAAATACGACGACATATAGCCACTGCATCATGACTGGTAATGCCGGGCGGTTTTAAAAACGGTAAAATACCATCCATTATTTAATAGCCTCAATTAATACACGTTTAGCCTCTGTTAATGGCAAATTAATCGTACAGCCGGCAGCACGGATATGGCCACCACCGCCAAAACGGGCAGCAATTGCGTTTACATCCGCCCCTTTAGATCGCAGGCTCACACGCGTGCGATCATCCGACTCAGCTTTCAGCAAAATAGAAATGTCCACCGTATCTACATTGCGGATTATATCCACAAAACCGTCTGTATCATCGCCGAGAATATCCATAGCCTCTCTGTTTAATTCAATGGTAGCCACAGTATCATTTTTATGAAATTCAATGGTCTGCATAATCTGCTTCGTCAAATCGAGACGCTCAGCCGATACGGCCTCAATCGTCTCTGAAATCACATTAGGTCTAGCCCCTGCAGCCACACATTTAGCAGCCATTTCCAGCGTATTAGCCGTGGTATTGCTGAATTTAAAGAATCCGCAATCCGTAGCAATAGCCATATAGAGAGCAGTCCCCATGGACTCTGTAATAGGCCAATTCCATTTTGCACATAAATCGGTAATAATTTCACCGGTAGCAGCAAACTCAGACTTTAAGTATAGATGATCCGCAAATTCCATATTGGAAATATGATGGTCTATATTAAAAATAGGTGCACTCCACAGTGCACCTACTTTGCCAATTCGCTCATACGTGCTAGCATCCAAAACCATGAGCATATCGATATCCACAGGATGGGACTCAAAATACGCTACATCATGGATATGATCCGTATACTGTAAGAAAGTGTATTTGTCAGGTACTACATCATCCACTACCATATATACGGTTTTGCCTTGCCCTACAAGGGCTTCATAAAAGGCGACCATAGAGCCGATAGCATCGCCATCGGGACGGATATGGACGGTTAGCATAATAGAATTAGCTTCACACAGAGCCATATGTAATTGATTAATTGTAATCTTACTCATGTTCTGTATCCTTTGTGTTAATTTGTTTCTTCATCCTTTTTAATCTCATGTAAAAGGGATTCGATGCGCATGCTGTAATCCAGCGACGTATCCTTATCAAAGGTAATCGTAGGAATATGTCGCAATTTAAGTACCTTTCCGAGTTCAGTACGAATATGGCCTGATGCATGCTTTAATGCGATAAGAGTATCTTCTTTTTCTTTATCGGAACCAAACAAGCTAACGTAAATAGTGGCTTCTCGTAAATCACCCGTCACGTGCACATCTGTAACGGTAGTGAAGCCGATGCGAGGATCTTTTAATCCGCGCATCAGCATTTGACTTACCTCTTGTTTGATAAATTCCTGTAATTTTCTGACACGAACGTCACTCATAATAACCTCCTAAAGTTGAGGTGCAATTTCTTCCATCAAGTATGCTTCGATAACGTCGCCTTCCTTGATATCGCGATACCCTTCAAGGGAAATACCGCATTCGAAGGATGTTTTTACTTCCTTAACTTCATCTTTGAATCGACGTAAAGAATCGACCTTACCTTCAAATACAACGATGCCGTCACGAATCAAACGTACTTCCGAGTCATTTGTAATACGACCTTCCGTTACATAGGATCCGGCAACGATAGCCTTCGGTGTGGAAATAACCTGACGCACTTCCGCACGACCTACGACAATCTCCTTAAATTGAGGTGCCAGCATACCGCGCATAGCGGATTCAACGTCATTAATGGCGTCATAGATTACACGATACGTACGTAAGTCGACCTTTTCCTGTTCAGCCGCACGGCGAACGTTGGCATCAGGGCGTACATTAAAGCCCATTACAATCGCATTGGATGCGGATGCAAGCATGATATCGGATTCGTTGATAGCACCTACTGCGGCATGAACGATAACGATGCGAACCTCTGGATTTTTAATCGCTTCTAAAGATTGACGCAATGCTTCTACAGAACCTTGTACGTCGGCTTTGATGATGATATTGAGATCCTTCAACTCGCCCTGTTGGATTTGATTGAAGATATCATCCAATGTAACCTTATGTGTAGCCTGTAATTCCTGAACACGTTGTTTAGCAATACGTTTTTCCGCAATCGCCCGTGCTTCATTATCATCCATACCGTTGATGATTTCACCGGCTTGAGGGACCTCGGAGAAGCCCAAGATTTCCACCGGCATGGAAGGACGGGCTACTTTTACCCTTTCGCCGCGCTCATTAGTCATGGCACGGACCTTACCGTACGCCGTCCCCGCAAGCACCGTATCACCTACACGAAGGGAGCCTTTTTGTACTAATACAGTACATACGGCACCGCGGCCCTTATCAAGTTGAGCCTCGATAACGACACCGTACGCTTTACGATTAGGATTGGCCTTTAATTCCATCACCTCTGCAACGAGCAGGATGTTTTCAAGCAAGTCATCAATACCTTGCTTCTGCTTTGCAGAAACCGGCACCATAATTACATCTCCGCCCCATTCTTCAGGCAAGAGACCATGTTCAGAGAGCTGTTGTTTTACATGGTCAGGATTTGCACCCGGTTTATCCATCTTATTAATAGCAACGATAATAGGCACCTCAGCAGATCTTGCATGGTTAATAGCTTCGATAGTTTGAGGCATAACACCGTCATCCGCCGCAACCACAAGAACGGCGATATCCGTGGACTTTGCACCGCGTAAACGCATCGCTGTGAAAGCTTCATGACCCGGTGTATCAAGGAATGTAATCTTATTATCCTTGTAACGGACCTGATATGCACCGATATGCTGTGTGATACCGCCCGCTTCGTCTGCCGTTACATTTGTTTGACGAATAACATCAAGCAACGATGTTTTACCATGGTCAACGTGACCCATGATTGTTACAACAGGAGGACGAGGTTTCAATGTTTCCGGTGCATCTTCAATCTCAATAACATCCGTTGGATCCTCTTCCGGTTCCACTTCAGTTACGGTAACGCCGAATTCTTCGGCCACGATAGTAGCCGTATCGACATCTACCTCCTGATTAATGCTGGCCATAACACCTAAAAGCATCAACTTTTTAATGATTTCAGATACTTCACGGCCCATTTTATCAGCTAATTCTTTAACCGTTAAAGAACCGCTCAATTCGATTTCCGTAGCGATAGCCGCTTCCGCCTTACGTTCAGCTTCCGCTTTCTGTTGCAAGTATTGTTCATTACGATGCTTTACGCGATTTTTTTTCTTCTGCATAGATGTGGATAACAAGGATTGCGGACGGTTATTGCCGCCTTTTTTATTCTTCTTGTTACGACGATCATCATTGCGGTTATTACGATTATCGTTATTGCGACTATCATTATTACGAGCATCGTGAGAACGACCGCTATTACGGTTATCCTTATTTCGATTATCGTTGTTACGATTGTCGTTGTTGCGGTTATTAGAACGATTGTTGGGACGGTCTCCAGCAGATTGATTAGCATTAGATTTGCGCGTAGGTTCACTTATTTGTACATGACGCACATTACTTCGCTTATGATCATCACGTTTGGGTTGTTCTGTTTTCTGTGTCGCTTGTTTTTTATGCTCCTGCTTTTTCGGCTCTTGCGTTTTGTTATCCGACTTTTTTTGCTCTTGTTTATGACTTACAGACTCTGATTTTTGAGACTTAGACGCCTGTTTATGTTCAGCCGTTTTAGCAGGTGCTTTATGTACAGTCTTAGATGCTGCACCATCCTTCTTGCTTAACTGTTTTTTTACAATGTCATATCCTGTCTCATCAACAGAATTGACAGCTGTAGTAACTTTAAAATTGTGTTGTTGCAAGATAGAAATGACCTGCTTGCTTTTTACGCCAAACTCCTTGGCAATTTCATGGACACGTTTTTTGGACATCTGCATACCCCCTTATTATCGATCAATCTCTTTTAATAATGCTTTTGCAAATCCATCATCCAATACGGCTACCACTACCCGAACATCCTTGCCAATGGCCGTACCTAAAGCCTCTTTCGTGGCAATACTGCAAAGCGGGATATGATGTATATCTGCTAATTGTATATATTTCTTTTCATTGTTGGATGCACAATCACCCGCGAGAAGAACCAACTTGGGCTCCTTTCTCTTAATGGCTTTTTCCACGATAAAATCACCGGAAATCACCTTACCTGCTCGTTGTGCTAATCCTAAGAGATTTAAAATTTTATCTTCATTCATAATATCTTATCCAGTGATTACTCGGTCTCTTGAAAATCACGTCGAAGTTGTTCGTATATCTCTTGAGATACACTATGTTTTAACGATCGCTCCAATCGTTTTGCCTTATAGGCCTGCTCAAAACAGGAAACGGATGAACATAGATAAGCGCCTCGTCCCGGTGCTTTACCGGTGCGGTCAATGCTGATAACGCCATCCGGACTCAAGGCCACGCGAATTAGTTCCCGTTTTACCTTGGACTCACCACAGCCTACACAGGTACGCATAGGTTGGGATTTCTGTTTCATGACTATTCACCATCCTCAGCAGTATCGAATCCCGTGAAAGGATCCTCTGCCGCCTGTGTTTCACTCTTAATATCGATTTTCCAATTCGTTAATTTTGCTGCAAGCCTTGCATTTTGACCGGCCTTGCCGATTGCTAAGGACAATTGGTAATCCGGCACCACCACATAGGAGGATTTTTCCTCTTCACTCACATCGACGGATACGACCTTTGCAGGACTTAACGAGTTGGCGATATAAATCGCCGGATCCTCATCCCATTTAACGATATCGATTTTTTCATCATGAAGTTCATCTACAATGTGTTGTACACGTTGTCCCTTCGGCCCTACACAGGAACCTACAGGGTCGATGTTTTCATCACGGCTGTACACGGCGATTTTAGAACGCATCCCCGGTTCACGTGCAACGGATTTAAGCTCTACCACACCTTCATAAATTTCCGGTACTTCTAACTCAAACAGTCGTTTTAACAATCCAGGATGTGTACGGGAAATCATGATTTGAGGACCTTTAGTCGTCTTCTTAACCTCTACAATGTAACATTTGATACGGTCACCCTCGCGATAGGTTTCCGTTGCAATTTGCTCTGTAGGCGGTAAAATCGCTTCTGTCTTACCGAGGTCGATAAATACATTCTTACCTTCAACACGTATAATAACACCGGTGATAATATCACCTTCACGGCTGTAATATTCTTCGTAAACTACACTTCGTTCCGCTTCCTTCAATCGTTGAATAAGCATCTGTTTTGCCGTATGTGCAGCACTACGTCCGAAATTGGCGGGTGTTACATCCACCTCAACGATATCGCCGATTTCAAAACGCTTATCCTTTTTTCGGGCATCCGATAAACTGATTTCTGTTTCCGGCAACTCTACAGTTTCAACAACTTGTTTTTTTGCCATTACCTTATAATCGCCGGTTTCACGGTCAATCACAACATATGCATCAGGATTAGATGTAGGTTCTTTGCGATACGCCTGTAATAATGCAGCCTCCAAAGACTCGAAAATAACCTCGGGAGCAAAACCTTTTTGCTTTGTAAGCACCATCACCGCTTGAATTAATTCTTGACTCACTCGTATGCCTCCATGTATTAAAAATCAAGATGTAATCGAATTTGTGCAATAGCAGACCGTTCGAATGAAATGCTTTCACCATTGATTGTAAAATCGATAGTTGTATCCGTAAAACCTTGTAACGTGCCCATATATTGTTTACTGCCGTTAATAGGTTTAAATAGCTGAATATCCACATCACGGCCGTTATAACGAACTAAATCCTTGTCCTTTTTTAACACCCGATCAAGACCTGGAGAGGATACCTCCAATAAATAGTTTTCCTTAATCGGATCCTTTTCATCGAGGACCGCACTTAACTTTTCGCTTACCCCTTGGCAATCGTCCAAATCCACACCACCGGGTTTATCAATGTAAACGCGCAGATACCAGTCCCTTTCGCGAACATAGTCCACATCGACTAATTCCATATCGGTGCCGGCTATAATGCCTTCAACTACAGAGGAAACAAATTCCTCTACCGCCTCTCTTTTCATAGCCATCGCCTCCTAACAATTTACTACAATCTATATATTTTTAATTAAGGTACTTCTCAAAGTGCTAATCATAAATGAAAGAGTGGACATATGCCCACTCTTTTAACAGATTTATATAAAAGTCATATATAGTATATCATATTTACTATATATATACAAATTGTCCCCTGATTTCGGGTATTGAAAGAGAAATTTTCCAGATTCCTTCTCAAATGTATCAAATTTGAAATCGACCCGATATGCTTACACGGGTTCTTGTAAACTGCGCTCATTGAGCTCATGCAATACAATCTGAAGATATTTCCGCAATAGCGAACTCAAATCATCTAAATTCTTTGCATCTAAATGGTGGTCAATTTCCGGATAGTTTTTATATCGCAGTTCCGCAAAAAACTCATCACGCAGTTCATTATAATACAGTAGCAGCCCCGTACATTCATCCATCTTGCGATATTCACCGATGATAAAGGATCCGTTAATCATGCAAATAGCATGTGCAGGATCTACATCGCGCACAAAACCTTCCAGTTCATCAGGCATAACCTCTGAAAAATCCCATGTAGGAATACCTCGACGTTTATAAGTGAACGTAAAATTTTCTGACGGATTTACGAGCATATTCGTTAGCCCTTTTACACAGCGTTCCTGTAAGCCTGACCAGAACGAATCAAGGTCTGCACGAACAAAGGATATATCTACAAAAGAGAAAAGCGGTAAGTCCACATATACCGTATAGTCCTCCACCTCTTTATCATAGAGGGCGCACCAACGCCATCCTAGTGTATTTTCATAATGGAAAAGGGGCACAGTCATTACCTTTTCACCTGCAACAATGCGTTTCTGTATAGCAGTACAAGCATCGGGCCCCGTAACGGACAAGGAAAAATCCCCCACAGTCTGAGGTAACCAGGAGTAATCCAAGTCCTTACAGGATTCAATAATCTGGTCCATATAAAGCTTCATACCTTTCTTGATATTGTAATACGGCCTTTACATAGCTTCGCGTTTCAGGAAATGGTATGGTATCAACCATCCCGTTCCATTTATTTTCCTGTAACCATGCTTCAACATGCCCGCGCCCCGCATTATATGCGGCTAAAGCCATCACTTCATCGCCGTTAAAATCTTTTAACAGGTGTGCTAAATACCAGGTTCCTAATTCGATATTCGTTGCCGGTTCCTTTAATTGCCTGTCGGTATAGTTACCATGTCCCACCTGCTCCGCTATCCAGCGTGCCGTCTCCGGCATGAGCTGCATCAATCCGAGAGCACCTGTTTCGGATTCCGCCGTATTTCTATACTTGCTTTCAGCGAGAATCACACTGGCCACTAACGCGGGAGATACATCTTCTTTTTCAGCGGCGGCCATAACCTCCGCCCGATAGTCAAAGGGATATACAAACTGGCGCGCTACAAAATCGTCAAGATGGGCAAAATAAAACCAGCCCAAAATGACGCATGATAACGCCGTTGCTGTTGTGCGTTTCATAAATCCCCCTTCTATCGTTCAAATCAATCACTCAAATGGCTTTAAAACAGGTTCTATCCGAGTAGACCATATAGATTGCAGTTGTTTCTCTAACTCATGAGGTGCTCCGTTATTATCTATAATTATAGTCGCATAAGACCTCTTGTCGTCAAGTTTCATTTGACTGTGAATACGAGCCATCGCATCACTCCGAGAATATCCATTACGTTCCATCAAACGCTGCACCTGCGTTGTTTCGTTTACATAAACGAGCCATACCTCATCCATCATAGTATACCATTCCCCCTCGATTAGAAGAGGAATATCATAAATGAGTACAGGCACCCGCTTCGCTTCGTACTCTTCGGTAAGCTCCATGATACGCGTTCGAATATATTGTTTTAAGCAATGATTCAATACATCACGTTTCGAATTATCATAAAAAACGATATTTCCCAGAATTTCACGATTCAAAGTGCCATCCTTATGCAGTACCGTGCTACCGAAATGCTCAACTATGGCTTCTAGCCCTTTCGTTCCCGGTTCCACCACTTCCCGAGCTACCACATCCGCATCTACATAAGGAATACCACGCTTCTTAAAAAATGATAAAACTGTGCTTTTACCGGACGCAATACCTCCGGTTAAGCCGATTTTTTTCATATGATTTCCCTTTTACTTCACCAAGGCCCAATTTTCCGCACTATGCACATCCACAATGAGGGGTACCTCTAGTTCCACAACGTTCTCCATAATGCTGCGCAATAATTCTTTTACCGCATCAAGTTCGGAATTTACCGCTTCCAGCACGAGTTCGTCATGAACCTGCAACAATAGCCGCGATACGAATTTTCCTTCTTCCAGCTTTTGTTCCACCTGATTCATAGCGATTTTAATGATATCCGCCGCCGTTCCTTGAATCGGTGTATTCATAGCCGTGCGCTCCGCAAAGGAACGACGATTAAAGTTTCGGCTGTTAATATCCGGCAATTCCCGTTGACGTCCGAACATAGTACGAACTTTACCTGTTTCATGAGCCTCTTGCACCATACGGTCCATGTATTCCTTAACCTTCGGATACCGGCTGAAATACAAGTCGATATAGTTTTTGGCTTCCGCGCGGGTTATGCCGAGATCTCTGGACAAACCGAAATCGGAAATGCCGTAGATGATACCGAAGTTAACCGCTTTTGCATGAGAACGTTCTTCGCCTGTCACATCTTCCTGTGCCTTTCCGAGCACCTCCGCCGCCGTAAAACGATGAATATCCTTACCGTCCTTGAAAGCCTGAATTAACGCCTTATCACCGGACAGATGAGCTAAAATACGCAATTCGATTTGGGAATAATCGGCGCTCACCAATGTGTTATAATCCGCCCCCGGATAGAACAGCGCTCGAATCTCACGTCCTTTTTCCGTACGAACCGGAATATTCTGTAAATTCGGATCCGATGAACTCAATCGCCCTGTAGCCGTCACCATCTGATTAAAACTGGTATGAATACGATGCGTTTTTTCATTAATTAATACCGCAAGGCCTTCTAAATAGGTAGACACCAATTTTGCCACAGATCGATACGCGAGAATCTTTTCTACAATCGGACTGTCATTACGTAGCATATCAAGCACTTCCGCATCTGTAGAATAACCGGTCTTCGTTTTCTTAATAACAGGCAATCCTAATTTTTCGAATAAGATGACCCCCAACTGTTTCGGTGAATTAATATTAAAGGTTTCGCCTGCGAGGTCATATATCTCCTGCTGTACGGCTTCCAGTTCAGCCTTGAACCGTACCGTCGTTTCTGAAAGCTTTTCAGGATCGATATAAATACCGTTCTTTTCCATTACTACTAACGTATGGGTAAGAGGTAATTCTATACTTTCATATAAAGACCATATATTTTCTCTATGAGCGGCATCACAGGCCCCGGAATTCATGGCAAGTAATGCTTTCACCATGGAAACGCACTCCACATCGACACTGCCACTGGCAATAGCCGGTACGGAAAAACGCTCTGTCAAATACAAATACCCGTAATTTGTCCGCGTCGGATCAAGCAAATATGCCAATAGTGATATATCATGAATCCGTGCCGTACCGTCATCATTAAACAGAGGTATCAGAGCAGGTTCAGCCTCGTTAAACGCCTCTAGCAATTCTTTCGCCTGAGTAGTTACAAGAGTCTTAGCCCCCTTCAATACAGGCAGCACGGCATTAACGTCATCGGTTTTTACAACCCTATCCCCATTTGATAGATAAATTGAGTCAGGCACTCTGAACGGGGATTTTCCATTCAATATAACATGAACCGCTACGGTTTTTTCGTCATAGTAATCTGCAGTTAAATCCTTTGCATCGCCTAGATTTTCCAAAGAAATCTCCTCTTGAGGCGCAAAAAGGGAACCAAGCTCTCCAAAGGCTTCGGACTCACCGCCCATAACCTGTACGATGCGCGGCGTCAACTTGGTAAAGCCCAGAGTCTCAAACAAAGGTTGTACCTCAGATGGATGAAAGTTCTGCACAAAATCATCCACCGTATAGGATAAATCCATATCCGTTTTAATCGTTGCCAGATGGCGGGACAAAAATGCCAAATCTTTATTTTCTACAAGGCGTTCCTTCAATTTTTTACCGGAAATATCCTCAATATGATCGTATACTGATTCAAGAGTACCGTATTCAGTAATCAGCTTAAGTGCCGTCTTTTCTCCGACACCGGGAACCCCTGGAATATTATCGGATGAATCCCCCATGAGAGCTTTCATATCGATGACCTTATCAGGACCATATCCGTAGAGTTCCTCCATATTATCCGGAGTTACTTCCAACATTTCAGAAATGCCCTTCTTCGTTAATAGCACATGACTATACTTTGTAATGAGTTGTAAATTATCGCGGTCACCGGTGATAATTTTGACCGCCAAATCATCGGATCCGAATTTTTTACTCAAGGATCCGAGAATATCATCACCTTCAAAGCCTTCTTCTTCAATGACACAGATGCCAAGTGCTTTCAGTACATCCTGAATAAGGCTGAACTGAGGCCGCAAATCCTCCGGTGCATCCGGCCGGTTACCTTTATAATCGCTGTATAATTCAGTTCGAAATGTTTGACGCCCCTTATCAAAAGCTACCGCCACATAATCCGGTTTAATTTCTTCGTACAATTTGATAAGCATCGTCAAAAAACCGTAAACCGCATTGGTAGGCGTTCCCAATGCAGAACTCAACGGCGGCAATGCAAAAAACGCACGAAATAATAAACTGCTGCCATCTATAATCATTAATTGTTTCATAATACACCTCACTTAATTCTATCATTTATTATATCATATAGAGCATCAGGGCTCTCATAAAATCCATGTTATAGATTAAGGAGTATAATCAGTCTTCCTCTGTAAAAGTTCTTGCGTATCAATATGCTGTGTGATATAATCATTCAGGTATAAGAAACGAATTTAAGGAGGTGACTCAATTGCCAAATATTAAATCCAGTATTAGAAGCGTAAAAACGGATGCTGAACGTCGTGCGAAAAATGCCGCTGTAAAATCTAAAATCCGTACAGCAGCTCGTAAAACCGTTGAAGCTGTTCAAGCAGGCGCAGTAGAAGAAGCTAAACAAGCACTTGTTCATGCTACTAGCGTAATTGATAAAGCAGCCTCCAAAGGTGTACTTCATAAAAACACTGCAGCTCGCAAAAAATCCAATCTTGCAGCTAAAGTAAATGCTTTATAATATAAAAGCTATCTAAACAGCCTCTCGGATTTCCGTGAGGCTGTTTTTTTATTCTATTCCAATCTATCATTTAAATTACTTCGTTTTACATACTTTATTATTTCATGTTCGCCCTTTGGGCAAAGAGAGGATTATTACTATGAGAACACTACTACTTATGCGCGGTGCTCCTGCTAGTGGTAAGTCTCAGTGGATTCGTGACAACAATCTTGAGGCTTACACCCTTGAAGCCGATCATTTCCGTATGCTTTTACGTAGCCCTGTTATCAGCGACGATAGCTGGTATATTTCCCAAAAGGACAATGAGTCGGCATGGAAGCTGTTACTTGATTGTTTAGAACAAAGAATGAGTCACGGTGATTTCATCGTTCTTGATGCCACTCATACCACGCCTAAGAGCGTCAATGGATATAAAGAATTAATCAATCGATATAAATACAGCGTCTATTACTATGAACAAGAGGCTACTCTAGAGGAGTGTTTAGCACGTAATGCATCACGTTTAGAATACAAGCGAGTCCCTGAACAAGTCATCAGGCGTATGTATAAAATGACAAATAACCATTCCCTTCCCAACTTCTGCAAAAAAATAACATCAATCGATGAAATCAACAACTACTTCACTGTTAATGTAACGGAAAAATATGATCGCATTCGTATTATTGGCGACATTCATGCCTGCTATACGGTGTTACAAAAGGCAATCACACCTTGGGATGAAAAAACATTATATATTTTCTGCGGTGACTATTTGGAACGCGGCATTGAAAACAAGGGAATGCTTTACGAAATGATGCGACTCAGTGAACTGCCGAATACGATTATGCTGGAAGGCAATCATGAAAAGCATATCAAAAATTTCGCCTTTAACACAGAATTGAATACATCAAAAGGTTTCTTAAAGGAAGTCATCGCCCCTATCATTAAAGATATGTCTAAAAAAGAAATCAATTCGCTGCAACGTGATCTACGTCTATTTTATAAACGTCTTCGTCAATGCTATCCATTCATATTTCATGGCAAAAAATATTTAGTCTCTCATGGCGGTATATCCTATGTACCTAATATGACGTATATCAGTACAGATACATTTATCAAAGGATATGGCAGTTATGAAACAGATATTGCTAAAATATATGATAAAAACTATAAAAACGGACTTTGTCAGGATTTCATTCAAATTCATGGACATCGAGATGTACCGGATGGCACCTACTCCTATTGCCTTGAAGGTGAAGTGGAATTTGGAGGCGAACTAAAATATATTGATATCGTAGAAACTACGTTTACTAAAAAAGGCATACAAAATGATATATATGATAAAAATTATATGCGTCATGATTTTGAAAGAATGTCGCAGCATACCATTTTTACACAAAATGAAGATATCAATATAATCGGAAATTCTAAACTAGTGAAAGTAAAATCTTGCGAGCCGAACCTGTACTCCCTTAACTTTACACCTCGTGCATTTCATAAACGTCAATGGAATGATTGTACTGTTCAAGCCCGCGGTTTATTTGTAGATCGCATTACGGGAGACGTGAAGCTACGCAGCTATAACAAATTCTTTAATATTGGCGAACGACCGGAAACACAATGGCCCAGTTTAGCTGACACACTCTCCTTTCCGGTAGAAGTTCGCGCTAAAGAAAACGGATTTCTTGCTATTCTCGGTGTAATTAACAATGAATTTGTATTTGCTTCCAAAAGTACAACTAAGGGCAGTCACGTAACAATCTTTAAGGATTTATTTTTACAATTGCCTAAAGAAATACAGTTGGGAATAAAAGAACTACTGATACGTGAAGATTGTTCCATCATTTTCGAAGTTATCAGCTCACAAGATACACACATCATCCGATATGAAAAAGACCACCTGTTTATATTAGACCTCATACCTAATTCATTGGATATAAACGGTAAACATGTGGACGTAGCCTTTTCTAAACATCATTTGCAAAGTATAAATGAACTATTGAAAGTAAACACATGCAATTTTATATCTATTGTAAACACGATAAAAACAGCCAATTCCATTCATGAGTTAACAGAAGTTCTCAATGAACAGATGAACTCCTATAAACCGACTGAAGGTATAGTCTTAGTTGATAAGAACGGTTTCATGGCTAAATTCAAAGGCTCATATTACTCTGATTGGAAATATCGGAGAAACCGTATTCTTGAACCTTATCAGGAAACTGGCGTAATACCTTACGACAACTGTAAATCAGAAGAAGATCTCAAATTTGCTTATTCCTTAGCTAAGTTGGATTTCGCCACCGTTAAAACGGCAAATTTACTCGATGTAAAAACAATGCTTGGCATTGAGGATTAATGCCAAAACAGTTTATACAAATAAAAGCTATTAAGACAAAGACAGCCTCACAGAAATCTGTGAGGCTCTGTCTTTAAATAAGATTATTTTCTAAGCATTAATCTACATTTTTATTTGATATTTTCGTATACTTTTATTTACCTTTAAATCGGCAGTAAAAATCTTAAAACTCCATTACTCCCGTTGTAGTGATTCGAATTTCAGGTATCACTGTCAACGCTAAGAAGCTGAGATTAATAAACGGATCCAATGTTTCAGGCACGCCCATGGAATAGGCGATTTCCTTCATTTTAGCCACCTTTGTATCCACCTCTTCATGCGGACGATTTGTGATGAGACCCATAACTTCCAAAGGCAACTCTTCGATCACCTTTTCTCCGCCGGCAATGACATATCCGCCGCCGATTTCACGAATTCTATCGATAGCAACCATCATATCCGCGTCATTATCGCCGACAACGATCAGATTATGTGAATCATGTGCAAAAGATGTGGCAATGGCACCGTTCTTCAGGTTAAACCCCTTCAAGATGCCTATACCATTTCGTCCGGTCGCCTTATACCGTTCTATACAGGTAATCTTGTTAAATACATCATTAGGCACGAATAATCCATTTTCTGATGGTACGTCTTCCACCGTTTTCTTCGTTACAATCTGTCCCGGCACAATATTAATAATCGATTGAGGTCCTTCAACGGAAATATCTAATTTATCCTTTGTAAAAGCACCGATATTAATGGTATGCAGTAATTCCTTCGGCACAACCTTTTCTTCTCTTACGAGAACGCGTTCAATCGGTTTTCCTTTATAAAACACCTCGTGAATATCCACGTGTTGCTCATCATTGAGGATTACAAGATTGGCACTGTAACCGGGCGCAATAGCACCTAGATCTTTTAATCCGTAACATGATGCCGGATAGGTGGAGGCCATTTTATATGCCTCAATAGGTTTGAGTCCTAACTCAATAGAGCGACGAATATTATAGCTGATATGCCCTTCGGAACGAATATCTTCAATATGCTTATCATCCGTACAGAATCCATATCGTTCCGTATTCGCCTGCTCCCCTACAATTCCCTTTACAATAGAGTCTAGATTATGAGCGGCACTACCCTCACGAATCCATACATAAATACCGTTTTTAACTTGTTCTTTAGCCTCGTCGTAAGAGATACATTCGTGATTTGTCGTAATCCCCGCCAATCGATAACTTGCAAGCTGCTGTGGTGAAAGTCCTATTATATGACCATCCATAACGGTATTCTTAAAAAAATTCAGCTTCTTAAGCATATATGGATCAGCATTAATAACACTATAACAATCCATGACTTCCCCTAAACCTAAGATGCGAGAATTGCTCTGCAATCTATGTAATTCATCGCCATCCAGCATGGCGCCGTTATCCTCTCCGGGCACAGCAGGTACACAGGATGGTGCCATAACATATACATCACCCTGAGCTGTAGCTGTTTCATTAATCATATACTCAATACCGGAAATACCCGCTACATTACCGGCTTCATGAGGGTCTACAATAAATCCTAACGTTCCCACTTGAGAGGCCTCAAATACGAGTTCTTTCGGATTCACCAAGGTGGATTCCAGATGGAGATGGCTGTCTATAAATCCGGGCACAATATATTTATCGCTGTAATCATATTCTGTTTCACCGGTATATGTTCCTACACCTATAATCGTGTCATCATGAATCGCAATATCCGCTTTTACCCATTCATCGGTGAATACATTTAAAACAGATGCCCCCTTCAATACGACAGGAGCCTTATCCAACCCCTGTGCCTGTCGAGAAATTTTTGCATTGAATTGTATCATATAAGGGTCCTCCCTACATAAAGACTTCTTTCAAAACGAAAATGAGCGCCAAGAAATACATGACACCGGAAATGTCTCGATACTTACCGGTCAACACTTTAATCAAAACATAACTGATGAGCCCCCATTCGATACCCACACCTATGGAGTAAGCAAATGGCATCATGATAATTGTCAAAAATGCCGGTAGTCCTTCCGAAATATCACCGAAATCGATGTCCTTAACGGATGCCATCATAAATAAACCTACCACGATAAGTACCGGCGCTGTAGCCGCCACAGGAATAACCATAAGTAACGGTGCCAGGAATAAGGATGCTATAAAAAGTCCCGCAATGGTTAACGCGGTCAGCCCCGTACGTCCACCCTCTGCGATACCCGCAGCCGATTCAACAGCCACGATATGAGGCGATGTACCTAGTGCACTACCGATGATAGTGCCTAAAGCGGATACTTTCATACAGGAACTCTGAACACTCATCTGTTTCTCCTGAGGTACCTCAGCTTGATTTGTAAGGCCAATCAATACACCGACCACATTAAATAAGTTGACGAATAAGAATGTAAAAGCCACAAACACCATATCCACAGACAAAAGTTCGCTCAAATCATAATGAAACCAAATCGGTGCCAACGACGGCGGCACGGAAACCACCGTATCCGGCAATTTGGTAATACCGCAGAAAAATCCTACAACCGCAGCAATGATAACAGCCAGAAAGATTCCACCTTTTACATTACGACCCGTAAAAACGGCAATCAATACAATTCCCAATATAGATACTAGGCTGGATGGAGTTTGTAAATCGCCAATGTTCACAATGGTGGCAGGATTGCTTACAATAAGACCTGCACTGCTGAGACCGATGAGGGCGATAAATAATCCGATGCCCGCCGTTACCGCCAGTTTAATCGTATGAGGTATGGCATTGAACAGGTATTCCTTTAACGGTGTAACCGCAATCAGTAAAAAAGCTAAACCTGCAATTAATTGAGCCGTCAGAGCAAAAGCAAAGCTATGTCCCATCTGGACTACAATAGTATAAGCAAAAAACGCATTGATACCCATACCGGATAATCCTGCAAACGGCATATTGCTATACAGCGCCAACAATAAAGTCATGATGATGGCACTCACAGCCGTCGCCGTAAATACGGCACCTACATCCATACCGGCAGCGCCAAGAATAACCGGATTTACGGCTAATACATAAGAAACACAAAGAAACGTCGTAGCCCCCGCAAATAACTCCCTTGATACGGATGAGCCCCGTTCTGAAATCTTGAATACTTTGTCCCATACACTACCTTGTACTTGTTCTCTCATAATGATTCCTCCTCTCGTACTTACAATCATGGGTGTATTCATACATACTTATATATTTCCACATCTATACAGGAATATCCTTTTTATATACAAAAATATTGTCTATAAAAATACCGCAGCATGGTTAACTCAAATAGAGTCATATATGCTGCGGTATGTTTAATATGTAATTATCCATACAATTTTATAAGGACAATATTATGAAAATATATTCAATTATACATAAGAAATAATTCCTATACAAAGCTACGCTTTCAAAGAATCAAAGAATGACGTTCCGATGCCCCACTGATCTAATCCGAAGTTTTGGAGTACCGTTTCTCCGACATCCGCAAAACTTTGTCGATCTCCTAAAACTAGTGAATGATTCATACTTGGGCTATAAGCAAGTAAAGGTACCATTTCCCTCGTATGATCTGTTCCCTTCCAGGTAGGATCATTCCCGTGATCCGCCGTGATGAGGAGCAAATCATCATCCTTAAGTAAATCTAACAAGCCGCCCAATTGGTAATCAAAATCTTCGATAGCACGCTTATACCCGTCTACATTGCGCCTATGACCGTAAAGGCTGTCAAATTCGACAAGATTGACCATCATAAGTCCCCTTGTAAAACTTCGTCCCAACAGATACGGCACCACATTCATACCGTGAGCATTGGACTTTGTCGGATATGACTCATCCCAGCCGACGTGAGCATAAATATCGCCAATCTTGCCGACTGCCACTGTCGGAATATTAGAGTCTTGTAACGCCTGTTGCACCATTTTCTTTTCAGGCATGCGACTGTAATCATGGCGATTCGAGGTGCGTACAAAATGTCCCGGTGTACCGACAAAAGGTCGAGCAATGATACGTCCTACATAATAATCACCGATACACACCTTATCGCGCGTAATTTGACACATCCGATACAAATCCTCTAATGGAATGACATCCTCATGCGCGGCAATTTGAAAGACCGAATCCGCCGATGTATATACGATAGGCTTGCCGGTTTTTATGTGCTCTTCACCAAGGCGTTCAATAATTTCCGTTCCCGATGCGACCTCGTTGCCCAAAAATCCATAACCCGTTTCTTTTGTGAAAGTATCCATCAGTTCCTTCGGAAAGCCTTCATAAAATGTCGGAAACGGTACTGTGACGGGGTGCCCCATCATCTCCCAATGACCGCTCGTCGTATCTTTACCGGTACTCATTTCAGCCATGCGACCGTAAGCACCGATAACAGGCTCATCGGACTCTGAAATATCAACAATATGGGCTAAGCCTAAACTTTTTAGATTTGGACAGCGTATAGGTCCCGCTACAGATTCAATATGACCCAATGTATTCGAACCTTCATCGCCGAATTTAATTGCATCAGCCGCATGTCCCACACCGACACTGTCCATCACTAATAGAATAATTCGATTATACATATGTACTCCTAAATTCATATGAAATACGTTACCTCATATAATGTAAATATTTCATAGTAAATTACAATCAAGCATCATGACCATGAACTAGTAAAACATTTGACGTAAATCGAGATATGTTTAATACTACTTAAGGTACGGCATAGCAAGCATGAGTGCCGCCAAAGACTTGCTATCCTTGATATTCTCATTTCTGATAACCTCCAGCAGTTCCGGTACCGTGTAGTACTCCAGCTCCACATATTCATCGGGATCCCAATTGGTTTCCCCCAAGGTAAGATCCTTGGCAAGATATAAATGTAATACCTCATTGCAGAATCCCGGACTCGTAGCGATAGCTCCTAACGGAATCCACTGAGCAGCACGATACCCTGTTTCCTCGGCCAATTCCCGCTTAGCGCAGACGATCGGCTCTTCATTGGGATCAAGTTTTCCTGCAGGTACCTCCAGTAGCGGCTGCTGCAAAGCATATCTGAATTGACGCTCCATGACGATCTTATTATCCTCTGTAACCGCCACAATCGCCGTGGCCCCCGGATGATGCACAACCTCACGCCATGCCTCCTTGCCGTTCACATCGGCTATATCATAGGTAACTTGAATCAACTTACCGTTAAATTTCATTTCACTGGATTTCTGTATTTCCTTACTAATTGCCATATGTACCTCTAATCTTCTATTCTATGTAAAAACCCGAGTATTCGGATACGTTGTAAAATTTCCTCTAAATACACTTCATTAGGAACAATAAAGTCAATATTGTCCTGCGTATGACGCTGAACCGTAATATTGTCATCCATAATAGCAAGAATCTTTTCTTTTGTCGTAGGCTCCGCCATTTGCTTTATGATAAAAAGAAACCCGTTATCTATATCTTGTTGCACTTTATTGTACATATCCCCTATACCGATATAGGAGCTGCCTTCTTTTTCCACTATGGTAGCAATAAAATCTATAAATCTTTGCGGTATATATACCTTATTATCCTCAAAAGCGATTCTTTCATATGGTTCAGCATACATATCAAGATTATCTACGATGATCAGATACAGTAGACGAGAGTACACTCTGTCCATTTCTATAATATAACCGGGCAACTTTCTATGTATATGATCCACTATATCCTGAACAGTAAATACATCCCCTCGGTCCATAACCTCTTTAATAGCAATATGGATGCTATCCGTCATATTAGAAGGAATGCCTACATTAACGATACTGCAAAAATACAATTTTGATAATACATCTATACCGACCCGTTCATTACGAATGATGTCGTTACTATGTTTTTCTTTCGTCAATAGGGACATTCTGAACTGCGTATCATAAATGTAATCATAATACTGTTCCTTAGCGATATAATCGTCATTAGCCAATTGAGCTATATTATCATTGATATCCTCGGGTAACCAGCTTATATAAGACCGTGAAAGAAACACATCTCCTATATATGCGCAACCTTGATCATTGGCACGTTTTATAAATTCATGTACATATACAGGATCATTAAATGGCTCCAAATATTCATGAGCCACATAATAATCATTAGAACTCAATACCTTTTGGATATTATCAATTTTATAACTCGCCTTCTGACTCATCCGATTATCCAATCCCATCGTATCGGCTATGAGCTTCAATATGTTCTTTGTATATAAAGTCCGTTCCATCAAAGGCATCTCTAGCGCTTTTTGCTCCGCATACTGCATAATTTCTCGATATTGCTCTAACCGTTTCCATCCGGGATAGGTATTATATGATACATAAGCAATCCCTTTATCGGATAAATTCTTATTGCAGATCGATAAAATTTTATCTTTTACCACATCCGGAACCCACGACCAAATCCCATGTACAATAATATAGTCAAAAGTACCGAAGGATTCGTCAATATCTAAAATATCCTTCTCAATCAAATGAATATTGGTAAGCCTCATCGACGCAATCAGTTCATTCCCCATCTCAATCTGCGAAGATGATAGATCGATGCCCGTAAAGGAAGCTTCAGGATAATATAAAGCCTGAGAAATAATATTTCCCCCAAAAGAGCAGCCCAGTTCAAGAACGCGAGCCTTTTTTTAAGGTACAGGCTCCAATCCATATAATAAAGCTCGTGCTGCTAATGTATTTAGAGAAGTGGCTCCAAAGGGCTGAGAAATATACACTACATCCTCATAACTCTTTTTTAGAACCTTATTTTCATCCAATACGTGCGCAGTATTCTGTGTTGATTCGACATCATTCCCCATAATTGATGTACTTATATTCCTTTTTTGTTTTGACTCCTGTTTCATAACGCCTCCCGAATTCTTCTTCTATAAGAATTATTATATAGTATTATGAAAAAGAATTGTAGACAAGTCATAATAACACATAAAAGCCGCCCAACCAAGTTGAGCGGCTTTCACCATTCTATTATGAATCATATAGACTTTACATTGTCCCCGTACTGCCGATACCGCCTGTTCTTACACCTGTAGCATCGTCATCATTGGTAATAAGGTATTTGGAGAATATACCTTGAGCAACGCGTTCACCTTTTTCAAGGGTTATCGGTTCTTGGCCGAAATTCAGGAGGGCAATCATAATATGACCTTCATTGTCCTCATTATTATAATAATCGCTGTCGATAATGCCCGTGCTGTTCACAAGTGCCAAATGACGCTTAACGGCCATACTGGAGCGGATATGAATAGCAAGGTATTCATCATATGCCATAAAAGCCTTAAGGCCTGTAGGCACAAGTTTTATTTCACCCGGTTCCAATGTAACGGCTTCAGCACATTCTATATCATAGCCTGCACTTTCCGTCGTTTTACGGGTCGGTAAATTGATATCTTGTTCTTCAAAGGCAGTTACTACCTCAAATCCGCGAATATCCATGAGACACCTCTTACTTTAAACAATCCTTACGGGATAAGTTAACACGGCCTTGTCTATCGATTTCGATAACTTTCACCATGATTTCATCCCCAACGTTTACAACATCCTCTACATTTTCAACACGTTCCTTCGCCAATTTCGAAATATGCACAAGACCTTCTTTACCAGGCAATACCTCTACAAAAGCTCCGAATGCCATAAGACGTGTTACTTTTCCTAGATATACTTCCCCTACTTCCACTTCTTTAGTAAGGTTCGTAATGATTTCTTGCGCTTTCGCAGCCCCTTCTTGTTCCACGGATGCGATAAATACGGTACCGTCATCTTCAATATCGATCTTAGCGCTTGTTTCTTCAATAATACTGCGAATTACTTTACCGCCTGTACCGATAACATCGCGAATCTTATCAGGATCAATTTTCATCATAATGATGCGCGGTGCGTATTGAGACATTTGTTTGCGCGGTTCAGCGATAGTATCAAGCATGATACCCATAATATGCATACGACCTTTATGGGCCTGTTCCAATGCTTCATGCAAAATTTCACGGGACAAGCCGGAAATCTTGATATCCATCTGGATTGCCGTTACCCCTTTAGCAGTACCGGCCACCTTAAAGTCCATATCGCCAAGAGCATCTTCCATACCTTGAATATCTGTTAAAATCGTGTAATGTTCACCTTGAGTTACAAGCCCCATAGCGATACCCGCTACAGGCGCCTTAATAGGCACACCGGCATCCATCAGGGACAATGTGGATCCGCATACGGACGCCATGGAACTGGAACCATTAGATTCCAATACTTCAGATACGAGACGCAATGCATACGGGAAATCCTCTTCACTAGGAATTACGGGAACCAATGCTCGTTCAGCCAACGCACCATGACCGATTTCCCGACGTCCCGGACCGCGGGAGGAACGTGTTTCCCCTACGGAGAAAGACGGGAAGTTATAGTGATGAATATAACGTTTTTCAGTTTCAACACCAAGACCGTCGATAGTTTGTTTTTCGGATAAAGGTGCTACGGTTGTAACATTCAATACCTGAGTTTGACCGCGTGTAAATAATCCGGAGCCATGTGTACGCGGCAATACGCCTGTACGGCAGGAAATCGGACGAACTTCATCGAGCTTACGACCATCCGGACGGATTTTTTCAACGGTAATCATATGACGAACAATTTCCTTCGTCATCGCATCAAATGCTTTATTAACGTCAGAAAGATTATCCGGATAGATACTTTCAAAATGGGCCAATACTTCGGCGCGAACTTCCGCTTCTTGAATATCACGTTGTTGTTTATCAGCACAACGAACAGCGGCATCTAATTTATCATGGCCGTATGCACGTACTGCTTCTGCGATATCCTGAGGCACTTCTTTACTTTCAAAGACGCGTTTTTCCTTACCGACTTTAGCTTTAATCTCCTCCTGGAAAACTACGATTTTTTTAATTTCTTCGTGAGCGGTCATGATAACTTCAAGGATTGTATCTTCCGGCACCTCCTGTGCACCGCCTTCAACCATGAGGATAGCATCCTTCGTACCTGCTACAACGATGTTAAGATCGCTTTCATCAGCTTGGGCTTTAGTTGGATTGACAATGAATTCACCATTAACACGACCCATGCGAACGCCTGCGATAGGACCGTTCCAAGGAACATCAGAAATAGAAAGCGCTGCAGAGGCACCGATCATACCGCATATAGCAGGATCACAGTCGTGATCTACGGACATAACCGTTGCCACTACATGCACTTCATTGCGCACACCCTTATTAAATAACGGACGAATAGGACGATCAATCAAACGGCTATTCAAAATAGCGGATTCCGGTGGACGTGCCTCACGTTTGATAAATCCTCCAGGCAAACGACCGACAGCATACATTTTTTCTTCATAGTCTACGGTAAGCGGGAAGAAATCGATATCCTTCGCCTCTTTAGAACCCGTAGCGGTCACGAGTACACGAGTATCCCCATAACCAACCATTACGGCACCGCCGGCCTGTTTTGCAAGTTCCCCAGTCTCAATCGTAAGCGTACGACCGGCTAGGTCCATTTGGAATTGTTCCATTCCTATTCCTCCTATAAATCATCTTTTTCATATACTTTATTATTATATATCATCATATAAAAATAAGCCATGTATTTAAAGACTTTAGTTGTTGATACCGCTTATCTGCAAAGATATAAATAAAAAAGCCGTCCCGGAGGACGGCAAATTTTATTATTTACGAAGACCAAGTCTTTCAATAATGGAACGATAACGTTCGATATCCTTACGACGAAGGTAGTCAAGCATATTACGGCGTTGACCTACAAGTTTCAACAAACCACGACGGGAATGATGATCTTTTTTATGTTCCTTCAAATGTTCTGTTAAGTACTGAATACGGTTTGTTAAAATCGCAATTTGTACTTCCGGAGAACCCGTGTCACCTTCGTGTGTAGCATATTCTTTAATAATTGCCAATTTAGCTTCTGTAGTTAACATTTCTGTTACCTCCTATAAAATAATAATCTCGCTAAGCTTAAGTAACCGTCGGAGAGTCGAATACTTCGCTTACGATGTGTCTAATGACTTCATTTAGTATACAGTATCTGCCTGATGTTGTAAAGGAAAACTATTTCGTCCCTAAAACCATGCGATCGCTCAATGCATTTTCACCGGCCACTTCGAATTTTTCAAGAAGATCCTGAACGGTGAGCTTTTTCTTTTCTTCCCCTTTTACATCATAAATGATACGACCCGCATCCATCATGATGAGGCGATTACCGAAACGCAATGCGTCACGCATATTGTGAGTAATCATAAGGGTCGTCAAATTATGTTCAGATACGAGCTTTTCCGTCAACTGCAGTACATTTTCCGCTGTCTTGGGGTCAAGTGCCGCCGTATGTTCATCGAGCAGCAAAATTTCCGGGCGAAGCATGGTCGCCATCAACAAGGTAATCGATTGACGCTGACCACCCGATAATAACCCCATACGAGCCGATAAACGTTCCTCTAAACCGAGGCCAAGTAGGGCGAGGCGTTCCTTAAAAAACGCCTGTTCGCTGTCTTTGAAAGCCCACTTAAGGCCCAATCTTTTACCGCGGCGCATGGCGAGAATCAAATTCTCTTCAATCTGCATATTGCCCGCAGTCCCTACCATCGGATCCTGAAAGACGCGACCGATATATTTAGCGCGTTTATATTCAGCCATTTTCGTCACATCAATATCATTGATTGTGATTTGTCCCTCATCTACGGGAAATACTCCGGCAATAGAGTTCAACAACGTACTTTTACCGGCACCGTTTCCACCGATAACCGTACAGAAATCACCTTCTTCAAGTCTAAGATTGATACCCTGAAGAGCGGTTTTTTCATTAATGGTGCCCTTAAAGAAGGTTTTTACCATATTTTTTACTTCTAACATAGAAACCTCCTTAGCGAGCCAGCCATTTTGCTTTCAATGTAGGCAAGGAAAGCGCAATGGCCACGAGAATAGCGGTGAATAATTTCAAATCGTTCGGCGGCATACCGAGATAAAGAACGGTAGCAATTACGATACGGTATACGATAGATCCGAGCACTACGGCAATAAGACTCTGTACAAAAGATTTTGTACCGAATACAACCTCACCGATGATAACAGATGCCAAGCCGATTACGATTGTACCGATACCCATCCCTACATCAGCGAATCCCTGCGCTTGACCGATTAAAGCTCCGGATATACCTACAAAGCCGTTGGATATCAACAGGCCAAGGACAATCATATTATCCGTATTCACACCTTGAGCGCGAATCATTTGCGGATTTACACCGGTCGCCCTAAGAGCCGTACCGATTTCAGTACCGAAAAACCAGAATAAGAACAGACATACAACGATAGCCACCAAAATGCCTACAATGGCCGCAGACCACATATTCGGTGTATGTAATACACCGCCGAGCATGCTATACACAGTATCCATACGAAGTAAGGATACATTAGCCTTGCCCATGATATGAAGATTAATGGAGTATAAGGCGATCATCGTTAAGATACCGGCTAAGAGAGCAGGTATTTTTAATTTTGTATGAATCCAGCCTGTTACAGCCCCTGCCGCCATACCACCGATGCCGGAAACTAAAATGGATACAATCGGATTCATACCATTGGTAATCAAAATGGCTGAAATAGCCGCCCCCATAGGAAACGTTCCTTCCACCGTCAAGTCCGCCACATCAAGAACGCGGAATGTAATGAATACACCAATCGCTAATAAAGACCACAAAAGGCCTTGTGTTATGGTGCCTACCAATAAATCAAACATCAATATCTCCTCTATTTTTTCATATCTTTTCGAAGTGCCTCCGGAATAGTAATACCCAATTTATTGGCACGCTCTTCGTTGACAGTTAATTTAATTTCTTTTTGTGTTTCAACCGGCATATCCCCGATTTTAGCTTCCCCGGACAAGATTTTTGCAGCCATCAAACCGGTCTGATAACCTAATTGATAGTAATCTACAGAATAGGTTGCCACACCACCGGTCATAGTCATACCTTCATCCGCAGCGAATACAGGAATCTTTGCGGCATCTGTAATTTGCGCCAGATTGGCCATCGCCGATGCGATTACATTATCCGTCGGCGTATAAATGGCCTGCACATCCTGATTTACGAGATTGGTTGCCGCTTGTTGAATATCGTTGACATTAGATACTGTCGCTTCTACTACAGTTATCCCCTTTGTCGCAGCATAAGCTTTCATTTTTTCCACCTGTAGCTGGGAATTGATTTCCGAAGATGTGTAGATAGCGCCGATTCGTTTAACATTCGGTACCAATGCTACGATAAGATCCACCTCTTTTTCTACAGGTGTCATATCCGATGTACCCGACACATTACCGCCGGGATGTTCATTAGATTTAACAAGCTTGGCCGTCACATAATCGGTAATAGCCGTTCCTAAAATCGGCATATCATGGGATGCATTAGCCATTGTCTGTGCAGCCGGTGTTGCAATGGCAAGTACCAAATCATTTTTATCAGATACAAAACGTTGTGCAATACTATTTAAATTAGATTGATCGGCCTGTGCATTTTGTTGATCAATTTTGATATTTTCGCCATCCTTGTAACCTTTAGAGGCAAGGCCGTCAATAAATCCCTTATTTGCTGCATCAAGAGATGGATGCTCTACCAGTTGAATAATACCGATTTTCTTTTGATCTCCGGATGCCGTATTGGAACCGCAACCTGCGACCATAGCCATTACGGTAATGGCGCTGAGGGCCATTACAATACCTTTTTTCCAGTTCATGTAACATTACTCCTTACCAGTTGCGTATTAAATCATAGATGCTTTGTTCATCAATTCCTCTGGCAAGGTGATGCCCAATTTTTCCAACTTGTCTTTATTCACAACTAATTTAAATTCTTTTTGCGTTTCGATAGGCATATCTTCAACTTTAGCTTCACCGGTTAAGATTTTTGCAGCCATCAAGCCCGTTTGATATCCCAACTTATAATAATCTACGGATAAGGACATGAGCGCTCCGCCTTTAACATGATTATCTTCACCACCGAAAACCGGGATTTTTGCAGGATCTGTAATAGCGACAAGATTGCTCATCGCAGATGCTACCACATTATCTGTCGGTACATATACCGCATCTACATGTTGAGATACGAGGTTTTGAGCTGCTTGTTGAATATCGTTTACGGTGGATACCGTAACCTCTTCTACCTTAATCCCTTTTGTAGCGGCATAAGCCTTCATTTTCTCTACTTGAATCTGAGAGTTCACTTCACTGGAACTGTAAATAGTACCGATTGTCTTCGCATTCGGCATAACTTGTAATATCAGATCGACTTGTTGTTCTACCGGATTCATATCACTCGTACCGGATATATTGCCGCCCGGATGTTCATTTGATTTAACGAGCTTTGCCGCTTCATAGTCGGTAATGGCCGTCCCCAAAATCGGAATATCATGAGTCGCATTAGCCATCGTCTGTGCCGCAGGTGTAGCAATCGCTAAAATCAGATTTTTACGATCCGATACAAAACGTTGAGCAATCGTATTCAAATTTGATTGGTCAGCTTGAGCATTTTGTTGATCAAAGGTAATCTTGCTATCTAAGCCTTTTTCCTTTAATGCATCAACAAAACCTTTATTTGCTGCATCCAAAGCAGGATGTTCGACAAGTTGAACCACACCTACCTTGTAATTACCTCCATCACTTGTTCCATTTGTACCACACCCGGTAACGGACATAAAAGCTGCCGCAGTCAGTACCAAGGCGATTCCTTTTTTCCAGTTCATAGGGATTCCCTTCCTCTTCGTCATAACTAATAATATATTAATTATAAACGACTTTATCCACTACATCAATGTAGCAGGCTAAAGTATTTTACATTTGTTCATATTGAATATACAGAAAATGATGTTTTTATGAGATAAGGTTATCGATTTAAAGACGCCAACATTTCTTCCGTCAATTCATTTGCGGCAAGAATATACTCCTTAAGCATTCCCTTATCGAGGGCCATCTTCATAACAGGAACTTCAAAGGGGTCCAGAATAACACACATCAAAATCTCACCTGTCACATAGTAACCGACAACGGCTTCACCTTCATCCATCTCAAGTGTTTCACGTTTTACCGCTACGCAGTATGGTTTCATAACCTCTGCGGCAGCCTTTGCCACTTCCTCCCGATTTGCAATGTATTCATCCGCCTTCAATTCAGGAATATCAAAGATATCGACTTTTACGGTCTTTACCTCTGATGCATTGTCTTTAGCGGCTGCAATAGCGGCGCCCAATTCCGTTTGACTCATAATCCACCTCATACATGAATTGGACTTTCACCACCGGTGAAAGCCCTCTATCATTAGATTGTTTCATCTGCCGCATTAAGGAACGCGACATAACATTGTTTAGCTTCGTAAATATCCGCCTTGGAGGTAACTTCCCAAGGAGCATGCATGCTGAGTACAGCCACACCGCAATCGATGACATTCATACCGTACAAAGCCATGATATATGCAATGGTTCCGCCACCACCGAGGTCGACTTTACCGAGCTCAGCTGTTTGATATGTGACATTATTGGATTCCATAATGCGACGAATAAAGCCCATATACTCCGCATTGGCATCATTAGAGCCTGATTTACCGCGAGCCCCTGTAAATTTATTGAACACAACGCCCATGCCCAAGTAAGAGGCATTTTTCTTTTCAAAAGCGGAGCCGTAAAGAGGATCATATCCGGCGCTTACATCGGAAGACAGCATACGGGATTTTTCCAATGTACGGCGAACGCTGACAGAATTCGGTTTCCCCATAAGTGTTAAAATTTCAGCAACCGCATTTTCAAAGAATCGAGATTGCATACCCGTAGCGCCAACCGAACCGATTTCCTCTTTATCCACAAGCAGGCAGCATGTAGTTCGTTTTACCTGATTCACTTCGAGCATCGCTACCAATGAAGTGTAGGCACATACACGGTCATCTTGACCATAAGCCATAACCATGGACCGATCAAAACCCATATCGCGTGCTTTACCGGCAGGAACGATTTCAAGTTCTGCGGATAATAAATCCCGTTCCTCAAAACCATATTCCTTTTCAAGAAGGGCGCTAATAAATTTAGCAACCCCGTCCTTCTCTTCATCTTTCACGGGACGGCTGCCGATGAGCAGATCTAACGCCTCCCCTTCGATAACCTTCGCCGCATTTTTCTGCATCTGTTCCTGACCCAAATGTGGCAATAAATCGGTAATACAGAAAACAGGATCCGTGTCCTTATCGCCGATATTGATATCGATACGGGTACCGTCGGTCTTCACAACTACACCGTGAATAGCCAAAGGCATCGCAACCCAATGATATTTTTTGATTCCTCCGTAATAATGAGTATCCCAAAATAACAGATTGCTGTCCTCATATTGAGGATTTTGTTTAACGTCGATACGCGGAGAATCGATATGAGCTCCTAACAGATTCATCCCCAATTCGATATCATCCGTACCTATATTAAAGAGAGCGATGGATTTATCCATGTGGGTATAATACACCTTATCCCCCGCCTTAATTGATACATTCGATGCAATCAAATCCTGTAAGTCAACATAGCCTTTCGCTTTTGCCATCTGTACAGCCTGAATCACACATTCCCGTTCAGTTTTTCCATCATCTAGAAATTGACGATATCCATCACTTAACTCATATACTTTGGACATGGTCGCATCATCATAATTGTGCCATGCATATTTACGTTCCATACAATTATCCTTTCTAACATATTCTATGCCTCAATACCCTGTATAAAATAAGCCTCTAAATCTACAGAATACAGCTTCAATACAGATTCATAGAAATCTTATTCGATTAACATTAAAATCATATCATTCGATTGCATGCTGCTTTTCCAGCTCCGCTCTGCGATGTTCATGATATAATCTTTCTTTCTCCCGATTAACCTCGGATTTGTTTTTATATAATAAACGAATCTCATCGGTACAATATGTCAGTACTTTCGTTACGTAAAACTTTGTAATTCCCGATCTGATCGTATATTTTCCAACCTTTAACTGCACTGCAAAATCACCATGTTTCGGACAAATACCGAGTGCAAGATATTTATCCCCCTGTAGCCGTTCCGGCTGCGTCATATCCAATCTATTCTGGCAGTACGGACAAAACGACAGTCTAACCCGTTTATCATGGACAATACGCTTCTTTTCGGAAAAGTTCTCATACATAAAAAACGTCAGAATCGGCGGATATAACAATGGATTTGAACCGGTCTTACGGATCTCGTCATACTGCCGAATCCCTTCATAAATATCCAGTTTCTGACAAATATGTGCCGTAAAAACCGCGTCATGCAACGCATTGTGTGCCGACAAATGCTCTGAGGAAATTCCTAAATCCTCCATGGCATGGGATACGGAATACTGTTGATTCGTTCCATACCGTTGATAGGCATAAATCATCTGCGCATCCACCCACTGATCATAGGATAGCACTTTCATACTGTGCAGCATGAGATTTTCCCGTAAAATGAGAATATCATCAGAGCCCCACGATAAAAGCATATATTCATCGCCGCACCAGGATTGAAAACGATGCATGGCCATCTTAAACGGCACGCCATGATTCAAATCCAACGATGTAATCCCCGTCAATTCACGCACGTGTTTATGCATGCGTGTTAAATATCGAGGTTTGATGAACATCGTAAAATGATCCACGATATCCATCCGTTCATTCAATTTTACTGCTCCGATTTGAATAATCTCCCCCGTCAACGGCATCTTTGTGCGTTTCATAAAACTGATATCGTTACTGTACGGTTGATTCCATTCCAAATCAAATACAATATAATTCATAACTGGCCTTTATTTTGTTTCTGAAAGCAACGTTTCCGCCGCTTTAATCACTTCATCTTCGGATATTACGGAAATTCCCGCGTAATGACCTTCCTTGATGATCTGTTTCATACTTTTACCGATTTCATATGTATCCATCGATTCAAGAACAATAGATTCAGCTTGATACGGTCCATAAAAAAATGGATTTGATGGTCCGTATAGTGCCACCACGGGCACATGTTGACTCACAGCGACGTGCATCGGTCCCGAATCATTAGTGATGAGCAGAGAACACCACCCCATAGCCGCAGCCAAAGGCCCTAACTGAAATGCACCGGTCGCGACAATCGGCTTTGTTTCCATCATCTTTACAACCGGTTCTACCATATCGATATCCATAGGGCCTCCAAAGAAGATCGTCTTATACCCTTGCCGCCCGAAATAATCCGCCACATGGGCAAAACGTTCGGCGGGCCACCGTTTTTCAGGGACGGCACTACCGATATTGAATCCGATAAGCTTATCTTCATCCTTTACGCCATGATCAGTATAAAAATCATGTGCCTTACGACGCCAAGCTTCACAGATTTCTATGTGTAAACCGGAATTTGATAAATCCGTGACCCCTAACTGCTCCAAAACATTGATATACATATCCGCAGCATGACGCGTCTTGCGGTCGAGACGTGTATACTTCGTCATAAAGGGTCTGAATAAAAAATGACTCATCCCCGTTGTAACAGGTGCATGAATCTTCCACGCTAAATAAGATGTACGTTCATTGGGATGCAGATTAATCACGATATCCGGCTTACCCTTCGCATTGATCTCACGCGCGACAGCATTGAGGCCTGAAATACTGTTATGACGCCCTTTTTTATCCACAACGACAAGTTCATCAATATTGGGATTATACTGCATAACCTGCTGTAATTTCTCATCTATTACATATGTAATATGACTATGAGGTGCCGCCTTTCGCAATACCTCTAAAAACGGCGTCGTCAGGATAACATCCCCCAGATGCATGAGAAAGGTCACAACAATTCGCTTATTATCAAGTTCCATTACAGTTCCTTTCCAAGCACTTGCTCATATACGGACCACACCGCATCCACCGGAATCTGAGCCATGCAGTCCGGATCATCAACCAACGGTGCCTCCGGTGTCGCCTTTGAGGTAGGAGAAATGATGAGATGTACGTGACTGCCGCCATAAGGACCTGTCCGCTTGGGTGATGTCGTGCCGAATAAGGCAATGAGAGGCCGCTTCAAGGCATTCGCAATATGTAGCGGTCCCGTATCGGCGCTGATAAATACTTCACATCGACGAATCAGTTCTATCAGTTCCTCCATCGATGTAGCCCCAACGAGATTTACGAGATTATCATTTTTTACATAATTTTCTATGAAAGCACCCTTCTCAATATCCTCCGGTGCACCGGCGATGACGACCTTCTTACCTGATTCACAAAGACGAATGCAGAGTTCGCCAAAATTGAGAAGAGGCCATTCCTTTACTATCCATCGTGCGCCGGGTACTACTACGACATATTCATCATCGGAAATCCCAAAGCATTGAAGCCGATATTTAATCGATTTTTCCGCATTCCCGTAGACGGGCATAGGAAATTCAACACCTTCCACTTCGCCACCCAAGGCGCGAACGGTATCTAAATATCTCTCGATAA
The DNA here is from genome assembly GCF_900187285.1 of Veillonella rodentium. Taxonomy (NCBI): domain Bacteria; kingdom Bacillati; phylum Bacillota; class Negativicutes; order Veillonellales; family Veillonellaceae; genus Veillonella; species Veillonella rodentium. The sequence continues at coordinate 855,038 of NZ_LT906470.1, read as the reverse complement.
CATGATCGTACTTGTGCTCTCCTACAAGGGCTTTATTCACAAGATTACTGCCTTCGCGCAGTTCCCAGTAACCGTATTTTTCAGGTGCGCCTGATAGTAGAGACACTATAGCACTTTTTGCAATACATTGTAAATCTAAGGTCATATCAAAATGACGACTATGTAGCTCTTTTCTAAGCTCCCAAAGATATGCCGGTTGTTTCAACTTCTTCTTGTCGATAATGATGACGTCATCGATCCAAGGTGTACCGGGCAGGAGGCTGGCGAACTGTTCATGAATAGCCCAGGTGATACGCGCATCGGGCCAGTTCTTACGAATTGCATACAAGGTAGGCAACGCATGTATAACATCACCTAAGGAACTCATCTTAATAATGAGTATATTCTTGTATTCTTTCATACCATCACCTCCGTCATATCTATATCAAAATATAAAATATACATGCTAAATAATCGTTTTTATAAAATTCAACAAGTTGGTGGTACCCGTAAATAAGTACCCTTTTATACCGGCCGCCTCGGCGGCCTCAATATCACGCTGACTATCTCCTATGAGAAAGCTTTCACCAACATTCACATCATAATCCTTAATGGCCTGATATATCATACCGGGTTTCGGTTTGCGACATTCACAATCAATAGCATAGCGAGACACCGTGCCCTCTACATGATGAGGACAATAATAGAAACGTAGAATCGGAGCCCCGCAGGCATCCAGTTCACGCCCCATGTAATCATGCAGAATCTGCACGTCATGTTCCTTATAATACCCCCGGGCCACGCCGCTCTGATTTGTCACCACAATGAGGTCATACCCTTTACTGTAGGCATACGCAAGCGCCTCTTTAGCACCATCGACCCATTGCAAATCGTCAATCTTGTAAAGATAGTTCACATCCTTATTGATGACCCCGTCCCGATCGAGAAATAGTACTTTTCGCATCAGCGTAAATATCCTTCATTATGTTCCAACAATTCACAATATTCTTTAACGGCATCTTCCATCTTTGTAAAGCCTTTATCATAACCGGCAGTCATCAATTTAGTCGTATCCGCTTCGGTAAAGCTTTGATATTTGCCCTTTAATACCTCAGGGAACGGAATGTATTCAATTTTACCCTTGCCATTGTAATCGATAACAGCCTGCATAAATTGATTAAAGCTATGTGCATTACCCGTGCCGCAGTTAAATATACCGGAGATTTCAGGATGTTCCCAGAAATAAAAATTTACATTGACTACGTCTTTTACGTAGATAAAATCTCGTGTCTGACCGCCATCTTCATAACCGTCCGTGCCTTCAAACAAATTGATTACACCGGTCTCCTGATTTTTATAGAACATTTGACGAACCAGCGATGCCATCTTATCTTTATGCGCTTCATTAGGACCGTATACATTAAAGTAGCGAAGTCCTACCACCTGTGTGGTGTATTCACCTTCAAATTTACGCACATAACGGTCAAACAAGAGCTTGGAATACGCATATGGATTAAGTGCTTCTTCCGCTTCGGGTTTCTCTACGAAACCGTTGGTACCATTACCGTAAGTAGACGCGGATGATGCATAAATAAATGGAATGCGACGATCCTGACAATAATGAAAAAGGTTTTTAGAGCCTTCATAATTGTTTTTCATCATATATTTGCCGTTATATTCCATCGTATCTGCACAAGCGCCTTCGTGGAATACGACGTCAATAGGCCCTACATCAAAAGATCCGTCAGCAATAGCATAATCAAAATCATCACAATCGATGTAATCTAAAAATTCCAAGTTTTGAATATTTCGAATTTTACGCCCATCTGTAAGGTCATCAACGATAATAATATCCGTACGACCACGCTCATTCAAGGCTTTCACAATATTACTGCCGATAAAACCGGCACCACCGGTTACGATAATCATAATTTACCCTCCTTAGCCATCTCGGCTATTTTTCCTACTATATCCGATGTGGAATAGCCTTCTTTGAATGAAAGCACCTCTACATCATCAACGGACTCGCGCCCTACGATATCTTCTTTTTTATAGTCTCCGCCCTTAACGAGTATATTAGGTCGCAAATAAGCCAATAGTTCAGCAGGCGTATCCTCTTCAAACAGTACAACGCCGTCCACACAGCCCAAAGCGCTGAGCAGTGCAGCACGATCATCCTCACTTACGATGGGACGTGTTTCGCCCTTCAAACGACGGACGGAACCGTCTGAATTAAGACCTATGATCAGATGGTCGCCGAGTTGAGCCGCCTCTTGCAAATACGTAATATGTCCGCGATGCAGAATGTCGAAACATCCGTTTGTAAATACCACGGTGTCCCCTTTTTGCTGCCACCGTTTCACGAGATTTAACATCTCCTCTTTCGTGTATAGAGGCTTATCCTGTGAACCCCGTTGCAAAGAATGCCACAGCTCTATCAACTCGGAGCGGTGGATCGGATAAGTTCCCACCTTCGCTACGACGATACCTGCCGCACCGTTCGCAATATGAAGCGCTAATCGCATCGATAATTTACCCGCAAGACAGGTGATAATCATCGACACCACCGTATCTCCGGCACCACTTACGTCAAATACTTCCTGCTGTGTCGCAGGATTATGCCATGTACGGCCATCCTTCGCGATAACGGTAATCCCTTTTGCGGAGCGAGTGGCTACAATATAATCTAAATCAACAGATTGCAGAATCTCCTTCGCCGCATTAGAGATAGATTCATCATCATTCACCAACGTACGACCCACGCATTCACCGAGTTCTTTCACATTCGGTGTAATGCACGTAGCCCCGTTATATTTAGACCAATCAGCCCCCTTAGGATCCACGATAGTCTGTACATTGTATTGTTTTGCCAACGCAAAGACCTTTTTTAACAAGCTCGGTGTACATACGCCCTTACCATAGTCGGAAATGACAATACCGTCGATACCCGATTTGCAAAGGTTTTCCAACCATATTACAAGTCGCATTTCCTCATCGGAGGTTAAATCGATAATTGTTTCAAAATCAAGGCGCATCATCTGTTGACGATCACCTAAAATACGCATCTTTGTAATAGTGGAGCGATTATCATCGATGATGAGTCCTGAAGTATCAATATGATCCGCCTCCAAGAGGGATTTCAATAGGCGGCCATGATCATCATTGCCCGATAAAGCCCCTAAGTATACATGACAGTCCAAGTTTGCCAAATTGGACGCCACATTACCGGCGCCACCGAGGACCTCTTTTATTTGAGAAACGCGATTTACCGGAACAGGAGCTTCCGGTGAAATACGACTCACATCGCCGAATACATATCGGTCCACCATCACATCACCGATGACGGCAATGTTAAGATTTGGCAATGTATTCATTAAAAATTGATTAATTGTGGTATTGATCATAGCTTAAATTCCTATCTACTCATCAATAGTCTTCTTCGATTAATTCACAGACGATATGACCTGCTAAAATATGCATTTCTTGAATGCGGGCCGTCACCTTGCTCGGAACGGCCAATGTAATATCACAAAGCTCCGCCATCTTGCCGCCGCCTTCGCCGGTAAATCCGATTGTATGCATACCGATGGAGCGTGCCATTTCAACAGCTTTCAGAACATTTTTGGAGTTTCCCGACGTAGAAATCCCGATGAGAACATCTCCGGAACGGCCAAGTCCCTCCACCTGACGAGCAAAGACAACATCGTAATCATAGTCATTGGCAATGGATGTCAAAATAGACGTATCCGTCGTAAGTGCAACAGCCGCCAAGGAACGGCGTTCCTTTTTAAACCGGCCGATCAATTCAGCCGCCAGATGCTGAGAATCGGCTGCAGATCCGCCATTGCCGCAAAACAATATTTTATTTCCATTTTCAAGAGCTGTCTTACAGCGAGTTCCTATGTCCTGGATAATCTCCATCTGTTCCATGGTCTTCCCAAAAACATCTAAATGCTCAGAAAATCGCTCTGCAATCATAGGATTTAAATCATTCATCATAAAAGCTCCTTTAACAGTCTGTCCGCATTTTTCCAAAATATCTTATCCCGTTGCTCCACGGTCAAACCGGCCATTCCAAACGCGTCATAGAGACGGCTCATCTGAGACGTATCCGCAATTTCCGTTTCCGGCGGAATACCGTCAAAGTCAGTGCCCAACGCCAGCACATCTTCACCGCCCTTATCGATAAGGTATAGTCCATGTTTAACAATATCCTCGATACGACTGACTGGGGACGTGCCCAGGAAATTCTGCGCAAAATTTAGCCCTATAACCCCTCCCTTATTAGCGATAAGCTTAATGAGGGTATCAGGCAGATTACGCGTATGGTTTCTCACTTCCCGCGCATTTGAATGAGATGCGACGAAGGGTACATCAAGAATATCACCTAACTGCTCCGTTCCAGCATCATTGAGATGTGAACAATCAACAATAATCCCCATATCCTGCATGGCTTCAACAAATTCAACACCCTTAGGTGTCAATTTTTTGGATTGATCCCCACAATGAGGTTCGCCCAATCCGTTCGGATAATTCCAGGTCAATGTGATAAGACGTATGCCGTCCTTATAGGCTTGTGAAAGTTTCTGTAAATCACCACCGAGAACACCGCCTTCCTCAATGGAAAGAAGAGCCCCGATTTTACCGGATTCATATACACCCTGTATATCCTGATAAGAGAGCACATGCTCTATGTGCTCTCCATAACGCTCAATTTGCGATATACATAAATCACGCATATCCTCATAGCGACCATAAGGATCATTTGTTTCATGTAAATCGATATAAAATGCAAAATCTTGCACCTTGCTGTGGGCCTTCTGTAATTTTTCTATATCTATTTTCCAACGGTTTCGATATAAATCACCGCTGTCAGGATGATCCAGCAGCTGCATCATCGTATCACAATGTAAATCTATCATGGGGCCTCACACATCGTATACATCATAATCTCAAAAATCATATATGATCAGTACTACGAAAATAATTATTCTTCAACGACAGGTTTACGTTTCGGCTTTTTGGCGTCTAGCTTTTTAAGGGCCTTTAACTCTTCCATAAAACTGTCAATATTATCAAATTTACGATATACACTGGCAAAGCGAACATAGGCAACTTGGTCGATATCCTTCAATTGTTGCAATACCAGTTCACCGATGCGATCCGTAGTTACCTCTTGATTGATTTCGTTGCGGATATCGCGTTCCACATCGTTAACAACCTGTTCCATCACGGACATCGGCACAGTTCGTTTATCACAGGAGCGCAATAAGCCGTTTAATAATTTACCGCGATCAAAGAGTTCGCGGCGTCCGTTTTTCTTTAATACCATAAGCGGCACTTCTTCTATAATTTCATATGTAGTAAAGCGACGGCCACAATTGATACATTCGCGGCGACGGCGAATACTATTACCTTCATCAGTCGTTCTCGAATCTGTCACCTTCGTGTCTGTGTGTTGGCAATAAGGACATCTCATCTGTTACTACTCCTTTTCTACTAAATATTAAGTGAAACAGGCATAATAAGCCCATTTTCTACACTATATATAGTACCATGAAAACCGCTAAAATACAAAGAATCCCTAGGATTTCCTAGGGATTTCTTCATTATTCCCACGATTTTCAAATTATCCAAACAGGGAATGAACTTTCATTAAGTTATAGACCTTATCGTTTTAAAGCATCCTCGATACGGAGCAAGCAGTCACCGGATTCAATACGGCTGCCTTCTCGAACGAGAACCTCTTCGACAATACCGTCGATTGGAGCCGTAATCGTCGTTTCCATCTTCATAGCTTCCGTTACGATTAACGGTTCACCCTTCGTTACGGACTGACCATTCTTAACGAGAATCTTGACAACAGATCCGGATAATGTGGCTCCGATTTCACCAGGGTTCGATTCATCCGCTTTACGACGAACAACACCGGTGGTTTTTGCATGTTTATCATGCACCTTAATGCTACGCGATTGACCGTTAAACTCAAACAGTACAATGCGATTGCCATCCTCATCAGGTTCGGAATAACCGTTCATTCTGATAATAAGGGTCTTACCCTTTTCAATGGTTACCTGAATTTCTTCGCCGCGCTTCATACCGAAGAAGAATGTCGGCGTATCAAGTACGGACACATCGCCGAAATCACTTACAAATTTATTGTAATCCTGATAAACCTTAGGATATAGGCAATATGCACTTACATCTTCATCAGTGGTTTGCGCACCCATATCGCTCAATTCATTGCGTACATGTTCAAAATCGGTCGGAGGCAATACGGCACCCGGGCGAACGGTTATAGGGCGTGCTCCTTTCAAGATGATCTTCTGTAACTTTTCAGGGAATCCCTGGTACGGTGTGCCGAGGCGACCTTCAAAGAATTCCACTACGGATTGAGGGAAATCAAGAAGCTCTCCTTTTTCGAAGATATCCTTTTCCGTCAAGTTGTTTTGTACCATATACAATGTCATATCCCCTACAACCTTGGAAGACGGCGTTACTTTAATGATATCTCCGAACATCATATTGACCTGATGGTACATTTTCTTGATATCCGTCCAACGGTCGCCAAGACCTACCATCTTTGCCTGTTGCTGCAAGTTGGAGTATTGTCCGCCCGGCATTTCATGTTGATATACCTCTGTATTAGGATATGCTTCGGCTTTATCGACACCTCTATAGTAAGGTCGAATACTGCCGAAGTAATGGGACATTTCCTCCATGTAATCGATATTCATTTCAGGCTGACGTTCATGACCTGCCAACGCATAGTACATGGAATTCATGCTCGGCTGACTTGTACCGTTAGCAAACGCGGAGTACGCCAAATCGATAACGTCCACACCGGCATCTACTGCTCGGCCATATGTATAAATGGAGTTGCCGGAGCCTTCATGTGTATGCAAATGAATAGGAACAGATACCGCATCTTTTAAGGCGGATACCAAATTATAAGACGCCTGCGGTTTCAAGAGCCCCGCCATATCTTTGATGGCGATAATATTCGCCCCTGCTTTTTCAAGTTCTTTCGCCATGTTCACATAATAGTCCAAATTGTATTTTGTACGTTTTCCGTCCAAAATATCGCCCGTATAGCATAGAGCCACTTCGGCTATTTTATTCTGAGCACGAACTTCATCGATAGCTACATGCATATTATCCAAGCTGTTCAAGCTGTCAAATACGCGGAATACATCGATACCGTTTACAGCGGCACGTTGAATAAACTGACGTACCACATTATCCGGATATGAAGTATAACCTACCGCATTAGCACCGCGAAGCAACATTTGCAACAATGTATTCGGTACTTCGCGACGGAACATACGCAACCGTTCCCATGGATCTTCATGCAAGAAACGATAGGATACATCAAAGGTAGCACCGCCCCAACATTCAAGAGAAAATAAGTTAGGAACACCTTTTGCAGCATGGCCGGCTACACGTGCCATATCGATGGTGCGTAGGCGAGTCGCAAATAAGGATTGATGGGCATCACGCCATGTAGTATCCGTAAAGAATACTTGTTTTTGTTCGCTCAACCATTTGGAGAATTTATCCGGACCTAATTTATCGAAAGTCTGTTTTGTTCCAGCCGCAGGGCTTATATCCAACGCAGATGGCATCTGAATCGGATCAAAGTCAGGAACTTCCTGATGACCGGCACCGGAATAGCCGTTAATCGTCACATCCGCAATGTAACGCAATAATTTTGTACCGCGGTCACGATCCGGTTTCAATTCAAACAATTCAGGATGTTCTTCAATGAAGTTTACATTGTATTGCCCACTTTGGAATTCGGGATTTTCCAATACATTGATCAAGAAATGAATATTAGTTTTTACGCCCCGAATACGGAATTCCTTTAAACAGCGCAACATTTTGCGAATTGTTTCGTCATTATTAGGACCGAATGCGGTCGCTTTCACAAGCAAGGAATCATAATACGGTGTTACGACAGCACCCGTGAAAGCATTTCCCGAGTCAAGGCGGATACCGAAACCGCCGGAACTACGGTATGCAAGGATTTTACCCGTATCGGGCATGAAGTTATTTTTCGGATTTTCAGTGGTAATACGACATTGAATAGCCGTTCCTTTACAAGGAATTTTATCCTGTTCAGGGATTCCCACCTCAGGACTATGTAAGCTGTAGCCTTCAGCAATGCGGATCTGAGAATGTACAATATCAATATCCGTAACCATTTCCGTTACAGTATGTTCCACCTGAATACGAGGGTTAACTTCGATGAAGTAGAAACTGCCGTCCGCTGTTACCAAAAACTCAACTGTACCAGCATTGACGTAGTGAACATTCTTCATGATCTTAACGGCTGCATCACATACAGCTTTGCGCGTTTCCAACGGTAACGCAAAGGCAGGCGCCATTTCAACGACCTTTTGATGACGGCGTTGCACGGAGCAGTCACGTTCATGGAGATGAACCACATTACCGTGTTCATCACCCAGAATTTGTACTTCAATGTGTTTAGGTTCTACGATGAGTTTTTCCACATATACATCGTCATCACCGAAAGCGGCTTTCGCTTCAGACTTAGCGCGATCATACGCATCGAGAAGATCTTCCTTACGATGAACTTCACGCATACCGCGGCCGCCGCCGCCGTTGACGGCTTTAATCATCAACGGGAAGCCATGAGTATCGGCAAATTCTTCCAATTGAGCAAAATCTTTAAGCGCTCCATCAGACCCCGGAATCATAGGGATTTCAGCCAATTTCGCCTGTTCACGAGCATTAACCTTATCACCGAACATATGAAGATGTTCAATTTTAGGTCCGATAAAGATAATCCCTTCTTCTTCGCATCGACGGGCGAAACCTTCATTTTCGGATAAGAATCCATAGCCCGGATGAATGGCGTCGATGTCATGTTCTTTTGCAATACGGATGATATCTTCAATATCAAGATATGCATCAACAGGTTTCTTACCTTCCCCTACGAGGTAGGCTTCATCAGCTTGATTACGATGCAAGGACAAGGTATCCTCTTTAGAGTAAATGGCTACTGTTTTAATACCCATTTCGTTACATGCGCGAAATACGCGAATTGCAATTTCACCACGGTTGGCAACCAAAACGGATTTGATTTTTTTCATGTATTGCCTCCTACCAGCTTCGACGGATGTGAACCTTCAGCTTTCAATTTTATTAATATATAAATACTAATCGGATATACATTTAGTTATAAGCATATATAGATATGACTCATCAAAAATAACGATATCCTTGTATTCATACTGATATACACTTATTATACAATATTTTCACCATAATAAAAGATAGTATTTATTCATCTCCGAGGAAATAATTCATTAAATGATTCAGTTGATTTTGGTCAGCGGATCCCATTGTTTCTCGCGCGGAATGCATTGCCAAAATCGGCAAGCCGATATCCATGGTGCGCATCGGTAACATAGCGGAAGAAATCGATCCCACCGTAGAACCGCCCGGAACATCGGACCGATTTACGTAAATCTGATACTGTACATCTGCCTCCTCACAAAGCCCCTTAACAATGGCAATCGCCTTCGCATCGCCCGCATAGGATTGACTGGATGCCATTTTAAGCGCTAGGCCTTGATTGAGTACAGGTATATTCGTAATATCATTTTTCTCCGGATAATTCGGATGTAATCCATGCGCTACATCGGCTGAAATCATAAAACCTTTTGCTAAATCTTCATCCATATCCTGCCCAGTAAAGCCTAATACATCATAAATACGTTTTACCAGATTCGGTAATAACATACCGGCTCCGCCTTGTTTAGTCCGGCTTCCCACCTCTTCATTGTCAAATAAAATAGCACAACGAATGCCGTCGACTTTATTTTTATGCGCCTCAATAATTCCCGACAATACACCGAAGCAGGATGTCAGATTATCTAATCGCGGTGAGCTGATAAAATCACCGTCTATCCCTAATGTACAGCCTTGCTCGACAGGATATAACGTCATTTCATAGGATAAAATTTCCGATGGATCACAATCGACCTCATCCGCAAGAAAGTGCATCCATTCATCATAACATTCAATAGTTTTATCATCCTTATCAGAAGTTGACAGGGCTTTAACATGACTATCCGCGTTGTGAGTTCCGTTATCGGCACCACTTTTCTCCATCATGAGAATCGGCAACATATCTTTCTGACGGTTCAGCTTTACCCCGTCATTAACGGTGCGATTCATATGAATCGCCAAGTTCGGAATGATGGCGATGGGTCTCTTTGTATCCACCAATACGGAATCCACATCAAATGCGGATTCGCCTTTAAGCACAACAGTCCCGGCAGCTCCCAAAGGTCTGTCGAGCCATGTATTTTCGATGAGGCCGCCGTACATTTCCACGTTTAATTTTTTATAACCTTTCACGGATACAACGGGATTCGGTTTTACACGAATCGCGGGAAAATCCGTATGTGCCGATGCAACCCGCAATGTCTGACGAGGGTGCTTGCCGATATGAAAGGCAAATAATGTCGTGCCGAATACATTCACCACATAAGAACCGGGATGCAATTTCCATGTATTCTCCAATGAAAGTTCGGTAAATCCCGAGTCCAACAACATTTGTAAACTCGTATCTACCGTATGATACGGTGACGTACATGCACCAATATATTTCAATAATTGTTGATTATCAAACTTCATATGTACCTCCTATGCAAAAGCATACATGTAATCATACAATCATAATGAATACTTTCACTATTCATATAATCTATAATAGTATTACAGATTAATCACATATGATTACTGCTCTTATTTTATCACAAAAAGCCGTCCCCAACGGGACGGCTTCATGTATACATAGATCGTTTACATCAATAAAATTGGACTGTAATTATACCATGTAAATCTTGATTTATAATAACAATTTATACGAGCTTACCACATACCGATCAGTTTCATCCATGCGGAACCAATGCCTATAAAGATAATCAAGTTGATTACAGACGTGAAGAAACCGAGTTTCCACCATGTATTTTGAGGAACATAACCGGTATTGAAGATTACCGGAGACGGACCTGCCGCATAGTGAGTCAAAGACATACAGAGATTAGATGTGAAAGCGATCATCAACAATGTCAACATCGGCGGTGCACCTGCGGAAATTGCAATCGCAGAAAAGGCTACGAACATTGCGGAAATATGCGCCGTTAGCGATGCAAATACATAATGTGCATATGTATTGACAACCACGGCTACAATAAATGCAATAACCCAGGAACCTTCCGGAATATAACCGCCAACTAGTACGGTAGCCCATTTGATAAAGCCCAGCTTGGAAAGGAATCCGGCGAAAGCCATCAAGGTACCCATCCATACCAATGTATCCCAGGCACCTTTTTCACTTTTAACATCATCCCAAATCAGCACCCCCGTAGCTAATAAAATAGAGATACCAATAAATGCTACAACAGTTGCATGAAGTTGTGTAAACTGAGATGTAGCCCACAATACAAGCGCTAAAATAAATACACCAAGCATGACCCACTCCTGGAAGCTCATAGAACCCAATGCTTTTAATTCTTGACGAATCATTTGTTGTGCTTCACGGGCATCTTTAATTTCAGGTGGATATGCTTTATATATAAAATATGGCATAATTAACAATGCAATTAACCCCGGAACAATAGCGGCCATAGCCCAGTCCCCCCAAGTGATACCGATACCAAAGGATTGTAAGGCTAATGCAGCGACCAGTGTATTACCGGCCATTGAAGTTTGGAACATGGCAGATGTAATGGTATTAACCTGATAAATAGATTGCATCAAGAAAGATCCAATCTTACGTGCGCCATTTTGCGGTTCAGAACCGAATGCTTTTGCCAAACTCGTTGTAATCGGCATGATAACACCGCCTACACGTGCCGTATTAGATGGTGTTGCCGGCGCCAATATCAAATCAGATAAAGCCAATGCATAAGCCAAACGCAAGCTTGAGCTGCCAAAAGCCGAGATTAAATTATACGCAATACGCTTCCCTAAACCTGTTTTAATAAAACCACGAGAGAATAAGAATGCTCCAACAATTAACCAAATTGATGTATCAGAAAAGCCGGATAAGCCTTCACTGATCTTTAATGTTCCCGTCAATGCAGCAACTGTGATAACGATAATAGACACGCCACCGATCGGCAACGGCTGCGTAATAAAGCCTGCGATAGTAGCGACAAAGATGGCGAATAAATGCCAGGACTGTGGGGTTAACCCTTCCGGTGTAGGCACAAACCATAGCCCTACACCTAAGATGATTGGAATTAACCAATTAATAAGTTTCTTCATTTACATACCTCCTACTTAGGGACTTCAAAAAGCCTAACAATCCATTATTAAAGTTTCAGGATATTATAGTAACAGCCATACCATATCGTCTATAGCTTTCATTATATTATCTTTAGTATAAATCCATAATATATAAAATAGAAATATAAATTTATTTGCGTATCATAAATAAAATCTATTATAAAAAAAGAAAGCTGCACACACACCGATTGCATGTACAGCTCACATGTAGAATATAACCTATTGCGGTAAGGATACATCCTCCAAATTTGTCTTTTCAATGGATTCAATATCGCCTTGATCACAAAGGTTGGCAATGGTAGGATCAATCGGCAAACGACCCAATAAAAGTAAGCCGTACTTCTGAAGAATTTCTTCAATATGGCTTTTACCAAAAATCTCATAATCCTTGCCGTTATCAGGGCAATGGAAATAAGAGTAGTTTTCTACTACACCGATGATCGGCACTTGCATGAGATCAGCCATTTTTACGGCCTTTTCAACAATCATGGATACCAAATCCTGAGGAGACGTAACGATGATAATACCATCCAACTTCAAGGATTGATAAACGGTAATCGCCACATCACCTGTGCCCGGAGGCATATCAACAAATAAATAATCGATATCCTTCCAAATAACATCACTATAGAATTGTTTAACCACATTACCTAAAATCGGACCACGCCATAAAACAGGATCCGTATCGTTTTCCAGGAGGAGATTTACGGACATAACATCGATACCGCCCTTGGACTTCACAGGATACATACCGATTTCATCGGCATATGCTTTTTCCTTGATACCAAAAATTTTAGGAATGGACGGACCTGTAATATCCGCATCTAGAATACCGACTTTATATCCTTTACGAGCCATCGTAATGGCCATCAAACTCGTAACCGAGGACTTGCCTACGCCGCCTTTACCGGAAACAACACCGATAACATGCTTAACGGAACTCAATTCATGTAATGGAGCCGTAAGATCTTGCGGTTGTTGTGGCGCGCCACCACCGCAGGAGGATTGAGATGGGCATCCGCCGCAATCGCTGCCACTGCTACTGCAACCCATAGTAAACACCTACTTTCTTTAAAGGACTTGCCTTTATAATCTATATAAAAGTTTAATTTTTACACTGTAAATACAACGTATCTACAGTAACATTAGTAACATTGTATCATGTTATATCAAAATTTATCAATATATAGATATACCATAATGATTACAATATAAGCAATCCGGTTTTACATTCCATATAATATAAAATCTATGGAGTAACTATTGGACAAATTCAAATCTTATTCGCCACAAAATTCTTTCGTTAAGGCGCCTAAAATCTCCATCCCTTTTGTGATTTCCTCAACAGTCGGCACCGTATAGCTCAAGCGGAATGCATGACCCTCACCGGCTCCGTCCGCCGCGAAGGCTCCGCATTTAATTATGCCCACATTCTTATCCATGCAGGCTTCAAAGAATGCATCACAGTCGACGGATTCCGGCATCGTCATCCATGCGAACATACCGCCTGTGGGCTTTGTAAGATGAACTTTAGAGCTTGCATATGTATCGAAAGCGTTAAGCAATGCATCGCACTTCATTTTATATACCTTGCGTACATTATCGAGGTGTGCATCATAATCAATGGTATCTAAAACGTATGCCACTACCTTCTGTGTCACTAACGGCATCTGCCCGGCCGTATTATTTTTAAGGGCCTGAATCACCTCGATAATCTTCGCCGGCCCGAACAAGAAACCTACCCGAAGACCTGCCGATAACGTCTTGGAATAAGAACCTGCATAAAGGACACGGTCCTCCGTATCAAAAGACTTAAACGTCGGAATATATTCACCGGCAAAGCGAATTTCACCGTAAGGATCATCTTCATAAATAAATAAATCATATTTTGAGGCAACGGCGTAAATCTCTTTCCGTCGCTCCAGTGGCATCGTAATCCCTGTAGGATTTTGAAAATTAGGAATGAGATAGATATATTTCCCCTTTCCCGATTGAGCAGCCTTTTCCAGCTCAGCCGGAATCATCCCGTATTCATCTGTTTTAATACCAACAGCCTTACCGCCCATATTACGCACCGAATTAATTGCACTGGTAAAGGTGAACTCATCCATGTACACTTCGTCACCCGTTTCAATAACGGTAATAGGCACAAGTCCTAACAGTTGTCCCGCTCCATTAGAAATGATGAGACCTTGGCCTTCCGGATTCATATGATGCGCTTTAACCAAGCGCTGTAAAGTCAATTCAGCAAGTCTGGCATCCCCTTGCATCGGTCCGTATTGCAACAGACTCATAGGGTTTGAATGTACCACTTCATCAAAAGCTTTTTCAATAATTTCAACGGGAATCGCCTCGGGAGCGGGATTACCGATACCGAAACTGATAAAACCATCTACGCCTACACCACGTTCAAAAACTTCACGAATAAAATTAGGACCTTTCAAGGTCACCCGTTCAGGAAGAGAAAAGCTCATAAAATCGCCTCTTTCACATAATAACAATATCTACGTTCTATTACGCTATGCATTCAATAGCATCATTACAAATCACACGCTGCTCTGTAACTCGACATTAACTAGCTGCGATTATTACACATTCGGATCATGGTCCTGCTCGGCATTTCGTTTATTGATGTAATATTTATATACTTTCCACAATATAAAATATACAATGCCTGCCACGACGACGATGATACCGAGTCGAGACATATTGTCCTGAAAATTAACGATATCCGTACCGATGGCGACTTCGAGCGCCGTCGAAGGAAACTTACCGATTAAATTGGCCAAGATATAATCACGAGGTTTAATCTTACTGATAGCGCCCAAAGCCGTGATAACACCGGACGGGAAATACGGTAACGACCGTGCGAAAAGCATAACGACAAAGCCGTTTTTACCGGAAAAATCATCTACTTTCATCAGCACGCTGCTCTTGGCAATCAGTTTATCCGCCGTATCGCGCAAGAAGTATCGCATGATATAAAAGCTGATAACGACGCCAATCGTTTCAGCGAGCCAGGAGATAATAATACCAGGCCACATACCGAAAACCAAACCGTTAGCCGTAGAAATAAAAATGGATGGTAAAAAGCCGACCGCATTAACAAAAATGTCGAGAACCATGCTGATCAACATCGCCATAGGCCCGAAGCTTTGAATATACTCTGCGATTTCCTCCATCGATCCATCTGTAGCCAGATGCCACATGGTCGGATAAAATGTAGGATCTACTATATTAATGGCAATTAATAGGGCAATAAAACCGATGCCTGCTATTAACTGAACCCAGCCTTCACCGGAAGGCTTTAACTGTCTTTTACTCATATATACCTCGTTTTATAAAAACTAGTTCCATTATATCACGGATTCTATAGAACCGTTATAACCAGTTATGCAGCATAAAAAATATGATTCTAATAACACTAATAACATAAAATTTATTTACCATAAAATGGTATAAAAATTGTTTAAAGATGTATAATACAATTATTACAACAATATTCTCAACGAAAGAAGGTATACTACTATGATATCAGCAGGTCAAACAGCAACAGCCACTGTCGTCGTTACAGAATCTAATATCGCAAAAACAATGAAATCCGGCGCTCTAGACGTATTCGCCACACCCGCTATGTGCGCCCTCATGGAAGAAGCCGCACAGGCAGCCGTACAACCACATCTGGAAGCCGGCGAAGGCACGGTGGGGATTTCCCTATCCATCACTCACGAAGCACCGTCACCTCTCGGCGCAACGATTACGGCAAAAGCTACCGTCAGCGCAGTCGAAGGTCGCAAAATCACATTTGATATTGAAGCATCTGATGGAATAGGTATCATCGGCCGCGGTACGCATGAACGATTCATCATCAACAATGATAAATTCATGGTTAAAGTAATCAGTCGCGCAAAATCAAATTAAGATTTAGAGTTATAAAATTACACAATAATACGCGTTACCCTATAATCCCCATACGACGCAAATCAAAACTGAATGATATAACAAACGGCATCTACCATACGATAGATGCCGTCATTTTATATACACGCTATTTACTAATCTCTTCTGTACTAATGCTTTTTAATAAGCCATTTTTTATGAGCCGTTAAATAATCAGCGCATTTTTATTAACAGATTTTCACAACCCAGCCTTCAGGTGCTTTAATTTCACAATGTTGAATGCCAAGCAATGTATCATATAATTTTTTCGTTACAGGACCCATATCATCCATACCGGCAGGGACATTGATATCACCCTTTTCAGTATGAATCAAACCTACCGGAGAAATAACCGCTGCAGTACCGCAGAGACCGATTTCAGCAAAGTCTTTCAACTCATCTACATGCACCGGACGATGTTCCACCTTCATGCCGAGATAATGTTCAGCCACATGCATCAAGGATCGACGTGTGATGGACGGCAAAATACTATCAGATTTAGGCGTTACAAGAGTACCGTCCTTTGTAATAAAGATAAAGTTTGCACCACCGGTTTCCTCTACATGTGTGCGTGTAGCCGCATCAAGATACATATTCTCCGCATAACCCGCTTTGTGAGCATCGGTAATCGCATACAAGCTCATCGCATAGTTCAGGCCCGCTTTAATATGACCGGTACCATGTGGAGCTGCACGGTCAAAGTCAGTGATACGGATTTTAATCGGTTTAGCACCGCCTTTAAAATAAGGCCCTACGGGTGTCGTAAAAACGCGGAACTGATATTCATCCGCCGGCTTTACACCGATAACGGAATTTGTGCCCATCATATAAGGACGAATATAAAGACTTGCACCGTGACCATATGGAGGTACGAAATCTTTATTTGCTTCTACTACTTTTTTTACGGCTTCTACAAATCTGCCTTCAGGCAATATAGGCATCACAAGACGTTCTGCAGAATTATTCATGCGTTCCGCATTCAAGTCCGGACGGAAGCATACGATATGACCATCTTTTGTATAATATGCTTTCAATCCTTCAAAAACAGTTTGCGCATATTGGAATACACCGGCACATTCATTTAAAACGACATTGGCATCTGTAATCAGTCCGCCTTCATCCCATTTACCATCTTTATATGTAGATAAATAACGGTAATCGGTTTCCATGTAACCGAACCCGATATTGTCCCAGTCGATATTTTTACTCATAACCATAACCTCCAAAACATTCATGAATATATGAATAATCTTAACACTATACGCATGTAATTTCAATAGATTCTATAGAATTCAATTCAACACAGTACAATCACCGCAACAGATACTTTATCTGAAAGTAATCCTGCATCAATCATTTATACTTTGATTCCCATCTATCATTTATGCTCTTGTTCCAATCGAAGCATATATTCTTTACGAGCGATGCCTCCTGCATACCCCGTCATCTGTCCGTTAGCCCCCACTACGCGATGGCATGGAATGATGATGGATATAGGATTATGACCTACAGCTCCTCCTACCGCCTGAGCGGACATACTGTCTTTACCTTGCGCCTTTGCAATCTGTTTTCCAATCGCACCGTATGTAGTCGTTTCACCATATGGTATCGTTTGAAGTATAGACCATACTGACCTTCTGAACGCAGAACCTTCCAATTGCATCGGCGGATATATACGTGGTCTCTGCCCTTTAAAATAATCATTGAGCCACATAACAGTCACCTCAAAAGGACCGGTCAACTGATCGATATACTCCGCATCATCATAAGACGGTGCGTGACTTTCATCAACAAAAAACAAATCTGTTAAGTAAGTCAATGTACCAAGCATAATCATAGTTCCTAATGGGCTTTCATAGGTGTATTTATAATTCATAGTACATTAACTCCTTCTTAAACTAACAAATCATTCAATACCTTTTGTATGTCATTATTAAATGATATTGTGTTTCGCTGAATATCAAATGGAATCGATTGTTTTTCAATATTAACCGGTACATATAGTGTGTCTATATTGTCATGTGCCATCCGCATAAATGGATATTTGATAATCATCGGCGTATTATAACCAACACCAAGTTCTAACAATACAATTTTCTTATCTTTATAATTCTCTATAAAACTTGCATATCGTTTTTGAGTCGCATACCAACCTTCGTCTTGCACAAAGGCACCGTCGACACGTAAATTCATCGTCATTAGTTCGCCACATCTAGGACAGTGAGGAATTAATTCTGTGGGAATTTTCATATCCTTTTGTTCTTTCACCATACGACGCACTTGTTCTTCATTATCATAAGTCTTTTGATGACATGGCTCAGAGCATTGCCACAAGCCATAATCACCTTGCATATAATAAAATCTATTTTTATCCACTCCAGCAAATTGCATTTGATGATCTACATTAGTGGTAATCACAAAGTAATTCTTATTTTGTAACAACTCCATCAACCGAATATAAGGTTCACCTGTTGAAATATCATAGCGATTATAGTAGATATGACGGCTCCACCACGCCCAATATTCTTCCATGCTTTCAAATGAATAGAATCCACCAGAATACATATCTGTGATACCATACTTTTTGTGAAAGTCATCAAAGTATTTATGAAAACGTTCCCCACTATAAGTCAGACCCGCTGCAGTAGACATACCGGCCCCAATACCAACTAATACCGCATCAGCAACATTAATAGCTTCTTTTACACGTTCTATATTATCCCAATAATTTGTTGTAGATGTCATAATCTATATCCTTAAATACGTTAAATACCACTTGGATTTTACCATTTGTTTCTTTTAAATAGGTTCTCACAGTATCGATAGCAATCTGTGCGGCCTCTTCATTTGGAAATCTAAACTCACCGGTAGAAATACAACAGAATGCAATGGAGTGTAAGTTATAAGCATTAGCCAACTCTAAGCAGGAACGATAGCAAGAGGCTAGTTCATTTCGCTCTTTATCTGTTACCGCTTCATAAATAATAGGTCCAACAGTGTGAAGTACATGCTTTGCCGGTAAATTATACCCATAGGTCATACGAGCCACACCGGTCTTTTCAGGCATATCTAAATACTCTATCATTCTTTCACACTCCATACGGAGCTCAATACCTGCAAAGGTATGGATAGCATTATCGATACATTTATGATTAGGCGCAAAGCATCCAAGCAATTGATTATTAGCCGCATTAACAATAGCATCCACAGCTAGCCGTGTAATATCACCTTGCCACAAATATATCTGAGGTTCTCGCGCTTCCATATCATGAATCGTGACAATACCCTTTTCATGAGCCAATGTATTTAAATATTCATCCTCTACCTTCATCCATTCAGCGGACATGGCTCCTGCAGGACGAATATTACATAGTGCTCTAAACAGAGTAAACCGTTCTTCTTCATTTACGGGAATATCCATATGTTCCTTATGTTTCTCTTTATACTCTGCTACTAATCCCTCTAAAAGATAGCGCAATCGTTCTTGCTGTGTCATATATAACTCCTAAATAGAATTAACTAGATTATAAACCTATTATATAGTAAAAAACTGCTAGCACATAATATGCTAGCAGTAACTTTACTGATTAGTATTATATCAAAGACTAAGGTCTGACAAAAGCTTGACCACCATGATTTACAAGGATATCCCCCTCTAATACTTTAGTAGTAACCCCTTGTAGACTACCTTGGATTTGACTCATCATAAAGCGATAACCTGGGCTATTCAAGTGTTTAGTAAGGGCTTCCTGATCGCTATAGATCTGAATGACATACCAGCGATTTTTTGCGTTTCTTTCACGAAGCACATAACCAGCCTTATACCCCGCATCATCCCGAACGGCACGTTCCATATCGAGTTGATACTGTCGTTGTACCGTATCGATTTCATTGCTATCAACAGTAAACTCAGTTAAGGTAACTACTGCCTTACCATCGTTTACGATAGATAATGCATCTTTCTTTTCAAATAAAAGTACAGACTGTACATCGTACATCTTACGATTCGTTAATTTAGAACCGACTTCATTAACAAATGCTTGATAATGGTCAGATTTGCGATGTGCTTCAATAGCAGCTAAATCTTTATAGATTTCAACTACATAAGACTCAGATGGATTCCCCTTTACATGAGCCACATTCATGGACAATGTATTAGGTTCTTTTTCCATAGATGCAGTCAGATTAGCTACACCTACACTATTATAAGTTCCTTGTAGTTCTACAGGTACTTCGAAACGATACATACCCACACTAGGTGCTGTATCTACAGATTGATCTCGCTCCATAACAAGAGCTGCAAAGGATGTGCTTACACCTAATACGGCAATTGCAGATGTTAGTACAATACGTTTTAATAAATTTTTATTCATACATACTCCTAAATCACAATGTAATATATTCTACTATTGTACCATGCTCTTCAATAAGTTTAACTAGTTCTTTGCCTTGAAGCCACACGGTCGCATCATTTTGGTTCGGATGGATACCGATTAGATTATCCTTGTAATCCGCATCAATATAGTAACGTACCTTACTCTCTTCATCATGAAGCAAACAGAATGGAGATACATGACCTGGTTTAATCTTTAATATATCCCATAGCTCTTCTTCGGAACCAAAGGAAATCTTTTTAAGCTTATGGTCCTTACGGAACTGTTTTAAATCTACACGCTTCGATCCACGAACGGTAATTAAGTAGTAATGCTCTCGTTTATGATCTCGTATAAATAAATTCTTCGCATCCCACTCAGGATATGGCAACTCTACATTGGGCTTATCGTCCATACTAAATAATGGTGCGTGATCTGTAATTTCAAAATCGATATGATGGTCACGCAAACAATCATATACGCCTTGTTTATCTAACATGTAATACCTCTGATACATCATTCCTACCTAGTAAAAGTAGATAACATAATAAAAGCGATTAACATAGTAAAAGTGCCGATTATATCTTATTAAATATATCACCAAACTTATTCTGGAATCGTATAGGTTCCATCAAATACAAATAATTGAGGATTCTCGTGAACAAATACATCTTCAAAGATTCCATCATATTCATATACTGCATCATCTTTTTCATCTAGGAATTCAATTGTCCACATATCATCTGTAGCTTGAATTTCTTCCACTGTAATGGTGCGATGGTGAGGAATACTTCGTTTATTTCGCTTCTTTTCCGCCACATACTGGCTATAAGCTTTACACAACTCAGGATACTCTGCTTCACACTGTTCAAAATCCATCTGCATATAGCACATATCCATAATTTCAAAGCAGTATTTCCTTATATCATTCCGATTTTCCTTAGCAGCTAATTGTACACCATTATCTACCAAAGCTAACATCTGTTGCATATTGTCAGATGTATAAGCCTCATGATTACTATAAACAATAGCTCCATAAGAATAAGCGCAGCGATAATGCCACACTGCATCTCTATACTCTTCGCCTATAGAGTTTAATACCTTGATGGCTTCTTCCGGTTTATCATTATTGTTATAGATACGTCCTAAAATCCCTAATAATATAGGAGACAAATTCTCAATGCCTATATTTGTTAAAAGCTCCATGGTACGATCAATATCTAAGTCCTCTTGTTCTTTAAGGAACTTAACCTTTTCCTCATCACTTAACGCTTGAAACTCTTCGTCTGTAATTTCTTCTATGCTTATATATAAGCCCTTAATAAAATCACCAAAGTTATCTGCTAGAACTGTGATAGCGTAATCCCCTTCTTGGTCTATGCGAACAACCTTAGGTTCGCCTATAGGACCACACTCACGATAATCGAGAAAAATCATATCATGACCACCTGAAATGGTATCAGCTACAACCACACCAATGGATGGGTATTTCCATTTAGAAATCCAAAACTCATTTCCAAACTCTCCACAGAGAGAGTTCTTTTTACCTCTATCGATACCATATATACCAGTCACGTATACGCACTCGCCATTATCGTTGATAAAACAATTTCTATTTAATACACCTCCGCTGTGATTTTTTAATAATTCAATATATGCTGAAGGTAGTTTATACCCTAACTCAACTTCAGTAGCTTTAATATCTTCATCGGTAATAGCTTTACCTATATAAGACTCAAATGCATAATCACAATCATTCCAAAACCCAGTCCAATTAAAATCTTTCAGATTACTCATAATACTCTCTCCTATCTTAAACAGATATAATCCAAATTTATAATTACTCATTCATAGAATATGTCTTTATTAAAGCTTTTACCTCATGTTGTATCAATATGGTATCTACAATATAGGAAATAATTATATAAGGAATTGAATTTATAATCGCTATAGGAGCTAATATGACTGCTACCCGTAATAGATCTAAGGAATATGCGTACCACTTAATATCTATGGTATTTAAAATGGGTATGACATAATCAATGACTCTTACTTCCCATTGCATTAACGGATTTAGTTCTGTACTAGTTCCTACTAGCCAAGCGAAGGTAACCCCAAAAATCAAAAAATATAATATACCAACAGGAATTAATATCTTCGCCCTCTTTTTTAACAGATTACGATAAATCTCATCTTCTTCCTCTGGTGTTACCTCATATACCATATTACATTGAATCTGAATCCGTCTAAATCGATAGCGAATATACTTATACAAAATGTTATTAGGTGTATATAACATAATAGGCTCCGCATATGAGTCACAATAGCCAAATCATGGAAGAATATATCATCCATCTATGGCAAAATGATGTAAATCTTTAAATTCATCATCCCAAAATGTAAAAGAAAAGATATGGGTATCATCAAAGGTTTGCTCGCAATAGGTCACAGCATCACGTTCTGGTTCAATAATAGGCATACCAATGTGTGTTTTCACCTCATCAATAGTTACATCACCATACCAATCTCGTATTTCGTTATAAATGAAAGTTGCAATTGTATCTATATTCTTATGGTAATTCATAGCTAATAACTTTGCCGTATCTAAATTAGCATCTATTGGTTTCTCATCCCAGCAAAACTGTATTCCTTCGTAGGATATAGTATATTGCCTTAACTGTTCATCATATATTGCTGGATTAGTCATCGTTTGTACCCTTTACATAGCTTTCCATCTTCGATCTTAAATCTAACACGATTTCCCAATCTTCTAATGATGGAGCCTTATGATGTGCAATAAATTCTTCTATTATATTTAATACCTCTTGATGTCCCAGCTCATTTTTACCATATATAATAGCGCCCTGTTCGCCATCATTAATTGCACTAATCTCTATATGTAATAAATCAGTATCTTGATCACTACAAACTTGTACAAAATTATACTTTTTATTATCTATTGAGATTGCATTTGATGGTGATATGACTACAAAATCTTGCTCTTGATCCTCAATAGCATATAGATTTTGCTCAACTTCTTTCAATGTAATCCCTTCATATTTATACTCACCCACATCGATTGACCAATCTGTATATGTTTTCTCAAAGGTATCTGTCATCTATTTCATCTCTCCTTTACGATGTACATTAGAATAAAGTTTCCAATTGACCTGCCATATCTGCTATAAAATCATCAAACTTGCAGAGTTCTCTTAACTCTAAATGTTCTATATCATAACAACCGATCTTTTTAGATTTAGGATTCCATACAATTCACCAATGATCATATTCTCCTAACTCTTTTGATAAACGCAATAGGTTACGGCAGCCTACTTTAAATGGAATTGTATCAATTAGAGGAAAAAATTCTATGGATATAAAATCAGAGTCTGGCAATTCAAAATAAAGATGATCTCCCTTTAAAAATAATACTAACGCCCTTGGAAGTTTGAGTGGTTTTAATTGATCTATTTTATTCTGTAAATCATGATACTCAGTAAGCTCTAGATTTTTAAAATACTCAGCCATTTCCATATCGCCTTTTTCTATAGCTATACTATAAGGGCGCATGCCATCTTTTTCCGTGATGATCACATCGGCACCATGTTCCACAACGTATTCAATAATATTTTTTGTTCCATATCGTACGGCTAATAAGAAACTAGGATTTTCTTTATCATTTAGTTCTACTCCATGCTCAATTAGCCATTGAATACTTGTGAAGCTACACATCACCAAAGCAATTTCTATAGGTAAATGCTCGCTGTACCCATCTATTTCTATGACTCGATTAATCTGCCAACCAGCCTCTAACTCTGACTCAAGCGCAGGCAGATTCCCCCTTAATAATATCCGTCACTATTTTAGGCACAGATTCAAAAGTACCTAAATCTTTTAACTGTATCATGTATATCTCTCCCATTAACTATATTGTTAAATTGACTATCTATAATATCAGAATACAACTATTTTAGTTTAATTATATTACATTTATAAATATGAGTGTATAATAAAAGCCCCTCGCATAAGCGAAGGGCTAATCTGTTATTTCTCTTGTACTTCTTTTCCACTCATATGTTCAATGGTGATTTCAAACATTTGTGCTGCTCTCCCACTACGAACAATTTCTTCATCAGCTAAAGTTTTATCAGGATAATATTTCATAGCAAATTCTTTTAATCGCTCTATAGATTCTGGTCCAGCCTCTAATAAACGACATCTCCCAAACACAACTACACTTTGTACATACGGTGCCCAGGATTCAGATTCATCAATACGCTCATTACCATATACGGTAAAACATACCTTATCTGAAGTTTTCAATGCATCTACTTTATGACCAGCCTTTGCTCCATGAAAATAAATTTTTTGCTTATCGCAATCGTAAAAATAATTAATAGGAATAGCATAAGGATAACCATCATCACCATTCATAGCAATAATTCCACGACGATTAGATTGTAATAAAGCTTCTGCAGTACTATGGTCTATTTCATTTATTCTTTTTCGAACTGGTTTAAACATATATGCCTCCTAATTTATTTATTAATAGTATTTACAAGATACATAAAACTACCACTATTAGTATCATCAACTTTAGAGTATTCTTTCCAATTTATAGGATACATACCAGTTAATACTATAGGTGCTTCCATTCCACGCATTGTTCCTTTTCCTGTGTTAGTAGACCAATTCATACATCCAGTTTTAATAGAACCATTGTCAATAGAAAATTCAGCGTATGTACAATTTTCTTTTATTGGAGGTTTTAAATAAGACATCTCACCAGTTATCTTAATAGTATAACCTTCAATAAATGTATCAGCCTTATCCCTAAACTCCTCTATACGCATAATATCTTTTAAATAGTTATAACAACCTAAATCTTTTGCACCTTGCTCCTTCAATACATATGTTTCATTCTTTATATTTTTAATGCACTTTTTAGTAGTATATTTTAATTCAATAGGAATCCATTTGCCATCTAATATAACAAGAATATCTAGATGTAAGTTTGGATTAAACTCTGGTACAAACTCTAATCGTATTTCACAATCAGGATATTTCTCTTTAATGATCCAAGCCAAGGAAAACTGAAAGTCTGCTTCTGAGTGAAATATTGGTCTCCATTGACTCAATTGGCGCATTATCTCATGAATATCTAACATTAACCCCATAATATATTCCTCGTTACACAATCTACAACAATTTATTTTTATTATATTACATATATAAATATGAGTGTATAGTAAAAGCCCCTCGCATAAGCGAAAGGCTATCCTATACCAAATACAATTCTAAAATCTCAATTTATCTTTTTCTTAACGAAGTAACAATAACATTTATAAATTTTAATCCATGCACATTTAAAAATTGCATTCCACAGATATTCTATTTACCATGACGCTTTGCAACTTGACAAATAATCTCTTCATCACTTTTCTATCATGCTCTTTAGAAGTTTTCGAAGATTTTCAAATCTAATCTCAGCCACAAAACGCACCACCTTCTATTTTGATAAAACTAATCTATAAATATTATCTAACAGCGTCAAACTCTTCACAATTCAGTTTCGCTTTTAAATCTCTAAAATATATTTTTTGTTGTCGTTTCAAATATAAACTTATAAATGGCTTAAATATTAATTTTTTAGAGACAACGTTTTCAGTAAAGTCCAGAATCGTTTTATCTCCCTTTGCATAGAATTTTCCAACCCAAGTGCCTTTAATATTTTTATTTTCCATCTCAAATATCCATGATTGGTATGTAACGCATTCTGTTACTTTAAAATGAGTTTCAATTCCGTCCTTGGTAATCTCTATAAAGTTATGCTCATCTATAATTCTTACATCTTTTAAATCACTTCTCCAGGAAAAATCATTTAGATTCGTGACCACATTCCACACGATTTCTACAGGACATAAAAGAGTAACCTTCATATTAAAAATTGCCATAATGATTACCTCACATAGATTCTTGAACATCCCGGATTATGATAACTCTTACCGCTTCACTTGATTCCTTATAAGTAAAGCTACTACCTCAGCCGTAGGCTGTTTCCAACCATTCTTCACTTCGTTCGAATCCTTGGACATCCCTGACATAAGTAGTGCTAATACTCACTGCGTCGCTTCACTCCTAGTGAGCAAAGCCACGGCCTCAACATGGCACGAGACAAGCACCTGAATGTCTGGATTCCGTACACATTTCCGCCCGTTCGCGGGAACTGCTCTAAGCCGAAAATCGACGTTTTTACACCTGCTCTCCGTTTGCGGTAACTGGTCCACGTGCTTTTCTACCTATAATACGGCGGGCAGGAGGGAGGCCATCGTCTCGACCTCCTCTCCTCTGCTCAATCGGTTTATGATCAAGGTCTAGGCCCAATATGCCGTTAACTTGGTCGGTATCTTGGTCGGTCACCGATCAAGTTGTTGCTTATTAAACCTGCTCCGGCATGATTCCAATGTCCGGTTTTCTACCATCGCAGATTCTCGGCTGGCATTCTGCTACTGGCTCCGCGACACCCATCGTTAAAAGATTCAAGCTGTACATGACATCTAATCCCGACACTCGCGCCGTATCTGTTGCCCTTCTATATCTGATACAATGTAACTTTTCCGGCATTTACACTCCTTAACCCAAAATGCACACTGGGTCTGTATTTCCTCGTTTCATACAGATGGGTGCACTGGGTGTATGCAAACTATCACACCTGCTGATCTTCGTTTTCCAGGCACAAATAGACCTGGAAATCCTCAATTTTCAACATTATAACATTTCGATTAAAATGATTCCACTCTGCCACTCAACACAAAAACACCCCGCCGGAGCGGAGTGTCTGTCGCCTGATTTATGTTCAGTTATACCTCTATCTCGGTACCGTCCCGAAAGGTGAAAATCATCTCCTTCCGGCGGCCTACTGTGACGAAATCCACCATGCAGGCCCACAGCCACGGATCAAATTCCTCAATCACACCGTTCTGTTCTTTCAGCTTCCCGATGAAATCCTCGATCCGTTCTGACCTTGCGTTCTTTTCCGATATCTGGCGGTTCGCTTCATCAAACTGCTTTCGTGCCTTGTCGTACCGTTCCACCAAGCTGTCGTAACGGCTCTATCTGCCTATCTTCCCAAAGACCTGCCAGTGTTTTCGATACCCCCGCAGTCCTTGTTACGGCAAAATCCTCTGTGATGATGATCCCATATCCGCCCTTTGCCTTGTGTTCATGATAAGCCATGAATTTTTCAGTCGGCGTTCCGTCTTCGTTACAGTAATTCGTGACCATAGCGGAGACCACCATGCGGTTTTTAAACTCCGTCTTGCTGATCGTGATTGGTTCAAATATTTTCGTCAGTTTCATAATGCCTTCAAATAGCTTATGATCAACCTGTACCGTCGATATTACAGGCAACGGGCGTATTGTATCCATCATTGAGGATCCCGCCCTTTTCCTTAATGATATTCAGATTTTCCTCTAAATCATTGAGGGTAATCGCACTTCCTTTTAAGTCATAATGCTTCCCATTTATTTCAAGAAACAGCGTCGGGAAGGATGTGACTCCTATTTTTCTTGCCTCATAAAAGTCCGGATGGTACTTGCCCTCTTCAGAAATACGGATGAACTCCTCTGCGATCTTGTCTGCAGGAAGGTCATAGGATTTGGCGATTGATCCGATCGTCTCCACGTCAGAAAGTGATTTACCATCCAAATAGAATGCTTCATGCATCTTTGACGCAAGATTAACATGTTCTCCTTTAGGTAAGAAGCTCCTGAGAACTCCAAATCCTATTGCGGCATCATTCGAGTCAGGAACCATACTTCCCGTCTCTAACAGGTTCAGATATGGCTTGCCGAATTCCACTCCAAACATATCTGCAATTCTTTTATTCGTATCACTCATATACGGAAATACCGAAAGCGAATGACCGTCCATAAATAATCCACCTGATAACGCCGTTACTTCCAATTCCGAATGTGCTTCAATAAACGGTTTAAGAATTGTTTCAAACCCATAGCACCATCCACAATAGCTGTCAAAAATATAATACACTTTCATCTAAATACCGCCTTTTTATCCTGGTCACAGGCTTCTCATGCTGTCTCTTCGCATCCGCAATCGCTCTTCCCCCTGTTCGTCTGCCCCCTGTTTGAGCATCGCCAGTATCTTCTCTTTGTCCTCCGGAAGATGTCCATATACCGGCATCATGTTGGAGACATTCGTCGCATCCAGCAGAGTGTGGATATCAAGCGTCTTCACAAAGGTATACAGTTCCTGTATCTTCTCTGTCTCTGTAGCCTCTACGAACTCACCTCTTCTTACTTCCTCCATAAGCGGTGTGTCAGGGAAGATCGAGAGCCCGGAAGCCAGTACTCTGACGGGCGACAGGTGGTTTAACACTTCTGCTGTTTTGACGGCATGCCCCAGACCATACTCATGACCTCCCAGCCCGTATAAGAAGATGACAGAATAATGCATTCCCGCCTCATCCATCTTGGAGAGCTGTTCCACTATATCACTAGCATGATAGCCCTTGTTCATCTTATCGAGGACAGCATCATCGCCCGACTCGATCCCGAATACGATCATGTCGTATCCCATCTCTTTCAACGACTTCAGCTCACCTACAGACTTGTTCCTTACACTATCCACCCGGCCATATCCGCCGACGGAAACACCCCAGGGCAGGTATTCTTTTATCAGGTCCATGATTCTTTTAAGCCTGTCGTAGCTCAGCAGGAAAGGATCTGCCCCCTGCAGAAAAATCCGCTTTACCTTCCATCCGGAATCCCGGATCTCCTGAAGATCCTCCCGTATCTCACTCTCCGGAGATACGGAAAAAGGTGCTTCCTTGTAAAAGGTGCAAAAGCGGCACTTATTATGCGAACAACCCGACGTTACTTGTAAAAAACAGGAACCAGCCTCATAAGGCGGTCTGACGATTCCACATGAAAAATGCATACGAATTCCTCCTCGTTTCTATATATCCTTATATCTCGCTTTGTCGATATGTAGTGGTTTAAATTAAACGGGATCTTCATCCCGTCTAATCTATGCACAACTTAAATTTCGTGACCGAAGTAGTCTGCCAGCGCAGCGAGGGTCTCTTCATTCCGTCTGTAATATGTCCACTTTCCGTGCCTTTCGGAAAGAAGCAAGCCTGCTTTTTGCAGCATATCTAGGTAATGAGATACGGTTGACTGTGATATCCCGGCTTTGTCGCGGATGCTTCCAACACACACACCGCCTTTCAGATCCACCACATCATCAAAATGTCCTCCCTGCGGCGGAAAGTTTTTCTCCGGTTCCTTCAACCACTCAATAATACTGAGCCGGGTTTCATTTGATAGTGCTTTAAAAATTTCAATCTTATCCATACATTTATTATATCCATCTTTCGCGATATGTCAATGCTTATAAGCAAAAAAAATGGCTGATAGAGAAATATATTTACTCTATCAACCGCCACATCAGAGCCATACAATGCCATCGCTGATGAGATTTTCCGGCTCCGCGACCAAAAAGAAAAGTCCGAGGTCGATAGTTATCACCGGGAAGAAGCCATGAACCGGATCAAGGAGCTGCAGGACTTCATCGGAAGTCAGCAATCCGAAATCACCGAATTCGACGAAAGCCTCATCCGAAAGCTTATCCAACAGATCACTGTTTACGATGACCGCTTCACCGTCCGGTTCAAATCAGGGCTTGAGATCGACATCAACGAATAAGAGCAGACTTGCTCATGGGAATTGCTCCCGGAGCAGCCTGCTCTCTTTTTATCCTTTATGACATCCAACTGGAACACTACATCCAATCACGAGTCTCAACCTACCCAATATCTAATCACGAGTCTCGACCCTATAAAACAGCTCATTCGATAAGTTCCCCCAGAGAGTTTTTTCTTAGTTGAACCATCCTTTTGCAAAAAGGTCAGGTGTGCAGGAAAGGCTTAAAATAAGGCTTTTCTCACCCCTTAGTCCCTGACCCTTGACATCAATACTACCGTCTCAACGTGCGCAGTCATAGGAAACATGTCCACCGGCTGCACTTCTTTCAGTTCATAGCCGTAGTGTGTGAGAATTTCAATGTCTCGAGCCATGGTAGCAGGATTACAGGATACATAAACGATGCGTTTCGGTTCCATGCCCGCTGCGGAGGTAAGTACCTCTTCTTTACAGCCTGCACGGATCGGGTCGAATACGATAACATCCGGTCGTACACCGGCTTTATATAATTTCGGCATTTCCACGGCCGCATCAGCGACGATAAATTCCGTATTTTCATAACCATTGCGTCGCGCATTTTCACGAGCGTCGATAATGGCCGGCTCTACAATCTCTATGCCGATAACATACTTCACCTCGCGCGCAAGAAACAACGAGATAGTCCCCGTACCGCAATAGGCATCAATGACAGTCTCATGACCTTTTAAATTCGCATACATTAACGCTTGATCGTATAATACCGTCGTCTGTTCCGGATTAACCTGAAAGAAGGAATGCGGTGACAAGGTAAATCGCAAATCCTTAATGTGATCCGTAATCGTACCGTCCCCGTAAAGCACATGATTCGTAGGCCCTAATATAACATTTGTCCGCTTTCTGTTCACATTATGAACGATGGTTTCCACTGATGGCACCCGCTTTGTCAGCCTCTCAATCCATTGGTCCTGATCCGGCAAATAATCAGTTGCCGTTACAAAGATAACCATATATCCGGATTGACCGATACGACCGATGATATGGCGTAATACACCCTTACCCGTATGTTCGCCATACGGTTCTATACCAAGTTCCTCCGCAATTTCATAGCATGCTTGAGCAATCTGATTATTTCCGTCCATCTGTATAGGGCAGTTTGTGCCGTGAACGATATCGTGAGACCCCATGGCATAGAAACCCATCCGTATCGTTTCTCGTGTGCCTCCTACAGGCATTTGCATCTTATTCCGATAGGCCCACGGGTTCTTCGGTCCCAATGCGGGTTTTACAAGATCCGGATTCTGATGTCCGATTCGTTCAATAACATCCTTCACTTTTTGTGTTTTTAGCGAAAGCTGTCCCTCGTAGGTTATGTGCTGTAATTGACAGCCGCCGCAAACGCCGTATAATTCGCAGTTCGGCGCAATCCGATTATCCGCTGCGGTTATGACCTCTAAAAGCTTACCCGTAGCATATGTCTTTTTCACCGTTGTTATAGTTACTTTCACAGTCTCATTCGGCAAAGCAAATGGTACAAAAACGGTAAAGTCCTCAACACGACCTACGCCTTCACCGCTGCTGCCGATGCCGTGAATTGATACGAGTACAGTATCACCGACCTTAACGGGAGCCGACGTAACAGCCTTCTGTTTTTTAGAGAGTTTTAATATATCCTGAGATTTCTGACGCTGCCCTTGATTATATTTGTTTCCACGCTTCGTGGATTTACGAGATATATGATTTCTGTCCCTCATTACGAATCTCTCTTCTTCCAAATTTTAATCATGCCGGTCACGATGAGAACAAAGAATACGGTACCAATTTTAACCAACAGTTCTTCACCTTGAATATATGGTATTAAAAGAGGATCCTCTACGATCATTTCCCCTGCAACCCATCCGAGCAAGGCACCTCCGGCCCACAGAATAGCGGGAAATTTATTGATAAGACGGGCGAATAATGTGGAACAGAATACGATAATAGGTACCGTAATCAGCATACCTACAATCACTAATTCCAAATGCCCCTTCGCTGCACCGACTACACCGATAACGTTGTCAATACTCATCATGGCATCCGCCACAATGATGGTCCAGACAGCCCCGAGCAAGGAGTCCTTCGCATCGATATGAGCCTCTTCATCGCCGCCCTTGAGTAATTGGATGGCAATCCACAAGAGAACAAGTCCGCCCCCTAAATGAATGAGAGGAATCAGGGTTAATGCCTCCACTAAAATCGTGGCGAACAGCAACCGCATGGCAATAGCTCCGACAGTGCCCCATATAACGGCTTTTTTTTGTAATTCCGGCGCTAATTTTCCCGCCGCCATACCGATTACAACGGCATTGTCGCCGGCCAATAAAATATCTATCAAAATAATTTTACTAATGGTAAGCCATGTAGCCGCTTCTAAAAATTCCATGATTATATTACCCCAACTATACGTTCATAAACTTAACAACTATCTATTAACTATATCATAATTTTCATCGTCTTTCACAATAAAATGCCACTGATATAAAAATTCCCTCCCTCGATCATGACGAGAGAGGAAATGAATATTAACGATTATTTTTCAATTTATTTGTTAGTAATGATGCCCCTACAATGATAATAACAGCCGTAATCTTAATAAATAATACATACGGTTCAACCACATGTGCAATAAGTTTATCTTCTACACTCATCGCAGCACCGACCCATGCGAGAATACCGCCGCCGATATAAAGAATAATCGGGAAACGTTCGATAACTTTCACAAACAATGTACTACCATAAATGATGATAGGTACCGTAATCAGCATACCGATCGCCACCATCATCATATGACCGCCGGCAGCGCCTACGACACCGATTACATTATCTATCCCCATAACGCCGTCGGCAATTACAATTGTCATAATAGCGGAGCGTAAATTATCTTTAGCCTCGATAGTATGCTCTTTTCCGTCATCAGCCACCAATTTATAACCGATCCACAATAAGAGAATACCACCGACTAAACGAAGTGCGGGAATATTGTTTAAGGCCTCCACAAAGAGAAACGCCATAACGAGACGCAAGATAATCGCCCCCGCAGTGCCCCAGAAAATAGCCTTTTTTTGCAAATCAGCAGGCAAATTACGAGCCGCCATACCGATTACGATAGCATTATCACCGGCCAATAAAATATCGATAACGATGATTTGCAGCATCGCCAATAATCCCTGTGCAGATACTATGTCCAACATATCCTCCTATACAAATTTCAACATAACACGGAATATAATATATTTATTATATTCGATTTATATAGAGAATGTAAAATTCAATTATTAAAGTATATATTCATTTTTATCATAGCCGTTAAGTCCTATCATATCGTCATGAGTGATACCACGATTGACGTATAAATAAATGCATAACTACAATATCTCCGTATTTCATAATTCTTAATCCCTCAACGACAAGGATTTAACTATCAAATTACCATACTTTATGGTATACTATATCATCAACTAGGGAGGTCATCATGTATCAGACATATTCTATATTGGAAAAATTATGGTTATTTATCAGACTATTCACCCCCATGTGCATCACTCAGTTCTCCCTCGTAGGAGGCACGTTCATCGCTATATTCCTGACCGGACAATATAGCACGACGGATTTGGCCGGTGTTGCGACAGGATATAATTTATGGATCTTATTCTATATCTTCGCTATGGGCATACTGATGAGTATTTCGCCGATTATATCACAATTATTAGGAGCAAAACAGACTTCCTCTATCGGCATTATCATTTATCAAGGTTTATTTATCGGTACCGTTTTAGGCTTAATAATCCTATTACTCGGTATTTTCGGTCTCGATCCGTTATTGACATATCTCAATTTGGAACCGGCGGCACGCGATGTGTGTATCGATTATCTGAAAGTTTTCAGCATCGGTCTATTTCCTCTATTATGGGTCAACACGTTGCGTAATACAGTGGATTCTCATGGGCTCACTCACTACTCTATGCTCATTGTAGTTACCAGCTTTATGATTAATGTATTCCTAAACTATACCCTTATTTTCGGTCACTTCGGTTTTCCGGAACTGGGAGGCGTCGGTGCCGGCTATGCAACGGCAGGTGCATGCTGGACTAATTTTATACTCTTCAGTGCCATGATGCTGTTTCATCCCAAGCTTAAAGGATATCAGGTCTTTAAAACTTGGCATGGTCTTAAATGGATTTATATTCAGGAGCAACTGCAAATCGGAATTCCAATCGGTCTTTCCACGTTTTTAGAGGTAAGCATATTCAGTATCGCCGGACTTTTGATGGTTCACTTCGGTTCCGCCGTCGTTGCAGCCCATCAATCGGTTATTTCCTTTACGAATGTATTCTATTGCTTACCGTTGAGTGTTTCCATGTCGGCAACTATTGCGGTAGCTTACGAAGTGGGGGCCATGCGCCCGAAAGATGCGATTGAGTATTCATACTTATCCCGTATACTGGCCATCATTATGGCTGTACTTATCTGCAGCTTTACCTTTACCCATATGGATACGCTTTCATCGCTTTTCACAAATGATCCGGAAGTATATAATCTGATATACAGCTTCTTGGGATACGGCGTATTCTTCGCCGCGATCGATGCCATCGGAACTCCGTTACAAGGCATTCTAAGAGGATATAAAGACGTAAAAATGGTCTTCTACATTTCCTTTATCTCCTATTGGGGCGTCTGCTTTCCTATGGCTTATATCCTATCTAAAAATCCTGCATACGGACCATATGGCGTATGGATCGGCCTATTATCAAGCGTAGCAGCTGCCGGTATATTATTTACAATCCGAGCATGGTATATTCAACATTACAAACCAAAATCCGTAAATAATACAGCCGCGCAATAATTCAATCTCTTAAAAGTATAAACAGAATTTATATTATTACAAGAACTATACAATACGAAGCCCCTAGCAGTAGATTAAAATCAATCTACGCTAGGGGCTTTCAATATGAAAAATATTATTCATATCGATACTATTTTAGTATCAAATTTTATTTACTATTCAACAAGTTATGTTTATCTACCTTCGACATACGGAAAAAATTATACAATGTTTCCGCCGTCTTATAATTCATTGATTCAACCTGCGCCAGCTCATCGACAGAGGCGGCCTTCATGGCTTCAAGGCTGTTGAAATGAGCCCATAAAGCCTTACGTCGTTTTGGACCGATACCTTCAACATGGTCAAGGATAGATTCGAGATTTCTTTTACCTCGCAATTTTCTGTGATATGTAATAGCGAAGCGATGAGCCTCATCGCGGATTTGCTGTAACAATTGCAGCTCCGGCGTATGATGACTCAATATTATGCTGTCGGACTGTCCTTCTACAAAGACCTCTTCAATGCGTTTTGCCAAAGATATAACAGGCACATCCGTAACACCTACGGCTCGAATAAGAGGGATAGCCGCATTGAGCTGCCCTTTACCGCCGTCAATGATGATGAGATCCGGCATAGGCCAGTCCGTTTCATTTCCGTAGCGACGCTCCATAATCTCCGCCATCGACTTAAAGTCATCCGGCTTGCCCTGAGTTGTTTTCAACTTAAAGCGACGATACTCCTTCTTTGCCGGCTTGCCGCCTTCAAAAACAACCATGGATGCAACGGTTTCAGCACCTTGAGTATGAGAGATATCAAAGCACTCCATGCGCTCCGGTAAGCGCGGCAGGTCGAGGACTTCCGCCAATTTCTTAACGGCTCCGCCTGTCTTGTCAATTTGATATTGCCACTGACGACGCCGCTCCTCCAGGAAGGCTTCCGCATTTTCACGGGCCATCTTAATCATATCCATCTTATACCCGCGATGCGGCACGGATACATCCACATGCTGTCCTTTCAGCTGTGTAAACCACTCACTGAGCAACTGACGGTCCGAACTTTCTATCGGCAGCAGCAGTTCTTTCGGAATAAAATTCGTCTCTCCATAATACTGTTTAACGAAGTCCGTCATAATCGTTTCCGGAGCATCCCCATCGTGCTGCACAAAGTAGTTTTCTCGGCCTAACAGCCGACCTCCGCGAATGAAAAGCAACTGAACACAGGCCATTGAATGATCTACAGCCATACCGAGTACATCCAAATCACCGCGCTGTGTTACCATCCGTTGTTTTTCCTGAATCTTTTCGATGCTTGTCAGCTGATCCCGGTATCTTACGGCATCTTCAAAGCGTAATTCCTCAGCTGCTGTTTCCATCTTCTCTTTAAGCTCTTTCAACAGTGGAATCGGTTTACCTTCAAAGAGCTGTATAATCTCCTGAATATATACATCATAGACTTCCTTCGTAATTTTTCCCACACAAGGGGCCTCGCAATAATGCATATGATATTGTAAACAGGGACGTTCAACCTTCATGGACCTACATGTACGGAGCGGATAATAAAGGCGTAGCAGTTTAAGCACTACATGGACGGAGGTAACATCCGTAAAGGGGCCGAAGTATTTAGCACCATCCCGCTCAAGTCGTCGCGTCATATATACACGCGGAAAATCTTCCTGAACGGAAATTTTTACGTATGGATAAGTCTTATCATCTCTAAGTCTGATATTATACTTCGGATGATGCTCCTTGATGAGCGTATTCTCCAAAATAAGAGCTTCCATTTCCGTCTTGGTCTGGATGACCTCTACATCGACAGCCCGTTTCATCATAGCCGTCACCTTAGGCGCCCTGTTTGCATCGTTCCGCACATAAGAACGAACGCGATTGCGTAGGTTGATAGCCTTTCCTACATAAATAATACGGTTATATTGATCACGCCAGAGATAAACGCCCGGCGTTGTCGGCAGATGACTGACCTTTTCCAGTAATTCCTCTGATGCCATAGGTCCTCCTTTCCATGTAGAAATAATTTGTAAACACCGTCTATATCAGCTAATGTTATTCCTATACAATCGTATTTTAACCATGCCAGTATTTTTTTAATCTTAACATTTACTTTTTGCTCTTACCGGCCGCTTTCATAAATGCATTGGTCTGATCCAATACGGGTCCAAGGAATTTTCCCGTATAGCTCTCTTTCACCTTTGCAATCTGCTCAGGTGTACCGGTAGCCACAATCGTACCGCCTCGATTACCCCCTTCAGGACCTAAGTCGATAATATGATCCGCCATCTTGATAACGTCCAAATTATGTTCAATGACGATAACCGTATCGCCTGCATCTACGAGTTGCTGTAAAACATGTAACAACTTGCGAATATCCTCAGCATGGAGCCCCGTCGTAGGCTCATCTAAAATATACAGAGTTTTACCTGTACTGCGACGAGCCAGTTCC
Source organism: Veillonella rodentium (assembly GCF_900187285.1). NCBI lineage: Bacteria > Bacillati > Bacillota > Negativicutes > Veillonellales > Veillonellaceae > Veillonella > Veillonella rodentium. Next base: position 817,406 of record NZ_LT906470.1, on the reverse strand, counting down.
GTTGCAAGCTTAACACGTTGAGCCTCCCCGCCGGACAATGTCGTAGCGGCTTGCCCCAAGCGAATATATCCAAGACCCACTTCTTGTAGAGTGACCATTTTACGATGAATTTTCGGAATAGCACTGAAAAATTCCACCGCTTCATCAACGGTCATGGCCAACACGTCGGCTATGGATTTGCCCTTGTATTTAACCTCCAAAGTTTCCCGATTATAACGGTCTCCCTTACACACTTCACAAGGAACATACACATCGGGCAGGAAGTGCATTTCAATTTTAATAATGCCGTCACCGCGACAAGCTTCACAACGACCGCCTTTCACATTAAAGCTGAAACGGCCCTGTTTATAACCGCGCATCTTCGCCTCCGGCGTTTGACTGTACAATTCACGAATCGCGTCAAACACCCCCGTATAGGTAGCGGGATTTGAACGCGGCGTACGACCGATCGGACTCTGATCGATGTTGATGATCTTATCGATATGTTCTAAGCCTCGAATTTCCTTATGAGCTCCTACCTTATGATAGGAACGATATAAGTTATTAGCTAACCCCTTGTATAAAATCTCATTAATCAATGTGGATTTGCCTGATCCGCTGACACCGGTAACAACAGTAAAGAGACCGATTGGGAACTTTACATTAATATTCTGTAAATTGTTTTCCTTAGCCCCTCGAATTTCAATATAGTTTTTACTGGCTTTACGACGTTTTTCAGGAAGAGCGATAAATTTACGGCCGCTCAAATACTGACCGGTAATGGAGTCCTTTACCTTCATCACTTCATCTACGGTACCTGCCGCAACAACCTCACCACCATGTTCACCGGCACCGGGTCCGATATCGACAAGATAATCAGCGGCGCGCATTGTATCTTCATCATGCTCTACGACGAGCAATGTATTACCTAGGTCACGAAGTCCCTTTAAGGTATCGATGAGTCTGTCATTATCCCGTTGATGCAGACCGATAGACGGTTCGTCAAGAATATAGAGGACCCCCACTAAACCAGAACCGATTTGAGTAGCTAAACGAATACGCTGCGCCTCTCCGCCGGATAATGTGCCCGCACTACGATTCATCGTTAAATAATCAAGTCCTACATTATTGAGGAACCCTAAACGAGCGTTAATCTCCTTCAGAACTTGGGCCCCGATAACTCGCTCCCGCTCCGTCAATTTGAGATTCGCAAAGAAATCCAAAGCCTCTTTGATTGTTAGCTGCGTCACTTCATTGATATTCTTATGTCCGACGGTAATGGCGAGAACCTCCGGTTTTAAACGCGCTCCATGACAGGTGGTACACGGCTTGATGGACATGAACTTTTCAAATTCCTCCCGCATGGAGTCCGTCGATGCTTCACTATGACGGCGCTTCACCATAGGCAAAATGCCTTCATATTCGGTAAAAAACTCTTTCACTTCACCGCGCATGTTCTCATAAGTGAAAGATACCTTCTCCGTAGTACCGTACATGACCTTCTTCTGTAATGCCTTCGGCAGTTCATCATATGTAGAGTTCAATGAATACCCGTTTGCTATGAGAAGTCCCTCCAGTTGACGCATAAACCACGCATTAGGATTCGAGCTCAAAGCCTGTACACATCCGTCAGCAAAGGATATGGATCCGTCCGGGAGAACCCGTTCCTCGTCAACCTCCATGGTCGAACCGATACCGAGACATGCGGGACATGCACCAAAGGGACTGTTAAAGGAAAACATACGAGGTTCAATCTTCGGTAGTGAAATATGGCAATCGGGACAGGCGAAATGTTGACTGTACATATGGTCAGGGCCGTCGATTTCCTGAATTACGACGATGCCTTCCGCCCATTTGCCTGCCGTTTCCATGGAGTCCGCTAAACGGGATTCTATTCCGGCTTTCACAATGAGACGATCCACGACAATATCAATGGAATGTTTCTTATTTTTCTCCAAACTAATATCTTCATCTAATGTGCGTACAATCCCATCTACACGAGCCCGTACGAAGCCTTCCTTACGCAGTTGTTCGAAAACTGATTTATGCTCCCCTTTTTTGCCCTGTATCATAGGCGCCAATACCAAAATCTTTGTGCCTTCCGGGAACGACATGACGTCATCCGTCATCTGTTGAATCGTCTGTTGCGTAATCGGTTTACCGCACTCAGGACAATGAGCATGACCGACACGGGCAAAGAGAAGCCGCAAATAATCATAAATTTCCGTCACGGTGCCCACCGTAGAACGCGGATTACGGCTCGTCGTTTTCTGGTCGATGGAGATGGCCGGTGACAATCCTTCAATATAATCTACATCAGGTTTATCCATCTGCCCTAAAAACTGACGTGCATATGCCGACAGAGATTCCACATATCTTCGCTGTCCTTCGGCATAAATCGTATCAAACGCAAGTGACGACTTGCCGGATCCGCTGAGGCCCGTCAAGACGATAAACCGGTCTCTGGGTAAAGCGATATTTATATTTTTAAGATTATGCTGACGCGCACCTTTAACTATTAATTGGTCTTTCATACTTTCCTTTCTATATAGCAACGATGATACCCGTAGGTATCATCGGCATACGTATATACCATATATCCATACTACTATAGTATCGCACATATGAGCTATATAATCTATATTATTTTTTACTTTTCGGCGCTTGTTTTTTCACAGTTCGCTTCGATTTCTTCAATTTACTGTTATCGGCGCTGTGCATATCCGACCATTGTTGACGTAAAACTCCCAACTGATCGCGTAATGCTGCAGCTTTTTCAAATTCCAACTGCTTAGCGGCCGCCTTCATTTTTCGGTCTACATCCTCAATCTTATTATACAATTCTTCCGGTGTAATATCCGCCACCTTGGTGGATTGTGTATCTTGTACATATGGCTCATGACCGTGATCCATCACATCGGATTTGGTCTTGCCTTTGCGTTTTGCCTGTGAAAGGCCCTGTCCATCCGTCACCATATCATCTTCAATCTTGGTTAATTCAATTAATTCCTTAACCTCTTTAGCTACCGATTTCGGTGTAATATGATGTTCTTCGTTATAAGCCTCCTGTACGGCACGACGACGGTCCGTTTCATCGATAGCGCGCTGCATGGAGCCCGTAATACGGTCAGCATACATGATAACATGACCATTTACATTACGAGCTGCACGACCGATCGTCTGAATCATGGCCGTATCGGAACGCAGAAAGCCTTCCTTATCCGCATCGAGAATAGCCACTAAGGATACCTCAGGCATATCGAGGCCTTCTCTTAGCAAGTTAATTCCTACCAGCACATCGAATACGCCGGCACGCAAGTCCCGAATAATCTCAGCCCGCTCAATGGTAACGATATCCGAATGAAGATAGCGCACGCGAACGCCCATTTCCTTCAAGAATTCTGTCAAATCTTCCGCCATCTTCTTCGTCAATGTCGTAACGAGAACGCGTTCATTCTTTGCGGCTCTTGTATTGATTTCCCCAAGCAAGTCATCCATTTGCCCCTTGATAGGACGGATTTCAATAGACGGATCTAAAAGGCCTGTAGGTCGAATGATTTGCTCCGCCACATTTGTTTGCACATCCATCTCATATGGACCCGGTGTAGCCGATACGTAAACAATTTGATTGATTCTCTCTACAAACTCATCGAATTTAAGAGGTCTGTTATCCAATGCGGACGGCAAACGGAATCCATATTCGATAAGGGATTCCTTACGGGCCCGGTCTCCATTATACATGGCCCGCACCTGCGGTATTGTTACATGTGACTCATCCACCATAATAAGAAAATCATCAGGGAAATAATCAATCAATGTATACGGTGCTTCCCCGGCCTTGCGATTCGACATATGACGGGAATAATTTTCGATACCCGAACAATATCCCATCTCCTGCATCATTTCAATGTCGTATCGCGTCCTCTGTTCCAATCGCTGCGCTTCCAAAAGTCGATCAGCCGCTTTTAATTTCGCCAACTGTTCGTCCAGTTCGGCTTCAATACGCTCTACGGCAATATTCATTTTTTCTTTCGTCGTTACATAATGAGAAGCCGGATAGACAGCAACATGCTTGCGTTCCGCAATGACTTCGCCGGTCAATGCATCCACTTCCACGAGGCGGTCGATTTCATCGCCGAACAGTTCAACCCGCACGGCTCTTTCACTATAGGCGGCAGGGAAAATATCAATCGTATCCCCCTGTACGCGGAATGTACCACGTACGAAATTCATATCATTGCGCGTATATTGAATATCAACCAATTTTGATAAGATTTCATCGCGACTCTTCGTCTGACCTAAGCGCAACGATAACACGAGATCCGAATAATCCTCAGGGTCCCCCAAGCCGTAAATACAGCTTACAGAAGCGACAATAATGACATCGCGACGCTCAAATAAGCTCATCGTAGCACTATGTCGTAATTTATCGATTTCATCATTGATGGAAGCATCCTTTTCAATATAGGTATCGCTGGACGGAATATATGCTTCCGGCTGATAAAAATCATAATAAGATACGAAATATTCAACCGCATTATTAGGAAAAAAGCTTTTGAATTCACTGGCTAATTGAGCCGCCAACGTCTTATTATGCGCGATGATAAGCGTCGGTTTCTGCACCGCTTCAATGACCTTGGCCATGGTAAATGTTTTACCGGTACCCGTTGCGCCTAATAACACCTGCGCCCATTCACCACGTTCAATTCCTTCCGTAAGAGATGCAATAGCACCCGGCTGATCCCCCGTAGGTATAAAGGGCGCCTCTACCTTAAACGGCTGGCCCCCTTCATGGTTATATGTATTGTGTTTCATTACTGTTCATCCTGATGCTTACGGATGGCGCGTAATTCTTCGTCACTTAAGCGCCGCCCCGCATTCTCACTTTGACTTAAGGTATCTTCCCCCTCCAATACTTCGATGAGCATGGCAATGGAAAATCGATCTAATGATGGGGTCGATGTCTGAATTGACTCCGCCATCTTCCATTCTTCAGGCGTATAGTTATTAATACGCTCCGTAATTTCATTCCAATTTGATAACAGTAAACGCGTAATAGGACGATATAACTCTATGCCGAAATATTCAATTAAATCGATGATCTTGTTCATATTATCCAAGCTTACATTATATTCATTTGACTTATTTTCCGATTCTACATATTCAAGTAAGAATTCCCGGTTAAATTTATTTGTCACCTTGAATCATTCCTTTATTAAATAATGCGTTAGCGAATTCCTTCGCATTAAACGGACGTAAATCATCCATGCCTTCACCAACGCCAATCCAACGAACCGGTACGCCCAACTCTTCTTTAATGGAAATAACGACACCGCCTTTGGCTGTACCGTCAAGTTTTGTTACGACGATACCGTTCACGGGAACTGCTTGTCCGAATAATTTTGCCTGACTGACAGCATTTTGACCTGTCGTACCGTCAAGGACAAGCAACGTCTGATGCGGAGCCCCTTCCACATGATTATTAGCTACGCGTCCCATCTTTTTAAGTTCTTCCATAAGGTTAACCTTCGTATGTAAACGCCCCGCCGTATCGACGATGACAAGGTCCGCATTCCGGGCCTTTGCCGCCTCCATTGCATCATATACAACAGCTGCAGGATCGGCCCCTTCCTTATGCTTGACAATTGGTACACCTACGCGATCCGCCCAAATGGACAGTTGATCTGCCGCAGCGGCTCTGAACGTATCCCCCGCCGCGATGATGACCTTCTTTCCTTCCTTCGTATAGTAGTTTGCCAATTTTGCGATGGTCGTCGTCTTCCCGACGCCGTTAACACCTACGACGAGGATCACCTCCGGATGATGTAATGTAATTTCATCCTCCTGATCGACGAGCATTTCCGTGATACGGTCCTCCATAAAAGGCATAACATCACCTGTATTGTTGATGATGCCTTCCGTTACGCCGCGACGGATTTCTTTCATCAGGTATTCCGTCGTTTTCGGACCGAGATCACCCGTAAGCATAACCGCCTCTAAATCATCAAGAAAGTCATCATCGATTTGAGCATAACCGATGATAATGCTTTCAACATTTTTGACAAAGGACTTACGAGTTTTCTCCAAGCCGTCCTTAATTTTATCAAAGAATCCAAATGCCATTATGCCAGATCCTCCTTCACATCTTCAAATGAAACCGTCAATAATCGCGATACCCCGCGTTCCACCATGGTCACGCCCTGTAATACTTCGGCGGCTTCCATTGTTTTCTTGCGATGAGTTACGACAATAAACTGCGTTTCTTTATTTATACGATTCAGATACGAACTGAATCGATCTACATTTGCTTCATCCAATGCGGCATCAACTTCGTCAAGTACACAGAACGGTGCCGGACGATAGTTGAGGAATGAGAACAATAATGCGATAACGGTAAGAGCCCGTTCACCACCCGATAACAACGTCAATTGCTGGCGCTTCTTCCCAGGCGGTTGTATATAAAAATCAATGCCGCCCGTCAAAATATTTTCCGGATCGGTTAATACAATTTGAGCCGTCCCGCCACCGAATAATTGACTGAATACATCCTGAAATCCCTTGCCGACCACATCCAATACATCATACAGCTGTGTACTCATGGCTTTATCCATTTCAGCGATAACAGCTTGCAGCTGAGCCTTCGCCGTCTCCAGATCAGACAGCTGATTCGTTAAAAAGTCGTATCGAGTCTTTGTTTCTTCATACTCTTCAACCGCATTCGGATTCACAGGACCCAATTCGGCGATTTCCGCCATCAAACGAGCCTGTTCATCCTTCCAGTCCGACACGGAACCTTCCAATCGGATACCTTGGGCATCTTCCAAGGTGAAGCCTAACTCTTGCAGTTCCTCTACATATCGCTCACAATCCATGCGATGACGAGTAATTTTACCTTCCATATCGACAAGACGGGACTGAACAACTTTGTACCGTTGATTCAATCGATCCTGTTCACTTAAGATAGATTCCAATTCCTCTCGACCTGTAGAGGTTTTATCATACGCTTCATCGCGCAATATACGCAAACGCTCTACCTCTTCGATAACAGCCTGCAATTCCGACTGTATCAACTCTTGAGTCTTCGGCAACTCCTCTTCACAGCGAATAAGCGTGCTCGCCAGTAATTCCTTTAACGGTACCAATCGGGCAGCGATACTTTCAATAGACTGAGTCCGTTGTTCGCGCTGGCTTTGTCGCTCCTTAATGTTCTGTCTCAGTGTATCACATGTAAGTCGTACTTCCGTGAAAGCTTCATAAGCTTCCTGCTGCACCTTTTGCAAACTCGTTAATCGATCCATTAAGGCACCTTGATTGCCATCTACACCGTGAGATGCCTGCAGGCTTTCCAAGGTCTGTTCCTGTTGTTTCAAATTTGCTTGTGTCGTAGCCGAATCGATATCGATTTGTACCAACCGCTCTTGTTCGGCATTAAGGACACGTCGCTTACGGTCCACTTGATTCTGTATATTCTGAACCTTTGTTTCTCCCGCCACATAAAGTAAATTCGTATGTTGGTACCGTTCATCAAGACCAATTCGTTCCTTTTCCATCTCTTCGACGGAGGACTCAAGACGCTCTAAATTCGATGTCAAGCTCCGGATCCGCTCTCTGATATGCTCTAATTCACGTTCTAAAGTAGCTGCTTCTTCCTTACGGCTCATAACGGATGCACGTTTCCGCTTTGTAACCCCGCCCGTTAAAGAGCCGCCCGGTTGAAACTGTTCACCGGTTAACGTAACGATACGCAACTGGTGGTGGTATTTTTTCTGCAACCCAATGGCATCATCCATGGATGTAACCACCAATGTTCGTCCCAATAAATATTGAAAGATATGAGCATATTGATTATCAAAGGAAATACAGTCAACAGCCGTTCCCAGTACACAGGATTCAGTGAGAGCCGGTGTATCATAAGGCTTTCCTTTTACGGAATCCATAGGCAAAAAGGTAACACGACCGCCTTGCATGGATTTTAAATAATTAACCCCATCCGATGCAGCCCGCGCAGTAGTCGTAACCACATGATTCACGCTGCCGCCTAAAGCCGTCTCGATAGCCGTCGTAAACTTATCCTCTACGGTAAAAAGATCACCGACGGCGCCTGTTATTTGACTTCGCCATGAACCTTTTCCGTTCAGAATATTCTTGGTCCCTTCCAAATAACCTTCATGCTGCTCTTCCCATTGAGCCAACAGTTCCAATCGGCCTTTCGTGCGCTGCTCCTGCGTGCGCAGCTTCTGTAATTCTTTTTGACCTTCTCGTATCTGTACAGATGCATTTTTCGCACGTTCTATGAGCGCTTCACGTTGAGCCGATAAGGTTTTGAAATCCTGACCTAATTGTTCATACTCGGCACGAGCGACATGGAGCTCTTTTTCTACCTGACCGATTTCAGTCTCCAGCACGCTGCATTGAGCAACACATTCTGCCTTACGAGCTTCCAGGCTGCGCAATCCGGCCTTAGCCGTTTCAATCGCACTGACCACTTCTAACTGACGTTTCTCAAAGGTATCACGATCAGACTGCAAGGATTGAAACCTCTCCTGTTCTGTAGATACAGCTTCAACAGCAGAATTATAGGCGGCTTCCAATTTCTCTAACTGTTCTTCCTTTTCAGACAGTTGATCTCCTTCATCTTGTAAAAGTTGATCTAAAATGCGTAATTGTTGCTCCTCGCCCTTTTGCGTTGCTTCCAATTCATTAATACGCATAGTCATTTCGTCCAACTCGCGATGCGCCGTCTTTAACTGTTCCTCCAGAAGACGCAACTGTCCGGACAAGCGTTCTTCATCACGTTGCTTTTCCGTGTACTGAGTTTCCCACAGTTTTAACTGTTCCTGCTCCTTTGAGGATGAAGACTGTAACATATGACGGCGTGCTTCTAATTTAGCCAGCTCCGTTTGTAGTTCAATCTCCTCGTCCTTAAAGGATATATTATCATTTTCAAATCTCGTGAGCAGACGGTCCGAAGTTTTATAATTATGAAAGCCCAAAGCGCCATCATAATCTCGTTTTGTACGACTGAGAGCCATATACGTTTTAGTCTTTTCGGCCTTCTCCGCCAATGGATCCATCTGCTCCTCGATTGTCGCCATCACATCGCGCACACGTTCCATATTACGGTCTGTGCTTGCAATACGGCGAAGTGCATCTTCCTTATTAATTTTAAAACGGGAAATCCCGGCCACATCTTCAAAAATAATACGACGCTCTTCCGGCTTACTGTTCAGAATCGCATCGATACGATTTTGACCGATGATGGCCATCGAATCCTTTCCGAGGCCCGTATCAGCTAATAAAAGATGGATATCCTTTAAACGACAAGATCGTTTATTGATGAGAAACTCGCTTTCACCGGTACGATAAATACGGCGTGTAATCGCCACCTCGGCCATGTCGAGATCGAGCTGATGATCACTGTTATCAAAAACGAGCGTAACCTCAGCGGAACTCATCGGTTTACGTTTTTCCGTACCGGAGAAAATGATATCCTCCGCTTTTTGACCGCGCAAATTACGGACATTGGATTCTCCCAATACCCATTTCATAGCATCCGTAATATTACTTTTACCACTTCCGTTAGGACCAATAACGGCAGTCATTCCTGGTGAGAATTTTACAATCGTTTTATCCGCAAACGATTTAAAGCCCTTTAATTCCAACCGAAGTAATTGCATGACTGCCTCCTTTCTGCTAACAATCCCGAATAATCATATCTTTAATTATAACATATATTGTAGGCCATCAATACAGCAACACACTGTATTTCTCGTGCTATCTTCGCACCATTCAAATGCATACTGCGGATACTGATTCTGAAAGTATTTAACGTTTCGATTGTTAAGGCCTCGCACCTTAGATGTCAAGCGGCGAGGGTATGTAATTCGAACTGTCAGAATCGGTAGCATATGTTCATCAATACAGTGCTCTATACGTTGCTTGAATTGTTCATTCACCACCAGTTCACCCATAGCGGGCTCATACGGTCCGGCCACTAAGCTTTCACCGGAATCAAGTTCATCAGTACTCTGCAATCCGGTACGAATGACATCGATATGATGACGCTCAAACCATTCCTTGAGAAATGCACAGTATTCTATGGCCTGTTCCGTGCTGAGAGGCGTATAGTCACCTGCGCGATATTGATCTGCCAATTCCGTATTATCAATGACCAGTACGGGATAAATCCGTACAAAATCCGGTTGTAACTGCACTACCTTAACGGCGGTTTCCAACAAAGTCCCCCACGTTTCTCCTTTGAGACCCGGCAATAGCTGTACACCAATGATCATATCGTATCGTTTCAGACGTTGTACTGCACTGATTACTTCTTCTGCCGTATGTCCACGCTTAGCATCTGTTAAAATCTTTTCATTCATGGACTGAACGCCAATCTCTACGGTCCGTACACCATAAGACTGCAATAAAGCAATGGATTCCATCCCTACCGCATCAGGCCTTGTAGAGCAGCGTATCCCATCGATCAATCCCTCTCGTAATGCCTCATAAGCCGGATTCAGCAACTGTTTCTGCATTTTTTCGGGAACAGCTGTGAAGGAGCCGCCGTAAAATGCGACCTCCCAGAACTTGTCGCGGCGTTTATCGCCTACGTAATCCTCTATTGTTTTTCTGATATAGTCCGCTGTAAGATGACTGATTTCCGATTGTCCCGTAATGCGTGACTGATTACAGAATGTACATATATAGGGACATCCTAAATGAGGTATAAAAAAAGGAATCATACCGTACGGTTTCATAGGCACCTCCTTTCTGATTTATTGCTTCCTGATTTATAAAATCTAATATAGTTATAGTAATCTAAATATCTCTTTTTATAGTAATCCAGGTATCTCTATTTTAATACAGAAAAAGCGCCATACGGCGCTTTTATTTATTCATCAACCGTTCCAGGGTCAATTGAGCGGCATGCTGTTCTGCAATTTTTTTACTTTTACCTGAGCCGGCCTCATAGGTAACACCATCGATCTGAACCTCCATATGAAAGGTTTTGGCATGATCGGGCCCACTTTCACTGAGTAGACGATATACGATATGTTTATCCCCATCTCGCTGTACATACTCTTGCAATAATGTTTTATAATCTTTGCCCCGCTTACCTTCCAAGGCTTGATCTATATAAGCGGTCAAATGCTTCAACACAAAAGCCATAGCCGTTTGGTAATCTGTAGAAATATAAATGGCTCCGATAAGAGACTCAAATGTATCAGCTAAGATAGAGTTTCGATCATTACCGCCGGAAGCATATTCCCCATGTCCAAGCAATAAATATTTACCTAAATCCAATGTGCGACTCACGGAAGCCAAAGAGTCTTCACAAACCGTAGCCGCCTTGATTTTGGTCAAGCTACCTTCCGCCATATCCGGATAGGTTCTGAACAAATATTCACCGATGATAAGATCCAATACGGCATCACCGAGAAACTCCAAGCGCTGATTGTGATGAATATGCTTTGATTTATGTTCGTTCGCATAAGAGGTATGTGTAAATGCACAATCTATAATGGATATATCTGAAACAGGTATGTCTAAACGACTAACAAGCCCCTGAAGAGATTCTTCACGAGCTTGTGTCATCTTACTCTTATGCGCTTCAACTGCCCCCATTAAGCTTCATAACGGCGCACACAAATTGTACCGTTATGACCACCGAAGCCGAAAGAGTTGGAAAGAGCACATTTAACTTGTAAATCACGCGCGCCTTCACGAACGTAATCCAAATCCAAACCTTCATCAGGATTATCGCAGTTAATTGTAGGGTGAACCTTACCGGTTTCAATAGCCATTGCAACAACGATAGTTTCAATAGCTCCGGCAGCCCCCAACAAGTGTCCCGTCATGGATTTTGTAGAATTGACAGCGATATTCTTCGCATGGTCACCGAATAATTCCTTAATAGCTAATGTCTCATTTTTGTCATTAAGACCTGTGGATGTACCATGCGCATTGATGTAGTTAACCTCATTCGGATCAATACCTGCATCTTTAATAGCCAATTCCATACATTTACGAGCCTGTACACCACCAGGAGCCGGTGCTGTAATATGATAGGCATCACCGTTTGTGCCATAACCTACAACTTCAGCATAGATATGAGCACCACGAGCTTTTGCATGTTCTAATTCTTCAAGGACAACGATACCGGAACCTTCGCCCATAACGAAGCCGTCGCGGTCTTTATCGAATGGACGAGATGCTTTTGTAGGTTCATCATTACGTGTGGACATAGCTTTCATAGCTGCAAAACCGGCCACAGCAGCTGGAGATACGGCGGCCTCTGTACCGCCTGCAAACATGATATCAGCATCACCACGCTGAATGATACGGAAAGCATCGCCGATTGCATTAGTACCGGAAGTACAAGCTGTTACATCTGTAATAACAGGGCCTTTAAGACCTAAGCGGATAGATACGCGTGCAGATGTCATATTAGCAATCATCATAGGCACCGCAAATGGGCTCACACGACCAGGACCTTTATCGAATAGTGTTTCGTATACTTCATGGATAGAGTCGATACCGCCGATACCGGTACCAACAACAGTACCGCAACGATCCAAATCTTCTTTATCCAAGTCGAGTTTGGAGTCTTCACAAGCAAGAACTGCTGCACCGATAGCCAATTCTACGGAACGGTCCATGCGACGAGCTTCTTTCTTATCTACTCCATAGTTTGTAATGTCAAAGTCTTTTACTTCACCCGCAATGCGTGTTGCATAGTCAGATGCATCAAAGCGTGTAATCGGCCCAATACCAGATTGACCTGCTAATAACGCATTGTAAAAGTTTTCTTTACCGATACCTACAGGAGTCACTGCTCCTAAGCCAGTAATTACTACACGTTTTTCCAATTATTCCACCTCTTATAGACATACAGCCCTTTTAAATTAATCAATCTCTGCTACCTGCTGTTTCAATTGAGCAAAGATATCTTTAACTGGCATAATCTTGTCGACTTTTCTCATATTATTGCCAGAGAATACCAATCCCGTTTCCACATCGCCCTGTTGTGCTCGTGAAAGTGCACGAATAATGCAGAATTTATGTGAGCAATGCTTCAAACAGTTATCACACACCGTCGGTGGTGCTACTGTGCCGTCCAATACGGATTCGGCAAACTTATTTTTAATGGCTTGTCCGGGTAAACCTACGGGACTTTGAATTAATACAATATCCTCAGGTTTTGTAGCCCGCACATACATTTTTTTCAATTCATCGGATGCGTTACATTCATCAGAAGCAGCAAAACGGCTGCCCATCTGAACACCACTGGCACCGAGCTTTAACATATCCACAATGTCGCGACCATCTAAAACACCACCGGCAGCAATCACCGGTATTTTTTTTACGGCTGCTACAACCTCAGGAACGATATCCCGAGCTGAACGATTTGTACCCAGATGGCCACCCGCCTCGCTACCTTCAACGATAACGGCAGAGGCGCCCAATCCTTCGGAAATGCGTGCTAACTTTGCGGATGAAACGATCGGTACGATAGGCGTACCGGATTCTTTACCCATAGCGAACATATCTCTTGAAAAACCAGCACCTGCTACTACAAGATCTATGCCCTCTTCAATGGCAGTCTTAACAAGGCCGGCAAATTGTGTGGCCGCTACCATCGCATTTATACCAATAATACCCGTAGGTGATAATTTTCTAGCTAATTGTATTTCATATCTTAATTCATCAAAAGGCAAACCGGATGCCGCAATAAGACCTATACCGCCTTCATTTGCAACGGCTGCTGCCAAGCGAGCTGTAGACAATCTAATCGCCATACCACCTTGAATAATAGGTACTTTGGCCACTAGATTCCCAATGCGAAGTTCAGGGAGCTTCACTATCAAATCCTCCTGTAAATAAAACCGGTGGGGAGGCCACTCGGCCCCCCTCTCGGCTGAATTGTCAGCTTTACAGCTTATTTAGCAGAATCAATATATTCTACTGTATCCTTAACGGTTTTGATTTTTTCTGCAACGTCGTCAGGGATTTCAACATTGAATTCTTCTTCGAATGCCATGATCAATTCAACGATATCCAAGGAGTCTGCGCCTAAATCGTCGATGAATGTAGAATCAATGGTAACTTCAGCTTCATCAACGCCTAATTGTTCCACAACGATTGCTTTAACTTTATCGAAAGTACTCATTAGTGGTTCACCTCCTTTCAATGTAGGTTTATATATAGTCAAATTTTACAACTACATTACCATGCCGCCATCAACATTGATGACTTGTCCCGTAATATAATTAGCAAAATCACTCGCAAGGAATGTTGCTACCGATGCCACTTCTTCAGCTTCAGCCATACGGCCTAACGGAATTTCAGCAACCATAGCTTCTTTAACTTTTTCCGGTAATACATCGGTCATATCAGTATTGATAAAGCCCGGTGCAATAGCATTAACCGTAATACCACGACTTGCCAATTCCTTAGCACAAGACTTGGTAAATCCGATAACGCCCGCTTTAGATGCGGCATAATTGGTTTGCCCCGTATTACCGATAACACCTACAACGGATGTCATATTGATAATACGTCCGGAACGTTGCTTCATCATGATTTTTGCAACTACTTTCGTTACTAGATACACACCTTTGAGGTTAATATCGATAACAGCATCAAAATCATCATCTTTCATACGCATTAATAAGCCGTCACGTGTAATTCCGGCATTATTAACGAGGATATCAATGTGTCCGAATTCTTTATGAGCTTCTTCCACCATGGAAGCCACCTCTTCAGCATCGGCCACATTAGCTTTAATTTTTATGGCTTTACGGCCAAGCGCTTGTACAGCTTCAACGGTTTCTTGAGCTGCACCTTCACTACCGCTGTAATTAACTACGACATCTGCACCGGATTGTGCTAATTGAATCGCTACAGCGCGACCGATACCACGGGATGCGCCTGTTACAATGGCTACTTTACCCTCTAAGTGCATTTTATCGAACCCCTTTCAAAAATTCAAGCGTTTTATCTAAGGATGCAACGTCTTCCACATTAGCTAATTCCATGTCTTTGTTGATTTTTTTAGTGAAGCCGGTAAGCACTTTACCAGGGCCCACTTCTACGAAGCGAGTTACACCGAAGTTAATCATTTCCGCTACGCAGTCTTCCCATAATACAGGATTAGCAGCTTGAGTAACCAAAGATTCTTTAATGTCATTAGCATTAGTCAAAATCTTACCGGTAACATTCGCAACTACAGGAATTTGTGCATCACTCACCTGAATCTTATCCAATTCCTCTTTTAAGCGGATTGCCGCAGGTTCCATCAAACGACTGTGAAATGGAGCACTAACAGGTAGCATAACTGCGCGTTTTGCACCGGCTGCCTTCATTTTTTCCGCCGCCGCTTCCACCGCTGCCGTTTCCCCGGCGATAACGATTTGTCCAGGACAATTGAAGTTTACTGCCTGTACGGAGCCAACAGATGCATCGATATCCTTACAGATAGCCACAACCTCTTCACGAGGCAATGCCAAAATAGCCGCCATGGCACCTTTCCCCAAAGGTACAGCCTCCTGCATATATTCACCGCGTTTGTGAACTACATATACGGCATCTTTAAATTTTAATACGCCGGCAGCCACAAGAGCACTGTATTCACCGAGGCTATGCCCGCCTACAATGTCAGGCGCGAAACCTTTCTCTTTTAAGATTTCATAGCATGCTACAGATGCCGTCAAAATAGCCGGTTGTGTATTTGCCGTCTTTACAAGCTCTGTATCAGGACCTTCGAAGCATAATTTAGTAATAGAATACCCAAGTGCTTCGTCAGCTTCTTCAAAACGTTGTTTCACAATAGGATATTCATTATACAAATCTTGTAACATACCTACTTTTTGTGAACCTTGACCGGGAAAAACAAATGCCGTTTTCATAGGGGCCTCCTTATTTACTAAGACCTTGAAGGTTTTTAATTACTGTTTCAGCTTCAGTCATAATATCCTGAATAATCGTTGCACATGGTTTAACATCCGTCAACATACCGGAAATTTGACCGATCATTACGGAACCTTCTTTTACATCACCGTCGATAGCAGCTTTACGAAGTGTACCTGCACCCAAACTTTCCAATTCTTCCTTAGAAGCGCCGCTAAATTCAAGCGCTTTATACTTATGCGCTAACGCATTATCGATAATACGTACCGGATGACCTGTCGTAAGACCGGTCATAACCGTAGCGCGATCTTTTGCTTTCAACACGGCATTCTTATAATTCTCGTGAGCAATACATTCTTCGGATAATACAAAACGAGTCCCCATTTGCACCGCTTTAGCGCCCAATGCAAATGCAGCGGCCATGCCGCGACCATCTGCAATCCCGCCGGCTGCAATAACCGGTACATCAACGGCATCTACAACTTGCGGAATCAACGCCATCGTCGTAATATCACCTACGTGACCGCCGGATTCAGTACCTTCCGCGATAATCGCATCAATACCGCCGCGCAACAGACGTTTAGCAAGCAACACGGATGCCACTACAGGAATGACCTTCGTACCGATCTCTTTCAACGCCGGAATATAAACCCCTGGATTACCTGCACCGGTTGTGATGACAGGAACGTGTTCTTCCAGAACAACTTCCATTACTTCTTTTACAAACGGAGACATTAACATGATGTTACAGCCAAAAGGTTTACTTGTCCGTTCTTTTAATTTATGAATTTCATTGCGGAACACATCAGGAGGCATATGACCTGCACCGATGATGCCGAGACCGCCGGCCTCAGAAACAGCTGCCGCAAGTTCTGCAGTACCGAGCCAAGCCATACCGCCCTGAAAGATCGGATACTCAATCTGCAACAAATCACAAATATCAGTCTTAATCATCTCGATGTTTCCTCCTTAATACCATTTCAAGACTAGGCTCGCCCATGTAAGACCAGCTCCAAATCCTGCAAACGCAACATTATCACCGCGTTTGAAACGTCCTTCACGCCAGGCTTCATCAAGAGCAATCGCTACGGACGCGGCAGATGTGTTACCATACTTATGTAAATTAACAAATACTTTTTCCTTCGGCATATGTAAACGTTTTGCAGCCGAATCAATAATCCGAATATTCGCCTGATGAGGAATAAAGAAATCCAAATCCTCTAAATCCATATGAGCACATTCTAAAGATTTTAAAACGGTGCGTCCCATTGTTTTAACTGCAAACTTATATACTTCAGGCCCATCCATATGGATGAAAGTCAACCCTTCCTCTACACGCTGATCATTAGCAATAACAGCTGTACCGCCGGCAGGTATACAAAGAGATGAACCACCGGTACCGTCGGCGCCCATATCGATGCCTTTGATACCATATCCTTCAGGAACTTCAGAAACAACGGCCGCTCCTGCACCATCGCCGAAGAGAATACATGTACCGCGATCATTCCAGTTAACTCGACGTGATAGAATTTCAGCGCCCACGACAAGTACCTTTTTATAAATTCCAGAATTAATATAACTTGCTGCCGTAATCAATCCATAGACAAAGCCGGAGCAAGCCGCCTGCAAATCATAAGCCGCTGCATTTTTTGCTCCTAAATTTGCTTGCAACACACAAGCAGCAGAAGGAATAATCATATCCGGTGTCAAAGTGGCGAAGATAATCATATCGAGGTCTTCTGCATTAACTTTAGCCATCTGCATGGCTTTTTTTGCTGCCTCAGCCGCCATATAAGATGTGTTCATGCCTTCCGGTGCAATGCGGCGTTCTTCAATACCTGTACGTTCTCTGATCCACTGGTCATTAGTATCGACCATTTTTTCAAGATCAAAATTTGTTACCACATTGTCAGGAAGGAAGCTGCCTGTACCAATAATTCCTACAGGTTTACTCATCATACTCATATTTTAAAGCTCCTTCAATTTCTATCGTTTGTTGAATGTGTTCAATAATTTTACGATCCACCAAATCTCCGGCAATAGTAATAGCCGTCTTGATTTCCTTAGCCTTGGAGCTGCCATGGGCAATCATAAACACACCATTAACCCCTAAAAGCGGAGCACCGCCATTTTCTGTGTGATCTATCTTCTTCGCGATATGCTTCAAAGCCGGTTTTACAAGCATAGCACCAAGCTTTGCGAAAATACCGCTCGCCATAATGCTTTCTTTTATAAGTTGTGTTAAGCCCGTAACCAGACCTTCAGCAAACTTTAAAATTACATTACCTACAAAACCGTCACATACGACAACATCTACGGTCCCTTTCGGTATATCGCGGCCTTCTACATTCCCTTTAAAGTTGATGGTTTTCATTTTCTCTAAAATAGGATATGTAGCCAAAACGACTTCGTTTCCCTTTGTAGCTTCTTCGCCGATATTTAATAATCCTACTGTAGGGTTATCTTTGCCTAATAACAGCTTTGCATATTCCGACCCCATCAAAGCCCCCTGTACAAGATGTTTAGGTTTGCTATTGGAGTTAGCACCGGAGTCCAGCATTACCGTAATACCGTTCACCGTGGGCATCGGTGTTGCAATAACCGGTCTATCAATGCCCTTGATTCGACCTAAGCCGAAAAGAGCCGCGGCCACAGCAGCACCGGTACTTCCGGGAGCGATGACGGCATCACAGGCTTTATCTCTCACTAATGAAGTTGCAACGACAACGGACGCATCTTTCTTCTTACGTAATGCCTGGCCCGGATGTTCATCCATGCCGATAACTTGACTGGCATGATGCACGGAAATACGCGAATTATTCGCTTCATTATTAGCTTCTAATATATCAAAAATTTGCTGCTCATCACCTACGAGAACCACTTCGATGTGACTATTTTCTCGTACGGCTTCAATGGAGCCCAGAACGGTTTCCAAAGGAGCAAAATCGCCTCCCATGACGTCTACTGCGATTTTCATAATTTACACCCTATTCTCTATGGATTCCATGATAAATTTTGCTCGAAATACTTCTTTTATTTTATCTCTTATGATGACCCAAATAAAGAACTTATTTCCACGGCGACGAACAATTTCTGCTTTTGCCACCAGATTGGTACCGGCTCTTACAGGGCTTTTATACTTTATATTTCCAACTTCCGCCGAACAAACGGTCGTCCCCATGACGACTTTTGCTAGGGAATTTGCTTGCGCATATAAATACTGAGGCTCTATATAACCGAACTGATCCTCCATATCCACAGTTGTGCGCAACATGGATAACGCCTGTTGCCCTGCGGTAACATCAATCAGTTCTCCCACTACTTCATACGGCAAATGTTCCGCTGTTTCCGGCGTATAACCGCCTGTAGCCATCACGCGAATACGCTCACGTAATTCAGGAATACCCAATTCCAGTCGATCCAAACGAATAGTCGGCACACTCACACTGAAGTGAGAGGCCAAATCTTCATCAGTTAGAAATGGCGTGATATTCAGTTTTTCTTGCAACTGCTTTTGGCGCTCTTGTTTCTTCAACCGACTCATGGGACCACCTTTTATGACCTAGTACTAATATTACATACTAAGTATATACAATATTTCCCTCATTGGCAAGACTTTTCATATATATGGTAAGAATTTTAAACCCATCTACCAAATATGGTAATAATTTTATATTTTTGTTGTATTTATTTTATCCGAAATATAAAAGCCGACTATAAAACGCAAAAAAAGAACGCCTGTTAAACAGACGTTCTTTTCTCGGCTTACTTATTAAGCATTAGTTACTACTTGTTCACCTTTATAGTGACCACATGTAGGGCAAACACGATGAGGCATCTTAGGTTCGTGACATTGTGGACATGCTACATAACCAGGAGCTTCCAATTTCCAATTAGCACGGCGACGATCGCGACGGCATTTAGACAATCTACGCTTAGGTACTGCCATTATCTGCACCTCCTTAATACAATCATTAGGACAATCTATCATCTTTCTCATCAAGCAAAGCACGTAACTCTGCAAATCGAGGATCCACCACAAAGGATTCACAAGAACAAGGTGAAACATTTAAATTTGCTCCGCAATGAACGCACAATCCTTTGCAATCATCCTGACATAACACTTGAGAGGGTTCATTGATGATTAATGTATCCCTAATCAGTTCGGTCAAGTCAATTTCCTCTCCATCGAAAGGAATCACATCATCCTCTGTAACCCGACCATCACTAAAGACTTCTTCGAAGAAATCATTACGATTATGTTCCGTTATGTTTAAACACCTAGAACACTCATAATCACCTTTAGATGTGATCGAACCGTGGACAATGTAGTTTTGACCATCATACCAAAACTCACCACTAATGGTTATATCATGACGGCTCCAAGGAAAAGCAGTTACGTCGCCAAGTATAGAGGCTGGCATCGTATAGCTATAAGGAAATTTCTTTCCTATATGTTCTTTTGCTTGCTCTACTTGCAGTTTCATAATCTTACCTCGACTTATAATATTATAAACACGACATTGTGCTTTGTCAAATAAAAAAGGCTATCTCAAGTCCGCTTAAGATAGCCTTTTCGGTAAATCAATTACATTTTTTCGAATTGGTCTTTACCAACACCACAGATTGGGCAAACATAATCAGCCGGTTGATCTTCGAATTTTACACCTTCTACAGCTTCATCATAAACCCAACCGCATACTACGCATACATATTTTTCCATGTGTATTTCCTCCTTCACTTGAAAATTATGATTAACATTTTATCTTTCAATAGTTCAGATACTTCATCTGAATGTAGTATATCAAAGATATCGAAACTTTTCAATACTCATTTTCTTATTTTTTTAGTTTTCACAATATTTAAAAAGCATAAATAATATGCGGTTTTATTCTGCCTGTCTTTACTGAAATATATTATCAATTATCTTCTGTATTATATCAAACGAGAAAAGTCTATATACAGAATTTCACTATTATACTATTATATGTTATATAAGTAAGATATGATTTTATATCGATACTTATCATATGAGTTATATAAGTATGTACTTATAAATATCGCCGTTTTATATGCGAAAACCATAAATTAGTTATTCTAGGAGGATGTATGAGAACAAAATTAACACAACTTTTACAAATAGAATACCCTATCATTCAGGGTGCCATGGCTTGGGTATCGGAACACGAACTCGTGGCCGCCGTCGCTAACGCCGGAGCCACCGGCGTCATCGCTCTAGGCGGGCGGGATGCGGACTGGACACGCAATGAAATTCGGGCCTGCAAAAAATTAACGGATAAACCTTTTGGCGTAAACCTCATGCTGATGGCCCCTAACAAGGATGAACTCGTAGATATAATCATCGCCGAAAAACCTGCATTTGTTACACTCGGTGCAGGTAATCCCGTACCGTATATCAAACCGTTTCAAGATGCGGGAATTAAAGTCATCCCCGTCGTACCGTCCTTAAAGCTGGCTAAACGTATCGCGGATGCCGGTGCAGATGCGATTATCGTGGAGGGCATGGAGGCAGGCGGACATATCGGCACGCAAACAACTATGTCTTTAATGGAAAATATTCTGCCGGAAATCTCTATTCCCGTTGTAGTAGCAGGTGCTATCGTTGATGGGCGAGGCCTTGCAGCCGCTTTATTAATGGGTGCAGAAGGTGTTCAGATGGGGTCCCGTTTCTTGTTAGCTGAAGAATGTCATGCCCATCCAAATATGAAAGAAGCCATCATCAAAGCAACCGATACGGACTCGGTTGTAACGGGGCTTCTCTCCGGCCACGGTGGTGTTCGCAGCTTAAAAAATGAATTCACTACGCGCTATCTTGCAGCGGAAACCGATGGCGTAACCACACCGGAAGAACGCACCAAAATGTCTCAAGGCACAAATAAATTAGCTGCTATCGACGGTGATGTTGTAAACGGTGCCGTTCAGGTCGGACAAGGCTTAAATCGACTCAACAAGATTGAACCGGCACGCGTCATCGTTCAAACGGTTATGAATGAAGCAATCATGTCCATTCGTAAGGCACAACGTTTCATCGATGTCATTTAATATTTAAGCTAGGAGTAATACATGTTACCATTTCACGGAAAATATCCCAAATTAGACCCTAAAAGCTGCGTTATGCCCGGTGCTGAACTAGCGGGCGACGTAGAATTAAAAGAATATGCATCCATTTGGCAAAACTGTGCGCTTCGCGGCGATGTCAATAAAATCATCGTTGGTCGTTATTCCAATGTTCAAGATAATTCTGTTTTACATGTAGATGATGATAAAGCATGTATTCTGGGCGATTATGTAACAGTAGGCCATGGTGCTATCGTTCATGCTACAACTGTAGAGGATAATGTACTCATCGGTATGGGGGCTATCGTTTTAAGCGGTTGCCATATAGGCTCGGGCTCTATCATTGCTGCCGGTGCAGTAGTAAAGGAAAACACGGTTATCCCTCCAAACTCATTAGTAGTCGGAATCCCGGCACGCATAGTACGCACAGATGCCACCCAAATCGAACGCATTCACAACCAGGCATTGAAATACAAACATCTGTGGACCATAGAGTACGGTATGCTTCCCAATGCAGGCGGTGAAGAATACGACAAAAATGCCAAGATTGTTTAGCATATAGCAATAATTCAACCACATAAAAAGAGGACAGTCGAGCTTGGACCGAACACCAAAATTCAAACATTTTTGGAAATGCAGGTTATTCAAGTAATCAACTGTCCTTTTTATAATTTAGGAAATTATAAATCAACTTCAGTAAAACATATCTGATCGGATGCACTTACGATCGCGCCAATCTGCTTTGTATTATTTGTTCCACCATCAATGCGGTACCCATGGTCAATGCAATCGGGAATAGCATCTCAACGGAAAAACGCGATAGTTCTAACATAAACACACATGATGCGAGGGGCATCTTCTGCGCTAAGCCTAGAAATGCAACAGCCCCTATGAAAGCAGCCATTCCAAGAGAAATCGGAGTCACAGCTATGGACCAAAATGTACCGAATACAATGGCCAAGGTACTACCTAACATCATAGACGGCGTAATGCGACCACCGTAAGCCCCCGCGGCTAATGCTAAAAGAACAGCTATCCATTTTGAACCGAAGAGCCCTAACGCATATGTCCAAGTTATATCGTTAGCAAATGTTAATTCGTTACCGGCCTTGCCATTGCCAAGAATTTCAGGATAATACATGGATAATGCACCGATTAAGGTAAATGCAATAATAGAAACAACGATCATAACAGGGCTATTGCGATGAAATGCGGGCAACTTACTTTGCGTTATATTAAATACGACAACACCGATAGCGATAACTGCACCTAACGCAATGGAAAACTCTTCATAATGACTGCCTAGGCTCGGCTGTGCCATTGTATATTGAATGACATCTCCCACGCCGGCGAGTCTCGTAACCAACGTTGCTAAACCGCAGCATAATAGAGCGGCACTCATAGAACGCACGTTCCATGTAAGTAACAATGTCTCCAGCGTAAAAATAGCCGCTGATAAAGGTGAATTATAAACGGCTGCCAGCCCCGCCCCGGCGGCACAGGCAATCAATAACTGTCGATCTTCCCGCGTTATATCAAAATGATCTACTAAAAAGGTCGTAATTCCTGCACTCGCCTCCCGAGGCGCCACTTCCCTGCCCAATGGAGAACCTATGCCTACGGTAATAATTTGTAATGTCGCATGTAATACCGTTGTAATAGGATGCATATCCATTTTACCGGCAACTGCTGCCTTTATATCTACAATCCCGGGACCATATCGATGAATCAGGAACCACCCTATCCCGCCGACAACGCCACAAACCATGAGAGCAAACAATCGTTCCAACGGTGCTACGCGAGCTACGGCGGCACCAAAACTCAGATGTTCCGCTGCAGAATAATGATATACGAAATGTTGAACAGCATGTAAAAGATGGGTATACGAAGCACCCACAAGACCAGCAATGAACCCTACTATAATAATAAGGCCTATTAATCGTTTATCAAATGTCATATTTACTCCATTGCCAATACAACTTCACAAGCTTCTAAGGTTTTTTTAACATCAATGATACGTTGATTAGAGGAACCGCGAAATCGCAATCCCGGATCTTTTAATTCATCCACAAAACGACCATCCACAAGGATGTCGATTTCCTTTAACAAAGCGCTCCTCAACTCATCCTCAAGTATATCATCTAATTCATAGCCTGAATAAGCCCAAATTTTCTTTTCCGGCGCCGCTGCACGTACGGCTCGAACAACAGGCAATAACCCTTGTACATTTTGGAACGGCTCCCCCCCAAGCAAGGTAAGACCTGCGCAATTAGAATCTTTAACATAGGATACGACCAAATCCGTTTCCGCCTGTGTCCACAGCTTGCCCGCATTGAAATCCTGATATTCCTCATTAAAGCAGTTATAACAGCAATGCGTACATCCGGTCACAAAGATGGAGGTTCTTATGCCTTCTCCGTTAGCTATATCATATTGTCTAATTTGTCCGTATCTCATAGTAACAGCCCCCATACAATAACCCAAATCAACTTTGATTTCTATATAGTTTTGTTCTATCCATACAACATATAGATATATTTCAATTTATTTTTCATATAGTAAAAGCTGTGCCTATTAGCACAGCTTTTACAAATTATATTCGTTAAATTTACACCTTTACAATTCATGCTTTACTGATATGTAACTCTATATGTAACTTCTCAAATGTTATTCTTTATGTAACTTCTCAATAATATTTGTTATAAACTACGAAAGTTACAATCAAACGCACCTAGGGCTCATAAAACTAATTAAATATGCATTACACGATCTTTAATTTCCTTAGTCCGACCTTCATTCCAGAAGTTTTCCCCTAAGTAGCCGCAAGTACGTCGAATAACCGTCAATTTATCACGGTTCGTATTATGGCAACGCGGACATTCCCATTCGTTATTGTCATTGACTTTAATTTCTCCATCAAAGCCGCATTCATGGCAATAATCCGATTTTGTATTAAACTCTGCATAAGAAATATGATCATAAATATATTGTATCATCGTCAATACAGCAGGAATATTATTTGTCATATTCGGGATTTCTGCATACGAAATACAACCGCCGGTAGACTTCTTCTGGAATTCCGATTCAAAAGAGAATTTATCAAATACATTAATCTCTTCTCGTACGCTTACATGATAACTGTTAGTATAATAACCTTTATCCGTAATATCCTCAATAATACCGAAGCGAGCGCGATCCAAAGAGGAGAATCGATGCGTTAGACTTTCAGCGGGAGTTCCGTATAAAGCAAAGCCCATATTATGTTTAGCGCGCCATTCATCAACAGCCGCATTTAAGCGGTCCATGATCTTCATCGCAAAAACGCGCCCCTTCTCACCCGTATTCGATTCACCTGTAATCAAACGGGTCGCTTCATAAATGCCGATATATCCCAAGGAGATAGTCGCATAACCGCCGGTCAAGAATTTAGCAATCTTCTCGCCTTTTTTAAGTCGTGCAATAGCACCGTGTTGCCAATGGATTGGCGACACATCGCTCACCACATCCTTAAGTAATTCATAGCGAAGCATCAACGCTTTTTCCGCCAGTTCAAGACGTTTATCTAAAATTTCAAAATATCGTTCTTCACTGCCGCGGGCCAAAATGCCGATCTGAGGCAGGTTCAAGCTCACTACACCGATGTTAAAACGCCCGTCAAACTTATACTCACCATTTTCATCCTTCCATGGAGATAAGAAGGAGCGGCATCCCATAGGGCTGAATACATTACCTGAGTAATTTTCCTTCATTTTTTTCGCGGAAATATAAT
This sequence comes from Veillonella rodentium, assembly GCF_900187285.1. Classification (NCBI taxonomy): domain Bacteria; kingdom Bacillati; phylum Bacillota; class Negativicutes; order Veillonellales; family Veillonellaceae; genus Veillonella; species Veillonella rodentium. The sequence goes on along the minus strand of NZ_LT906470.1, from coordinate 791,671 downwards.
CAGGGTACATGCGCTTAGCCGTACATTGTGCAGCAAGTTCCGTTAAATAGTAATATGGACTGTCTGGTTTTATATTATGCTCATCCAGCACATATATAAGCTTAGGGAATGCCGGTGTAATATATACATCGGCTTCATTTTTTACGCCCTTAATACGTTGACGTAAAATCTCCTCTGTAATAAGAGCCGCCTCTTTGGCATATTCGTAATCCGGTTGAAAATACATAAATAATGTAACGAATGGGGATTGTCCGTTCGTCGTCATCAATGTATTGATTTGGTATTGAATGGTCTGAATGCCGTCCTTTACCTCTTTACGCGTACGTTTCCACGCAATTTCACGAGCCTTTTCCATATTTGGCTCCATACCGTAAATCTCAACTTGTTCTTCGATGACATTGTTGAGGATTTTTTCATAGGACTTACGTACAAACGGCGCCAGAATACGATCAATACCATTGATGCTTTGACCACCATACTGACCGGATGCCACTTGTGCAATAATTTGTGTCGTTACCGTACAGGCCACCTGGAAAGACTTCGGTGTATCAATTTTCTTACCATTGATAACAGTGCCGTTAGTCAACATATCCTCTAAATTAATCAAACAGCAATTGAACATAGGCTGAATGATATAGTCCATATCATGGAAATGAATAGCACCGCTGTCGTGCGCCTCCAAGATATCCGTAGGAATCAACTTACGACGTGCGATATCCTTTGATACTTCACCGGCGATAAGATCGCGTTGCGTAGATACGATAGCCGCATCCTTATTGGAGTTTTCATCCAATACATTTACATTACTGCGATCCAACAAACCGATTACATCTTCATCAGTTGTATTTTGACGGCGCTTGAACGCCTGCACAGCTTTATAACCTTCATAGGCACGTGCCGTTGCAGGATTATGATACTCAATTAACTTATAGTACACTTGATCTTCAATGGCGTAAATCGTCATATCTTTATGAAGTTTATTAGCGTATTCTTCGATTTCATCGGCGATTCGTTGTGCCAGTCCCTCTTCGTACAACCCTGTACTACTATGCTCAGCCTTTTCAATAGCTGTGGCAATCTTGAGTTTATCAAATGGCACCCGCGTACCATCCCGTTTAATAACCTGCAACATTTTGGCAACCTCCCCAGTTTGTTACCTAAAAACTATATATTTAAAGACCAAAATATGGTAACCCATATTTATCATACGAAAAAATTCCAGAAATCATCGTGAACTCCTTAATTTTTACCGCCCCCTAAGTATACTATATATAGTGGCTAATTTCAATAATAAATACTATATAAAGTGGAAAAGGGTTCCTGTATCCATATCACTAGAATACAGGAACCCTGTTATAACTTATAGAGTAAACCCGAATAAACGAGTCCAGAAATTTCCTTTTCCCCCTACCCAACGGGACGGTACATGCGGATAAAACACACGATTAGCAAGCAGATCGCGCTCATTTAGCTGTACATCAGATAACAAATCCTGTTTATACGTACTATCGAGTCGAGATATGGACTCCATATACTCTCTATATGCCAACACATTGTCACAGCTGCCGGATCCGAAGAAATGAATAAGTCCGTTTCTATACAGTTCACCCGCTCTACGATAATTAGGCGAACTCATATCAAACGATGCCATACTGCATTGAATCAGAATTCCTTTATCCACCCATTCCAATAATTGCTCAGGCTGCGCGAATAAATTACGATGTGCTTCCAAATCGCTGATAATAGGTATAATTCCTAAATTTAACAATGCCAACAGCCATGCATTAATATGATGAGTCTTGCTGTTTTCAGGAACAGTTACAAGCATAAAATGGCTCTGCCCCAATAAATATTGAGTTCGGTGTGTTTTGATATAGGATATCATATCATCGCTGAGCATAACACGAGCACCATCATGAATAGTAACATTTACATGTTCTTTATTTAGAGCGAGGCGCAGATCCTTTAATAAAGATTCCATATATGTCCACTCATCAATTCCCATATCTGTCGTCACAGTAGGTGCACTAAAAATATCTGTAATTCCCTGTGCAACTAAAGATTTAATCATCTGTACGGATTCCGCCAACGTTTGAGGCTTCTCTGCGCCCGATACGCCCGGCAAAATACAACCGTGTAAGTCCACCACCCGATGCATGACCTTTCCTTCCATTCTATATATTATGTAACAAAAAAATATCTTAAAACCATTAATTCATCTTTTATTCATAATTATAACAAGAGAAAAGTTGATTGTACAGCGTTATTTCTATAAAAATACATAAACTCAATCAGACTTACTTAACAAAAAATTTATTTTTTCATCATTTACTCATATAAAAATCCCCATGTTCAATCCGGAACATGAGGAAATTTTTATTTATAATGTTTTGCAGAGGACTCAGATTGACCTATATATGAGATTACTTTCACCACGATAATCCCTATGATAACCCCTAACGTATCGATGAGTACATCCGACACCTGAGAACTGCGGCCGGGGCTAAAGCGCTGTAAGAATTCATCTAATGCAGCGACAGCAATACCGATACCGACTGTCTTCAGCACGGTACCATACGTGATATATCGTTTTAATATTATATATAAGACCCCACCAAGAAAGGCAAACTCAGTTACATGGGCCAACTTGCGCACCACCCGATTCAGGCTCCATATATTGGCATGAAATCCAAGTTTATGAACGAATGGCAGTAGCCATTTCGCAAAAACGAGACTGAATCCATCAGAGGTGCCTCCGTTTTGTAGAGAGTTATCCCATATAAAAAATATGATTAAGCCAAGCACGATATATAATCCGAAACGTTTCATCAATCTCTCCTATGTTACCGTACATACAGCTTTGTATTAATCACGGTCAAAAATGTCTCTCGTATATACTTTATCCACAACATCCTCCAAAGCGGCATCCCAACGATTGGCCACGATGACATCACTAACTCGTTTAAAATCTTCAAGATTTCGAATGATAGGTGAATGAAAGAACTCCTCCGCTTCCAGCGTAGGTTCATAAACGACAACGGCAATCCCTTTCGCCTTAATACGTTTCATTACCCCTTGAATAGCGGATGCTCTGAAGTTATCAGAATTCATCTTCATTGTCAACCGATAAATTCCCACTATCTTCGGATCTTTACCAATAATCACATCCGCAATATGATCTTTACGCGTCCGATTAGCATCGACAATAGCGGAAATCAGGTTTTGCGGCACATCATTATAATTAGCTAACAGCTGTTTTGTATCCTTCGGCAAACAATATCCGCCATAGCCGAAAGATGGATTGTTATAAAAATCTCCGATACGCGGATCCAGACATACGCCGTTGATAATCTGACTCGTATTGAGCCCACGTACCTCCGCGTATGAATCAAGTTCATTAAAGTATGCCACGCGAAGTGCCAAATACGTATTGGCAAATAACTTAATCGCCTCAGCCTCAGTAGAATCCGTATATAATTGTGGCACATTTTCCTTAATCGCTCCGTCCGCAAGAAGTTGTCCAAAACGACGAGCCCGTTCTGAATCTTCCCCTACCACGATTCTCGACGGATGAAGATTATCATAGAGTGCCTTTCCTTCTCGTAAGAACTCAGGTGAAAAGATGATTTTATCGGTGTTAAAACGCTCTCTCATCTGCATCGTGTAGCCTACAGGAACAGTGGATTTGATAATCATCACTGCATCCGGATTAATTTCTAACACATTTTCGATAACTTGTTCTACAGAAGACGTATCAAAAAAATTTTTTTGCGGATCGTAGTTAGTCGGGGTGGAAATGATGACATAACCAGCATCTTTATAAGCTTCTACAGGATCCAAAGTCGCTTTAAAATTTAAATCCTTATGCTGTAAATATTCATTCAGTTCCGTATCTACGATTGGGGATTCACCGCGATTCAGCATATCCACCTTTTCCGCTACGATATCCAGCGCTATCACTTCATTATGTTGAGCTAATAATACACCATTCGATAAGCCCACATAACCTGTACCGGCAATTGCAATTTTCATTTATTCGCCCTCCATCATATAAAACGATTTATACCAGGTGGCAAACTGTCTCAAGCCATCCCGTAGTGATGTATTCGGCTTAAATCCGAAATCCCTTTCCAGGTCGCTCGTATCAGCGTAGGTAACAGGTACATCACCGGGTTGCATAGGAACCAATTCCTTATGTGCCTCGAAATCATAATTTGATGATAAAACGCCGGCGGCCACAAGTTCTTCCGATAAAATCCGCACAAAATCCAATAGATTTTCCGGACGACTGTTGCCGATGTTGTAGATTGCATATGGAGGTTCCGGCAATCCATCAGCACCATTACGCCGTTCAGGGGCAACAGTGATTACCTTCTGAACACCTTGTACGATATCATCGATATAGGTAAAGTCACGTTTGCAGTTACCGTAATTAAATATCTTAATTGTTCCTCCGCTACGCAATGTATTAGTAAATCCGAAATACGCCATATCAGGACGTCCCGCCGGTCCATATACAGTAAAGAATCGAAGGCCAGTGCTCGGAATATTGTACAGCTTTGCATAGGAATACGCTAACAGCTCATTTGATTTTTTTGTCGCCGCATAGAGCGATACCGGATTATCCACCTTATGTTCCGTCGAATAGGGAATGCGTTTATTCGCCCCGTATACGGAGGATGACGATGCATATACCAAGTGTTCAACACCGCTGCCATCATTGTCATACGAATGACGACAGGCTTCTAAAATATTATAAAAGCCTATAATGTTCGACTCTATATACGCATCCGGATTTGTAATAGAATACCGCACACCGGCCTGAGCCGCCAGATTCACTACAATACGGGGATGATACGTATTAAAAATAGTATCGATAAAATCCTTATCCGCAATATTTCCCTTCTTAAAAATCCACGTATTACCCTTACGATTAGCCAATTTCTGAATTTGTTCCAATCGGTAATCCTTCAATGCTACATCATAATAATCATTAACAGAGTCTATGCCGATAATGTGTGTGTCTTCCGCTTCTTTCAGCAAGGACATAACCAGATTGGCCCCTATGAATCCGGCTGCTCCCGTTACAAGGATAACTGTATTATTTAATTCTACATTTTGTGAAAGCATATATACTCCTTTCATGTTTTCTATTGATTATGAACGCCTTAGCTTACCGAGAACCATACGATATCCGGAGGTGATGATCATTCGCTCCGATGGAATCGCATATAAAATTGCCACATACAATATGACACATAGCAACATGCATAGGATGGTCCATCCATAAGAATTACTCAATGTTAATGCTTCATAGGCTAAAGCTCCCACTACAACCGATATGAGCAGATATATTTTAATATTTGATATGATGCGCCATGCGCTCATGTGAACAAATACCGCCAACAATAACATCGCTGCCGCCATCATTTCCAAACGAACCAATGATCGAGCATATACAAAGGTGGTGAAATCATATTGAATACATATATAGATAACGGGTACCAATACTATAAGATGCAGAATTTGACATAAAAAGGATAAATTCGGAACACCTTTAGACCGGAATATCTCGGAAATAAGATTCGCCGTTACCGTCATAATAGCTGAGCTGAGCGCCCATGAACCGAGTACGATTCCCGCCAGTCCCCATTGAGGGCCCAAGAGAATCTGCACCACAAAATCCTGAAAAACAAAGAGCCCTACACCGAGAGGCACTAAAAATAACGCCATATATCGCTGAAAGGTAAAAAAAGTTTCAGAAAAGGCCTTTTCATCATGTTGTACACGACTCAGTGCCGCAAACAGCACGGGTGCTAATGACGATGTCGCTATAGACATCACAGTCGTGACGATGGCCATCGGCATTTTATAAATGCCTAAATAATATGCATTTAGAAAATGTCCTATGATAAACGTATCTACCCAAGCGGTCAACCATATGGAAAATGCTTCGGCCAAAGACCATGCGCTGTAGCTGAACATCCCCATAAAAATACGCCTGTCAAAAAACAGATGTATCTGATTTTTTCGACTGTAAAATAATGCAATGAACGTCAGTAATTGAGCGACTAACATGCCGCCGATCAGTGACCAGTAATCGAATCCCATGAGCGCCATGGGAATAGAAACGGCTATAGGTGTTATGATTGTAATAAACCGAATCTTTAAGAGAAAACGGAAATTAAAATCCCTTCTGTACAAGGCCATCTGTACGCTACTGAAAGCGGACAAAGGAATCATGGATCCCATAACGGCCAGAGGTATACCTAGGCCTTCATTACCGACCAATGTAGCCAGTTCATCACGACCGACGATGATACATCCCCATAATATAAGAGATAGGACCAGATTGGCCACAAAGGCCACATCCGTAGCCTTTTGTTTATCCTCTTCAGAATCAAACTCATGTTGGACCAAAAACTTTTGAAAACCCGCATCAGCCAACATTTCCGCGAAGGATATGACCATCATAATCGTCGCCAATATACCGAACGCCGTCGGCGCCAGCATATGAGCCAATATTATATTTGTCAGTGGTGTTATGAGCTTCGCCAAGACCTCTGTAATAATAGACCATTTGGCGGCAACTACGATTTTTGTATCCATTACTTCTTATTTATATTCTTTATCCCGCGTAAAAACAGCTCATGATGTGCTTCACATTCCAAATAATTCTGTATTGCCAGATAGCTGGTTTTCCCCAAAATAAGATTCACTAACTTGCGTAAAAACAACGCATTAAGAGCCCGTACAACAAAGGAACGCCCTAGAAACTCCCGCAAATACCGATTCACATGAGTATCGGCGAACGCCTTATACGCCTGCAACACAAAATGAGGATCCTTGATCTGCTCATTTCGCGCTTCATAGGCGGCCAATATTTCGTTCGCCTCACTTGATGTCGCTAAACGAATGCCTATGTCAGTCTTTTGTATCGGGATTTCATTAACTATAAAATGATCCTTTGTAACATCTACGGCTAAAAGTAATGACTCTCTTATGAACTCTCCATAATTCGTGAAGAAATTGGAATCAAAGATAAAATTGCCTTGCCCGTAAATGATACTGCCATCCTTATAGTTTTCACGCGAGCCGATACAGTGACTGTGTTGGCACACTACAAGATTCGCCCCTTTATCGACAAATTTACGGCAATATTTCTGCAGCATAGGCGACGGATATCGATAAAACTCCTTACCGCCATGATAGAGAACGATGACATAATCACATTGCGCTTTTAGCTCAGCTACATCGTCAAAGCTTTCCAACACATCAAACGGATTAGCCCCCGCCTTATGAGCGGATGCGATGGTGAACTCTCGTTCCGAGCACATATAAAAGCCTACGCGAATGCCATCTTTCTCAAAGATAAAAGGCTTTTTCGCCTCCTCTTGATCATTGCCGACACCGCCATAAAGAATATTATGTTCTTCCAAGAGCTTTGTCGTTGCCTTTAACCCCTGTACCCCCTGATCCAAACTATGGTTGTTTGCCAATGTCAGAAATAAAGGCTGTAATCGTGCGTATCCATGAATTGTTTTCGATGGAGACTCTAAATTATTACCGAATTTCTCTATCGGTGTTAACACATCCGCTAAGGGAACCTCCAGATTAAATATATTCAAATCAGATGCATGCAGCATCTCATACAGTTCTTTGCCTACTAACGATTCTATATCGCCAGACTCAAAATAACTTTTATTCACATCCGTAGGTACAAAATCAGCTCCGATGTACAGTTTCAAGATCTAGCCACCCTCCTACCTCATAATCCATATCTATGGATCTAAAAGGTTCAAATCCTGCACCGGGGAACAGCGTTAACTCCCCGACATATAAATGACCATTTATTTCATAAAAATCGATACGTATGAACGGACAGTCCTTACTTAATATGCGGGCCACACGCAACATATCATCAAACGTCTGAGGCCGCGGAAATTCAGGTACCGCCAACTCATGAAGACGGAATCCGACTTTCATAGGTTTCCAATCCAGGTCATAAAAATTCATCTTCGTACCGTTTTTGGAAAAGCGATCCGAACAGACAATCGTCAACTTCGGCTGACCGTTAAATACGAACATTTTATAATCCAGTAAGTTCTTCTCTCCGAGTTCCGCCATATACGGTTCTGCGATGATACGCCGAGGCACATCATGATAGGCCCATTCTCTGGCGATGCGGTAGTAATCACGACTCAATGATTTCTGCAACGTTTTTTTTGCCGCTTCTATATCAAAAGTCTTACGGTCCTTACAGATGACAAGACCCCCGCTATCATGAGTACATTTGAGAACGAATTGTGGCGGTAAGGAATCAAAATCAATATCATCCACCGAATCCCATACACCTATAGTCGGTATTACATAATCCGCACCTACAGCTTCTGTGATAAAAGATTTCGCTTCGTATTTATCCACCATCTTTGTATGAATAGGTTTACGATTATGAATTTTAAGCCATTGTAACTTTTCACTAAAACTCTTCGGATTCTCAAGATCTAATGGATAGTCCATATACTTGGGAAATACAGTTTTCAGAAAATCACTGTCAGATAATTTATCGTAATAACCTAATTTCGTTAATACCCGTGTGCGATAATGTATATCCCCCAGAAAGGACAATCCCTGTTTCCACAATTTACTTAGCTGCATTTTTCCGTCCTTTCCTTAAAATCTGTACTTCCAAGAAAAATAACATCATGTAAAAATAGGTACTCTTACTTTCATAAGATACCATCCCCATATCCATCACGAGCTGCGATAATAAGAGGATTAAAACCATCACATATTCATTGCTGTGAAAGTCATGATATCGAATCATGTTATAAGCTAAATACACATACATGGAATAATACGTGACAAGACCTATAACGCCGGTTCCCGCCAAAAGCTCAATATAGTTATTGTGCAAATAATAATTATCTCTGCCAAAGATAAAATATGTAAATACAGACGGATTATTGACACCTACACCGGTTATAGGAGATTGGTAAAACAAATCCCATCCGATATCTACAAGAGACATGCGTATCATCGTGGATGAATCCCCGCCTGTTCCGGAAAATGCCGCCACCATATCTTCCATTCTTGTCAACACTTCTTCAAACATCGGTAATTGTAGAACCATTATGCCGATAACAATTAATCCTGCCAAAGAACCGACCAGTTTCAGAATAGAATGTAACGCATTGGAACTGCGGAAACTTTTACAGACAAAGAGCAGAACAATACCGACCACGACAAAAACAAGAGCCTTACGGCTGCCCGTAGCGGCCAAAATACCCAGAGTCGGTAAAGCGATTACATTCCACCAACGAGGCTTGTCATACATCATATAATAAATAGTCATAACAATGGCATTAGCCCCCAAAAGTCCTACCGTATTAGCATTTAACGCATCATTAGCGATACGTGCCGAGGAAGACAAAACCGTAATGAAATAATCCAATCCATAGAAATATACCGTGTAAAAGCAGACTATATAGCCTGTCCACATGCCGATTTTCAAAAGGGAATCCACCGTCGGCTTATCCTGATAGCACATATATAAAACGATGAGCATACAGAATATTTTTACGATATCAAAGCTACGACTCATGGCCACTGCCGGGTCCATCGCATTAATAGCGCTGAGATAACAGGCTCCGATAAAAAGCAGCATATAAGCGTGCATCCAGGTAAATCTGAACTTGATAATCCCCCGCTCACGAATCAGATAAAACAATATGAGGCCAAACAAACATACAAACAATACATAAGCACCATAATCCGCATCACCGAGGGCAAAGGAAATGGTCAATGACAACACCAAAAACAGTAGAGTAATGAACCATATCATGCGATCAGCAAGAGCCGTTATATTTAACTTCAATGGTTCTCCTCCTTACAACTCATAAAACTTCCAACCAGCGTTTTGCAATTTTCCATAACGGGAACTCATCGCGAACCTTGATAGCCTCCCGCGATAATCGCGCTGCTAACTCAGGATCACATAACACACTGCGCATCGCTTTATACATAGCCTCCGTATCCCTTACAGGTACTAACAGCCCGTTTTCACCGTTATGGATAACCATCCGCGCACCGCCTACCGGGCAATCCGTCACTACGGAAGGTAAACCCATACCGAGCGCCTCCAGCATGGAGTTTGATATACCTTCAAAGTCGGAAGACGACACATACATAGCGCAGGGGGCTACCTTCTCTAAAATATTATCGGCAAAACCCGGTAACAGAATACGATCTTCCAAGTTAAGCGATTTAATCTGCGCCCGTAATTCATCCTCCAGCACGCCTTGTCCGTAAATAATCAGTTTGTAATCCGGAAATTCATCGGCTAACATGCTGAAAGCATCGATCATCATAGGTAAGTTCTTCTGCGGATGTAAACGACATGCGGTAACGATGACTTTCTCCCGTTCTCCCTCTATAGGAGGCGGTAATTTTCCGTTGATAGGATTCGGAATGATAACGCCCCTTTTTTGAACGGATTGCGGGAAATAAGATTTTGCATCCGCCGTCTGAAAGACTACGGCATCCGCAAAAAGAAATGCAAAATTGCGCAATGCCTGCTGATGCCAACCGACAGGAACCTTGCGAGGATTATTGCGTTCGGAAAAAACGATTCGATTTTTTACAAACCAGGAACTGATAGCCAAAATAAAGCTGGATGCGGATAAAAAGGATAGGCATGTCGCATCGGGTCTCGTTTTGAGGATTTTAATCAGCTCTTTTATCTCCTGCATAAAGCGAATCACCTTATTAGAACTGGTCGTATGAATCTGAATCGATTCGATGCCCTCCGCTAATGCGTATTCGTTACCGTATCGATTGGGACTCGTCTGAATGACTGTAATATGATGACCCTCTTGTACCCATTGACGAGAAAGCTCCGTCAAAATTCGTTCCGCCCCGTCATTTCCCAGAGAGATGGTAACGATAATAATTTCTTTCTTCATGAACATTCCTCTCTGATGTATTCGGCTAATCTTATATAAGCTTCTTCCATCGATATTTTCGGTTCCCATCCCAAAGACTTCAATTTCTTTGAGCTTAAAAACATATGAACCGTCGGTGCATAACCGAGCCCGTTAACATCGTCCGGAATATCAAATATAACCTGACTTCGATCTTGGCTCACATGGTGAGCTACCAAATTGGCAATGCTGGCGATGGATCTAGTTTCTTCATCATTACATACATTATATGCCTCACCGGCCTGTCCCTTATGCATAAGCACAAGAATCGCCGACAATGCATCCGTTATATAACAATAGTTTGACATAGTATCGCCTTTCGTATGAAGCACAATATCCTCATTGGCGATAGCGCTCTTTGTAAACTGCATGAAGACACGATTGTCTGAAACAGGCACTCCGGGACCGAAGGTCTGAGCCAATCGCGCTATCACAGCAGGCACATTATACTCTACAGCATATGATTTGCAGTAACACTCACAAAGTCTTTTGCTTTCAGAATAAGAACTGCGCACATTAAGATGATCCAAATAGCCTGACTGATCCTCGGTCATAACTTGACCTGACTCATTCGGCACACCATATTGTTCCATACTCGACAAATAAATTAATTTCTTGACCTTATTGCGATGTCCTAATTCCAACATCGCCTCAGTACCCGAAACGGATGTATGTATCGTTTCTACGGGATGTTCCACAAAGAATTTGGATTGTGTCGGTGCCGCACTATGCAGAATATAATCACAGGATACATCCACTGCATCGAGAGAGGTATCAATCAACTCAATACCTTCACGATTGAGGAAATCTCCAAATATGGACTTTGCTTTATCCTTGCTGCGCACATGACCTATGATATGCAAATCAAGCTTGTGCACCTCATCGGCAATCAGCAACAACTTGATAAACATGGAGCCTATAAGGCCCGTCGCGCCCGTAACAAGAATGCGTTGATTACGAAACGGAACAAAGAGTGATTTCGCTTGAACTAAGGAGGTTAACTCACGTTGTATAACGGAATTATTCATCTTGAATGCCTCCCAATTCGCGATTTTTTATAATCCCCGTGAACATATAGTAATCCGAAGGGGTTGTAATCTTTATATTTTCTGATGTTCCCATCACCGGATACAGTTCATATCCATAATGCATCATCATCGAGGCGGAATCTATAAAATCATGTATGCCGTCCCGCTTCGCCTGTTCGTGAACATGCAATATATCGTCCAGGCGAAAACTTTGTGGTGCTTTAGCCATCAAGCATTCATCACGGTTTAAAATACGATGAATAGCCTTACCTTGAGTAACCATTACAGTCTCAATAGCCGGAGTTACCGTAATTGCCGACCCGTTTTTCTCAACGGACTCAATATTCCGCTCAATAGTCATGCTATCAACAAGCGGACGCACGCCGTCATGGATGAGTACCGTCACCATATCTTCGTCGGGATATAAACGTTTTGTTTCGAGTAATCCGTTAAATTGCGATTCCAATGCTGTAGCGCCGCCTGCTACGACGGAAACCACCTTTGAAATTTTTGCATCCCCGATTAACCGTTTCGTATGATCGATCCATTCTTCTTTACAGGCCAATACAATAGCGTCTATAGACTCGGTGCGTTCAAAGACTTCCAGAGTCTGTATCAAAATAGGCTTACCGTTCCATTGTAAGAACTGCTTCGGTGTCTTACTGTTCTTCATTCGAGCACCTACGCCGCCCGCAAAAATTACTGCAATTCGTTTCATAGGCCCTCCTTATGTCTGTGAAGAATCCTTCGCATAATGAATACCTTTATAGGCTTTATAGCCCGTATGCAAATCTGCAAAAACCGCATCATGTTTTGCCACGCGTTGTTCCTCCGGAGGCAATTGCATATAATCCCCCCAGATAAGGCGCAAATATCGTTCATAGCCTTTCATGACCGGAATTTGATGCCCTTCGAAGTTTTTATATACAACAGAACTGAAATCTTCTTGAGGATGACGTAATTTCATCCCTTTCAAACTGCCGATCAGTTCGGTACATTCAGCACTGGTGTTAAAATCGTATTGACTCATCTTCTTCTCTGCAAATCGCCAGATGTGATACCGCACAGAAGGTCCGGAGATAATCTTATAAATTCCCCCCGCCAAAGCGCGATATACGGGACCTTTATTATCTGGTAACCGTTGCGCATTGAACAGCGCGAACATCATGGCCCACATCAACTGCAACATTCGGCTGATTTTACCCGGTGCACATCCGTCAATGGGCATAATTTCTAAGGCCAATCCATGACATATATCCTCGTTCATGCTATGACGATTAATAAACGTCGTGTTATTATCCCGTATGGAGGCCCCTGCATCATGATAAATATGATTGCGGTCTGTCCTGCAGTAAGTGAAACGCTCCGTATCAGCATATTTTGGCCATAATATCGCTAATTTTTCATAATCCGGCCGAGGCATAAAAATATCTAAATCATCATCCCAAGGAATGAAACCTTCATGTCTGATAGCCCCGATGAGACCACCGCCACAGAGATAGAATCGCAAATTATGTGCCTCACAAAACTCTTTAAAGTACAGCAACATTGCAAGTTCTTTCTCTTGTATTTCCTTTGTCATAGATGTACTCATAGGGACCTCTTTCATCGCAATACGGCAACAACCGTATCTATCATCGTTTTTATGTCACTCCAAAAGGAGAATTCTTTAATACTTTTCAGATTCCACGCCATCTTCCCCGGCAATACCTGTTCAATGTAAACCTGATCCACATTGTGCGCATCTTGTAAAAGCTGATCTTCATCCTTATAGGCGATACTGGCCACACTGGTTACACCTGCCGGCAATAATAATGTAGCTTTCATTTCATCCGTATAAGCATCCACATAGCGAGGTACTTCCGGACGCGTACCGACAAAGCTCATATCCCCTAAAAAAATATTGATCAGCTGCGGCAATTCATCAAGCCGACATTTGCGAAGCATATGACCTACCTTGGTGACGCGCATATCGCTTTTAGATGTCACTTGAGCCCCTAAAGACTCCGCATTTTTCACCATCGTACGGAACTTATAGATTCCAAAGGTGCGTCCATATTGAGTCACGCGCGTTTGACGAAAAAATACTTCCCCTTCGCTGCCACACTTAATCATAATACTCAGAACTAAAAATACAGGACTGAGACAGACGAGCATAACAGCTGAAACAATGCGATCAAAAATACTTTTACAGAGCAAACTGCCGCGCTTCTTATTCAGTATGTCAAAGTAGGGACGCACCGCCTCGCACTGAAGTTCAGCAGGCAGGTCGTGAAAGTGTCTTACTAACATTCGTCAAGAATCCTTTTGAAATTATCAATTATATACTGCACTTCCTCATCGGTAAGTCGCGTATGAAGCGGCAATGTAATTTCATTGGCGAACTGATGATACGCATTTGGATAATCATCAATGGTAAAGCCTAAATTTTTATATGCCGTATGCATCGGAATCGGCTTATAATGCACATTCGTTGCAATCCCCACATCCGCCATAGCCTCTATAAATTTATTCCGATATTCACTATCGCGACCGTCAAGGCGTACCAAATAGAGATGACCGCTACTTTTATGGTCTTTTGTGTAGTGATCCAATACGGTTACAGGCAAATTTTTAAAGGCGTTGTCGTAAGTTTTGATAATTTCCTTACGTCTAGCCAACAGTTGCGGGTATCGCTCAAGTTGAGCAAGTCCGATAGCGGCCATAATATCCGTCATATTACATTTGTAATATGTACCCTTGATATCGTATTCCCAAGCACCAACTTTTGTTTTCGCCAGAGCATCTTTATCTTGACCATGAAGTGATAAGAGCTGAAATTGCTTGTACATCTGTTCATCATCGACACCGTCGATATGACGCCACGTAGCACAACCTCCTTCCGCTGTAGTGAAATTTTTTACCGCATGAAAGGAGAAACTGCTGAAATCCGCCACATTCCCTGTAGGAGTCCCCCTATAAGACGCTCCGAATGAATGTGCGCAATCCGCCACCACAGGAATGCGGCCCAAAGCCTGTTGCAGATCATTGGCCGGTTTAAATAGCGATTTTTTACCTTCCACAATACGGAATATGCGTTCATAGTCACATGGAACACCCGCTATATCAACCGGTATAATCGCCTTCGTCTTAGATGTAATGGCCGCCTCCACAGCATCATAGTCCATTTCATAAGAATTCGGCTGTGTATCGACAAGCACTAAGGTTGCACCCACATGAATGACAGGGCTGGCACTGGCTGTATAAGAATACGCCGTAGTAATCACTTCATCACCGGGTCCGATTCCCAGCACATGTAATATGAGCTCTAAAGCTGCCGTAGCGGAATTCAAGCACACCGCTTTAGGCGTACCCAATTGATGGGCGATACGTTTTTCCAGTTCTTTTGTACGAGGCCCGGTTGTAATCCATCCGCTTTGTAGGGCTGCAACAACCTCATTTATCTCTAGCTCTGTAATATCAGGAGGGGAAAAATTAATTTTCATAGTAATCACCTCAATGCTTTCTATATTATGTAAAAAACTTATGCGTCTATTACAATAGAGCCCAATAATGGAACGCCTACTTGAGTAAGTCGTTTTTTAGCTTCTTTCAAATCATCGGGACTTACCCCGCCATTGCGGGCAACAATAATAACGCCATCGGATTTTTCTGCCAGTACCACTGCATCGGTTACCGCTAATACAGGCGGCGTATCGACAATAATAACATCGTATTCATCGCGTACATAATTCAAAATTGTAGGTAACTTACTGGAGTCAACTACATCAGACGGTCGCTCAACAGAATCCCCAGCGGCAAGTATATCCAGATGAGGTTCCACATTGCGATGGATCGTCAAATCTTCATCCATGAGAACCGCATTTGTAAGTCCTTGATTCTGCACATCAAAAGCGACGTGCTGAATGGGATTGCGCAAATTACCGTCCACTAACAGTACTTTATCGTTATTTTTCGACAATGATAACGCTACATTGGCCGCTACCTCAGATGTACCTTCACCACTGGTAGCCGCTGTGATACAAATAAGCTTTCCATGCTTACGATTGCATACGTACTGTAGATTACTGCGCAATGTACGATATGCTTCAACAAACGGTGTATCACCGTGTTCTTTTGAAATTAATCTGATCATACTATCCTCTCAGTTTTCTCCACCATACAGCCATACGACTACCGGATTCTTCATTGGCTTTATAGTCCTTACGTTGATAATTAGGAATCACACCTAAATTTTGAACGCCCAAGATAGAGTCCACCTCTTGAACGGATTGAATTTTTCGATTCCACAAGGATTGTCCCAATACATAGAGGCACCCCAAGATTAAGCCGATAATAGCGGACCCCACCAAAATAAGGATACTGCGCGGAGCAACTGTTTTTTCCGGTAATGTAGGCGCATCGACTATCTGTACTTCATTCGGAACCATTACTTCCGCCACTTTCGCTTCTTCTAACCGTTTTGAAAGCATGGAATAAATATCTTGAGCTACATCTACATCACGTTTTGCTTTAATATAGCCCCGTTCTTTTTCCGGCAGGCTTTTCATAGCCTCTTCGTTCGTCTTGTCGAGATTTGCCAACGCCGCCTCTTTACCTTGTGCGACCGCAAGAGCCGCCTCGTTTTTAAACTTATCCGCCAGTAGTCCCTGCTGTGCGGAGTTGCTGGAAGGAGCTTGTTGTGTAGCGATAGCATTGATCTCTGTGTTAAGACCGTTCTTAGCTTCAGCGATTTGCTGATTCAACTCTTTCATAACCGGATGTTCATCCGTATATTTGCCTACATAAGAAGCCTTACGAGATTCAAGTTCCGCCAATTGCGTCTTATAGGCCTGTACGGTAGAGCTGTCCGCAATGCTTCGACCGGCGGAACCCAGTTGCTCATTAATACTGCCCAATGCGGCTTGTGCCGTTTCCAAGTCCAGTTTATTCTGCGCTTTTTCCTTATCGATGAGCGTGATGGTATCCGTCAAGCCCCTCATCTGATCACTGGTAGAATACACGTTGTTATCTACCTGAAACTGTTGCAGTCTCTTCTCGGCTTCATCCAGTTCAGCCTTTGCGGACACCACCCGTTTTTGTAAAAACTCACGAGTCGCCCGTTGTTCAACATGAGATAACTCGGCTAAGCGTTTTAAAAAGGTATCGATTAAAAATTGATTCGCATTTTGTGCCTGTTCCGGAGTACGACCGGTAACATTTACCTGTAACAATTCCGTTTCTTTAAACGGTTTTGTTTCGATTCGATTTTTTACGAATTCTTCATAGGTCGGAACACTGCCTTCCCCATCTTGTTCTTCAATAGAGGCCATAAGCGGTTCCACCACATTACGGCTCTTTAAAATTTCCGCATCCGTATTCATCAACTGACGCGCCATCGTGTCCGTAAATCCGCTTGGACTCGACAATACCGAATTTCCTAAATCCTGCGCCTGTTTAATACGCAGCATGGATGTCGATTGATATGTAGCAGGCGCGAGCAGCACATAAGTGCCCCCCAGCAAAATACAAACAGCGGTTATATTTAAAATCTTGCGGCGTTTCCGTACAAGTAGCTTAGCTACCTCTTGTAAATCAATAATTTGTTCCACCCATATACCCCTTTCTATGAAAGTATGCAAACAACGAAATCTCTCCCTTATTTTCATTCATAGCTATATATGAGCTAATATAAAAATAACGATATGATTTCCGATGGATAGCAATTGCATCACGACTATCGTTACAATTTATACAACAATACATCATACATTATGATTCGGATGATACGTAGGGATGATATCCTTCAACACATTGATGACATCCATATCCGTCTTGCAATTTTGAAAGCGATCAATTTCACGACTGAGCCAATCTTGATCCACTTCTTCCAAAGCGGCCTCAAAAATCTTCTTATGCTTCGTCTTATTGATGCCTTCTCCAGCAGTTAATAATTCTTCGTATTTCTTTTCACCGGGTCTAAGTCCTGTAAATTCAATACGAATATCCTTATCAGGTTCAAATCCCGATAAGCTAATCATATTTTTCGCCAAGTCCACAATTTTAACAGGTTCACCCATATCGAGAAGAAATACTTCTCCTCCTTGCCCCATGGCGCCTGCTTGTAATACGAGCTGACTCGCCTCAGGAATCGTCATAAAGTATCGTGTCATTTCCGGATCGGTAACAGTTACCGGACCACCGGCTTCAATTTGTTTTCTAAATAGCGGAATAACGGATCCGCGACTGCCCAGTACATTACCGAATCTGACGGTAATATACTTTGTTTCGTACTTGTGATTCATGCCGAGAACCACCTTTTCCGCAACGCGTTTCGTAGCCCCCATGACACTCGTCGGATTTACGGCCTTATCCGTGGAAATCATAACGAATCGTTCCACCCCATGAGCACCGGCTACATCCGCTACATTGCGTGTCCCGTAGATATTATTGAACACGGCCGCAATCGGTTGTACTTCCATGAGCGGAACATGCTTATGAGCCGCCGCATGAAATACGACATCAGGTTTGTAATGGGTAAAAATCTGTTCCAATTGAAACTTATCACGAATATCCGCAATAATAGGAACCACAGTCCCTTCCGGAACTAATCCTTTAAGCTCCTGATGGATCAAATAAATACTATTCTCACCATGTCCCAACAATAATAACTGTTTAGGTTTAACCCGTAAAACCTGACGACAGATCTCGGAACCGATAGAACCACCTGCACCGGTAACCAATACCACCTTATCCTGCAGATAAGGTGCCACCTGTGATGTATCGAGGTGAATCTCATCCCGCTCCAACAGATCCTCAATGGATACGGGGTGTAAATGCGAAACGAGAACTTCATCATCAAGCAGTTGATACATCCCCGGCAATGTATTGACTTTACATTTCAACGGAGAACAGATCTCCATGATTTTTCGTATTACCTCCCGCTTAACGGACGGCATGGCAATAATAATTTCTTCAATTTTATATTTCGATACGATTTCAGGAATATCCTGACGTTTTCCTAAAATACGCAAACCGCTCATGAGACGGTTGTACTTAACTTCATCATCATCGATAAAGCCGATTACTTTACGGGACCGTTTATGATAGCGCTCAATTTCACGAGCTATAGTAGCCCCTGCATCGCCAGCACCGATAATCAAAGTATTAACCTGTTTACTTTCATCATCATCGTTTCCGCCGTAGTAAAGCGCTAAATAGTGTAATAGCATACGCCCCATACCAACAACACCGGTTGTAAGGAACCAGATGATAAAGTACACGGACCTTGGTAGGGATTTACCAAAGAAGAACATAGATGAGTAAAATATAGCCGTACCTAATGTAGTTGCCACAAATACGGCAAGTAATTCACGCATGCCTGCATATCGCCAGATACGGGTATACAAATGCATCACTAAAAACATTAAGATATATGCAACTATTAAGAGTGGTAACGCCCCCACCATTTGTTTGATATATTGAGGCTCAATATAACCGTCAAATCGTATAAACAGGCCGATAAACGCCACAACGACAACGGTAATAATATCAGCAAACAATAAAATCCCAGGTAGTAAATATGAACGCAAATAAATCCCCCCCTTATGCGGTGAATAAGATTGCTATCTTCTAATCTTTCCCGATTCGAGATACCATATACGCCCCCGTCAAAATCGGCGCAATATCACGAGCAAAGTTGATCCGACTATTTTTAGTTAAGTATAGAATGTCGCCTTCTCGCATCACATAGTTTTCCGACATATCGCCGGTTTGTAACATTTTATTAAGGTTAATAGCAATCGGTTTTTCCGGATCATTCTGGTGAATCAGATAAATTTTCTTCTTTGCCGTATCCCAGTTAAAGCTACCGGCCGCACCAATAGCATCGATAACCGTACTGGACTTCGTCAATGTATAAGCACCAGGCTTATTAATTTCTCCAAATACATAAACACGAACGCCGCCGAGTTTTGTTACATTCACGGATATGTCGGGATTAACGATATATCTGGACAGGCCCTGCTGTAATTGTGCCGTAAATTCATCAACGGTAAGTCCGTCTGCTTTCACAGGTCCTACCATAGGGAATGTTACATATCCGTCAGGCCGAACCGCATACACGATATCCTGACCGTTACGCGTACCTAAATCGGCCTGCTGCACGACCTGAATCGACAATTCATCGCCCTGACGCAGTCGATATTCCTTATCCGAACTCACAGCTGTAGCACTTGATTCCAATGGAGTATTAACTTGATTCGCCGCTATTTTATTCGTTTTGCTGTAATCATGTTGTTGCGATACATTTACTGGTGCAGCCATTGCCGTACCGGTAACACAAATAAAAGCCGCCATAATCATACATTGTTTTCTGTTCATACTATGCCTCTTTTACCTTTATTACATATCATGAAATACGTTCTAAATCTAAATTTTTAACTATAAAAAAAGATTAAAGCAATTTTATCATTAATTTATATAAAAATCTATGAAAATGAATATGCCTATCCAAGATTCATAAAATATTTAACATTGAATCCCATCGTTATCATATTTACTTCATCATATATACATGTATTTTTTATCGTAATAAATCATGAATCTATAATGTAAACACCCAAAGTATAAATATTTTATAAACCAACTATATTCTAAACTCATGAGTGCCACATGATATCATCAATTTTACTTATTAACGAACAAAAAAGGTGTATATACTAAACCAGTAGTATATACACCTTTTGGGTATTACATAAGCCAAATTAAATAGCTATCTGACTAATCATTATTCTGTTATTCTACACGACCGCCGAGATAAGCCTCCATAACGCGAGGGTTATGACGAATTTCTTCTGCAGGTCCGTTCAAAACCATTTTGCCGGTTTCCAGTACATAAGCGTAATCGGCAATCTTCAATGCTTGTCGTACATTCTGTTCCACCAGAAGAACCGTAGTACCATCCGCACTAATTTCCTTGATGGTCTCAAAGATTTCATTGACTACAAGCGGCGCCAGACCCATGGACGGTTCATCCAGCAACAACAATTTAGGACGGGCCATCAATGCGCGACCGATTGCCAACATCTGTTGCTGTCCGCCAGATAATGTGCCGCCTAATTGGTAACTGCGTTCGTCAAGAATAGGAAACCGTTTAAATACCTTTTTTATATCCGCTTCAATTTCATCGTCATTGCGAATATACGCACCCATTTCAAGATTTTCATAAACACTCATATCCTGTAAAATTTGGCGTCCTTCCGGAACAAGGGATATACCATTTTTTACAATATGATGTGTTTTATGACCTGTAATATCCTGACCTTCAAATATTACGTGTCCCGATGTCGGTTTCACAAGGCCCATAATCGTCTTCATGGTCGTAGACTTACCGGCACCGTTCGCACCGATTAAAGATACGATGGCACCTTGAGGAACCTCCAAGCTTATATCTTTCAAAGCCGTAATATGTCCGTAACCGGCCACGATATTTTCCAGTTTTAACATATTACACCTCCTTACCTAAATAAGCTTCAATAACGGCATCATTATTCTGAATTTCTTGCGGAGTTCCTTCTGCAATTTTCTTGCCGAAATTAAATACCACCAAACGATCGCAGATATTCATCATCAAAGCCATATCATGTTCAATGACGACAACGGTAATGCCGAGATCGCGAATTTTACCGATGAGTTGTCTCAAAGCTTCGGTTTCACTATCATTCATCCCCGCCGCCGGTTCATCCAGCAAAATTAATTGTGGATGCGTCGCTAATGCACGTGCGATTTCAAGGCGCCGCTGTTTACCATATGGCAAGGATGTGGCCACTTCTTCCGCATCAGCTTCAAGACCTACCAGTTTCAAAAACTCATAGGCAATACCACGACAACGCTCTTCTTCAATGCGTTGGCGTTTTGTTCTAAAGAAGCTGGATATAATGCCGGATCCGGTTCGACAATGCATGCCGGTCAATACTGTTTCCAATGCCGTCATATTACCGAAAAGCCGGATGTTTTGAAATGTACGGGCAATGCCCATTTCCACTGTTCTGTGTGGTTTAATACCCATAACGGACATGCCGTCGAATACAATTTCTCCGGATGTAACCGGAAAGACACCGGTAATCAAATTGAATAGAGTTGTCTTACCCGCTCCATTCGGACCGATAACACCGAATACTTCCCCCTGCTTAACACCAAAGGAGATACCTGTGAGAGCTGCTACGCCACCAAAGCTTTTACTTACATCATTTAATTCTAATAGCATTCAGTTCCCTCCTATTCCTTCGATTCAGCCTGTTTTCGTTTATACGCTTCAAAACGCTCCGTTAACACTTGCGTTTCCGGAATATAAGGGGCTTTTTTAAATCCTAATTTACGACTGATACGGTCCACCATAGATTCTGTTAAAATACCGTCCGGTCGAACAGCCATTAAGATGACAAGTAAAGCACCGTAAATAATGTCTCGGTAATCGGACAAGAAGCGTAATACTTCCGGCAATAATGTGAGGATAAAGGAACCTAATACGGATCCCCATACTACATTTGACCCGCCAAACACAGGGAATAACAAGATTTGTACTACCTTATGGTAGCTGAAATCTGTAGGATTGATAAAATTTGTAACATGTGCATACAAGCCGCCGCCGATACCGGCAATAAAAGCACCGATGATAAAAGCCATCATCTTATAGTACACTACATTAATTCCCATCAATTCAGCCGCATGATCATCCGCTTTGATAGCAGCAAAGGCTCTACCGACACGACTATTATTGATGCGCACACAAAAGGCAATGGTAATGGCCAATATGATAAATAAAATGATGATAGCCATTAAATTTCCCCATGTAACGGCATCGATGCCCATAAGGCCATCCAAGTCAAATTCATAGGCATAATTTGTAAGTTCCTGAGGAATAGAGGGAATACCGGATAAACCTAATGCGCCATTCGTAACATCAAGATTCAAAAATACAACGCGCATAACTTCGCCAAATCCCAATGTGGCAATAGCCAAATATAAGCCGCGAAGACGTGTCGTAGGTAAACCGATAACTACAGCCACAAGGCTCGCCACCAATCCTCCGACGATAATACCTACAACGATAGGTAAGTCAGCTTTCAAGGAAAGCAATGCCCCCACATACGCACCGACGCTCATGAATCCGGCTGCACCGAGGGAAAGCTGTCCGCTGGACAATGTAAAGTAGATGGAAATCCCCATAATGGCGTTGATGATAAAGAACATCACAATTTGAAGATAATAAGGGTTTAACAAATCCATTATGGTCTACCCCCTTTATCTTTAGAACCGAATAAACCTTGCGGACGCCAGAATAATAATAAAATGATGAGACCGAATGCCACGGCATCGCGGAATGTAGATGCCCCGTATGCAACAGAAAAGACCTCCGCCACACCGAGAATAAAGCCGCCCACCATAGCGCCTGTAATATTACCGAGTCCACCTAAAATTAGCACGGCAAGTCCTTTAAAACCGATAATAACCCCCATAGTAGGCTCAATAGCGTTAAACGATAACCCTACAAGCACACCTGCTGCAGCCCCTAATGCAGACGCAATCATAACCGTTAAGGAAATGATCAGGGTCGGATTAATACCGAGCAATGCAGCCGTTTCTGTACTTAACGATACGGCACGAATCGCTTTACCGATTTTAGTCTTTTTAATAACTATATTTAAGATAAGCATCAGCAAGACGGACACACCTAAGCCGATGATTTGTACCATGGAAATTTTAAACGCCCCGAAATCGATGAGCCCGCCGATATAATCGGTCGGGAAGGATCTCGTTTGAGGCCCCCAAAGCAATAATGCCAAACTTTCAAGGAAGATAGAGACACCGATGGTACTGATAAGCGGTGCCAAGTGAGACACCTTTTTCTTGCGTAGCGGACGAAGCGCCACAAATTCTAATAGGTAACCGAGGATAGCTCCTACAGCCATAGCAACGATAAGGGCTACAAAAATGTTGACATTGAAAATTGTCACCATAAAAAGACCAACGAAGGCACCTACCATGAAGATGCCTCCGTGAGCCATGTTGATAATATTCAAAACACCGAACACTAGTGTTAAGCCGATAGCGAGTACAGCATATAAGCTACCGAGGGTTAACCCGTTAACTAATTGTTGTAAAAACACTATACTACCTCAACTTATTTTGTTAATGCGTCAAATTGACCGTTTCTGATTTGTAACACTTGAACTTCCATGGACGGATCACGTTTTTCGTTAAATTTGAATTGACCCGTTACACCGACAAAGTCAGCGATATTTTTCAACGCTTCACGGAATTTTTCACGATCTGTCGTAGAGCCCGCTTTTTTCAAAGCCGCTTCGTAAAGATATACCGCATCATATGCTTGCGCCGCGAACTGGTCAGGTTCCTTGTTATATTTAGCAACATAAGCTTTGCGGAAATCTTTTACCTTTTGGTCATCCTTATTAGGGAACCAAGGCGTACCTACAATAACACCGTCCGCTGCAGAACCTGCAATTTTAATAAACTCAGGACTGTTAAAGCCGTTAGAACCGATTACAGGTTGATTCATGCCCATTTCACGCATTTTTTTCATGATGAGTGCACCTTCTTGATAAAGAGATGCCACTACGATTACATCCGGTTTAGCTTGTTGAATCTTCGTCAACTGAGCGGAGAAGTCTGTGTCTTTATCGGCAAAGGTTTCCGTATCGATAATTTGAACACCGGCTGCTTCCAATGCCTTACGGGCCGTATTATTTACGGATACCATCTGGTCATTGTTGTTGGAGTACATAATGGCCGCCGTTTTAAAACCAAGTACTTTGTGTGCTTCTTTAATGGCCGTATCCACAGCCAAGGATTCCGGTACGGCATTACGGAAAATATAATCGCCGATATCAGTAATACCTTCAGCTGTAGTAGATGTTCCGAGAGCAACCACCTTGCTCTTGTTCGCTACAGGACCTGCCGCCATCATTTCACCGGATAGCATAGGCCCTATAACCCCGACCACTTTATCCTTTGAGATTACCTTATTCATAGCGTTAATCGCTTCATTTTTATCACCTTTGGTATCTTCTACCAACAGATTGATTTTCACAGAATTTGCATCTGCATTAATTTCACTCACCGCCAGTTCGGCACCGGATTTAATGGATTCACCATATGCGGCCGCACCGCCCGTTGTCGTCGTTAACAATGCGATTTTAGCTTCATTACTATTTGCATTACCTGCATCCTTATTGCTGCCACAACCCGCAGCAATCGCCATCACTCCGGCAAGACCGAAGATGACCGCTTTTTTCAACATGGATTTATTCATGTTACACCCTTCCTTTAAAATATTAATCATTTTAAATCTATACTTATATTATGAAGTTTTTAACACTTTTGTCAATTAAAAGGATACAATTTACAATGCTGTATTTATATCCCATTTATATGTTATTCACATAGATGTGCCCATCGTTCATATAGCTCATCCAGTTGCACCTGTGTCGCTGTAATCTGACTTGAAATAGAAGCCATTTCTTCAAAGTCCTGTTGTACATCGGGATTCGCCAGCTGCACCTCATACATCTTCATGGTCGCCTCCAAACGGGCAATTTCCGATTCCACTTCAGCCAACTGTTTTTCCACCATGTATGCATTAGGTTTCCTAGGTGCTTCCGTAGATTCCGTCTGTGAAAGCTCACCTTGTTCTTGTATTTTTACTTTGGCATTCGACGATTCTATGTACTCATTATTTTCTAAAGACAGCCGTTCTTCTTGTTCCTTCAACTTTTCTTTATAGTACGAATAATTGCCAAGATATTCCGTAATATGCCCCTTATTAAGGACGACCGTTTTCGTAGCAACCTGATCTAAAAAATACCGATCATGAGAAATGATAAAACAAGTACCTTCAAATTGCTGTAACGCCCGCTCTACAACTTCTCGGGTGGGAATATCCAAATGATTCGTCGGTTCATCGAGAATAAGAAAATTATCCCCTTGCAGGAATAATTTTAATAGTGCTAAACGGGCACGCTCACCACCCGATAAATCGCTGACAAGTTTGAATACATCATCCCCTTTAAATAAGAATGATCCCAATACATTACGCGCCTTTTCTTCGGTAAAGTTAAAGTGATTCATAATTTCTTCTACAACTTGCCAGGACTCATGTAATTCCTCATGCTCCTGCGAGAAATAGCCTACTTGCACGCGATTGCCGATATCTACATGCCCGTCCTCAGGAAAAATTTCGCCTACAATGGTCTTTACCAATGTCGATTTACCGGCACCATTAGGACCTATCAGAGCCACAGACTCTCCGCGACGCACGACAAAGGATATATCATCAATAATTCGATTATCGCCATATCCAGCAGAGAGATGATCTAATACCAAAACCTTGTCGGCACTCATCCCCGCAGGCGGAAACAAAAAATCTAAATGCGGAGACATAACCGGTGCATCCAACCGCTCCAGTCGATTCAACTGGGACTGACGGCCCCGAGCCATCTTGGATTTAATTCCGGCCCTGTATTTATCAATATAAGCTTCCGTCTTCCTTATATGTTCTTGCTGCTTCTCATAGGCAATCATATCCGCTTTAAGCCGCTCGTCCCGCTGCTGAACATAACGGCTGTAATTACCGCGATATGCGGTCGCCTTATGATTATCAAGTTCCACAACCCCTGTCACGATACGGTCCATAAAATACCGGTCATGACTGACGATTAAAATCCCGCCCCGATAGGATGATAAATAGCCCTCCAACCATTCAAGCATATCCATGTCTAAATGGTTTGTAGGTTCATCCAGAAATAAAAAGTCCGGACTGCGAACCAAAGCCTTTGCCAGATTAATGCGCGTTTTCTG
Organism: Veillonella rodentium; assembly: GCF_900187285.1. Taxonomy (NCBI): domain Bacteria; kingdom Bacillati; phylum Bacillota; class Negativicutes; order Veillonellales; family Veillonellaceae; genus Veillonella; species Veillonella rodentium. Next base: position 764,805 of record NZ_LT906470.1, on the reverse strand, counting down.
ACCGCCCGAAAAGGCGTTAGCCGGTTTATGTAAATCTTCATCGGAAAAGCCCAGTCCGTAAACAATGCGCTTTGACTTCTGTTCATAATCATATCCACCAAGCCATTCGATGCGATTTTGTAAATAATCGAGACGTTGTAAATCCGCTTCTTCGGCTTCATGACTTTCCAGGTAAACAGTTAAATCACGTAGCTGTTCTTCTAGAGCATGCACATCAGCCCAAGCCTTTTCAATCTCATCGGCAAGGCTGTCATCACCCAGATTCACATCCTGTTGTAAATAACCTATACTCGCCACAGGCGACTTAACGACATGACCCTCGTCCAGTTCTTCATATCCTAATATACATTTTAACAATGTCGACTTACCGGCTCCGTTAGGACCTACTAAGGCAAGTCGATCACCTTCTTTTAATTCAAAGGACACATTGGAAAATACTTGGCGCACCCCAAATGATTTTCCAAGGCCTATCATTCGAATGCGTTCCATTCATAACCTCCCAATCATTTCCTTTCATTATATCACAGTAGCCCTTACAAACATCATCATTTCTACGGAATCCTTTGTTTTTCGGCTATGCCGAAACAGCTTTCCCAATAGAGGAATATCTCCCAAGATGGGAATTTTCTGCAACTGATGTTGATCTCGATTATCCATGAGGCCGCCTATGACCAGTACTTCGCCGGGGCGTAATCGGACACGGGTATGAGCTTGTCGCGTGCTGATTTTATAAGCCTTGATTTCCGACACCATAACAGGGGTACTCACCTCAGCATGAATTTTGGCATCTACCGATCCGTCTTCGGTAACGATAGGTGTGTAATTCAGTTTGATGCCCACCTCTTCATAGCGCACCGAAGTTTTCCGCTCACCATTCACCTGCGATTCCTCCACCACGGGAATTCTCTCGCCGATTAAAATATGCGCCGTTTCACCATTCAATGCCATAATAGACGGCCGTGCAATGAGGACCGCCTTCCCGGAATTCTCCATCAAGCTCAACTCAGGTTTCACAAAAAACTTGTATGCATCTCCGGCCGGAGTCTTTCCAAACGATACGGCCCCATAAGAGTGCGTCTTATCCTCTCCGTGTCCGGTAAGACTCAACCAGGACCAACGGACTCCCGTTTCTTTTACATACGACCTTTCCATAGCGATGATGGTCGCCTCCAGTTGCACCTGTTTCGGTTCATTATCAACCGCTTTCACCAACGTTTCTACACGTCGTTTTTCTCCATTAGTGATATGTAATACTACTTCATTTCCTTCTGAAAGTACGGCCATCTTATCTGCATGCACAACAGTGCCCAGTACTCCTTTTAAAGACTGCGCCGTCAAATGTTGAGGCGTTAACACATATAATTCTCTTTGCTCCAACTCTTTGCCATCCCCTTCTATAACAAGGGTCTTATGTTGCTTTGTGACGGAAAAATGATAAAGCGATCCCAGCTGAGCAATCAGTTCCTCCGGCGTATCCGCCTTAACGGAGGCCGTAATGTTTCCGGACAAAGACTCCACCCCGATGGCGGATAATCCATAACTTCTACATATGCCGAGAACGGTTTCCTTCAAGGATGCATCATGTACAGATAAAGAAATAGCATTTTTAGTTTCTGAATACTCTACTCCGTTCTTTTCATTGCTAATTTCACGATTGATCGGAATCGATGTCGATGTAGACTCAACAGCTTGTGCCATGCCCACACCTGAAAAAAGTAAATCAAAAGTCACAGAAATCAGAAATATTTTGGTAATAAAGCCTATATATCTTCGATTCAATCCATCGTAAGCCACCGTGACCGACCTCCTTCTACAATTTCCACACCTGCACGTCCTATAGATTTAACCGTAATCCCTTTCCACTTCGACCCGGTCGTAACGGAACATTCCTCTACACCGCTTCGCAAAACGGCTACAAATGTTTCACCCTCTATGATGCCCACTAATTGTACCGTTGATCTCACCGGTTCCGAATGGTTACTCCTATCCGTTTTATTGCGACTATTGCTTACTTCCTCAGTACTCTCATAATTATTTTCATGATGCCTACTTACATTTTTCTGAGATATATTACGTCGGTTCTTAGGTGATTGATGCGTCTCACGCCCCATAGATTCATCCTTTACATCATTTATATCCATATCTATATCCATATCTGCTTTATCAACATTGCCGCTCAGAGTTAACTCTTTAAATGCTTCACGCCACGGATATACTCTCTCCACAGAGCTGACATCATACAGTAACCGCCCTTTTGCTGATTTAGAGTCACTACCGCTCTGCTCAGCAGTATCGCTATAACGGCTCCGTTTATCAGTATGTCCACTATGATGCATTCTATTACTTCCCTGATTATCAGAATTACCGCTCTGATTACCACTTGTCCGACCATGTTCAAGTTCAGATTTGCTTTCACTTTGAACAGAAGACAAGTGAACCGACTCCTCCTCGTAAGGATACATCAACCCTATTCCAAGTACGATACATGTTACTGCCGTAAAACTAATAACTGCAATTTTATAATGACTGACTACAATGCGTTGTTTATAAATCCATTGCCGCATCCGCTCCTTATATGTGTTCAGACTCATAGTCCACCTCCTACTCACATATTCTAGGCACTCCTTTCCAAATCCTACAAAAAAATGACTCTACCGGTCACATAGGTGACCAATAGAGTCATTAAATTTATTGACAAAATAGATTTTATGACTATTTAGTTGTAAAGCCTTCCGGATGAGAAGTATGCCATTTCCATGCATCCTTAATGACATCGGATACATTGCTGAATTGAGGATTCCATCCCAATAAATCCTTAATCTTTTCCGATGATGCAATAAGAGTTCCCGGATCTCCGGCACGACGTTCTCCATACTGAACCGGAATATCTATTCCCGTCACGGCTTTGGCAGTTTCAATAATTTCTTTCACAGAAAATCCATTACCGCTACCTAAATTAAATACTTGAGACTGTCCGCCATTACGCAAATAATTCATTGCCAATACATGAGCGGATGCCAAGTCATTAACGTGAATGTAATCGCGTACGCATGTGCCGTCCGGCGTATCATAATCCGTTCCAAACACAGTAATATATTCGCGTTTGCCCCGTGCCGCATCAAGAACAAGTGGAATTAAATGCGTTTCCGGATGATGATCCTCACCGATTGTCCCAGACGGATCGGCTCCGGCAGCATTGAAATAACGCAGTGCCACATAGGTGGAACCATAAATAGAACTGTAATCGGACAGCATATCTTCAATCATCAGTTTTGTGCGGCCGTATACATTAGTTGGGTGTAATTGAGCATCCTCTCGAATCGGTACTACCTCCGGCTCCCCGTAAACTGCGGCAGTACTGGAAAACACAAAATGCTTAATCCCCGCTTGACGGGCGGATTCGATGAGGTGATATGAACCGACTACATTATTTTCATAATAAATAGCAGGGTTCTGCATTGATTCACCGACCTGAGAATGAGCTGCAAAATGCATTATACCGATAATTTGATGCTTCTTCATCACCTCTACCAATTTTGGATCGGCAATATCCATGTTATAAAAATCAATGCCCTCAGGAATCGATTCCACATGACCTCGAGACAAATTATCTACGATAACAGGTGTATACCCGGCGCGTTGCAATGCACGTACTGTATGACTTCCAATATAACCGGCACCTCCGGTAACTAAAATATTCATAACGTCCCCCTACTAATTATGCGAATTCTTTACTTCTGCCAGTTTTGGTCCGATCAACCGTTTATAAACCTCTACCCCGGGCTGATCAAAAGCATCTACACCGGCCAAAATAGATTCAAAATATACGGCCCAACAATGCATAAACATGATTTCTCCTAAATGAAACGCATTCAATGTGGGCACCGTAATTGTCATATTAAAACGATTATCGGTGGATAAAGCCTCACTATTGGCATCCAGAGCGATATTTAAAATATCACAAATATTTACATTATTTAATGAGCGCAACCGTTCATACTGGCTATATGTATCCGGTACAACAAGATCATTATGCCAGTCTTTCACCTTAATAAATTGAACGACCTTATTTAAGCGTCCCTCCTGATGTTCCTGCACCTGTGCATGCATATCCATTGTTCCCACTGCGGCTACAGGTGTGCGTCCATACGGCAGACACGTGTTACTCATCTTGCCTAACGATTCGGATAAAAGTTGTACATACCAATCCGACAGGGAATGTAATGCTTCCCCATAAGGCATAAACACCTCTATAATGCGTCCATACCGTTCTGATGCAATATATTTCAACAAAGCGCTCAACAAAGCCGGATTTTTGAAAGTATCCTCATCCTGGCATGCCGTATCCATAGATGCGGCCCCCGCCAAGAATCCTTCGATATCAAAACCCACTAAAGCCGCCGTTACAAAGCCGACCTCCGTAAATACGGAAAAACGTCCGCCTACACCGTAGGGAATAGAATACGTTTTCCAATTATTTTCAAGAGCCATGGATCGCAAGACGGTGGGGTGCTCATCATCAGATGTGTCCGTAACAGCCACCACTTCATAATTAATATGATTCTCCTGTAAGAATTTTTCAAGAATCATAAAATTTGCCATCGGTTCGATTGTGGATCCCGACTTGGAGGTAATAACAAGCATCACCTTATAATCGGATCCCTTTTCTTGCGCTTGATATTTCAAGGTGCGCATGAGACCATCTAAATAAACGCCGTCCACGTTAAACCCCGCAAAATACATGCGAGGATATCCGTCGCGTTCTTCAACGCTGCAGTTGTTCCAAAATGATCCGCATTGAACATCAAAGATAACCTTGCTCCCCAAATAGGATCCTCCGATACCCACAGATACGACCGTATCAATATGATTACGTGCATAATCACGCAATGCATATAAACGTTCTAACATATGCGGCGTATTAATGCCTTCCGCTGAAATATAAGGTAACTGATAAAACAGAACAGGCTCCGGAAGGCCATCTTTTGACACATGACCTTCCTCAAACCCGGTGGACCGTAAAATATTCGTGTGATGCCATATATTTTGTATAGCCCGTTCAAAATTATTTACATCCCGCTCTTGTATGCAGCTTTCATTATAGATATTGGAATAATCTAATTCAAACCCCGAACCTAACCTCAACATCAAATAACTCCTTCACTACTATTTTTATATACTAATTGTTTTATTATAACACAATTAGATGAATAAAATATCAGTTTATACAATCAATACACCCATAGCGCATAAGCAAAGCCTATGGAGTATACAGACCATAGTAAGGCTATAGGAATAACAATTCTAAACTTCAGCTTCGCTGTTTTATGATGCCACAAGACCATTCCTAATAATGCACCTAGTCCGGCAAAAGCAAAGGCTAAAAATAGCAATGTAAATTCAGAAATACGATCATATCCCTTGATTGCACATAATTTATCATGTCCGTAGATTCCGCATACAATAAGATTCCACAGGCCGATTGTCACCCAAAATTGTAAATCACTCATGTCCCCAAACCACTTACACTCATTTATTTCGAATCTGATTAATAAAATAATCCATTGTCTTTTTCAACCCTTCATCTAAGGAAGTATGTGCGACAAAACCAAAATCCTCCATGGCTTTTACATTACTCAAACGAGAATGCTTTATATCTCCGACCCGCTCAGCCTCATACCGAACGATAAAAGTCCTTTCGCTGATAGCGCGGAATCTGGCAATGAGTTCATTCACAGAAACGCCTGTATTAGTGGATATATTATAAATCCCGGTGCAATTCGGTTTTCCCATAGCTTTAATATTGGCATCCACTACATCATCAACATAAATAAAATCACGAGTCTGTTCGCCATCTCCAAAAACGGTCAACTCCTGCCCCTCTACGATAAGACGATTAAAAATGCTCACAACGCCACCTTCACCGCCATCACCTTGACGAGGGCCGTATACATTGGCATATCTGAAACATACCGTATTGAGTCCGAAGGCCTCATGATAAATCCGCAAATATCCTTCTGCGGTAAGCTTTGTTAATCCGTAAAAGGAGGATGGTTTCCCGCTCAAATCCTCCGTAAGCGGCAAAATAGCCAAATCCCCATATACGGCGGCTGACGAAGGCATTAACACCTGCTCCACCTTTACCTTACGACACGCTTCAAGAACATTGATGAGACCTAATAAATTCACATCACAGTCGTAACTTGGATTCTCCATCGATGAAGGCACCATCGTTTGCGCCGCTTCATGAAAGACAACAGAAGGTTTAAAGTCTTCAAATACGGCAGTCAGATTCGCATCTCGAACATCCATTTCTATAAACTGTGCCCGTTCATGTACAAACGAACGCATCCCTGTAGATAGATTATCGATAACCAGGACATTATGCCCTAAATCAATCAATCGATCTACCAGATGAGAACCAATAAATCCGGCCCCACCGGTTACACAAATATTCATAACGTCCTCCTTTCTACGATAATCAATTTATACCGGCACCTTTTTTTGCCAATACATCCGCCATTTCATTATACGTATCGCCCGTATGAGCTGCCACCTTGTGAAAGTGTACATTGACAGCCCCTTTGACGGAATCATAGAACTCCGCATACTGCTGTGTAAGGGAATTATTACGTTTCCACTTCTTGGTAGCCCACATTTCAATGCCCATGTAATCATAATAAAGAGAACACTCCTCTATCCCATGATCTACCGCATATTGCATAACATGCATGGCCGCCAATAATTCACCGGCTACATTCCAAAATGCTGTATGCCGTTCATCGGCAGAAGAAAATGAGAAGGTTTCCTTCTGTCCGTTTAAGAATATGATACCACCGGCACCAACAGTATTCGTATCTTTATTATAACTGCCATCAATGTAAGCGACAACATGATCGGATGCGGTAACAGTAGGTTTATTCACATCCTCATCAGCTATAAATGCACGAGCTTCAGCTTCGGTAGGAAAGGATTTATAGACAGCGCCGCCAAAGCCCTTTACCTGCCGTTCACAATCAGCCCAAGCCGTATAGATTCCCGAAGTGCGACCGCGCCGCACAGCATAATATTTCTTAGCCATAAGCACCTCTTAATGATTCATCGTCAACGCTGCAAACTCGGCATTGACAACAGCCGCCAATTCCACCGGGTTAACCTGCATCTGCATTCCTCTGAGACCGGCGCTTACATAAACGGAATCTTGCATCTCCATGGTTGCATCAAAATACGTAGGAAAAGACTTTTTCATGCCTACCGGTGAACAGCCGCCTCGCCAGTAACCTGTAATCCCCAATAAATCTTTTACGTGAATAAGTTCAACAGACTTGTTATGACTGACCCGAGCAGCCTGCTTCATATCGAGCTCAGCGGCAACGGGAATACAAAAGACGACATAACCCGTCTTATCCCCCTTACCGACGAGCGTTTTAAATACTTTCTTTTCATCAAGGCCTAAAACTTCCGCGACATGAAGCCCGGCGGCCCGCCCCTCGGACCATTCATATTCACTAATGTTATAAGGCACCTTATGCGTATCTAATATGCGCAATGCATTTGTTTTCTTGTGTTTTTCTTTACTCATTGTATCCCGCCTTATATATCAGTGTAAGATAAACTCTAATTATTATAAAACTATTTATTAACGATTTTATTAATATTCTTTAATTCGATACGCAATGTGCCGTCATCATTCGCCACGATTTCGATAAACTCACGATTTTTCATATATTCAACAGGAAAAGAAATTTCTATGCCCGTGTCGGTCTTTATTTTATGATGTTCCCCCACCTTGACGGCGAATTCCCGATTTACAGGTAGCGGACGCATCATATCCTGATCCGCCAATTCCTTTTTCGCCGCCTCTTGTTGAATCGGACTGGTCTTAAATACTTCCTCTACGATACGCACAGGATCTACCGTATCAGATACCTCGGCATTCTTTGCAATCATGGACTTTGCCATCGTCATTTCCGCAACGCCGTCAGACTCGTGGGCCTGGGCCACCTTGTTTACAATATTTTTTACCTTTTTTACCGTATCCCGCGACGATTGATTCGTACCTAACTGCAGAACCTTATCCGCCAAAATATAAGATACCTCGCCATCAAACTCCCCTTTCGGCTCGAAGATACGCACCGATAAATCATTTGTATTAATCGCTGCAAAGGCGCGCAATTTCTGAGATGGCATAGGTAAAACAGCCTTGTGAGGTACTAACTCTGTTGTCAGTGTCCCATCATCTTCACTAAATAACTGATGAGTGAAAGCATCATGGGCCTGACATAGGAGTATACAGATATATGATGTATCCGTGACAGCTTCACAGATAATAGTATCAATAACGATTCCATCTGTAGCCTGTTTCATGTAGTTAAATAGACTTTCACCTAACTCTTTACTGAGCGTAACAAAATCGAAGGTTCCCTGTTTATAAGCATCTAATTGTTTTCCTACGGGACTTGCAGAATGTAAGGTGCCCGTACGCGCTCCGGGATCCTTAAAAGCCTTTGAGACGTGAGCGCCGATATACTCCTGCACAGACTGGTCACCGACCTTCAGTTCATGTTCAGAATATACCGCCAGAGACGATGTAAAATCAAAAATTTCCAGCACCGCTTTATTTACCTGCATAAGGCCTCCTCAATCATTACGAACATACAAGATTATTATACCATTCTTTTAACTTTCGTTTATCAACTTTTGAGCACTCTGTTAAAGGTAACATAGGAACATCCAAAATTTCCTTCGGCCATTCTACGGAGGGTAAACTTTCACGAATACGATTAAATACATCCGCTCGCGAGCCACCTTCAGCTAAGACCATAAATGCCGCAAAATCCTCACCACGCATATCGTCGTCAATGACAATGACAGCTACCTCATCAACACCGCTCAACGATTGTAAATACTCTTCCATGGATGAAACGGCTATCTTATAACCGCCTTTATTCACCACATCCCCTTGACGCCCTGTAAAAATAATATATCCTTCACTGTCGATGTATCCGCAATCATTAACCGTATATGTATCGGGAATTCCTTCGATATGATAAGCGGTTGTAATATATAACAGACCATCCTGCTCTTCAACTCGTACAGAAGGAAACGGTTTTCCCACCGTATGTTCCCGCTCTAGCCATTCCGAACCGCTACAATACGATATATAATTTAATTCCGATGCTCCATAATACAGGATAAACTGCATGCGAGGGCATATAAGTTCCAATCGTTCCATCAAATCACGATCTAACACTTGAGATCCTGCGATAATATAATCAACCGATGATAATGTACAGTTACAATGTCGCACCAATAAACGTAGTTTCGTAGGCAACGTATATATGTGATCCGCCCTATGCACCTCAATCAGCTGTATCCATTTTGTAGGTTTCAAAGATTGAGATGTTAGAACGGTTCCTCCGTCCCAAAGAACGGCAACGGTCATATTGCTGACTCCGGTAAAGCTGAAACTGCCTTGTAAAAATAAGATAGTCTGACTATTGATATGAAATACTTCATTTTGCACATCAAAAAAATCACGCCATGACGATTCATTGCGCCATAAAGGTTTTGGATTTCCCGTAGTCCCCGATGTAAGTACGCCGAAGTCCGCACGAGGCGGTATTCCTTCCGCTTCAATAACACCTTTTATTTTATCTATAAAATCATCATTCATTTCATTATGACATACCATAGGGATATAACCTCTATATAAGGCACCGAACCATAGTACACATTGATTATAAAAAGATGTATCACGAATAAGAATAATCTTTCGTCCATCCTGCGCTTCCGTCATCACACATGATACATCAAATTGTATATCGGTAATATCCGCCCAAAGGTCTTCATATGTATATTGTCGTTCATCAACAATCAAAGCTATGCGCTTCGGTTTTAATTGTCGATGTGATTTCAATCGTTCAATAATATTCATACTACATCCGCTCTATAATTAATGCTGCCCCTGTACCTCCGGCACCTGCAATAGCACACAAACCATATCGTCCGTTGCACTGCTCCAGAGCCGCCATACAATGCAATACTAATATGGCTCCCGAACATCCATAAGGATGTCCATATGCCAATGCGCCTCCAAAATAATTATATTTTTCCATATGATTCGGATAGACCTTCTGAAAGAGCACATCAATAATAGCAAAGGCTTCATTCCATTCCACCGCATCTATATCATCCATGGATAATCCCGTGCGTTCCAAAATGGCTTTTGTGCTCTCCAAAGCTCCTTCCGGGCTATACTGGGGATCTCCGGCCCAAGGTAGCATACTATGAATCCTAAACGGGCCTTTTCTTTTGCTGAGATATACAAATGCACCGCCATCATGTGTCAGGCAGGCATTTCCGGCATTTGTTATGGAGTCCGATCCCAATAAAGGTTTCATACGTCCTAATAATTTCTCATTCATGGTAGGACGAATACATTCGTCTCTACAAATCTTACCATTGATTTCTAAAGGCATAATGTACTGACTTAACATTTGATTGGAATGAGCCGCACCAGCTTTTTGATGGCTCTCAATAATGTACGGGTATAAAGCTTCCTTCGCGATATTATATTTTCTTATCGTTCGCTCCGCCCCCTCCAACATAGTCCGCGGAGATTGATCATTGGGAGAAAATTGCGCCACCATATAACTACCTGCACGATCATCCCCATCCGCATACGTACGCCGTGGTTGCAAGGAAGAGCTTTCAACACCTCCGGCAATAGCGGAACACATAACCCCCGCTTTAATATGAGTATATGCCATTTCAATACTCATTAATGCAGATGCACATTGCATATCTACGGTAACGGCCGGCACGGATTCAGGTAAATTAGTCATAAGCCCCATCAAACGGCCTAAATTTCCACCTGTGCCTACCGCATTACCACAGAATATACCATCTACTGAAGTAATAGTATTACGGGCCGACAACTCATTAATTAAACGTGCACCCAGCACCTCAGGTCGTAAGGTTTTATATTGACCATGTACGACACCGATAGGACTGCGCAGGCCTCCGTGAATATATACATCCATAATATGACTCCCTATATACAAATAAGTATGCTATATCTCACCAAGTATATAGCATAAAAGAGGCATCCTAAAGGATGCCCCTTATATACTTTAAATTTTAACCTTTGTCGCCAACCATGACGCAACCAGACATTTGAAGATATCCCCAGGAATAAACGGGAACATTACGGCTACCAATGCTGCCCATAAATCGGTATTCGTTACTAGCATATAACCGGTAACACCGAAAAGATAGACGATGGGAATTGTTATAACAATTGAGCGCCATGCATAAGAAGTAAAGCTTCTTTTATTACCTTTATATACACTCAATAATGTATATGCTACAGGCCAAGAGAATATAAATCCTCCGGTGGGGCCAAATAATTTTCCTAATCCTGCCGTACCCCCTACAAATACCGGCAAGCCTACAGTTCCCAGAAGTACATAAACAATAAATACTATAAGTGCATCTTTAGGTTGTAACAGTAAACCGATTAATGTGGCCACTAAGGTCAATGCCGTCACCATAGCCGGACTAAATGGTAGTGGAAATGAAATATATGCTGAAATGCATAATAAGGCCGTTAATAAAGCCATTTTTGTCAAACGTCTTGTTTCCATTTAAAATACCTCAATCTATACATACACTATTATGTTCATGATGAACACGAAATTTAAAAAGTACAATATCATCTACGAGCCCTTCCGAATAGCCATTAGGTTGAACAACTATATGAGCTCTGTCATCAGCAATCATGGGCGAACGATATTTTACTTCCAGTCCGGTTACACTCTTATTTTCTTTATAATGATTCCAAAGAGATTCCAATATGAGCAATCCCGGAACAATAAAAGGAAACTCTCGATGTATTTTATTAACATCTCGTACCTCCGTTACAAATTGGATGATATCTTCTTTCGAAAAGGACACCGTGAAAGAACCGTCATCGATTCTTGATTGCTGACGAATTGTTAAAGGACGCGTCAACTGTAACAATTCTACTTGTAAACGCCCCACATAATTTGACAGGCATACGGTTATATATTTTCCGTCTAAGTTAACAATGTCACAATGAACTTCTTCACTACCGTTTAAATCAAAATAAACCTTTGTAATCACACAGTTAGTAGGAAGTTTCATTGTATTATCATATGTCAGAAGCGATAATAATGATCTCATATAATCACAGTCCTTTATTAATCCAATAAATTGATTATAATCAACATCATTTTATTAGTCAACTTCTCTTTATTAGATTTTGTTTACAATAAAAGAACCTATGAAGATGCACTGCACCTTCATAGGTTCTTTTATGCTTATAGTATACACGACAGTGAACGGTCCTACAACTATAACAGAGAACTAAAATTTTAATTCTTTCAGATACGCCTTGAATGCATCTCCCAACTCTTCGTTGCGCAATGCATATTCAACAGTTGCTTTCAGGTATCCTAATTTATCACCCGTATCATAGCGGATTCCTTCATATGCAAGAGCATATGTATCCGTCTTTGATGCGGCTAATGCATCAGTTAACTGAACTTCATTACCCACGCCGGGTTTAGTATTTTCCAAGATGGAGAAAATATCCGGTGTTAAAATATAACGGCCCAGTACCGCCAATGTAGACGGAGCCTTTTCGCGACTAGGCTTTTCTACCAAAGTATCCACGCGATATAAGTTATCCGCTAACGGTTCACCGTCTACGATACCATAAGCGCTGACCTTATCTTCCGGCACAAATTGAGCCCCTAAGATAATACCGGGATGCTCATCATAACAATCAATAAGTTGCTTTAAACATGGATTTTCAGGATTATACACGATATCATCGCCTAGAAGCACCGCAAAAGGTTCATCTCCGATAAATGCTTTCGCACATAAAACGGCATCCCCCAATCCACGTGGTGATTTTTGACGGATAAAATGGACTTTAATATCCGCTAAATCCTTAATCATTGCAAGTTGTTTATTCTTTCCCTGCATCTGAAGCAAATACTCTAATTCAACACTGCTATCGAAGTGATCTTCAATAGCACGCTTATTGCGCCCCGTGATAATTAAAATCTCTTCGATACCGGAATCTAAAGCTTCTTTCACGATATACTGGATAGCCGGAGTATCTACAATCGGTAACATTTCCTTCGGTTGAGCCTTCGTAGCCGGCAAGAACCGCGTACCGAACCCTGCGGCGGGGATAACAGCCTTTCTAATGCGTTGCATAATTCTCTCCTAATTAAAAATCCTTACCTACAAATTTAATCTTCCATTGGTTATTATTACTCTTCTGAGCATCTTTATATGTTAAATATAAATCAAAGGAATGCAAATCATGATGCCATGTATAATATATGGAATCGACTTCACCGCTCATGATATTGTTTTTCACACTGACGGAAACATCATCAAGCCGCGTTAACTTATAACTTGCACCATAGATTAATTCCTTAGGCAACTCCGTCGTATCAAAGCGATATGGAGAGTTATTATAAGTAATATTTCGCTGGTTATAAGATACCCATGCCTGCATACGATTCCCAATCTTGGTATTGAATCGGGCACCCCAGTACGGCATGCTGCGAATAGATTTATCATAACCGTAGTAATCTCGTTGATACCCGCCAAGGAATCGAAGATCCGCACCGGACCACAACTTAATCGGATCATGTGACACCTCCGCATAATACTCTTTATGAGAGCCTTTCACAGAACCTTCCTTCCAATAACCGGCGTTAGCACCGCCTCGAACGGTAATAGGAGATTTGCCAATATGATAACTATGAGTATCGACACGAGCCTCACCGATTTTTTCAACCCATACGGTTTCATCATTATATTCATTGGATTCCTTGCTATATCCTATGGATGCAGTTCCCCAAGGCAAGTAATGACGATACCCGACCTGCGGTTTAAAGCCCGCCTTTGTATACCACCGGTAATCAATGTATACCTCGCCGTTTTTACCGATTGGATAATCGGTATTACCATGAAGACCAAAACCGTCATCACTGTTGTAAGTAGGTTTCGGAACCAAAGAGAATATACTGAATTTACCTTCTTTATCATGACGTAAAGACTTTGTATACGATGGCAAGGAAAAAACCTTAAAGTTTTTAATATAAAAGGTCGGATTTTTAATGACTACTTTATCACCGGGGTAAACCTTAATGTCTTCCCCCTCTACGCGATAATCCGGTGCATGTTTAAATGCCATCGCATGTTTCGTCGTAACCATACCTTTTTCCATATGACCTTCTTGACCATCAAATGTGGCATTTGAACCCTTCACATAATATGGATCATTCCAGCCCATCGCCTGGTCCGCCGTAAAATGGCGATCCTTGGTGCGATATGTCATATTTTCTCCCGTAATATCCTTAGTCTTACCGTTATCCTCTAAATATCGATAACCACCTACGGTACGATATTCCGTAGTCTTCGTATTTCCTTCAATACGTGGAGATAACAATGTTTGATTACCTTGAGTCACCACTACGTCACCTTCGGCATAAACATCACCGGTCGATCCGGTATAAGCCATTTTATTGGCATCGATACGAGTCGGCAACTGCTCACTAGGCTCAGTAGATTTTGCTTTTTCACCACGACGTACAACACGGATATTACTATTTTCAGGTGTGGATGCCTTTGCTAGCTCACCGGAGTAAGACTGACCCTCACTATCCAATGTATCTTGATAGAGCGGGGTCGAATCCGTAGCGGCCCATACAGGCTGTGCCAAACACACTAAGCATGCCGCAGCCAGCCACTGTACTTTACTTTTCCTCATGGTTACTAGAACTCCTCTTATACAAGTAATTACTGATTACGTTTAACTACAACAATCGGTTGAGACACATTTTCTGCGCCATCATCGGACTCTTCAACATCTGCCGGTTCTGTAGCTGTTGTATCAACCGTATCTGTCGATACCGCTTCATCATTCGTATTATCTACGGAATCATTGCTTTCATCAGTCGTATTAGACACAGTTACAGCATCGGCCAATTCATTATCGCTATGAGCCAGTCCGTCCCCACCGATAACTAAGCCTTGAATTGTAACAGAATCCTGTGGTTGTACATATATGGTCGATCCCGCAGGATAGTCAATATTTTTACCTTTAATGAAAGCACCGCCCACAAGGCCTACAGGCCCCAACAAAACGGCACCGGCCACGGAAGCACCGGCTGCTTTGATTTCACTACGGGTTTTCTTCTTCGCTTCCTCACCTTGTACCGCGGTAAATTCTGTACCATCAATAGCAGGAACTGTATCGAATGTAATATCAAGATCCCCATTGCGACCGAAGGAACGCGCCTTCTTCAACGATGTAATCGTACCTGTCCCAACAGTCCCGGCCGGAACGAGTAATACATTTCCGTCCATTACATTTTCCGCAACTGTGAAGGAAACGGTATCTCCTTGCTGACTTGTTTTAGATGAAACCGCATCATTTAAAGTAACTTTGAATACATGATTGCTTGCTAATGTACCGACTTGATTAGTCAACGCCACATTGCTGCCATAAACCTTTGTCTTCAAAGAGATAATGCGTTTTTGAAGTGCGCCACTACCGATACGGCCGTTAACACTGCGCTCCATTTTTTCTACACGATCTACGAGAGAACCTGCAGTAATGCCATTTTGATATGTATACTCCAAAGCATCCATTTCTTCGCGCAACGAAATATTTCTACCGCTACCTTCAACGGAATCATATAGGGAATCGACGCGCTTGCTCAATGTTGCAGAGTTACCGTTAGAACCAGTACCATACACGGTTTCATCAAGTTGATTGATACGATCTACTACGGCACCCTCCTGAACAGAACCATACACAGTCGTTTCCAATACATTAGTCTTTTCCGTTACCGTACCTGGAGCAGCAAAGGCAGTTCCTGAAATCAAGGATGCCATTAAAAGTGTAAGTACTTGCTTCTTCATATAATCCTCCACAATTTTCCAAACAGTTATGCTTGTTATACAACAGAATAAGCACGGGCCTAAGACCGTGCTTATCCCCTGAGTCTAATTAATAATGAGCTCAGCCACCATTAAATTTTCAAATCAATAATTGCCGATACACCTACACCTTGAACACGAGATGCGCCAACAGGGTTTGTGCTGTCAACAGGTACTAAGCCTTTTACACGAACCATACCGTTAAAGCTGCCTTCAACTTGTGCAACAGCTTTAACCTGTTCAACGCTAGATGCAGGACCTGTAACTTGAGCACCACCGATATACCCTTTTGTACCGATACTGATAATCGGTACAACCTTAGTTGTATATTCAGTACTCAAATTATTCTGTTTCAATAATTTATTTAAGAAAGAGTCAATTTGTGGACCGAACTTGTTAATAACAATACCGATACCACCAATTTTAGCAGCGCCACCAAGAATACTGCTAAGGCCACCGGCCTGAGTCGTCAAGATACCCCCAAATGCGGTTGTAGTTAAACAAATCCCTAGAACGGCAGTGATAATTTTCTTTTTCATAATAAGCCTCCTAATAGATACTTATATTTTAACAAATTCTATACATAGATTCTAGTGAAAGTATATAACTTACACTTAAAGATAATCAAAATATATAAAATTTGGATGAACGCATTGTGAATTTTACGCAATTGAATTTTATGACAGTTTCAATAAATATATGAAACTATAGCGCTTATATGGTCAATCAGCTCTGAACAAAATGTATTTACCGAGTGATTAAGCGGAACGACAAAACTAGCAGATGCGAGGCACTTGATCTTCTCCAAGAAGATCCACTAGGCGCACACCGCCGATAGAGGTCTGCAAGCCTACTTTTCCGATATTTTTGTCCAATGTTTTACCGATGAGTACCGCCTCTTTTCCCTCTTCAAATGTATGAAGAATATCAAGAACTCGCTCTGTCACCACCGATTCAACCACAAAAACAGCTTTACCTTCATTGGCCAAATATAACGGATCATATCCTAAAATATCGCATACGGACCGGACTTCATCGTGAATCGGTAACGCAGATTCATCAATCTTAATACCTACACCGCTTTGATCCGCAATTTCTTTCAAAACCGTACCGAGACCGCCCCGTGTAGGGTCCCGAAGCAATGCCACCGAAGGCCCCACTTCCTTCAGTACGGCATGTACCATATGATTGAGAGGTGCGCAGTCCGTTTTCAACGATTCGGATAACTCCAGACCGAATCGTTGCCCCATAACGGCAATTGAGTGGTCTCCAATAGATCCGGATAAAATAATATCCATATTCGGTTGAACTCGATGAGGACCGATATCGACATGCTCGGGAATCATACCGATACCTGCCGTATTAATATAAATTTTATCTACCTCGCCCTTTTTAACGACCTTTGTATCCCCTGTTACGATTTGCACGTTAGCAAGGTCCGCCATCTCTTCCATGGTCCGCAGAATCTCATTTAATTCATCGAAAGGCAGTCCTTCCTCCAGAATAAGACCACAGCTTAAATATTGAGGAACAGCACCGTTCATGGCAAGGTCGTTAACAGTACCGCATACGGCTAATTTTCCGATATTACCGCCCGGAAAAAATGGGGGCTGTACAACATAGGAGTCCGTCGAAAAAGCCATCCGCCCCGCTGAGACAGGAAATTGTGCCCCATCATGTAAAGGTGCCAACAGATTGCTTTTAAAGTATTTTAAGATAAATCGTTCCGTCAATTCGTGACTGAATCGCCCGCCATTACCGTGGACTAAACGTACCCGTTCCATACTAATCCTCCCAAGTTAATCCGCCGCTGGAAAATCCATATTTATACCAGGCGGCACAACTACCTTCCACAGATACCATACACGCCCCCACCGGATGATCGGCAGTACAGCTTTTACCGAACAAAGGACACTCACTCGGCTTAATCAAACCTTGTAAAACGCGTCCACATTGACAACCTTTCGGATCAAGCGACGGTTTTTCCAACACTATCGGCATAGCTAATTCCGCATCATATGCAACATACTCACCCTTTAAAACTAAACCGGAATGTGAAATTACTCCTATACCGCGCCATGTATCATCACAAACATCATATACTTCACGCATCATAGCCTGTGCTACGGGGTTCCCCTGCTGCATCACAACCGAAGGATATATATTACCCACTATGAACTTTCCTGATCTGCGTTGTTCCAGGATATTGACTATTGCCGAGAGAATTTCTACTCCATCAAAACCGGCGATACATGATGGGATATGGTATTCTTCAGGCAAAAATCGATACGGTTCCTCTCCGATAATAACGCTTACATGCCCCGGCAAAATAAAGCCGTCAATGCGGCCTTCCTGTCGATCCAGTAAAGCCCGTAACGCCGGCGGAACTAATTTATGAGATACGAGAAAAAATACATTTTTAATCCCTGCCGTATGAACCGCTTTCACGGTCGCTCCGATAACGGCAATAGTCGTTTCGAATCCGATCGCTAAAAACACGATTTTCTTATCCGGATAGTGCTTACTCAACTCCAACACCTCTAAAGGCGTATAGATAACATGAATATGAGCGCCTTTTGTTTGAGCCTCGCTAAGATTGCTATAGCTGCCGGGCACCTTCAGCATATCCCCGAAGGTAGCGATGATGATATCATCCCGCTCCGCATAAGCTAACGCCTTATCCATATAAATCTGGTCGGTCACACATACTGGACATCCGGGGCCGCTCACAAGTTCAATACCTTCGGGCAACAACTGACGAAGGCCTTCTCGGAAAATCGATACCGTATGTGTCCCGCACACCTCCATGAGTCTGACGACTTCGCCCGGCTCATGAAGTGCATTAATGCGTTTCAATAATACATCAGCTGTGTGCTTCTTTTCCTGCAAAGTAAGCTTCTTCAAGTTCCTCTAACTCCTTAAAGGCATCTAATGTAGCTTGTGCCTCTTCTTCATCAACAATCTGTACAGCAAATCCCGCATGTACCAAAAGCCAGTCCCCTACCTTCGCATCAGGTACGAGCAGCAGGCTGCAATCGCGTGTAGCCCCCGTTAATTCGACGGTACCGATGGTATCATTTACGGCAACAAGCTGTGCCGGTACGGCTAAGCACATATTACCTCCTCATTATATCATTTATCATCACTTATTATTATAAATATTCAAACACTTATAAAACATGTTATATACAACAGCTAAGGCTATTGTATCACATATAAAATCATTATTTCTTCAATACGTGTGCCCCGATCCATAACTGTCCCACAGCCAGTCCGCCATCATTTGCAGGTATTGATTTATTCATATATAAATTACCTACATGCCAGACACGATGCATTTCCTGCATGAGTCGACGATTTTGAAAGACTCCTCCGGCAATCGCCGTATTATACACACCATAACGCTCCATTATATCAGCCGCCACTTCACAGATACCGATAGCTACGGTTTTGTGAAAGGATGCAGCTAAATGGGGACGACGTTCACCACGCACTACACCGTCCATAACAGCCTGTACAGTCGGAGTAAAGTCCAGGGCCTCTCCATCGTAAGCGAAATCAAGAACAGACCCTTTTTCATCACCGCAAAGTGATTCCAAAGCAATAGCGATCTGCGCATCATACGTATGTACCAAACCCAATCCTAACAGAGCCCCTACCGCATCAAAAAGTCGTCCGCAGCTGGAGGTCTGTATCATGGGCATAGAATGCATAGCCTTGTCAAGAATCAGCCATCCTGTTGGCAACTGCTCTATCCATTCAGCATAAACTGAAGGCACATTGTCACCGTAATACCGACGTATATACCATAAGGCTTGACGCCACGGTTCAGATACAGCCTTTTCGCCGCCGGGCAAAGGCACGGTGTTAATGTGAGCCAACCGTTGATAATCCGCGCCGTTACAGAGGAGAAATTCCCCGCCCCAAACGGTCCCGTCCGGACCGTAACCTGTCCCGTCCATGGCAATTCCCAAGACTACATCGGTTAAATTATGCTCCGCCATAACAGAAGCTATATGACTATGGTGATGCTGTACGGAAATAACAGGAATATGACAGCTTTCACCAATATGACGCCCTAATTGAGATGAAAAAAACTGTGGATGAGAGTCAACAATTACCGCTTCCGGCCGTGTAGAGAACAAATTTTCATATCGCTCAATCGTCCATTCCAGGGTTTCATAAGTCGAAGCCCGTTCCAAATCACCTATATGAGGCCCCAAAAGAATACTTTCACCCTTATTTACAGCGAACGCATTTTTAAGATCACTGCCCATAGCCAGCAAATTGGAACCGCCTAAACTTTCACAATAAACAGGTTCAGGTACATAACCCCGACTGCGACGGATAAACTGAAGCTTCTCGTCGACGACAGATACGACGGAATCATCCAAAGGAGCATAAATTTGACGATTGTGAACCAGAAAATAATCCGCTACATTTTGAAGTTCTCTAAAAGCAGCCTGATCTTCATATAAAACGGAATCTCCGCTTCGATTTCCACTGGTCATCACCCATACAGCATCGGATGGTACCAGCACCTCATGAACAGGTGCATAAGGCAGCATAACTCCCAACAGGTGATTTTGCGGCGCTACCTGTTTACTCAGATGTATGTCGCTACTAGATTTACGATTCAATAACACGATGGGACGTTCCATTCCGGTCAGGACAGATTTCTCCATTTCATTCATGTGAACCAGCTTCATAGCCGTTTCTATGGAGCCAACCATTACGGCCAAAGGCTTATGGAGACGTTGTTTACGCATACGCAAACGTTGCACCGCCTCATCATTCGTCGCATCACATACTAGATGATACCCGCCGACCCCCTTCAACGCTATAATCTTTCCAGACGCAATAAGAGCACGCACATCATCCCATATATGAGCAGTATCCACCTCAATATGATTCGGAGTATATAGAGTATAGGCAGGTCCGCATTTTATACATGCATTAGGCTCAGCATGATAGCGACGCCCCTCAATATCCTTATATTCAGCCGAACAATCCGGGCACATAGGAAACTCGTTCATCGTAGTTCTTTCCCTATCATACGGTAAAGACTTGATAATAGAATATCGCGGTCCGCAATCAGTACAATTAATAAAAGGATAACGTATGCGTCGAGGATCACTATGCAGTTCTCTGAGACAGTTCTCGCAGGGTGAAGTATCGGCACTGATAAAGGTTGTGCCCGCATCACCTAATGGTGATTGACGTACCTCAAACTCCATAGCTTCGTATATAAGAGGTAATTTTGTAATAACAAAATTAGTAATCCGGCATAATCGCGGTTTATGTTGATCAATGGAATCCACAAAAGACTGCAAATCTGCCGTTGTCCCCTGAATTTCCACATATACACCGTGGCTGTCATTATATACAAAGCCGCTCAACTGTAAGGAATGGGCCCACATAGAAACAAGGGGCCGGAATCCGACCCCTTGGACAATACCGGTATAGCGAATCCCCCAACGCTCCATAGTTTGACTATGATTAGTATCTTCTTTCATACAAACACCTCTACTATGGATAGAAAATCCCCAATCATATGTAAGACTAACCTAGTGCAACGGGAATACTGCCATCAATTCCCGCCTGTTCTAATTCAGCTTGAATCATGATAGCACACTCAATACGTTTTTTCTGCAATCGGCAACCAAATTCATAAGGGGTTTCCAAATCTCCGCCTAATGTAATATTATTCGCATGGCATCCGCCGGAGCAGAAGAATTTAGCCCAGCATTCCGCACATGTAGGTTTAGAAAATACATGCGTATTGCGGAAGGCCTTAGGAATCTCCGTATTTTTCAATCCATCAAATACATTGCCCAATACATAACCATCCTTACCTACAAATTGATGACATGGATAAATATCTCCATTCGGTACAACAGCCATATATTCGTGACCGGCACCACAACCTCGTAAACGTTTCGCCATGCATGGACCACGGTACAGATCCATACGGAAATGGAAGAAATTAAACTTTTCGCCCCAACCGTCCAGTTGACGCTGCAAGTAAAGATCCGCTAACTTCTCATATTCCGCCTCGAGAGCCGGCCAGTCCTCTTCACGCAATACATAATCCCCGTCCTCTCCGACTACAGGCTCCATAGATAAATGTTCAAATCCTAAATCGGACATGGCCATTACATCCTTGGTAAAGTCGAGATTTTTATGCGTATATGTACCACGTACATAATACTCAAGGCCATGACGTTGTTTTACGGCGTTGACGAGATTCTTCGCGATAAACTTGTAAGACTCCGCACCGCTGCCGGCTACAGGGCGCATTGCATTATGTACGGACTCACGACCGTCCAACGATAAGACGAGACTCATCTTATGTTCATTCACATAGTCAATTTTATCCTGTGTTAAAAGCATCCCGTTTGTCGTCAATGTAAGCTTGAAAATCTTATTGTGCTGTTTTTGAACGGACTCAATGTATTCAACGGTTTGTTTCACTACATCCCAATTCAACAAAGGTTCACCGCCAAAGAAGTCGATTTCACAATGTTGACGAGACCCGCTCATTTTAATGAGAAAGTCAACGGCGCGCTTTGCCACATCAAAACTCATTAACTCACGTTTTACACCACCGTAATCGCCTTGACTGGCAAAACAATATTTACATGCCAAGTTGCAATCGTGCGCAATATTGAGACATAAGGCCTTTACAATAGGCTTTTCACCTACTACAAGTTTAAATTCCTTGCTCATAGGCGCAAATAATTGTTCGTTGGCAATCAGTTCATCTAACTCGTCCATAATTTCGTCGAGCTCTGTTGCATCCTCTTGGCTATCCATCACCGCATGCACCGCATTCCGGTTAGTGCCATCATATATGTCAAGAACTCGATCGATGAGTTCGTCGATAACGTGAATAATACCGCTGTTTACATCTAAACAGTAATAATTCCCCTTCATCCGAAACTTATGGATCATTGGTTGTAATTCTAACATGGTACCTCCAAATTTTATGTATGGGAAAGTGCTGATCTATATAGAACTTTCTAGATAATTGTATCATATTTCTTCGGTAAAGCTATAAAAATAGTCATAAAGATATACCATAGCAGCTATGTATTTCAAACATAAGAAAAAGAAAAAGGCCCGCTATTGATATGTACCCCCTTTACTGGACAACCAGTAAAGGGGGTACATATCAATAGCGGGCCTTTTCATTATTTTTGTTTGCAAACTTGGTTACCTACCGTGCAGCTTGTTTTGCAAGCGGATTGGCAGGATGTTTGACATTCTCCACAACCGCCGGTTTTAGCAGTTTTCTGTAAAGATTCAGTGTTGATTGTACGAATACGTTTAGACATGATTCTCCTCCTCAGTACTTATCAGATGATATTTATTCTACCATATTTATAAAAAGCCTGTAAAATACTATTTTGTTATGTTTTCTTGTACAACGGCCTCAGTATTCACATGATCAGCTTTTACCTTTTTAGGTGTATCCTTGCGCAACATCTTACGTAGCGCCAATGCAACAGGTGTTACAATAACACCCGCAAAGATTGCCTCCGGAATACCATGCGTAACTGATAAAACTACAATGGTTTCGAGTACTTGATCCGAACTAAGATTCATCTTGAACGCAAACATATCCGCATATAGCAGAAAAATCAAGCCCATTACCATAATCGTATGGAACACGGTTCCCATAAATGCAGCGACGATGATACGCGGACCTTGAGGGGCTTTCCATAATAAAAGATATACCAAGTATGCCAATACGGGGAAAATAGCACGGGGCAAGACGGAAACAATAGGATTAAAAAATAAAGGAGATAAGATATTCGGAGCCGTAATATTCTGCCACAAACTATAGCAGCCGAAAATAAAGCCCACAAAAGCACCGACCTTCGGTCCTTCCACGATTGCCCCAATCAAAGTTGGAACATGTAATGTTGTCACATTAAGAGGTCCCAATGGAATAATTCCATAACCGGAAAGGCCTAATGCTATTGTGATACCCGCTAACAGACCGATAATGGTCAATTCACGAATAGTGATCCCCTTCTTTTTCGGTTTGCCTTGCTTTGTCTCCTCATCAGACAGTTTCGGATTGTCCGAGATTGATACAGTTGAGTTATCATCTACTGGACGTTCATTGTTGTTCATACATCCTCCTTCGCTCTCATTCCTGACGGATATAAGTCGAAACTAGAAATTAAATACGCTCACGACGACGTGAAATAATACCTCGTTCCACCAACGCACCTATTATTACGGATACCGCTATGATTCCGGCTTCCAGAAGGGCCGGAGTTATGAATACGAGCGGATTTCCCTGATATGTTGGAAAAACGGCAGGAACTATGGATAGAATAAATGGCGGAACATATCCACCATACAAAATATGTCCGTTCATCGCCAACCATAAGGCAGCGGTGATAACAATGCGTAACAGGCGAACACTTTTATAATCAATATGTCTCGGATATAAGTAAAATACGAATACCAACATGGTCATCAACAGCAATACTAACTCAGCAAAAACAATATTGATATTCATGGATGGTGCATACAGGTAATACACCATAGGATCCTGTAAGTCGATATATAGAATGGAACCTATATACAAGAATGGAATAGGAATGATGTATAACACAATATCGATTACATCATCTATCATCCCCAAGCGACGAGGACGGGCAAAAATTTTTGTCAATAATAAACCTATTAACTCAATGAGCACCTGTATAATAAAATATACGATGAACAGTACGACTACTTTCACCAATCCGTTTTCAATTTGAAAGCCAAGCGGTGTATGCAGCAGAGAAAATACAGACCACCACGCCCAACTGTATGTATGATATCCCATGTGAAGAGGGAAATCATCATTAAACTTGGCATTCTTGAGCCGTCTCATCAACAGCGGTATCACTAAAGACAGAACGGGAAATACCAGGATCGGAGCCGCTAATACCTTACTCGATGTCAGTACAACAGTAACAGCACTGACAAAAAGCGCCGCAATACACGTAAATATCCAAAAGTTCTTATTCATGACGGCCTCCTATAATACGCGATAATCCGTAAGCAATACATAGACTTACCGTAACACCTGCATACATGACTATCAGAAAAGCCACGTCACGCCCCGCAGTCGGCCATCCCCAGAGCATGGATAAATCGACATTCAGAAAAATCCCTTTATAGATTACGGTATGCACGACAATCCAGCTCACCACATAAGCGATGCGATTGATATACCGTCCATCACCAAATGTACTCGTTTTATAGGATAAATAAGCCCACGGTATAACAAGTGATAATAATAAGTACCATACAAGTGCCACCGTAGCACTGGATCCATTATGAATCATATACGCAATTAGGGGCAGCACTACGATGAACAAATTCATATAGACTGATCGTTTGCAAATATCTAACAATGTATTCATATAGTTCTCCTACCAGAAGTAATCTTCTGCTATTGTACAATAATCGGACCCAAATGTCATCATAAAAGAAGAACTCCCGCATGAGACGGACCCCATATCCGCCCCGTACAGGAGTTAATATTACGCTACCACCGTATCAGCCGTAACATCAATTGTTTCGGTATCTGACTGTGATTCTTCTTTTTTCAACAATGGTGTCATGCTTTCAAGGCCTACACCTAAAGTAAACAAATTATGTAACCATGCCGCTTGTCCCGGTGGCAATGCACCAACTACACCGCCTAGAACAAGAGCACCGTTAAAACCTACAATGCCGTTATAATTGGCTTTAATACGTTTCATTAGCGCTAAGGAAATGCGGCGTAAGTCAACCAGCGCCTGTAAATGATCGGAAGAAATTGTAACATTCGCAATTTTTTGAGCAATTGGAGCCCCTTCATTCATCGCAATGCCAACATGAGCTTCTGAAATCGCAGGAGAGTCGTTGATACCGTCCCCTACCATCATTACAGTGTAGCCTTCCTCTTTGGCCTGTCTTACATAGGTCGCCTTATCTTCAGGCAAGACTTCCGCATGGACTTCGTCGATGCCGATTTCTGCAGCTACGCGTTTAGCGTTGCGTTTTGAATCACCCGTCATCATAACGACCTTCTTAACGCCGAGCTTATGTAAATCCGCTACAACCTGTTTAGCTTCTTCACGCACAGGATCCTTGATACAGATAACCGCCGCTAATGTACCGCCTATCGCTAAGTACAAATGCGATGATGTATCCGGTAAATTATCAAATTTTTCCTGTTCATCTGCAGGGATCTTTGTTTTTTCATCATCAAAGATATAATGAGCGCTGCCGATGCGTACGCGGTAACGACCGACTTTGGAGGCGATACCGTGAGCAACGACGTATTCTACATCGGAATGCATTTCCTTATGAGGCAATGCATGATCTTTTGCGGCACGTACAACCGCTTTTGCCATGGAATGAGGGAAATGTTCCTCAATACATGCCGCCAATTTCAACATTTCATCCGGATCTTGTCCATTGAACGGGATGATTTGTTCAAATTCAGGTTCCGCTTTTGTAAGAGTACCTGTTTTGTCGAATACAATCATATCCGCTTGTGCGATCTGTTCTAAGAATTTACCGCCTTTTACGGTAATCCCGAGTTTTGCCGCTTCCTGCATCGCTGAAAGCACAGCCAACGGGATGGAAAGCTTCAACGCACAGGAGAAGTCAACCATGACAAAGGATAAGGCCTTCATCACATTACGAGTCAACAAATATGTCAAGCCTGCACCGATAAAGCTGATAGGAACTAATTTATCCGCCATGCGATAAGCCTGTTGTTCCATACCGGATTTCATCTGTTCGGATTCTTCGATGAGACTTACGATTTTTTCATATCGGGATGATTTAGATGTGCTGCGCACTTCAATAACGGCTTTACCTTCCTCTACAACGGTACCCGCATATACCGAGGTTTCCTCATCACGACGAACAGCCTCAGGCTCACCGGTCATGGAGCTTTCATTAACAAGAATAACACCGTCCACAACGACGCCATCCAAAGGAATGACTTCACCTTGACGAACGATAATTTTATCGCCCGCAACGATGTCGTTAACGCTCTTGCTAACTTCGACACCATCTGTCAAAACCCATACCTTATCTACATTCAAAGACATACTTTGAGCCAGATTCAATACAGATTTACGATGTGTCCACTCTTCTAAAATATCACCGATTCCTAGCAAGTACATGACCATACTTGCGGTAGGATAATCTTTTTGTAACAGTGCCGCACCGATAGCAACACCGTCAAGAACCTCTACGGTCAACTTGCGTTGCCATAATGTTTTAATCGCTTTTCCGATAAATTTAAGACCGTCAAACCACGCCCATGCCGCTGCAATAGGAGCCGGTAAAACAGCTTTTTTACCTAAGTATAGAGCCGTTTTATTCAGCATCATCTCACGGTATTTTTTATTCACCAATCGTGGCGAATACTCGCTCAAGGCAGGTGCTTCGGACAAATCCAAATCGCGTAGACCTAGTACTGCCTCACGAACGGCCGATTCATCACCATTATGTTTAATGGCAACTTGACTGCTTCGTGTATAGAACGTTACATCTATAACTGCATCATTCAATAACAGAGTATCCTCTATATAAGCCGCTTCAGTTTCCGTAAAGCGATGACCCGTTATCTTCACATGCAAGCGATTTCTGAGTTTTCGTACTACAGAAAATTGTAACATATGCGTCATCCTTTAATTATTTTTCATCTTCTTCAAAAATTTCTTCGTTGCGAGCTTCATTGATTTCTTGAGCTTCAGCCAATACATCGGATGCGGATGCTTGAACTTTTTCAGCAGTTTCCAATACGGATTCTTTAGCGCGAAGACCGGCTGCTACGATACCGGCATATACCTTTTTAGCGTCTTTAGAAGTTAATACTTTTAAACCCACAGTACCCAATGCAAGGCCTGCTGCAAACAAATTAGCGTTTCTTAAATTATTTCTTCTGAATCTGAACATGATTATGATCCTTTCCTATTAACTTTGTTAAAATATAAAAATTATATATGAAAAGAGGAGTCTGTTATAGAGACCCCTCTTTCATTACAATGAAAATCGTTGTAGAAGCTTACTTATCAGCACGTTTGATTCCCAAGTTCTGATTGCTATCACAACCGCAACAGCCCCCACAGCTTGAGGATTCACTAGAGCCGGAATCAGAACCGCAACCGCAGCCGCCTTTTCCGCTCATTTGTTTATAAAACTTAAAACCGATATAAGCTAGTGCTAATACAACTATGAGTCCTATAATCAGAGAATCCATAATAACGCCTTCTTTCTCAATATCAATAAAATTTTCAATATCTGTTCATTGATAAATAAGATAAAAGCTATATTTTAGATATTTCTCTTTTCTCATTATCATTTAACCACGAATATTGATAATTATCAAGTATTATTTTTAAAATACCTACATCTAAATCACATGACTTTAATGCAAAATATTAAGGATATCTAAGATGTGGTTATACTTAAATTAATCAACACCTTAGATTAATATCCTAAAGCGCGTCCTACATTGTAGAATACAAAACATGCAATCCATGCAAAGGCATTTTCATAGAAGAACATGAATAATACCCACTTCCAGGATCCAGTTTCACGTCTAACAACCGCAAGAGTCGCAAGACATGGCGGGTAAACCAAGACAAACAGCATCATGGTTAACGCAATCAACGGTGTAAAGTGAGGATCATTTTGCATATACTCTGTCAACGGTGCCGGATTCTTATCATCGCCACCAACTGCATAGATAGTACCTAATGTAGAAATAACAACTTCTTTAGCTGCCAAACCTGCTACAAGAGCTACGCCGATTTTCCAGTCAAATCCCAATGGTTCGAGTACAGGATTGAGAGCTTTACCAAATGTAGCAGCATAGGATTGTTCCAGTTTTTCACCGGCTTGTTCTTCGTCGATTTTTTGATTTTCTTCATCCAAGTTGGCACTGTTTTTGTACATAGCCCAAGCAGCCGGGAACAATTCCTTATTATCATCTTTAATACTATTAAATAGCTCAGGAGCTTCAGAATCATCTTCAACGGCAATTTCAGGTGCATCTTCTTCTGCTTCTTCAGCCGCACTGTTAGCTTCTTCTACTGTAGATTTCATTTCTTCTACAATTTTATCAACTGAGTCTTTTTGATCATCTGTTGTAATGCCAAACTGTTGTAATGTTTCTGCATCTTTTACTTCATAAGTCTGGTTGACTTGTTCATGCATTCCATCGTAATCTTTAGAGTACTCTACATCCATCGGATAGGAAGTGATGAACCAGATCAGGATAGATGCAGCCATGATGAATGTACCGGCTTTCTTAAGGTACAAGATACCGCGTTCATACATATGCATAAGCGTAGCTTTCAACGTTGGCAAGTGATATGGAGGTAATTCCATTACAAATGGTTCTGCTTCACCAGAGAACAAGAATTTACGGAAGATTTTTGCAAAGATAATACCGAAGATAATACCTAAGAAATAAACACAGAACAATACAGTACCTCTCCATTCTTCAGGGAAGAATGCGGCAGCAAATAATGTATAAACCGGTAAACGGGCGGAGCAACTCATGAATGGAGTAATCAAAATCGTTACCATTCGATCCTTGTAGTTATCAAGGATACGTGCACCCATAACGGAAGGTACGGAACAGCCGAAGCCTAACAATAACGGAATAAACGATTTACCATGTAAACCGCAAGCGCGCATGACACGGTCGATAACGAATGCTGCACGTGCCATATAACCGGTATCTTCCAAGAAGGAAATACCTAGGAACAACAATAGAATCAAAGGTACGAAGGATAATACGGCACCTACACCGGCGATAATACCGTCGGAAACAAGCGATTGTAACTGACCTTCCGGTATAACCGTAACAACCCACTGTTGTAATGCGGTGAATCCATCCTCAATCCATCCCTGAGGGATAGCGCCTACAGTGTTGACGATATTAAATAACAACCACATTACCAATAAGAAAATAGGTAACCCGAGCACGCGATGTGTCAAAATTTTGTCGTATCGGTCGGAACGTGTTTCCAGTTGTGTTGGAGCTTGCGTCAACGATTTATTATATACATCTACAGCAAAACGATGTCGATATTCCTGGAATACGACATCAAGATCAACTTGGTCCTTGATTTCTTCGCGAATGGCTTTTGCCTTTTCAATAACTGATTCCGTGTTATCGAAGCGCATTACCTTGCCAATAACGTCAGCATCCTTTTCCAATAATTTGATAGCAATCCAACGTAATGGATATGTAACAGTACCCGTTTTTTTAAGTTCTGCTACAAGCTCAGCAATTTTAGATTCTAACAGTTCACCATAATCAATCTGTACACCCGGTGCAGTACGGGTAGCTGCAACATCGATAGTAGCCTGCAATAACTCTTTTGTACCGACGTTTGTACGCCCTACAGTACTAACGATGGTTGCCCCTGTCAATTCGGACATTTTCTTAATATCGTATTTAATGCCCATATCTTCCGCAACGTCAGCCATATTTAGAGCGATAACCATCGGTTTTTCAAGTTCCAACAATTGCGCCGCCAAATATAGATTACGTTCCAAATTAGATGCATCAAGGACATTGACGATTACATCGGGGTCATCATTGACGATAACATTTCGAGCAACCAACTCATCCATGGAACGGGCAGTCAAACTATACGTCCCCGGCAAGTCAACAAACATCAATTCCTGACCATTAAAACTCGTATGGCCTTCTTTTTTTTCTACTGTAACACCCGGATAGTTACCCACGTGTTGTTTCGCCCCTGTGATATTGTTAAAGATTGTAGTCTTACCACAGTTCGGATTACCCGCTAAGGCAATGCGAATTCTCCCATTATCTGCCATTTGGACCTCCTATTGAACCTCTACATCAATCATACCCGCTTCACTCGTGCGAAGTGCTAGTTCAAAGTTTTTCACTTTGATTTCTACCGGATCGCCCAATGGGGCAAATTTCATAACATGAATCTTTGTACCATGTACAAGACCCATATCGATGAGACGATGTTTTACATTACCGCTGCCATGTAGTGCAGAAATAACGCCAGATTCACCGACCTTCATGTCCTTCAGCTTTTTGATAGCCATACGACACCTCCTAATTATTGTACCTAACAACCTCATATTAATCACATATGATAATAAATGCGTATTAATATCCTAAATAATTATATCATTCTAAAGATTAATTTCAACAATTATTATCAATTTTATAATTAATCTCTAATATACATTGATAACAATTTATCATAAATAGTATGATATTAATTTTAATTTCATACTATTAAGCACATGTGAAATAAATAAATTTATAGTATTTATGAGACTAATAAACAATCAACTAATTGAGTTTTACTGTTATAATTTATAAACAAAAACTTTTGTAAATTCTCATTTATTTGTTTATAATTATTTTAACTATTGATTTTTACTAGATTTATATTCTCAATATGATGCGTAATTTGCTCCTGCTTATGATAATAAGGTATAATTACTATAATATTTATGATAGAAAGGATGATATATGAAATCTTTCAAATCCCTAGGTGTCTGTGATGAACTCATCACGGCACTACAGAAACAAGGTATAAAAGAACCTACTCCCATCCAAGAACAATCGATTCCTATCGTCTTCAAAGGCAATGACATTATTGCAAAAGCTCAAACAGGTACAGGTAAAACATTAGCGTTTCTATTACCGATTTTACAACGTGTCCACACAGACATACATCAGGAGCAAGTTCTCATTATTGCACCGACACGAGAACTGGTAAAGCAACTCTCCGATGAGGCTAAATTAATAGGTTCTGTATTAAACGTGGATATTCTCCCACTTATCGGCGGCAAAACCATCGAGAGTCAATTACAACAGCTCGGCAGACGTCCACAAGTTATCTTAGGTACACCTGGTCGTCTATTGGACCACGCTAATCGAGGATCTCTCCATCTAAACTCCATCCGTCGTATCGTATTGGATGAAGCGGATCAAATGTTACACATGGGGTTCTTACCGGATATAGAAAAACTGATCGGAGAAACCGACGCAAACCGTCAACTGCTGCTCTTCTCCGCTACCATTCCGGATAAAATCAGAAACTTAGCTAAAGCATACATGTCAAAACCCGTATCGGTAACGGCAGAAGGTAAACATATTACATTAGATGCCATCGACCAGCGAGTGTACATGATGAATCCTGAAGAGAAAACAAACCGGCTCATTCAGATGATTGAACAGGATAATCCTTTTCTAGCGATTGTCTTCTGTAATAAACGGGAAGGTGCTGTTCGACTTTCATATGAATTAACCGCCGCTGGTCTTAATATTGCTGAAATGCATGGTGATTTAACACAAGGACGGCGCACTCAGATTTTGAGAGACTTCGCAAAAGCAAAAACACAAATTCTGGTCGCAACGGATATCGCCGCACGCGGCATCGATATCGAAGGGATTACCCATGTATACAATTACGATGTACCTCATGATGTGGACTATTATATCCACCGTATCGGCCGTACCGGACGCGCCGGGAATTCCGGCATAGCCGTTACCTTTGCTACACCACAAGATGAACCTTGGTTACGCCGTATTGAACGGGCTATTCAGGCAACCCTTACCAAATATACTAAAGACGGGCAGATAAAAACTAAAGGAAATGCCGGAGTCGCACCTAAACGAGGTAAAACTGTAGCAAAACCTAAAATTACCAGCACCTACCAGTCTACAAAAGCAAAAGCACACAAAGCTAGAGGTCACAAGGGTTCTAACACGCGGCAACGACGTACATCTAGCAGTCAAACAGGACGTCGCGGCAAACGAAGATAAAACTTTTTATATAACACAAAAGCGCGTACAGCTCAGCTGCACGCGCTTTGTTTATTATTCTATTTTAAGTAAAACTAATAACAAGAACATGTAATGTTAAACATCTTTTATATAAAAAGATGCCAACTAAATGTAGACAATTAAGATATTAAGTATTGATGTTATTTATCAGCATATACACTGGGCACTCCATGCACATCAGAACACTGTGTCCTACATTCCGACCGATTGCTGCATACCCAATTTATGCGACCACCGTTTTCCTGCTTTACAAAGTATCCTTTCTGACAACGAGGACATTTATATACCCGGCTCTCCTCAGGTACATCAATATTCATATCTTGTTCGGCCTGACTGCCTCCCACCGGTTGCGTGTAACGACATTCCGGATAGTTGGTGCATCCCAGGAATGCACCGAATTTACCGTTCTTTCGTTGTAAATGACCCGTTTTGCACGAAGGACAGATCGGCAATTTAGATATATCCGTTGAGCTGTTATCCAAAGGCCTCTTTCGATTTTGATTCGATATGGTCCGCACCACATTAGGCATCATTTGTCCAGAAGAAACCTGTTTATCAAATCCCAGCTTATCAATCAAATGTTGTAAAAATTTAATTTGATCCGCAAGAAAAGAGTCTAATGTATCTTCACCATCACTCATGAGGGATAAACGCTCTTCCCACACGGCTGTTTCGTCAGGGTAAAGCAATTCATCAGGCAGCGCATCCACCAAGAGATACCCCGTTTCCGTCGGGGACAGAACCTGTTTTTTCCCCGATGTTTTCATAAAGCCGCGACTGATGAGCTCATCGATAATATTCGCCCTCGTCGCTTCTGTACCGATACCGGACACAGCCTTTAACTGCTTCTTTAAATCTTCATTCTTAACAAATTTATGGATCTCTTTCATCGCCTGTAACAGCGTAGACGGTGTAAAGCGAGATGGCGGTTTCGTTTGCTTCGCATCAATGGTCGAATCCGTGTATTGAACCGCATCATTCTTCTTTACAGCCGGCAAATGATCCGCCTCTTCAACAGCATCCTTTTTCGGTGAAGCCTCTGCGCCGCTTTCATCAGTCAGATCCGGCTCATCGCTATTATCTGAGGATAATTTTGATTTTTGCCGTTTATAAAGAGCCTTCCATCCTTCTTCAATGACAACGCGACCATTGGCAACAAACTCTTCCTTGCATTGCTCCACCGTAATTTTTGTCTGCTCATACACATGTTCTCCATAGAACTGCGCTAAATAAGCTTGACTGATAAGAAAATAAATATTTCGTTCTTCCTCGGATAGAGTCGTTACATTACACACCACCGTCGTAGGAATAATCGCATGATGGGCTGTAATCTTTTTTTCATTCCATGCACGGCTCCTGATATTACAATCCGCGCCACTCGCCCATTTCGATAGTTTCTCATCTCCCGAGCTTTCTAAATTTTTGAGGATTGCTATGCGATCTCCATATTGATTGGGCGGTAAATATTCACAATCCGACCGGGGATACGTGGTCAATTTCTTTTCGTACAGCTTCTGCGCCGTATCGAGTACCGTCTGCGGATCATAAGAAAAAGCCTTTCCCGCCAATACCTGCAATGATGATAAGGACAGGGGCAACCGTTGTACATCTTTCTTCTTCGACTTTATAACGGACTTGATGACACCTTCCGAACCGGCCTGAAGGCGATTAACCAGTTCATCCGCTACAGCCTTATTGATAAGGCGCCCATCGGGATCAAGCCCCTTCTGTTCATCCGTCGGTTGCCATGTCGCCCAAAATGTACCGTTCGGATGGGTATATAAAATTTTAACCGTAAAATAGTCAATCGGCTTAAATGCGGCCAATTCCCGTTCCCGTCGAACCACAAGAGCCAATGTAGGCGTTTTGACACGACCGATAGGCAAGGTTACTTTATGCCCCTTATACCGCTCCGACAAGGTATACGCACGAGATAAATTCATACCGATCAGCCAGTCCGCACGGGCACGGGCAAGAGCCGACTGATATAGATTGTGAAAGTCCTTATTATCACGCAAATCATTCAATGCGGCTTTGACTGATTTTTCATCCAGCGCATTTAATAAGATACGCTGTACCGGCTTTGTATTTCCTACAAAATACAGGACCTCATCAACGAGCAGCTGACCTTCTCGATCCGGGTCACCTGCATTGACAATGATATCGGCTTTTCCGATCAATTCTTTTACCGTCTCGAACTGTTGCCGACTGCTGTCGGTGATTAGCAGTTTCCATTCCTTCGGCACGATGGGTAAATCCTGAGGGCGCCAGCGAATATATTTATCATCATAATCACCCGGTTCGGCCTGATGCAATACATGTCCCACAACCCACGTAACCACATCGTCACCTTGGATGAAATAACCGTTGCGTTTCTGTATATTTTTATTTTCCGGCAGGCATTTACTGATTTCCCGTGCCATTGACGGCTTTTCCGCAATAAATAACCGCATGGGCCCCTCCTTAACATCAATTTACGGCATAGTTTGATACCGTTCTAGGAAACTTAATTATACTACAATTTAATAGTCATAACTACCAAAATCATGTATAATTTTAAAGATGTGAAAGATATGAATATCCTCATTTAAAAGAAAAAAGCTTTCACGAACATATAATAGAGGTGAATCATGACATTTTTAGAAGAAGTGCAACGACGTCGCACGTTTGCTATCATATCTCACCCGGATGCGGGTAAAACTACACTGACAGAAAAATTACTGCTATACGGCGGTGCTATTCATCTAGCCGGTTCCGTAAAATCCAGAAAGACCGCAAAGCATGCCGTGTCCGACTGGATGGAAATCGAAAAGCAGCGCGGTATCTCCGTAACAAGTTCCGTATTACAATTCGACTACGACGGCTGTCGTGTCAACATCCTCGATACACCCGGTCACCAGGACTTTTCGGAGGATACGTATCGCACATTAATGGCAGCGGACAGTGCAGTCATGCTCATCGACGTGGCAAAAGGCGTCGAAACGCAGACAAAGAAACTATTTGCCGTATCTAAAGAACGCGGTATTCCAATCTTTACATTCGTCAATAAGATTGACCATTTCGGACGCAACCCGTTTGACCTGATGGAGGAGATTGAAAACGTTCTCGGCATTCGCACCTGTCCTATGAACTGGCCCATCGGCATCAACGGTGAATACAAGGGCGTATACGACAGAGAACATGAAACGATCGAGCTCTTTGCCAAAGACGAAACACATGGACAGGAGAAATTAGCCTCTGAAAAAGGCGCCCTCGATGATCCGCGTATGAAAGAATTGTTGGGCACTGAGGTATACCAGGCCCTCCTCGATGATATTGAACTGCTCGATGTGGCCGGCGATCCGTTTGATTTTGATAAAGTTCGCGCCGGCGAACTGACGCCGATGTTCTTCGGATCCGCCATGACAAATTTCGGGGTCAAACCGTTCTTGGAAAAATTCTTGGAACTCGCCCCATCCCCGGCTCCACGTGAAGCCATTGAAGAAACGGTACAGCCAACGAGCGAAGACTTCTCCGCCTTGGTATTCAAAATTCAGGCCAACATGGATCCAAATCATCATGACCGCATCGTATTTATGCGTATCTGCTCCGGCCAATTTGAAAAAGGCATGTCCGTATTACATCGTCAATCTAACAAAACCATTCGCCTATCGCAACCGCAGCAATTCCTCGCTACTGAGCGAACCATCGTGGAGAATGCGTATCCGGGCGATATCATCGGTGTATTTGATGCGGGAACCATGGGGGTCGGTGATACCCTATGTGCACCGAAGCACAAGGTAACCTTTGGTGACTTTCCCGTATTCCCACCGGAATTCTTTGCCCGTGTATCTCCGAAAGATACGATGAAACGTAAACAGTTCCAAAAAGGGATGACACAACTTGCTCAAGAAGGTGCCGTTCAAATCTTCGAACAGCCGGGTGCTCTTGACTCCTTCGTTGTCGGTGCCGTAGGTATGCTTCAATTTGAAGTATTGGAATACCGACTCAAAAATGAATACGGTGTAGATCTTTTAAATCATACATTACCGTACAGCGTAGCTCGATGGATTGACGGCGATGTAGATATCGCCACCTTAAAAGGTGTGGATAATGCGATGATTGTGAAAGACAATCGCGACCGTACCGTAGTGCTCATCTCCAACGAATGGCAGATGGGCTGGGTTCAGGAACGTAATCCGGATGTAGTATTTTTAACGACACCCAAATTACATAATGAGGTATAACGCCTTACTCAGAATACACGAGGATATGCAATTCTAAATACTACCTCTATCATGAAAGCTATAATCACGGAATACGTATGCGTTTATAACAGAACGTATAATATATTCCGTGATTTTTTATTTTTCTAGCAGGAAAATCTATTTATAATGTCGAATAATTATGGTATGATTTATGTTAATAAGTCATCTATATTATGAGTTATTATCATTTAATTGCTTCATTTCCGGTAAGCCGCTTTCAAAAAATAAAATTCTATTTGATCTTTATTATGATAAATGTATATTTAATATACAAAATTTGTATACTATATAAATTCTATAGTATTTTCGTATTTATTCATGATAAAATAAAAATATATTATTATTAAAAGGAGTGATTTTATGCCACTGATTGACCTAAAGTTAGTTAATGACGTATGGACCCTCAACTTGTCCATGTATCAGACTGTAGGCCTTGCCATTATTACATTATTTATAGGTACTTGGATTAACAAACATTCCAGAATTTTACAACGTATGTGTATGCCTGCACCTGCCGTAGGGGCCTTACCATTTGCATTTTTAACTGCTATTCTTTCATATTATAAAATTTTAAACATCACCTTTGAAAGTTCTCTACAAACCTTTTTAATGTTAGCCTTCTTTACGACCATCGGTTTGATGGCTTCATTAAAGGTCTTAAAAAAGGGCGGTATTTTCATTATCTTCTTCTTCATTGCTTGTGCCGTCTGGATCGTCGTTCAGAATACAACGGGTATCCTTATTGCTAAAGCACTCGGCGTTGAGCCTATCATCGGTATCATGGCCGGCTCCGTATCCATGATGGGCGGTCTCGGTACAGCCGGTGCCTTCGGTCCATACTTTGAAGAATTACTCGGTATTCCGGGCACCGCTTCAGCCGCTGTGGCTGCTGCAACATTCGGTATGGTGGCCGGAACCATTCTCGGTGCCCCTGTCGGAGAACGTATTATCAAGACACACCATGTGAAAACACCTTATGAAAGCCCTGAGTCTATGGATGATGAAGGTATCGATTATATCGAAGATCACGTCGAAGGTGGCGGAAAACAATTCAGTGCACAGGATTTGTTGACCATCTGTATGTGGATCGGTCTTGCCTTAGGCATCGGCACCATCATCAGTGCAGGATTATCAATCCTCACTCCATTACCGGCATATATCGGCGCTATGATTTGTGCCGCGATCATTCGTAACTTCGGTGATTTCACAAAATCATACAAAATCAATGATACCGCTCTTGATGCAGTATCCAATGTAGCTTTATCCTTATTCGTAACGATGGCTATCAACAGCTTGAAGCTCGTGCAGTTAATTAACCTCGCATTGCCGCTCATTTCCATCCTATTGGCGCAAATGGCTCTTATCATAATTTTTGCGTACCTTATTTACCTTTTATTCGGTCGCAACTACGATTCCGTTATGCTCGGCGCCGGTGCCATCGGCTTCGGTCTGGGTGCGACGCCGAACGCATTGGTTAACATGTTGTCCTTGGCAAGTAAACATGGTCCATCCCCTCGTGCATGGCTCGTAGTTTCCCTGGTGGGTGCCTTCTTGATTGACTTCGCAAACGCCATCATCATTACCTCAATGGCAGGTATTCTATACTAAAAAAGCCCTCCGGGGCTTTTTTAATTCATAAGATTGAATTTGCAACACGTTTTCGTTTTATTCTATAACTCTTTTATCCTATAATCCCTGATTGACAACTAATCACTCTGTCATAATAATAAACCCTCCTGATGTTAGAATTTAATTAATCTAACATCAGGAGGGCTTATTCATTTCTTATAGCTCAGCCCATGCATTAGCCACATCGGCAAATTCTTGAAGGCTGAAGGTCTCTCCTCTTCTCCGACCGTCAATACCGGCCTTTGATAAGATTTCCTCAATCTGTTCCTTTGAAAGTCCCGTGGTACGCATCGTATTTGCAAAGGTTTTTCGACGTTGTGCAAAACCGGCTTTCACAACGCGGAAAAACAAACGTTCATCAGCCACATTCACAGGCGGTTTATCGCGCAGTACGCAACGGATAACAGAACTGGTAACCGCCGGAACCGGCAAGAAGGATTTCGGCGGCACATCGAGAACAATATCCGGTTCCGTATAATATTGAACCGCTACAGACAGCGCCCCGTAATCCTTTGTACCCGGTTTTGCCACCATCCGCAAAGCCACCTCTTTTTGAACCATTACAACAAGGCGTTCGATCGGCAGTTTGCTTTCTAGTAAAGACATGATAATCGGAGTTGTAATATAATACGGTAAATTAGCGACCACCTTAAAAGGCTTATGATTCATAATGGCGGCAACATCGAGTTTTAATACATCGCCGTGTACGATGCGTACATTATTATAAGGCGCTAACGTGGTATCGAGGACTTCTAATAAACGGCGATCAAGTTCAATAGCCGTCACGTCGGCTCCACTTTGAGCCAAACCTTGAGTCAATGTACCTATACCGGGACCGACCTCTAAAACAGGCTCACCGGGTGTTAAGTCAGCAGCATGAACGATTTCATCAACAATACCGCGTTTGATAAGAAAGTTTTGCCCCAACTTTTTACTCATCTTGATATCAAAACGCTTACATATATAGTGCACGACTTCCGGGCTTGCAATTACTGATTCTAACATTCTGTCTCCTGTCATAAACTATTCACGGCCTCTTCATAGGCCTCACGAGATATACCATAATGATTAAGACGGTATATAAATTGCTTCGCATTACCATAACCGATACCGAGTTTCGCTCCTACCGCCGCACGTTGTGAAGCACTGTCCGGAGCGCCGGCTAACCCATGTCGCACTAAATCAGCCATACAAAATTCATCAGATGACTCCAATGATTCCACATGCAGTGTAGATAAGGCCTTTCTAATGGATTCGGGTGAAGCCTGTTCTATACCGATATCATCATTTGCAAAAGCCTCATCTCGTGGTACAAAAGCGTGTTGAGCGCGAGGAAATTTCTTCGTCAATACACGACGGATACGCTCCCCCGCCGTATCCGGATCGGTTAATATAATAATGCCCCGCTTTTCATAAGCGATGCGAATCATATCGATTACACCTTTTCGCAATGTAAATCCTTCCGTAGCGATACAATCGGCCTCTACAGCCTGTGCAATGCGCTGTATATCAGATTTTCCTTCTACAACGATGACTTGTTTCAGCATAGTCCCTCCTCATTCTGTTAGTCCATTGTAACATATATAGAACATTGCTTAAATACATGGAATCGTTTACTATTAATAATATAATAGAATAAAAGGAGAACTGCTTTGACTCTACAACAATTAAAATACGTAACTACAATCGCAAATATCGGCAGCATCAGCGAAGCTGCCAAACGACTATTCGTTTCTCAACCGAGCTTGACAAAGGCTATTAAGGAACTGGAACGGGAAATGGGGATTACCATCTTCGATCGAACCAACAAAGGTATTACCGTTTCCAAGGAAGGTGAACGTTTCTTAGGCTATGCGCGCCAGGTTTTGGAACAGGCCGCACTGCTGGAGGAACAATATAAAAGTCAGGGAGGCGGCAAAAAACAATTTTCCGTTTCCACACAACATTACTCGTTTGCGGTCAGTGCGTTTATAGAACTATTAAAAGGTGCCGGTATCGACCAATACGATGTATCACTACGAGAAACACAAACCTATGAAATCATCGACGACGTGGCTCATATGAAAAGTGAAATAGGATTGCTTTTCTACAATGATTTTAACCGTCCTGTACTGGAAAAGCTCATCCATACGAATGAGTTGACCTTTACGGAACTATTCAGAGCGCATCCTCATATTTTTATCAGCAAGAACCATCCATTAGCGCATAAACCGAGCGTATCCATGGATGAATTAGAAGATTATCCCTATCTTTCATTCGAACAAGGCGATCATAATTCCTTCTATTTTTCAGAGGAGATTTTCAGCACCGTAGTTCGCCCGAAACACATCCGCGTGCGCGATAGAGCCTCCCTATTCAGCCTTCTTATCGGACTCGACGGCTATACGGTATCTAGCGGTGTTATCGATGAAGAAATTAACGGTGAAAACATCATCTCCGTCCCTCTCTCAGAAGAAGGTATTATGCATATCGGTTACATTACGAATAACAAAATGCAACGCAGCCGATTAGGTCAAGAGTACATTCAGGCCTTGGAGCAATATGTACGCAACTACGGAAAACATATTCAACTACCGACAACGGAAGAATCCTGATGCTATAGTTTGAAGTTATATTGAACCTCACTATATTTATATTTTTATATATCGATAACCTTCATTATAATAAACCTATCGAAATTATCGGTTATACCGTTTATATAAGGAGGTCAATTATGACCAAACAACTAGCACCATTTCATTTTGATATCGTAGGATCGTTTCTACGTCCTGCAGAATTAAAAGAAGCACGTGAAGCTTTCACAAAGGGTTCTATCACCCATGATGAATTAACAGAGGTTGAAAATCGACTCATTACAGATCTTATCAAAAAACAAAAAGCCGCAGGTTTGCCTGTCATTACGGATGGCGAATTCCGCCGCGCTTATTGGCATCTTGAT
Source organism: Veillonella rodentium (assembly GCF_900187285.1). Taxonomy (NCBI): domain Bacteria; kingdom Bacillati; phylum Bacillota; class Negativicutes; order Veillonellales; family Veillonellaceae; genus Veillonella; species Veillonella rodentium. The sequence goes on along the minus strand of NZ_LT906470.1, from coordinate 723,125 downwards.
TTTATGTGGGGTTTTAACGGTGTCAAGGAAATCGAATTGGCGCACGGATATAAATTCCACGGGCAGGAAACCGCACCGGGATCACTCGCGCTGACCGGCAAAATTACAGGAACCAATCATCCATTTGTAGAGCATTTCAAATTTGTCAAACAATTCGAAGATGAACATACCACGGCACGCCAGACGATTCCGGCACCGTCTCAATTTTTAGCGGAGTTATTCCGCGAAGATAACGGTATCACAACCCGTTCCTTCTATCCTGATTTAGAAGAGTTAATTCAAGATATCGCTGCCGCATATCGACAAGTAATTAAAGATCTATACGATACAGGCTGTCGCAACATCCAGTTCGATGATTGTACATGGGGTATGTGTTGCGATCATGCCTACTGGACAGGTCGCCAAAAGGATAAAAACGTTACAATCGAGGGAGAAACAGCAAAATACTTGCGCCTTAACAATCTCGCCTTGGAAGGACGTCCTGAGGATTTAGCATTCACCACGCATGTATGCCGCGGTAATTACAATTCCACATGGGCTGCAAGCGGCGGATACGAACCGATTGCGCCGATTCTTTTCGGCAAAGAAAATGTGGACGCATATTATTTAGAATTCGATGACGACCGATCCGGCGGCTTTGAACCGTTACAGGAAGTATCAAACCACAAAAAAGTAGTCCTCGGTCTTATCACAACAAAACGTCCTCAACTGGAAGATAAAGAAGTTATTAAAAAACGCATTCAGGAAGCGACAAAATATATTCCATTAGAACGTTTATGCCTCTCCCCTCAATGCGGTTTTGCATCCTGTGAAATCGGCAACCAATTAACAGAGGATGAACAATGGGCTAAACTTGCCTTAGTAAAGGAAATAGCCCATGAAGTCTGGGGTGACTGATATGAAAGAACATACAATCTATTTGGGTGGCGGCTGCTTTTGGGGCCTTCAGGCCTATATTCGTAAAATAAAAGGTGTTATTTCTACCGAAGTCGGCTATGCCAACGGCCCCACCCCCACCTATGAAGAGGTATGCCACGATAGCGGTCACGTTGAAGCCCTTAAAGTCGTCTTCGACGAGGACACCTTATCCTTGGACCATTTACTTCAATATTTCTTGCGTGCCGTCGATCCATTCAGCGTTAACAAACAAGGCGGCGATGAAGGTATTCAATATCGTACAGGCATTTATTACACCGCTATGGAGGACAGAGACATTATCTATGCCACCTTGGCCCGCGCACAGTCCTTTGAAAGTAAACCATTTGCTATCGAGGTATTACCGCTAGAAAACTATTACTCCGCCGAAGAATACCATCAGGATTATTTGGATAAGAATCCAACAGGATATTGCCATATTCCACTCGACTTATCACTAGAACCTCTTATCGACGATACGTCTTATACGAAACCGACTCAGAATGAGTTGAAAGCACTAAGTTCTCAGGAATACGAGGTTACGCAGAATGCGGCCACAGATCCACCTTTCAGCCATGAATTGACCGATGAGTTTAAATCCGGTATCTATGTGGATATTACAACAGGTGAGCCTCTCTTCGTATCATCTCATAAATTTAATTCTCACTGCGGTTGGCCAAACTTTACAAAACCGATTGCAAAAGATGTCATACGTTATTACCAGGATCCCTCTCATGGTATGAACCGTATCGAAGTACGTAGCCGCATCGGCAATGCTCATTTAGGCCATGTTTTTGAAGACGGGCCAAACGGCTCTTTGCGCTATTGTATCAACGGATCAGCATTGCGTTTTATACCGAAAGAAGATTTAAAAGGATCAAAATATGAATATCTATTCCCCTATGTAGAGGATTAATAGAATACAAAAACGGATATATCCTTAAGGATATATCCGTTTTACTATGCATATTTTATTTAATCTAATACGTATACTGTAACGTCTTGGCGACCAAAGTCCATCGCTTCTCCGTAGGAGTCCATAACAAGGTCTATACGATTACCTACAATGGCACCGCCTGTATCGGCAGCAACGGCTTCACCGTAACCAGGTATAAACAAACGCGTTCCTAATGGAATTACATCAGGGTCTACGGCCGCAATACCACGTACCGCAGGTACGCCTGTTGCAGTAATACCGTAACCGTCACCATCACCGGCTAAGTAAGCGGATGCTTCCATAACAATAGCACGAGATGCACGACCGGCTATATTACGAGATGTTGTAACTTCACGAGTACCTTCTTTAATGATGGTCGGAACCATTTCCCGTTGTATAGATGTAGATACATCATTAGTTTTAATGACGGATCCGTTACTATATAAAGTTTCGCGTTGTACACGTTCCAACCCAGGTTGACCTACTTGTACAACTTCTTCTTCGCCTAATGCCATCGTGTCATCTTTTTGACGAACAACCTGTACCTCAATCTCTTTATCTACATTAGAAACTGAGCGACTGGTAACCGGTGCAATAGAAATATGACTACCGCTCGTGATAGCACCGTCGCTATCACCTAGAACTGCATAATTAGGTGTTTTGAAGCCTAATTCATCAGCCAAAGCTTGCGCCGTATTCTGTGTAGTCATGACTGCACGTGTCCTGCCATTTACGGTAACATAAACCGGAACAGCTCTTACGACTGTTAATGTTGTACCATTTTGAATTGATGTAGAATCAGAAATAACTTTATCTTTTGGATTCAATTTAACCCCAGCATCGCGAACGATACCTTCGTTAGAATTTAAATGCGTTCTAACAGTGTGTGCTGCCCCATCAACCATTACGGTTACGGTTTTATCATTATAGTTAAAACCGACCATGGTAACAGCCGTTACAATCAATCCAGCAACAACAGACGATACATATCGTTTGTTTGTCTTTTGAATTCTCATATTGTAATCCCTCCTGTATCGAATTAATTCTACTACAGATAGATACAACCTGTCAAACCGCAAAGGTTAACAATAGCGGATAAGTGCAGTAAATTACTTTATTTTTAAAATATCATACTTATGTTTTTCACCAAAAAGTCCATTCCACGCATACATATCGATATTTTTCGACGATATACAATATATTCTGAATTGTGCACATATATTAGATACTACCACCATATATTGTATGCATAGATTTTTTATTATCTAAAATGAATTTTTATGAGTTTTTAGATTGTTACCACATAAAGTTCAACTTTTCAAAAACTTCATTTTTTGTTCATTAAACATGATAAGAGGCCGTCAAAATCACTTATTTTCCTAGCTTTTTAAGGATATATATATGCATTAAAATTCATGTACTACTACGTTATGTATATTTTCATCATTTATTTATCTTCAGCATCGGCTGTAAACGTTCAATAACGGTCATTGATTCTCTATTTTCCCCTGCAATAGCAGCCTTCATCAGTTCCTCTTGGGCAGATATAGGATTATTTTCATCGATAATTTTTCCATAAGAACCATCAGCACGCATGATGTGAGCTTTTAAGGAGTCCTCTAAATAAAGATCCAAAATGCCCTTTATCCGTTCCTTATGACGTTTATCCTCAATAGGTACCATCAATTCAACCCGCTCATTCAGATTTCTCGGCATCCAGTCGGCGCTGGAAATATATATACTTTCATTGCCCCCATTTCGGAAATAGAACATGCGATGATGCTCAAGATACCGTCCAACGATAGATCGCACCGTAATATTATCACTGACACCGGCAATACCGGGACGCAAGGTACAGATGCCGCGTACGATAAGATCGATACGAACACCTGCCGTCGATGCTTCATATAGTTTTGCAATAACGTTTTTATCGAGAAGCGAGTTCATCTTGGCGATGATATAAGCCGCTTCACCTTTTTCGGCAAATTCAATCTCCCGATTGATCAGCTCCATAATGCGCTCACGCAAATTAAGAGGCGCCACGATAAATTTATTCCAAATCGGAGGATCCGAATAACCTGAGATAAGATTGAAGAATCGCGATGCATCATCACCGTATTCATCATTACACGTAAAAATTCCGCAGTCCGTATACATACGGGCGGTTTTACCGTTATAGTTTCCCGTCGCCAGATGCACATATCGGCGTATACCGTCATCTTCGCGACGTACGACCATAGTTATTTTTGAATGTGTCTTCAATCCTTTTAATCCGTAGATAACGTGACAGCCGGCCTTTTCAAGACGTCGTGCCATATGAATGTTATTTTCCTCATCGAATCGCGCCTTTACTTCCATGAGGACCGTTACCTGTTTGCCATTATCCGCAGCCTTGATAAGGGATGCAATAATAGGCGAATCACCGCTGACGCGGTACAAGGTCTGCTTGATCGCCAATACATCAGGATCGGTAGAGGCCTGTGCTATAAACTGTTCTACGACACCAAACGATTCAAAAGGATGATGTACGAATATATCACGCTTACCGATAATAGAAAATAAATTTTCTCCTTCATCCCCTACAAGTTCACCGGGAATCTTAGGCTCAAAGGGCTCATAACGCAATGCATCAAGGCCCGGATAATTACAGAAATTAAAGTACATACGACAGTCCAAAGGTCCTTCAATGCGATATACATCCTTCGGCTCCAGTTCCACACTGGTCAGAACGAAATCAAGCAGCCCTTCTTTTACGGCGCCGCTTACCTCAAGGCGTACCGCATCACCACGGCGTCTCCGACGCAAAGAGGCTTCAACCTCGGAGAGCAGATCCGTCGCATCCTCTTCATCAATTTCGAGATCCGCATCACGCGTGATTCGAAACACCATGTATTCTTCGATACCGTAACCTTGAAAGAACTGATTCGCATAATAGGTTATAACATCTTCCAGGTAGACGAATCGGTGTTCCTTACCGTTGCGATTCGGCAATTCAATAATACGATCAAGTACCGACGGAATCGGTAAAATCGCAATTTTATAATCCTTTGTACCATCCTCCTGAACCTGAAATATACGAACAATGGCATTAATCGTATGATTCGTCAGAAATGGAAACGGATGTCCCGAGTCTACCGCCAAGGGTGTAACCACCGGATAGATATGCTCTTCAAAGTAATGACGCAACCACGTTTTCGTCTTCACATCCAATGCATCGGGTTTCGTAAAATAAAAGCCATATGATTCAAGGGCCTCCAGCACATTATGTAGATAAGCGCTCTGCATGGAGACAAGACGTTGTACGGACTCATCGATCGCTTTCAGCTGCGCCTTAGCATCCATATGAGCCGCATCATATTTAACGATTCCGTTTCTTACCTGATGACGCAGACCGGCGACGCGAATCATAAAAAATTCGTCTAAATTCGATCCGGCGATGGCGATAAATCTCAACCGTTCCAGGAGAGGATTGCTCGTATCAATAGATTCTAATAATACGCGCTGATTAAATTTAAGCCATGACAATTCGCGGTTAAAATAATACTTTGCATTATTGAACATGACGTACACCTCCCTTTACGAGCATGACCTCCATGCCGAAAATTTCCGTAAAATACTCCGAATCGCGATTAAACGTCCACCACTCCAAGGATATATCTTCATCGGTACGGCAAAATACGTACAACACATTATCCCGTTCCTCCAAAGATACTTCTGTAATCTTCTGATTACTGCCCGCATCAAGTGCACAGGCAACACGAATAATCGCCACCAATTTTGTAACCTGAATCTTTTGCAGCTCCGTCAATTCCTTGAAATACGGATCATCATCGCACGGGGTCCCCTTGTAATGATAATATACTACATTGGCTACCACTTGTTTTTCAGCCTCTGAAAGCCCGAAAATATCCGTTCCCATAACGATATGGTATGCGTGTTCCCCATGATTTCTAAGGCTTACAAACTTACCGACGGAGCATAAAATCGTAGCGATTCTACATAAGTACCCCCAGCGTTCAGGTAAGCCTTTATGGCGTAGCGCATTACAAAACAGTAGACTAAATCTCTCAACCTCACGATCATGAACCGCATCCGTATGATACCGGGCCGCCACGGCGCGAGCCAATTGGGCATTCTGCTCACGTAATTGATACATGAACGGATTATTCTCAGCCTCCACACCATAAAACCAGCTGATCCCCTGTGAAAAGGAGAAACTGCTGAATATCAATGTTCTCGGTTCAATGGCGGTGATGATTTCGTTGAAGAGAATCATGGTGGGCATCAAGATATTCGCTTTATATTCCGCCAGCTTATAACGATTCATCAGTTTCGTCGCCGTCACGCCGTCAAAGGATTGAATGAGTCCTTTAAATCGTTCCGGTTCACAGGTAATCATTTCCGCCTGATGTGTTTCATACCCCATAAGGCGTGCCATATATTGCGCTTCATCGCCGGACAAAATGACACTATTGATATTAAACGTCTGTAATTCCTCTCTGAGCGGTCCGATCATGCGATGTAGATATTCTGTAATCGCCATGGGAAATGACGTGGATGACCGCTGATTGCGATTGAATGATTCCATAACCCGCAATGATCCGCTATGCATATTACGCTGGAATAGCAGGCTTTCACCGCGCCAGACCGTAAGGCCTACACCGCCGGATGTAATATCGAGGAACAATGTCGCCTTCGATGGATCCGCCAGTTTATAATGACGAGTCATCTCATAATATAAGAGAGCGTATTTATAGTACACCTCTTTCGGCATATCGATAACCTCGACGCGCATGCCCGTCTGTATAAAAATCTGATCCAGAATGCTGCGGCGATTCACCGCCTCACGAATTACGGTCGTACCATATAAACGCGAACGACTTACTCCGTAATCCGCCATCAGTTGTTTATAGCCTTTAAGAATGTGACAGATTTCCTCAATGGTTTTAAAGCTCAGCCGGGATGTCTGGAACAGTTCCTCCCCAAACGTAACCTCCCGCGCCGCATAATCAATGAGGCGCACATCATCGATTCCCTTATACTCCAATATGGTAATGCTCATGCTGCTGGATCCTACATGCAGTACCGCATATCTCAGTACCTTCGGTAATGTCATAATACCTCCTAACGAGCTTCGATCCACTCAATATATAACTGATGTTTATATTCCTTTTTAAAAGCTTTCACCAGTTTCTCTACAGCCGACTTGGTAACACTGATATTCTTGCCCTTTGCATATGTAATAAGCAATTGGACGGAGTTTTTATCAATCGTTACGTCCAAGGATTTGATAAATTGTTCATGGCTTTCATCAAGAGCCTCGGCCAATGCCAAAATAATGGATAATTTCTGTCCTAATAAACGTTGCTCCTGGTCGAGCAGCTTACCATACAGAAAATTTTTATACTCCTTCGGCGTCAGTCCGTGGGAATTCATCACCAGAAAGGCACTAAAAGCTTGTTCAATATGCGTAATTCCGTATAAATTACTATTCACCAGCATATAACAACCGTGGCGTGCATGGCTGTAATAGTTGACCCGCTTTCCTATATCATGTAGCAGGCTGGCCACCATCAGACAACGACGGACATTGCGGTCAGCCCGATGTAGTGGTTGCAGCATATCATATAACTTCATGGCAAGTCCACAAATATAATTGGCATGAACAAACTCATGCTTGGTCATCCCTAACAGCACATTCTCCGCGGAGTGCACGAGAATATCTTCGATAATGGGATTCCCCCCTAAATAATGCTGACCGTAATAATCGTAAAACAGACCTTCCCGAAGTCCGCAGCCGCCTACAACGAGAATTTTCGTATTTACATAATTAAAAAGCTCATCAACGATAGTCATTCCTGCGATAATGATATCCGCACGATCCGTGGAGAGGCCGTTGATTTTCTTGCGTTCCGCCAACGGTTTGGAAACGACCTCCTGTAATATCTCATAAAATCGATGATACGGGATTTCGTAATTATGAAGTTTTGTTATCGGATACGACAGCTTGCGCTGATCCATTTTTGCGATATTCCGTGCCGTTCCGCCGATACCGAGGAGAGGTAGTTTTATATTTCTCAGCCATGCATGTTCCTTTATGGTCTTTTTTATGGCTTTCGACATTTTATCCAGCTCTTTAGAGGTATATTCATTCCCCTTCTGATACGTACCCGTCAATGTGAGCGCTCCGATAGGCAGGCTCACAGCCTTTACGATACGGCGATTACGCACCAATGTAATTTCCGTACTGGCTCCGCCCAAATCAAAAACGATGAAATCTTTCAGTCCGATGGTATTGATAACACCAAGGAAGCCCAGCCGCGCCTCTTCTTCGCCGGCAATACATTCCAACTCTAGACCGGTCTCGTCTTTTACAATGTTTATAAAAGTATCGCCGTTTTTCGCCAAACGCACCGCCGCCGTTGCAACCGCCCTGATCGTATCGACCTCCATGGCCTCCGCCATATGTACAAAAGCCTTTAAGGATTCCAGTGATCGTTCCATGGCAGCCGTTGTAAGTTCGTGAGTTCCCCACATATTCTCACTCAACCGAACGCTTTCTTTTTCCTGATAAATCAAGCGATAACTGCCTGTATCGGAGATTTCATATATGACGAAGCGCACCGAATTGGAGCCCAAATCTATAAATGCAATACGTTTCATGCTACTAACCTCATCCTGTCTCATCCTATAATATGTTTAGTATGAATTTATTTTAGTATACCATAGAAAAACGCGATTCTCATCGCTATGGGAGAATCGCGTTGTATTCTATATGATATTATTCTGGTTTTTCTTATTCCGTCATTACAAAATGCGGCATGTACCGTGAAAGCAGTGCAGTATCATTCAATATCGAACACGCGTTTAGCATTATTAAAGGTGATGTCACAGAACTCATCTACGTCCATCCCTTTAAGATTCGCAATCTCCTCCGCCACAAATTGAGTCTTGCTCGGATCGTTACGACGGCCTCTAAATGGAGGCGGCGTCAAATACGGCGAATCCGTTTCAATGAGGATTCGATCTAACGGAATCTGTCTTGCCACGTCCTTTAAATTAGTGGACTTAGGGAATACAACGGGACCGGCAAAGGAAATATAAAAGCCCATCTTGATGGCTTCCTTCGCCATTTCCCAACTGCCCGAATAGCAGTGAAATATCCCCCAGTTATCCTTGCCCTCATTACGCAAAATATCCATGATATCACCATGTGCATCACGGTCATGAATAATAATCGGCAAATCGACGTCTCGAGCCAGTTCCAGATGTCGGATGAATACACGCTTTTGCGTATCCCTATCGGAAAAATCATAATAGTAATCGAGACCGATTTCACCGATAGCGCGAACCTTATCATTATGCAAGGCCTGCTCCTTATAAAACTCATAATCCTCATCCGTAAAATCTTTAGATTCATGAGGATGAGTCCCTACTGCCGCATACAGCTGTTTATATTGTTCCGCTAACGCAACACCGGATTCAACGGTCTCCCTGTCAACACCGGGAATCAGGATATATTCAACCCCTGCATCAAAACAAGCTTGTAACATATCTGCCCGGTCATTATCGAAACGGCCGTCATTAACATGAGCATGACTATCGAAGAGTTTCATTATTTAACCACACTCCCTGCCGGTAACGACTCGATATTGGTGACCTCCAAATGTTCTTCCCAGTCGGAAGCGGACAAAATCATACCATTTGATTCGATGCCCATCATCTTTTTCGGTGCAAGGTTCACCAGGTAAATCACCTTTTTACCGACCATCATTTCCGGTTCATAATACTGGGAAATACCGCTTAGTACGGTGCGCTGCTCTAAACCGATATCCAATACGAACTTCAACAGTTTCTTGGATTTCGGAACCTTTTCACAACTGACAACTTTAGCTACGCGAAGGTCTAATTTTTCAAAATCGTCATATGTAATATTGTCTTTTAATGGTGGAATGTCGGATGTATCAACTGTTTCCGCGTCGGCTTCAACCGGTGCCGTCTCAATCATTTCAGGTACTTCAAAGCGAGGGTAAATCGGCTCGCCTTTCACAACCTTAGTCCCCGTCGGCAACGCACCCCATACCTTTGCATCATCAAGGGTAGCATCACTGAATCCCGCAAGGCCCAACTGATCCCAGATTTTAGGTGCCCCTACAGGGATAACAGGGCTTACCAAAATAGCGATGATACGCAATGCCTCTGCCAAATGATACATAACGGACTGCAAACGTGCCTTATCATGAGCATCCTCGGATTTAGCCAATACCCAAGGCATCGTTTCATCAATGTATTTATTCATGCGGCCGATGAAAGCCCACACGGATTTAATCGCTTTATTGAGCTCCATCGCTTCCATAGCGCTTTCAAAATCATTTACGGTCTGAATAGCCATGGCGGATACATCACGATCCAAATCATCCATATCATCGATTTTTGTAATCACACCGCCATGATATTTTTCAATCATCGCAATGGTACGGTTCAAGAGGTTGCCTAAATCATTGGATAAATCCGCATTGATTTTTGTAATGAAATTAGGCAATGTGAAATTACCGTCGTTCCCCAGCTGAATTTCACTCAACAGATAGTATCGCAGTGAATCGGCACCGTATGTATCGATCAACGGAATCGGATCGATTACGTTGCCCAGGGATTTACTCATCTTTGTACCGTCGACGATCATCCAGCCGTGACCAAATACCTTTTTAGGTAATGGCAATTCAAGACTCATGAGCATCATAGGCCAGATAATCGTATGGAAACGAACGATTTCTTTCCCCACCAAGTGGAGATCTGCGGGCCAATATTTTTTGTACAGCTCGCCGTCCCCATCAAAAGGAGAAAGCGCGCTGATATAGTTTACAAGCGCATCAAACCATACATACACTACATGTTTAGGGTCAAAAGGCACCTTGATCCCCCAATCAAAGGATGTACGGGATACAGCGAGATCTTCTAACCCCTGCTTTACGAACTGAATCATTTCGTTACGACGTGATTCAGGTTGAATAAAATCTGGATTTTCTTCAATAAACTTAAGCCATTGATCCGTATATTTACCGAGTTTGAAAAAATAACTTTCCTCTTTAACGCGCTCTACAGGACGACCGCAATCCGGACAGGTATGATTAGGGCCTAGCTTCTGCTCTGTCCAAAATGTTTCGTCCGGCGTACAATACCAGCCTTCATATTCGGCTTTGTAAATGTCGCCCTTCTCATAAGCTTTTGTGAACAGCTCCTGCACGACCTTTTCATGGCGTTTATCCGTGGTGCGGATAAAATCATTATTGGAAATATGCATCTTTTCCCACAGTGCCTTAAAACTGTTTACGATATTTGTCGTATATTCAAGAGGTGTGATACCTTCCGCCTCCGCCGCACGCTGGATTTTTTGACCATGCTCATCAGAACCCGTTAAAAATCGCACATCATAACCGGCCAATCGCTTAAAACGTGCAATCGTATCCGCCACGGACGTACAGTATGTATGCCCGATGTGCAGTTTAGCGCTCGGATAATAAATCGGTGTCGTAATATAATACGTTTTTCTTGTGTCTCCCATAATGTGTCTCCTTCCGACCTTCGAATGAGAAGGTCTTAACGTTCTACAATATTATATACATCTCGGCGGGAAACGTTAAAATGCTTTGCCACCTGTCGAATTGCTTCTTTTTTAGGTACGCCTTCACCTATGAGCTCTTTAACCGCATCTGCGTAAGACGCAGACGCATCTGATATATCGGCAGCCTCTGTTTCCACCATGTCAGCACCGCTCACGACGAGAACGAACTCCCCTTTATAGGTTAATTGTTCCAGATTTTCCACGAGAGATTGTAAATCGGTGCGTACAAAGGTTTCAAACTTCTTCGTCAATTCCCGTGCCACCGTTATAGACCGGTTGCCGAAGGCATCATGCATATCCTGCAGAACCTCTTGTAATCGGTGAGGTGCCTCATAAAACAGCAGGGTTCCTTTAACCTGTGAAAGTTCCCGTAAAACCTCGCCTCGATGTTTTCCCCGTTTCGGTAAAAATCCTACAAAGGTAAATTGCCTTGTATCAAGACCGGATGCAATTAGCGCCGTCAACGCCGCATTCGGTCCCGGTAAAGGAACTACTGTAATTCCTTCCGATATGGCCTTAACCGCTAAATCAGCCCCCGGATCGGATATGGCGGGCATACCCGCATCACTGACACAGGCAACCGACCGCCCTTCCGACAACATCTCTATAATATAATTTCCTTTTTCCTCCTTGTTATGTTCATGATAGGAGATAAGGGGTTTTCTGATATCAAAATGTTTCAGTAATATGCCTGTGTGCCGCGTGTCTTCCGCCGCAATGGCATCGACCTCACCGAGGATGCGTACCGCCCGATAGGTCATATCCTCCAGATTGCCGATCGGCGTAGATACCAAATATAAAGTGCCCTGTCTGTTATCGCTCATACCAAGAGGACACCTCCTTTGTGTACACATTCGGCTTGTCATAAACGATAAGCGGCGGCTCCAATATAAGTCCTGCGTTGCCCTGATAAATGGCTTCAATCAGTACAAGCTTCGCCGGTTTATCAATCATACCGTGAATAAAGCGCAATCGTTTAACCTGAAAACGAGCCCTCTCCAACTGAGATAAAACATATTGCAGTCGACCGGCACTGTAGATCATCCAAAGCCTCCCTTTATACTTGATAAAGGATTGTACCGCTTGAAGAACATCTGCAAGGGTCGTATGACTGTCATGTAAAGCGATCGCGCGCTCTTTCGACGTCGGCAGTGCACCGCTTTCACAATCATAAAAAGGAGGATTCACAATAACCCCGTCAAATGGTTTGTCTTGTAAATCCCTATACGACAGTTCCCGATAATCACCGCATACCATTGCTACCACATTCGATTTATCATTATGTGCGACGCTGCGTCGTGCCAGATCAATCAATGTATCATTAATATCGATTCCCGTTATCTGACCGGCGCCAAGTGAAGTTCCGATAAGCGGTATAACCCCCGTTCCGGTGCCCAGTTCCACATAGGAATGATTGATATTAAATTGACAAAAGTGAACCAATGCAATGGCATCAAAAGAAAACCGGAACATATCACGTCGCTGATAAATTTGTAGTCCGTCGATAACCAAGTCATCTAGACGTTCCTGCTCAGTCATCAGGCAATGCCACCTCGGCCCATTTCAAATCGATCGTTCGCCCCGCCTCCAGCTGCACCTTAACGGTATGTTTATGGTGATTTACCTTGAGAACTTTACCGATGCCTTCATCGGTAACCACTTCTTTACCAATCCCGGGCGGCTCAATATCCTGTGCAGCGGCAGGACGTTCCTTTTTCACATACAGGTCGCCGCCCTTTTTATACATATCATCTTCATAGTTGAGACAACACATCAGGCGCCCGCATACACCGGAAATCTTTGTCGGATTCAGGCTCAAATTCTGATCCTTAGCCATGCGAATCGATACAGGTGTGAAATCACCTAGAAAATTGGAGCAGCACAACGGTCTGCCGCAGGCACCGATACCGTTCAGGACCTTCGCCTCATCGCGAACACCGACCTGACGTAATTCAATACGCGTTCTAAAAACCGTAGCCAAATCTTTTACCAGCTCGCGGAAATCGATACGTCCGTCAGCGGTGAAAAAGAAAACGATTTTATTCATATCAAATGTATATTCCACATTGATCAGCTTCATCGGTAATTTACGCTTTGCTATCTTCTCGAGGCAAATACCGAACGCTTTCTCTTCCCTCTCTCCGTTTTTTTCTATTTGTTTAAGATCCTTCGCTGTAGCCTTACGAATCACCGGCTTCAACGGGGATACAAGAGTATTTTTTTTGACGTCTTTCGGTCCGATGACAACCGTACCGTATTCAACACCGCGTGCGGTTTCCACAATGACACCGTCACCTACGGATATCTCTAACTGTTCAGGTAAAAAATAATAAATTTTGCCCGCTTTTTTAAAACGTACACCAACGATGGTTACCATCTAATCCTCCTCACGAGCATCATGAAGGGCGATACTGAGACCGTCCATCACGAGAGCATTTTTTATATGTAAGCGCAAAGCCCGTTCTGCCTGTAACGTCTCTCCGATAACTGCGGAGAGAGCCTGCATAGACCAGCGCGGTAATAATCGTAATAATTGAGCCTTGTACATAGGCACCTGTAATTGTGCCTCTGCAGCACCCATTTTGAGAGCCATCATATCGCGGCTCACCAAACGCAACCAATGCATTAATTCACCGAGGGATTCTCGAGGTAAACTTTCACAGGATAAGGAAATCATGGAGAACCACCGTTCTTCAAAGGCCAGTATATCCATGATTTTTACTGCCAATTCCAGCATCTCGATACGGCCCTGTGTGACCAGCCGCTCCACCAACTGCGGATTGCCATGACCGGCCAATAATGCCTGTTCTATATCACCGGTAATCCCCTTCGCCTCCATTGCGGCACGAATTGTATCCGCATCGACACTATGAAAGCTGACACCCATACATCGGGACATGATGGTCGGTAATACAGTATTGATTTTGTTTGTAATGATGATGAAGTATACCTGTTGCGGCGGCTCTTCGATGGTTTTCAACATCGCATTGGCCATGATCGCATTAGCCGTGTGAAAGTCCTCCACAATGACGACGCGATTTCCATTGCCCGCCACCGATAAATGGTCCTGCAATAAGTTATACCACTGTTCCACCTTTAAGGTCGTCTTCATGGGACGAATCCAGAAGGCATCCCCTTTATCGATATAAATCGGCAATCCTTCGGCTTCGATGCGCTTTTCGCTTTCACCATTGGCTAAGCGAGCCGCAGTCACATCCGCCAAATAAGATTCACCTCGTGGCTGCGAAAACACGGGACGTCCCAACAAAAGAGATGCCAAGCCTATTGCCATATCCAATTTGCCGAGGCCTGCTTCACCATAAAAGAGCAAACTATGAGGCAGTGCATTGCGCCCTACCAGTTCAGATAGATGTGACTTAATCGAATCTTGACCGATTACGGTATCAAAATATGTCATAGCGCCTCCTATCAATATCTGCTCAATATTAATATTATATAGGAAAAAGGCGACTTTTAAAAGAGTCGCCTTTGTTATTATCCGGAAATTACCAGGCTATATCAGCCTTAAATAGCAGGTAGTTCATATCGATTTATCTTAACTTATATCTATCGAGCTTCAATAGGCTATGAACAGCGGAATACACATCCTTATGAATAGCTTCAACGGTACGCAACCGATACGACTCGACATCATCCCTATCAACACAAGAAATGCGATGCCATTTATATCGCTTTACCAACTCTTCATAAGCGTTATGAACAGCCGCTAAATATGCATGATTACCTTCGTGAATATCACCCGTAGCACCGCCCGTTTTACCGGTCCGCTCCGCCATCAACGTTTCACTCACTTCTAACGGCATATCGAGAAGGCACACCGCATCCGGCTTTGGAAGCCCGAATTTAATAAATTCATAATCTTCAAGCCAGTCCAGAAAATTCTTACGCTCTACCGGATCGTCGTATTTAACCATCTGATGCACCATATTCGACGTCGTATACCGATCGGCAACGATGATGCCGCCGCTATTATAAAAATCCTCCCAGTCGGTTCTGAAGGATGCAAATCGATCTATGGCGTACATGGAGCTTGCAATATACGGATTAACATCGTTCACATCACGACCGAACTCCCCGGCCAGATACATCTTGATAGGCATGGATGCATCGCTGTCATAATTGGGAAAGCTCACGGACCTCACCGCATGACCTTCATCGGCAAGACGTTTTACAAGTAATGCCGTCTGCGTCGCTTTTCCGCTGCCGTCGCCACCTTCTAAAATGATTAAAGTCCCCATAATAACTACTCCTGTAAAACCCATATCGTTTCTAACGTCATATCCTCCGCTCCGTTCGGCATATAGCCGAGGGCCTTTCGATTCTCTATATATTGTAACACAGCCGGTGTAATCTCTTCACCTACCGCAACGCACGGAATCCCCGGAGGATAGTATGCGATAGTTTCACCCGAAATACGATTCAAAGCCTTATCTATCGCTATACGCTCACGCTTGGCATACATGGCATTACGCGGTGTCATGCGAGCTACAGGTTGAGGTAAAGCCGAAGACTCTATAATATGCATCTTAGCAGCCTCGGCCTGTTTATCAATCGCTTCGTCACGGACAGCTTGTACGGCCTGAATCAAAGCATTCACCGATGATTCCGTATCACCGATGGTGATCAGCACCAGTACATGATTCGCCTGCACCAGCTCCACCTCGATATGATGAGACCGCAACAGCCGTTCAAACTCTATACCGGTCAATCCCAAGTTCCCCGCATCAATAAGCACCTTAGTGCAGTCATAATTGATCACCTTGTCCGCAATATCGGGGTATTCCATCACGGATATGCCGTCAATGGATCGTAACGCATTTCGCAGATATATACTCAACTCTACAGCTCGATTTACGAGTACAACGCCTTCCGTAGCCAATTGATGGCGAGCCATATCTAAGGACGCTAAGAAAATATAATTTGGACTCGTGCTCTGCAGCATCTGATGCATCTGTGTAATCCGTCTAAGCGCAATACGAGACCCCTGGCCGAGGAGCCAGGACGTCTGTGTTAAGGAGCCGACCGATTTATGCGTACTTTGCGCCACCAAATCCGCACCTGCGGTAATCGCCTCGACAGGTAGAGACTCTGAGAACGGCAGATGAGGTCCATGCGCCTCATCGACGAGAACGATCATATTCCGTTTATGGGCCTCGTCGACAATACGTTTGATGTCAACGCCTATACCATAATAATTGGGATACACCACAAGGATAGCCTTTGCCTCCGGATGCGCCTCCATAGTTGCTATTGCATCATCAACAGTAACACCTAACGGAACGCCCCACCGCTCCTCAAAACGCCCTTCCATGTAGACCGGTCTCGCGCCCGATAAAACGAGTCCGCTAATAACGGACCTATGTGCTTCACGAGGTATAATGATCGTATCGTCCGAACCGACTGTTCCCATAATCATCGTTTCTATGAGGGCCGTCGTCCCGTTAATGGAAAACCAGCAATAATCGGCTCCATACAGATGGGCCGTCAAATCCTGGGCATCCTTTAAAGCGCCTTCCGGCTCATGAAGGTCATCCAAAGCGTACATAACCCCTAAATCATAGGGTAATGCCGCGCCCATCCACTCGCGTAACAGTTGTGGTGCACCGCCCCCGATTTTATGTCCCGGTGTATGAAAGGGCACAAAATGTTCCTCTTTATATGCACTTAAGGCCTCTACAAAAGGCATGCGATTTTGATCCATATTTATACCTCATAAAAAAGGCATGAATCTCAAAGAGACTCATGCCCTTATGCATGTAATTACCGATGTGGACGACGTTTAGGATTGAATTGATTCATTCCCTTGTCGAGTCCTACCTCCAACGTACCAAGCACAGCTTTCACAGTGTCCTTAATACCTTTATCAACCTTATCCTGTACCTCATCGCTGAATGGAGATAATACATGGTCAATCACGGTCCACTGCGGCAACGGACGACCTATACCGACACGAAATCGCGGAAATTCCTCGGTTCCTATATGAGAAATCAAAGATTTTATTCCGTTATGACCGCCGGAACTGCCATTAGGACGTATGCGCAACTTGCCTACGGGCAAATCCATATCATCGTAGATGCAATACACATCGGAAGGACTAATTTTATAATACCGCATCAAAGGTCCTACCGATTCACCGCTGGCATTCATAAATGTTTGCGGTTTTACAAGCAATACTTTCTCTCCATCTACAGTGATACTGCATACATCGGCATTCTGTTCCTCTTTCCACGGTGTATGAGGCACGCTGTCGGCAATGGCATCAACAACCATAAATCCTATATTATGTTTTGTCATTGCATATTGCTTGCCGGGATTACCAAGACCTACTACTAATTTCAATGATCACCTATTATTTATCAAACAAATTACTTACCGATACTTCATGGAAAATACGCATAATCGCTTCGCCCAGCAATGGAGCAACGGACAATTGTGTAATATTCGGTAACTTGCAGTTTTCCGGCAATGGAATGGTATTCGTAACGATAAGTTCCTTAATGTTGGAATTTGCAATACGTTCACTGGCAGGATCTGTCAAGACTGCATGAGTAACAGCGGCGGTAACGGATTTAGCACCGAATTCCTCCAATGCTTTGGCACCTTCAACCAAGGAGCCTGCTGTATCCACGATATCATCGATAATAATACAGTTTTTACCTGCCACATCACCGATGAGATTCATAACTTTTGCTACACCCGGTTCAGGACGTTTTTTCTCAATGATTGCAATCGGTGCACCGATGCGGTCAGCCAAATCACGAGCTCTTGTAACACCGCCAAGATCAGGGGATACGACGATAACATCTTCCATATTCTTTTCATTGATATATTTAGCCAAGATGGATGCGCCGAACAAATGGTCTACAGGCACATCAAAAAAGCCTTGAATTTGACCTGCATGCAAATCGATAGTTACAAGACGGGTAATACCAGCTGTTTGCATCAAATTCGCTACTAATTTAGCCGTAATCGGTTCACGTCCGCGAGTCTTGCGATCTTGACGTGCATAACCGTAATACGGTACTACAGCCGTAATATGACGAGCCGAAGCGCGTTTTAAAGCATCGGCCATAACCATTAATTCCATTAAATTATCATTTACAGGATAGCTGGTCGGTTGAATGATAAATACATCTTTGCCACGTACGCTTTCATCAATCATTATTTGCACTTCGCCATTGTTAAAGCGCCCTACAAATGCTTCACCTAAAGGCAAACCTAAATAATCACAAATTTCCTTTGCCAACGCCGGATTCGCATTACCTGTGAAAATTTTAAGTTTCTTGCCGTCTTCAAATGCCATTTTGTTACCCTTTCATCTGTTCGTACTATCGGTTACTTATTCGTAA
This sequence comes from Veillonella rodentium, assembly GCF_900187285.1. NCBI lineage: Bacteria > Bacillati > Bacillota > Negativicutes > Veillonellales > Veillonellaceae > Veillonella > Veillonella rodentium. The sequence goes on along the minus strand of NZ_LT906470.1, from coordinate 704,281 downwards.
TCTGTCCTGGAATTACAGATACACACTCTTGCCCTATTATTGTATACTATTTTGTCACAGTTGTGTAAAAATTTTTGCCTGATTTTCTATTTCTTTTTAAAAGTATCATCTGTAACCCAGTTTTCTTTGACGATTTGTTTGCTGCGCCCTACGGCTAACGCCTTATCGGGTACATCTTTCGTAATCGTAGAACCCGCCCCTACATAGCTGTAGTTACCTATCGTTACAGGGGCCACCAGATTGCTGTTACAACCTATAAAAGCCCCTTCACCGATGGTTGTACGATGCTTAACTTTGCCGTCGTAATTAACGGTAATCGTACCGCAACCGATATTAACACCGGAACCTACATCGCTATCACCGATGTACGACAAATGAGGGAACTTTGTACCGTCTCCGACGTTGCTATTCTTAACCTCCACAAAGTTACCGATATGAACCTTATTGCCGATAACGGTATCCGGACGCAAATGAACATACGGTCCAATGTCTGCACCATCTTTAACCTCACAATCATGCCCGTAGGTAAAATGAATGACTGTATCATTACCAACCACTACATTCGACAACCGTGTATGAGGGCCTATTTCACAACCGCTACCGATAACCGTGCTCCCCTCCAAAATCGTTCCGGGATGTAAAATCGTATCGGGACCGACTACGACTTCAGGTGCCACATAGGTTGTATCAGGATCGATAATAGTCACGCCGTCATTCATGAGTTCATGATTTTTACGACGTTTTAAAATCTCTTCAGCTTGTGCTAGTTGATGGCGAGAGTTTACCCCGAGGGATTCTTCGAAGTCCTCGGTCATATACGCACTGACACGTTCTCCACCATTCACGAGAATGCCGACTACATCCGTAATATAAAGTTCACCTTGTGCATTATCATCGGATAACTGATCGAGACAAGGCCATAATTTTTTGCTGTCAAATGCATACATACCCGTATTGATTTCTTGTACGGCCAACTCCTCAGGTTTACCGTCCTTCTGTTCCACGATTCGCACCACGGAGCCCGCTTCATTACGGATAATACGACCATAACCCGTAGGATCAGGCATACGCGCAGTCAAAATCGTCGCCGCCGCTCCCGATTTCACATGTTCTTGTAACAGTGCTTCCAGACTTTCCTTAGTTACCAGTGGCGTATCTCCGCAAAGTAAGATAATAGTTCCATCATAGTCGCCCAAAACGGGTTGTGCCTGTTTTACCGCATGACCTGTGCCGTTTTGTTCCTCTTGGCGTACAAATTCAGCACGATCTCCCAAATAATTCTGCACCGCATCTCCACCGAAGCCGACAACGACCACATCTCGATTTGTACCCATGGATTGAACGGTATCCAATACTCGTTCCACCATGGCCTTGCCCCCCACCTTATGAAGGACCTTAGGCAATTTGGATTTCATTCGAGTACCCTTACCGGCTGCTAAAATGAGGCTCGCAATATTCATAGTAATCTCCTATCTGTTCACCATATGTCATCAATTCATCACAACCACTACTTGGAATAAATTTCATCATAATAGATTCCGCCGTATATTTCATAACAAATCGATACGTCAACTATATCAATTAACTGAACCTATATTGCATCAAATACAGGCTCAATATTTATCTTTTTCGTAGTTTCATCAATGCCGTAGAAAGTAAACAACGATTCATAGTCATCAATCAATTTAGGATTCGGTTCCGCTGTAGCGACCAAAACACCTGTTCCCACAACGACACCGCTCATTTCAAGGACTAACTCTTTAAGCCCTTTTGCGGTACCGCCGGCTTTCATAAAATCATCGATAATGAGAACCCGTGCATTGGGCGGTATAGCGCGTTTAGTTAAGGTCATCGTCTGGATACGCCCCGACGATCCCGTTACATAATTAATACTGATAGCGGACCCCTCCGTTACCTTACTGTCACGCCGTGCAATCACAAGAGGTTTATTGAAAGCTCGTGCTACCATAACAGCAAGAGGAATTCCCTTTGTTTCCACTGTTAAAATATAATCCGGCTCACGATCCATAAAACGAGTCATGATAATTTCGCCCAGACGCGTCATCACATGCCAGTCGTACAAAATATCGGACATATAAATAAAGCCGCCAGGAATAATACGATCCGGTTCCATCAACCGGGTCTGTACATCCTTTAAAATACCATTTGCCTGAGAACCTCTGCGATTCGGAATAAAGCGAACCCCTCCGGCCACACCGGCCACGGTCTCCAGTGTTCCTAACTGAAAGTGCTCCATAGACTGTCTCACACAGGTCAAATCTTCACTGACTGTGGATTTTGCCATACCGAAAAAATCACAGAAATAATTTAAAGGAATCAATTTTTGAGGTGAGTCAACCAACAATTTTGTCATTGCCACCATTCTTTCGACACGCCGTACTTTATCCATAGAAAATCCTTTTCTCACATATCATACAACTAGAGGTCATTTAGCACAGCCTATACACGGCCATGTAAACCAAATCTGTTCACTGCTTATTATATCATATTTTCCGAATATTCGAGTTCTCTTTTACACCATAATTCGGTATCTTATCAGACCTTCTCATCTATCTAATATGGATCTCAACTCAAAACAGCATATCTAAATTAAAAGATAAAAAACTCTCCGGCACAACCGGAGAGTCTCAATTATAATACGTAAACCTTAACGGTCTGGCGTCCGAACTGTAATGCTTCAGCCCTAGTGTCATAGGCTAAGTCTATACGATGTCCACGAATCGCTCCGCCCGTATCATCAGCAACGGCATACCCGTAACCTTCAATATACAATTTAGTCCCCAACGGAATCACCTTAGGATCTACAGAGACGAGACCTTTACGAAGGCGGCTGCCTGTAGCCGTATACTTTCCATTTCCCGGATCCTGAGATGAGTAGGCGCTGGCCTCCATCGTTAAGACCCGCGTATATTTGTTAGGTACTCCGTTATGACCACGCTGTGTTCCATGCCCACCATATTGGAGTTCTATTTTTTCCAATTCTTTCATCGTATTCGAGTCTACGCGACCATTGGCAGTCAAGCCTTTTGATTTTTGAAAGTTTCGCACTGCTTGTTCCGTATTACGACCATAAATGCCGTCTACAGAATCATGTAAAAATCCATGGTGTTTCAGAATTGTCTGTACTTTTGTTACATGCTTACCGCGAGCACCGCGATCTATGGTTTTCGCCAGAATCACAGATGACATCATAGCGGTCATGCACACCAATGTACATGCGATGATTATCTTTTTTATCATACATACCCCCACTTTATAAGGTTCAGTATACTATATATCTTTAAAGAATCTATAAACCATTAATAAGGCAAACTGTAACTATTTATATCATATAAAAATAAGCCACCCATGAAGGATGGCTTACTAAAAAGCTATAAACTATAGGATCAACAATTATGATACAATCCGATATGGCATTCCTTGCGATTTGCACCTACAATTCGTAAGAATATATAACCCAGCAAGGCTGAGATAATTGAACCTAAAATAACACCGCCCTTTGCCATTTCTTGTGCATGACCCGGATCAAATGCCAGAATAGATACAAAAATACTCATTGTAAAGCCGATACCGCATACAATAGCTGTACCATATACATGTTTCCAGTTGGAATCTGTCGGCATCGATACCAAACCTAACTTAACCATACCGAATACGGCGCCAAAAATACCAATCTGCTTACCTAAGATAAGACCTAACGCAACACCTAACACAACGGGATGCGTTAAATCGCCTAACGAAACATCGCGTAAGTCCACACCTGCATTAAAGAATGCAAACACAGGAACGATAAGAAAACTAACCCAGTTGGACAACACGTGCTCCCAATGCTGCATAGGACGTACTACCATGTGACCGACCTTACCATGTGCGGGAATCGTCATAGCTAAAATAACACCCGCCATTGTCGCATGTAGTCCTGATTTTAATACACAATACCATAGGATAAATCCTAAAATAATATACGGTAGCGGTCGCACATATCCCGCTTTATTACAATAGATCAATGCCGCCACTATAACAGCTGCAGCAAGCAAATACATGGCATGAATGCTTGAAGCATAGAAAATGGCAATAACGATAATCGCTATGAGATCATCAATAACAGCCAATGCCGTTAAGAATACTTTCATCGCATTTGGTACACGTGAACCTAACGCAGTGATGATTCCTATAGAAAACGCGATATCTGTTGCAGTCGGAATAGCCCAACCATGAATATATTCGTCACTATGACCGGCGATCAAAAAATATATCAACGCCGGTGTAAGTACACCAAATAAAGCCGCAATACCGGGCATAACTCGTTTTGCATTAGTATTAAGCTCGCCAGCTATAAGCTCCCGCTTAACTTCTAATCCGACAAAGAGAAAAAAGATTGCCATCAATGCATCATTAACCCACTCCATGATCGATAAAGGGCCCAGATGATGATTAACAATACCAAAATATTGTTCAGACGATGGTGAATTAGCTAAAATTAGAGCAATCACCGTTGCCCCTAACAGTACGGAAGTAGCTGCTGCTGGAGAACGTAAAAAAATAAAAACTCGTTCCATTTCAGACCTTTCTATACTTTCAAAACATAATCCTATTATAGTTTACCACGCATCTTGCGTATTTGATAGGCAGTAAGCAGTACTATAGCCCCTAACAAACCGGATAGGATAGAGCCTAGGAAAATACCAATTTTAGCCATTTCCTGATTAAATCCGGGAGGAAATGCCAATGTAGCCACGAATAAACTCATTGTAAAGCCGATACCGCATAATATTGCGGTACCATAAATTTCAGGCCATGTCGTCTTACTCGGCATTTTAATGACCTTGGATTCCACGAGAATATATACAGCGGAGAAAATCCCCAACTGTTTCCCCAAAATTAAGCCCAAGGATACCCCCATTACAACAGGATGCCACAAATTATCCATAGAGAATTCCGCAAACGATACGCCGGCATTTAAAAAGCTGAACAATGGAATGATTAAAAAATTAACCCAATGCTTTAATCGTTCCGCCCAAGCATCCATAGGATATACTGTGTGTATATCTACTTTGCCTTCATAAGGAATGGTCATCGCTAATATGACACCCGCAATGGTTGCATGAACACCGGACTCTAATACTAAATACCATAGTGCAATACCTAATACGATATAAAGAAGCGGTCGTACATACCCTTGTTTATTCGTATAGACTAACAGTGCAGTGACTACACCGGCCCCGAGCAAATAAGTAAAATGAACACCTGCACCATAAAATAGTGCAATAACCACTATGGCGATAAGATCATCTATGACTGCTAAAGCAGCCAAAAAAGCCCGCATCGCTTGCGATACTTTTTTCCCCAGCATAGTGATAACACCGATTGCAAAGGCAATATCCGTCGCGGTAGGTATCCCCCAGCCATGTGAATACTGCGGCTGATAACCGGCGATAAAATAGAATACGATGGCCGGTGTAACCACACCGGCAAATGCTGCAATAACAGGTAATAACCGTTTTGCAGACGTATTTAATTCACCGGAAATCATTTCCTTTTTAATTTCAATACCGACATATAAAAAAAACAGAGCCATTAAGGCATCATTTACCCATTCTAAAACATCCATAGGGCCTAATTGTACTGTCATAAAAGCAAAGTACTGTGCCGAAATCGGTGAGTTGGCAATAATAACCCCTAAGATAGCGGCCACTAAAAGTGATATACCGCCCGCAGAATCAGACTGGAAAAATGCTTTTACATAATTCATCAAGCACCCCTCTTTATTGATATAATATATACGTAATAATTTCCTCTATCAATATTAATGATACCATATTAGTTCGAAAATAATCAATAAAGGTGGTTATGTATACAAGATTATATCATTATAACGATAACTGACCAGCAACTTAAAACATACAAGATAAACCTATTCATATTATTAATAATATGATACAATATGTACATCTTGCGGGCGTAGTTCATCGGTAGAATGCGAGCTTCCCAAGCTTGAGAGGAGGGTTCGATTCCCTTCGCCCGCTCCATGAATAACCATGATGTAACAAGCATCATGGCTTTTTTATATAATATAAATATAATAATATGATATAATATTTATATATTTTTATAAGGAGTAGTAAATGAAATTAAGTGCAAGAAATCAATTAAAGGTACTATCGTTGAGATTCAAGAAGGCGCTGTAAACGCAATCGTAAAAATCAATGTAGGTAACAATAACATTGTTACTGCTGATATTACAGTTCAATCCGTTAAAGAATTGGGCTTAGCAGTTGGCAAAGAAGTTGTTGCTGTTATCAAGGCTACTAATGTAATGGTTGGTGTTGAATAAGTTATTAAGAGCTGCTTAGGCAGCTCTTTTTATATGGTTATAGGTTTTCCTCCACCGCTTCGCAGTTTGGTAAATCTTACGTTCGGAAGAAAGTGATGCAGTGAATCTGTCGTCGTTTCACTCCTCCATCTTCTACTGCCCTGCTCACCGGATACCCCGGGAGGATAGGAAGTCGTACACAAAAAAAGACACACCCTCAGGTGTGCCTTTACTTCAATCAGCGACTTCCTATCCTCCCGGGCCGTCTCCAGCCAAGTACTTTCGGCGTTTATGAGCTTAACTACTGTGTTCGGGATGGGAACAGGTGGATCCTCATAGCTATCGCCACTGAATCTGTCAGAGTTTGTACTCTGAAAACCACATAGAAGTCATATATATTTGTTGCACATTTCTGCTTAATTGTGTTTTACGCTGCTTAAGTAAAGC